>JAMCWB010000014.1 GCA_023475025.1 Gammaproteobacteria bacterium
AAAGCCCTGACTGCGCAGGCGACAGCTGTCACAGCGGCCACAGGCGCGGCCATCACCGTCAGCCTGGTAGCAGGACACCGTCAGACTGTAATCCACCCCATGGGCGATACCCGCCGTGATGATATCCGCCTTGCTCAGCATCTGCAGTGGCGTCTGGATGCGAAACGGCGTGCCTTCCACGCCTGCCCGCGTGGCCAGATTAGCCACGCGCTCAAAGGCCTGAATAAACTCAGGCCGGCAATCCGGATAACCGGAATAATCCACGGCATTGACGCCAATAAAGATATCCTGCGCGTCAAGCACCTCGGCCCAGCCCAGAGCCAGTGACAGAAACACCGTATTGCGCGCCGGCACATAGGTCACCGGAATACCCTCTTGCGGTGTTTCCGGCACGGCAATGGTCGCATCGGTCAGCGCCGAGCCGCCCATACCGTCAAGATCCAGACCAATGACCTTATGCTCGACCACTGCAGCATGCCGGGCGATCCGCTCGGCCGCCGCCAGTTCGGCCCGATGGCGCTGCCCGTAATCAAAACTCATGCTGTAACAGGCATAACCCTCGGCCTGCGCCATCGCCAATACCGTGGCCGAATCCAGGCCACCAGAGAGCAGTACCACGGCTTTTTTCTGCGCTGTCATCTCAATGCCCCGGCTGATCATTCCACAGGTATTTATGCAATTGCAGCTGGAAGCGCACCGGCAGATTGTCCGCCACTATCCAGTCTGCCAGCTCACGTGCATCCAGCTCAGCATGACTCGGCGAGAACAGCACCTCACCCACCCGATCAGCCAGTGCATACTCATCCAGCTTGAAGCGCGCCCAGTCGTAATCTGCTCGACTGCAAAGCACAAATTTGACCTGATCCTGCGGGCCGAGCAAGGCGATATTGCCGTACAGATTACGACCCACTTCGGCCGACCCTGGGGTTTTCAGGTCCACTACCCGACTGACCCGCGGATCCACCGCACTGACATCCAGTGCACCACTGGTCTCCAGAGACACCTCGTAGCCAGCATCGCACAGCAACCCCAGCAATGTCAGGCAGCCAGGCTGCGCCAACGGCTCGCCACCGGTGACGCACACGTAGCGGGGCTGATAGGCGGCAACCTGGTCAAGAATAGCTTGCAAGGTCAGGCTCTCACCGCCGCTAAAGGCATAGGCACTGTCGCAGTACTGGCACCGCAGCGGGCACCCGGTCAGGCGCACAAATACCGTTGGCAGCCCTATGGTGCGGCTTTCACCCTGCAGGGAATAGAAAATCTCCGTAATCCGGAGTGTCGAAGACAGTTCAGTAGTCATAGGTCAGTTACCGGGCAACACTGCGTAACAGGCAGAGGCCCCTTCGTCAGGCCAGGCAAATCCCGACCCTGTGTGAACAGGCGGGTAGTTTAACCGAGACAATGAGAAAAGACAGACAGGATCAGTTCAGCGTATTGAGGTCACGCCGGGCAAGCTGTGCCGCAGAACTGTTGGGGTGGTCAGCCAGCACCCGCTGATACCATTCGCGTGCACGGGCATGATTCTCCCGACGACGCTCAACATCACCCAGTTTGTAGAGGGTATCCGCTTCCTTACGGTGACCGGGATAGCGACTCAGAACGCGCTGAAAAGCCTGTTCAGAGGCCTCCAGGTCAGACTCGGCCAGATAAAGTTCACCTAACCAGTATTGCGCATTGCCGGCATAGTCACTCTCCGGATAACGGCGCAAGAAGGCTGTGTAAGCGGCAATAGCCTGAGTAAATTGACGCTGCCTGACGAGATCAAAGGCGGCATCATAAAGGAGTTTTTCCCGCTCGGGGTCGGGCTCTGCTACGGCAGCAACGCCCAGCGGCTCATCATCTACCACCGGTGCATCCGGGAGCTCACCGGCAGAAGCAGTCTGAGGGGCACTGGCAGCGCCAGACTGTATCCGACGATCAAGATCTTCGTAACGCGCCTGCTGCTCTTCTTCCATACGCCGCAGACGATGGTCCTGCTCTTCCATCATACCGCGCAGCATGGAGACCTCCTGCTGCAGCTGATACATCTGCTGCAGCAGTTGTCCCTGGGGTGACACATCCGAAGGTACCGCAGGGGTATTGACGGGCGATGTCGAGCGCGAACCTCTGTCGGCCCCACGATCATCCACCTGTACCTGTGCCAGCGCCAATGACGGCACCAGTACGGCAGCCAGACAAACTCCCCTGAGTACGCTCATGTCACTCCTTACTTGCGCAGCTCTACGCGACGGTTCTGAGCCCAGGCTTCTTCGTTGGAGCCAGTGGCTGCCGGACGCTCTTCACCGTAGGAAACCAGTTCCAGCTGGCTGGCAGACACACCCTGCATGACCAGGTAGCGCTGTACGGAAGCCGCACGACGCTCGCCAAGAGCCATGTTGTATTCACGGGTGCCACGCTCGTCAGTGTGACCTTCCAGCACAACGCGCTGACCGGAAGATTTCAGGTCGCGGGCATGCACATCCAGTGCACGCATGGCTTCAGGCTTCAGTTCTGAGCTGTCGAACTCGAAGTAGAAAGTAGTGATAGCACGCAGTGCTGCTTCTTCGCTGCTGACACCGGAAGTACCGGCACCAGAAGTAGAGCTGTAGCCTGCGTTAGGATCAACTGCGCCAGTGCCAGTGGACTGCGCGCCCTTGGAAGAACAGCCGACAACCAGGCCGAAAGCGACCATCAGAGCTGCGAACTTGCCGAAAGTAGTGAATTGCATCATAGACTCCTGAAAAACCCCATAAGATATGTGTTGGTGCGCCCTATGGCAGGTAAGGGGACCATGATGGCACGCGCAGGTCATCGAATTGCGTTGGAATTTCCGAACGCACGCGACCGTTGGTAGAGACCAGCATGATTACACCCCGCCCCTGTTGACGGGTAGCATAAATTAACATAGTGCCGTTGGGTGCAACAGTAGGTGATTCATCCAACGACGTTTCTGTTAAAACTCTCACATTACCGCGCCGTAAGTCCTGCGTGGCGATGTGAAAATTACGGTATCCGTCCTGCCGGTGCACCATCACCATGGTGCGTCCATCAACGGATAATTTGGCATTGGCATTGTAGTTGCCGACAAAGGTCAGCCGCTCGGTCGTGCCCGTGCGCAAATCCTGCTTGTAGATCTGTGGCCGGCCGCCACGGTCAGAGGTAAACACCAGCGTGTTGTTGTCTTTCCAGAAAGGCTCGGTATCGATCGCAAAATGGTTGGTCACCCGCCGCATCTGCCGGGTCTCCAGGTTCATGGTATAGATTTCCGGGTTGCCGTCACGCGACAGCACAAAGGCCAGGCTCTTGCCATCGGGCGACCAGGCCGGCGCGCTGTTCAGACCCTCGAAGCGGGTAATCACTTCCCGTCGACCGGTATTCACCCAATGCACAAAAATCTGCGGGCGACCGGTCTCGAAAGATACATAGGCAATGCGCTCGCCATCCGGCGCGTAGGACGGCGTCAGAATGGGCTCACTGGATTGTAGCAGCGTCACTGCCCGCGCACCATCATAGTCCGAGCGTTTCAGGGTGAAACGCATATCCGAGGCCGACGATCGCTCAACACCGACATAGAGTAACTTGGTACTGAAGGCACCACGGATCCCGGTAATCTCTTCAAACACCTCATCACTCAGGCGGTGGGCCATATCACGCAACTGGCTGCGGGAACCATTGATGGTCCGGGTCAGCAGCTCCTGTTCACGGATGACGCTGTACAGGGTGTAGGTCAGGCTATAGTTATCCTCACCCGCTGCCTGGGTAACATTACCCACCACCACATAATCAGCACCCAGCATGCGCCAGTCACGGGCAAAAATCTCGCTGCCGCGCACCGGCTGACCCAACATGACATTGCGTGCCAAAGGGGCAAACATGCCTGTATTGAACAGGTTGTTGGCGGTGATTTGCGCCATATCCTCGGCCAGCGGGGCGCTGCCCTGCCAGCCAAACGGCACGACGGCAATGGGCACTGACTTGTCGGTACCACGGGTAATCTCGATCGCATCCTGGGCCAGGGCCAGTTGCAACCAGCACAGGCTGAACAGAGCCAGCAAGCAGGTTTTCAGTTGCATCTTCATCAGTATGCCAAGTCCTCTGGTCTGAACCGCAGCGTACGCTGACGATAAAGACGGTCAAAAGTTGCCGGATTTTCCCGGGACAGCTGCTGCATCTCCGGAATACTGCCAACGTTGCGTACAGCCTGTACAGCCGACTGGTCAAAGCCAGGGTCACCGCTGGAACGGGTTACCACCACATCGGTAATCTGCCCGGTGGGCACCATGCTGATACGCACTTCTACCACCATGTCATTTCTGGCCGTTGGCGGCCGCCGCCATTGTTCACTGACATAGCGCCGAATCAGGTCATCATAACTGGCCGCCACCTGGTCACCGTGCCTATCAGCCTGAGCACGCTGATAGGCCGCTTCGCTGGCCAAAAGTTCCGCCAACGCCCGTGCTCGCTCTTCCTCTTGTGCCCGCCGCCGCTCTTCTGCCGCTTCACGTTGGCGGCGCGCTTCAGCCTCGGCTTCCCGTCGTGCGCGTTCGGCCGCTTCGCGACGTTCGGCTTCTGCTGCCGCCTGCCGGCGGGCCTCTTCTTCACGTTGGCGCGCCTGCTCGGCTGCACGGCGTTCGGCTTCCGCCGCTTCACGCTGTGCCCGTTGTTCAGCTTCACGCCGCGCCTGGGCCTCTGCCTCTCGTTGGCGGGCTTCAGCCGCAGCCTGCTCACGCGCCTGCTGTTCGGCTTCACGGCGGGCCTGTTCCTGCTGCTGCGCTTCACGCTCGCGCTCGGCTTGCTGGCGGCGCTGCTGCTCTGCCCGCTGCGCGGCTTCTTCCTGCTCGCGCTGCTGGCGCGCCAACTGCTCTGCCTCATGCCGCTGCGCTGCTGTTCGTTCGGCTTCACCGGCAATCCGCTGCTCGGTCGCCGTCATTGCCGGGCTACTGGATTCCAGCTGCACCAGAGTAGCCTGCACAATAGGTCTCGCCGGCTCAAACTCTGGAGCACTGCTGAACGAAATCCCGAACATCAGGATGACCAACAAGTGCAGCCCCAATGCCTTGAGTACCGCCGGCCCGTAACGGCCGGCAGGAACCGGTTGCGGACGCTGATCGTGCGTGTTCACGGCGCCTCGGTAATCAGACCAACATTGGGAACACCAGCCTGCTGCAAGGCAGCCATGGCTGCAACCACCAGGCCATAATGTGCCTGGCGGTCACCGCGGATATACACCAGGGTATCGGGCCGCGCGCGAATCACCCGACTGACGCCATCCGTCATTTCTTCCAGGCTGACAGCACTATCCGTATGATCTTCAGTGTCGACCGCTTCGCCCAGGTTCCAGTAGTAAGTGCCATCGGCCAGTACCGACAGGGTCAACACCTGTTGGTCAGTATCTGAAGGCAGAGCATCACTACTCACCTGCGGCAGGTCAACACGGACACCCTGGTTCAACATGGGAGCGGTCACCATGAAGATCACCAGCAGCACCAGCATGACGTCGATATAAGGTACGACGTTCATCTCGGCTACCGGTTTGCGTTTCTGCCGCCGTCCTCTTCGCTGCATGAACTACTCCCGCCTACTCGTCGCTGGCATGCACACGGCGGTGCAAGATGCTGGAAAACTCATCAGCAAAGGTCTCGTAACGGCTGAGCAACATTTCCGAACGCGACGAGAAGCGGTTATAGGCAATCACCGCCGGAATTGCTGCGAACAGACCTATGGCCGTCGCGATCAAGGCTTCGGCAATACCCGGGGCAACCGCGGCCAAGGTCGCCTGCTGGGTGGTAGCCAGACCACGAAACGAGTTCATGATGCCCCACACGGTACCGAACAAGCCGACATAAGGACTGGTCGAGCCAACAGTGGCCAAAAAGGGCAAGTGTTGCTCCAGGCGCTCTTCCTCACGGGAAATGGCAACTCGCATGGCACGCTGCACCGCATCCATGACGGCATCCGGATCAACCCCGGGCTGCTGCCGCATGCGGGAAAACTCCTTGAAACCGGCGCGAAAGATCTGCTCCAACCCTGAGTCCGGGTCCGGCTTGCCGGTCACTTCACGATACAGTTTGGACAGATCAACGCCAGACCAGAAGCGGTCTTCAAACTCATCCAACGCCTGTTTGGAGGCGCGAATGGCGCTGATGCGCTGGAAGATCATTACCCAGGAAACGATCGAAGCCAATACCAGGCTGAGCATCACCAGTTGCACCAGAACACTGGCACTGGCGATCAGATACCACATCGACATTTGTTCAGCTTGCACGCTACGCGTCTCCCCATTCAGCGCCAGATTCCAACGTCATACCACGGCGAAAGGCCGCAGCCAACTCTTGCGGGAAAGGCCGCGGCCGGTAGGTATCAGCCTTGACACAGGCTACCAGCGCCTCTCCCTCGCATAATAAAGTGCCATCAGCCCGCTTGATCTGCTGACGAAAACGTACACTCGCACGCTTCACTTCCAAGACATCGGCAGTGATCACAAGTTCATCATCCAGACGCGCAGAAGCGTGATATCTGGCAGATACCGAGTGCACAACAAAAATAATGTTTTCCCGCTGCAGAACGCTTTGATCAAAGCCCAGGCTGCGCAACCGTTCAGTGCGCGCCCGTTCCATGAACTTCAGGTAATTGACGTAGTAAACAATGCCGCCGGCATCGGTATCTTCGTAATAAACGCGGGCCTTGAGCGCGAACGGCTGCCCTGACTGTTCAGCGTGCATAATGTAGAACCTGTTTATGGTTTTGCATAGGGGGTGAGCCGCGCAAAAATGAAATAAATGTGCACCGCTGCATTACGGCTTTCAGCATCCATCAGCCGGGTCGAACAAATCCGCCGTCGGATCACTCAAGCGCCCGGGAATATTGAGCCCGAAGTGCTGGTAGGCATGCCGGGTCAGCATGCGCCCACGCGGGGTACGGGTAATAAAACCCTGCTGGATCAGGAAAGGCTCCAGCACATCTTCAATGGTATGCCGCTCTTCGCTGATAGCCGCCGCCAGGCTGTCAATACCGACCGGACCACCATCAAACTTGTCGATCATCGCCAGCAGCAGGCGGCGATCCATATGATCAAAGCCCTGCTCGTCCACATTCAGCAAATTCAGCGCCTGATCCGCCACTGACTGGGTAATCACACCCTGACTGCGTACCTCGGCAAAATCTCGTACCCGACGTAACAGGCGGTTGGCTATGCGTGGCGTACCGCGCGAGCGCTTGGCCACTTCCAACGCGCCATCTGCATCCAGCTGCATACCTAGAATCTGTGCCGAGCGGCCAACGATGACCGCCAGGTCCGGCACCGAATAAAACTCCAGCCGCTGCACAATACCGAAGCGGTCACGCAAGGGATTGGTCAACATCCCCGCCCGGGTTGTTGCCCCGACCAGGGTAAAGGGGGGCAGGTCCAGCTTGATCGAACGCGCCGCCGGCCCGTCACCGATCATGATATCCAGCTGATAATCTTCCATAGCCGGGTACAGAATCTCTTCCACTACCGGCGACAAACGATGGATTTCATCAACGAAGAGCACATCACCGGCTTCCAGATTGGTCAGCATCGCTGCCAGGTCACCGGCTTTTTCCAGTACCGGCCCGGAGGTGCTTTTCACCTGCACGCCCATCTCGTTGGCAATAATGTTCGCCAGCGTGGTCTTGCCCAGCCCGGGCGGGCCAAAGATCAATACATGATCCAGCGCTTCACCACGGCCTTTGGCTGCCTGGATAAACAGCTCCATCTGCTCACGCACCACCGGCTGACCGATATAATCAGCCAACTGCAGCGGACGAATAGCCCGGTCAATCACCTCTTCCTGTTGCCGCGGACTGGCCGCAATCAGGCGATCTTCTTCAATCATGCATTACCCGCCAAACCGGTGAATTCCATATCGCTCACACCATGCCCTTGAGCGCGCGGCGAATCAACTCTTCACTGCTCAAACCTTCCGCCTCCACCGCGCTCACCGCCCGGCTCGCTTCCTGCGGCTTGTAGCCCAGGGCAATCAAGGCACTCAAAGCGTCATCGACGGCCGAAGCAGGCTGCACAGACCGGGATGGACTCGCCAGCGGCTGCAAGGCGCCCGGCAAGGTTTCCCAGGCTTTGAACCTGTCCTTGAGCTCAACCAGCAACCGCTCGGCGGTCTTCTTGCCAACCCCGGGAATCTTTACCAGTGCCCGCGTATCCTGGGCCTGCACTGCACGCACCAGTTCGTCCATATCCATACCCGACATCAACGCGAGCGCCAGCTTGGGCCCTACCCCGTTCAACCGGATCAGCTCGCGGAACAACTCACGCTCACGCTTCTCCAGAAAGCCATACAACAGCTGGGCATCCTCGCGCACCACCATATGGGTATGCAGCACCACTTCGTTACCCAGTGCCGGCAGGTTGTACAAGGTACTCATGGGCGCATCCAGCTCATAGCCAACACCCCCCACTTCCAACAATAAATGTGGCGGCTGCTTGTCGATCAGCACTCCGCGCAGACGTCCAATCACGGTTTCTCTCCTGGCAATGCTCTTTCTCTATCAGTGTTGGAAACACTAGTTTGACAGGCTCCGTGTTTCAGCCTGATTGTCGCTGACCGGTTCTGGACACGCCGTAAATACGTCCCTGTAGGCTCGTAGATGCCATCCATGGCATCTAACGGTCCAGAACCGGTCAGCGACAACCAGGCTGCTGCAGCTTTATGCATCAAACCAGTGTTTCTTTTGATCTTGTATTTAATCTCGTTTAAAGCACGGCTTCGACGGGCGCTCTTTGGCATAGCCTACCCCAGACCGTCGATGTACATGCGACCGCCATGGATGGCGGAAGAGCAGAAAATGCAGGAGCAATTTTCTGCCATTACATCGTCGAGCCCCAGGGATGGCTTGTAGCGTGTCTGGGGTAGGCTATGCCAAAGGGTGCCGATAACACAGAAAGATGAGTGGCTTTGAGCGCAACTAAACGGGCAATACTTAACTAGCGCCGCCGTACCCGCCCCGACCGCAACCCCAGCGCCGCCGCACCCAGCTGACGATGCACACCTTCCGCATGCGCATGACACAAAGCCACCGCCAGGGCATCCGCCGCATCCGCCTGCGGCCGCCCGGACAACCCCAACAAATGCTGCACCATATGTTGCACCTGCTCCTTGGTCGCCGCACCGGTGCCCACCACCGCCTGCTTCACCTGCCGCGCCGAGTACTCATGTACCTCCAGCCCTGCACTCACCCCCGCCACAATCGCCGCCCCACGCGCCTGACCCAGCTTCAACGCCGAATCCGCATTACGCGCCATAAACACTTGCTCAATACTCAACAGCGTCGGCCGATGCTCAAGAATCAGGCCTGACAGCTGCTCGAAAATAACCTGTAAACGCTGCGGAAAGGGCCCGTCACCCAGACGAATACACCCCGACGTGACATATTCCGAGCGCCCGGACGTCACCCGCACCACGCCGAAACCGGTAATGCGAGAACCCGGGTCAACACCAAGAATCACAGCCATAGGGTAACTTGCATCCTGCCCACTTGAATAGAAAGCCCAGCCTAGGGAAGCCTGTACCGATCATCTCCCAGGCATGCCCCCACCACAACCCCGACGCATCACAACCACAGACAGATAACAAAAAGGGAGGCCAGCGCCTCCCTCTATATCTCTCATGCAGCCCACTCAACCCAACTGGGCAATAATCTCATCCGAGAAATCCGCATTGGTATACACATTCTGCACATCGTCCAGATCTTCCAGCATATCGACCAGACGAATCAGCTTCTCTGCAGTATCAAGGTCTACCGGCACCTGAATATCCGCCAGCATGGAGACTTCTGCATGTTCGGCAGTCAGGCCCGCGCCATCCAGCGCATCTTTTACCGCGCCAAAGGTTTCAAAGGCGGTAAACACATCAATGCTGTCATCATCATTGGTGAGCACATCCTCGGCACCGGCCTCCAGCGCGACCTCCAGCACCTGCTCTTCATCCACCCCGGCAGGGAAACTCAACTGCCCGCGACGGTTGAACAGATAGGCCACCGAACCGTCGGTACCAAGATTACCGCCGCACTTGTTGAAGGCATGGCGTACTTCACTGACCGTGCGATTGCGATTATCGGTCATCACCTCGACCAGAACGGCCACGCCGCCGGAACCATAACCTTCATAGGTCAATTCCTCGACGTTGTCCGCTTCATTATTGCCGGCACCGCGGGCAATCGCCCGGTCAATGGTATCGCGGGTCATGTTTGCGCCCAGCGCCTTGTCGACCGCTGAACGCAAGCGCGGGTTATCGGCGGGTTCCGGCCCACCCAGCTTGGCGGCGATGGTGAGCTCGCGAATCAGCTTGGTAAAGATCTTGCCGCGCTTGGCATCCTGAGCCGCCTTGCGATGCTTGATATTGGCCCATTTGGAATGACCGGCCATAAATAATCTCCGTTCATCTTATGTTGTGATGACTGGGTTGAGTTTTGCCTGATGGCTTTGCGCCGCACATGGATTGCCACGGCGCTTCGCGCCTCGCAATGACAATGAGTGAAGCCTCGACCATAGCGCCGCTATTGGATACAGAAACGCATCCTGCTGCGCAATGACCACCCCCCACCAACATTGCGGGGCACTCATTGGCATCTACCTAGAACCCAAAAGCCAGGCAACCCCACTACCAATGCGAGATGCTGATACCGCACACCCTTTCGCCACAGACAAGTGCAAAAACCAGGCAAACAGCCACTGCCATTACAAAGTGCTCAGTGTCTTTTCGCCTTCTGCCACTTCAGCCGTGGAAACCGATCACCCTCTCACTGTCATTGCGAGGGCCGCAGGCCCGTGGCAATCCATTGCTGAATACAGACTCTCACTCAACTTTAGGTTGTTCGCGCAAGCGAATATTCAGCTCGCGCAAGGCTTTCGCGTCCACAGTACCCGGCGCCTGGGTCATGACACAGGCCGCGCTCTGGGTTTTCGGGAAGGCGATGACTTCACGGATCGAGCTGGCGCCAGTAATCAGCATCACCAGGCGATCAAGACCAAAGGCCAGGCCACCATGGGGTGGCGCACCATATTTCAGGGCATCGAGCAGGAAGCCGAACTTCTCCTGCTGCTCTTCGGCGCCAATGCCGAGAATCTCGAAGACAGCCTGCTGCATGTCGCGGCGATGGATACGGATGGAACCGCCACCCAGCTCGGTGCCGTTGAGCACCATGTCGTAGGCGCGGGACAGCGCCGTCGCCGGGTTGGCCTTGAGCTCTTCCGGGCTGCACTGCGGCGCGGTAAAGGGGTGATGCAGTGCTGAGAGGCGACCTTCATCATCTTCCTCAAACATCGGGAAATCGACGACCCAGAGTGGCGCCCACTCGCTGGTCAGAAGTTCCAGGTCGTGACCCAGCTTGATGCGCAGCGCGCCCAGGGCTTCGCTGACGATGCGCGCCTTGTCGGCGCCGAAGAAAACAATATCGCCATCTTCAGCGCCCACACGATCAAGGATCACCTTCAGGTTGTCTTCCGGAATGAACTTGACAATCGGTGACTGCAGGCCCTCGACACCCTTGGCGCGCTCATTGACCTTGATATAGGCCAGACCCTTGGCACCATAGATGCCAACGTACTTGGTATAGTCATCAATCTGCTTGCGCGGCATGCTCGCCCCACCAGGAACCCGCAGGGCAGCAACGCGACCCTTGGGATCATTGGCCGGGCCACTGAACACTTTGAATTCAACATCCGCCAGCTGGTCTTCAACATCAATCAGCTCCAGTGGGATGCGCAGGTCCGGCTTGTCGGAACCATAGCGCTGCATGGCTTCCGAATAGGGCATGCGCGGGAAGTCGCCGAGCTCCACATCCAGCACTTCCTTGAACAGCTGGCGAATCATGTTCTCGGTCAGGCCCATGATGTCCTGCTCGTCCATAAAGCTGGTTTCGATATCGATCTGGGTGAATTCCGGCTGACGGTCTGCACGCAGGTCTTCATCCCGGAAGCACTTGGCGATCTGGTAGTAACGGTCAAAACCCGAGACCATCAGCAACTGCTTGAACAGCTGCGGTGATTGCGGCAGGGCAAAGAAAGTGCCGGGGTGGGTGCGGCTGGGGACCAGATAGTCCCGCGCGCCTTCCGGGGTGGCGCGGGTCAGGATCGGGGTTTCCACGTCGAGGAATTCATTGTCATCCAGGAAGCGACGCACGCTGCTGGTGATCTTCGAGCGCAGCTTGAGCTTGGCAGCCATTTCCGGGCGGCGCAGATCGATAAAGCGATAGCGCAGACGGGTTTCTTCGCCAACATCCGAGTATTCATCCAGCGGGAAAGGCGGGGTTTCAGCCTGGCTCAGGACTTCCAGCTCGTAGCCCAGCACTTCGATGGCGCCGGATGCCATGTTCGGGTTGACCGCACCTTCGGGACGCGGGCGTACCTTGCCGGTTACCTTGACCACGTACTCGCTGCGCACCCGGTCAGCCTTGGCGAAGGTCGCTTCGCGATCAGGATCGAACACCACCTGAGCCAGACCTTCACGATCGCGGATATCCAGAAAGATGACCCCACCGTGATCGCGGCGGCGATGAACCCAGCCGCAGAGAGTGATTTCCTGGTCTGCCAGGCTCGGGTTGAGCTGGCCGCAATAATGGGTACGCATCATCTTGAGGGTTATCCTGTTTACTGGTGTCCGCCGGCGCGCAATTAACACACTCTTTACCGGCAAGGGGAGCCATGTTCTGAAAGGCGCATAATATACCTGAAATCACCCGCTGGCTGCGAGTCCACTGCGCGCCGCTGATCAGCTGTTGCCGGAAAGCAGCCAGGCCGTATACTAGGGGGCGTTGGCTGTCCACACCAAGGAGTTAGCATGAAAATTGATATCGGTATTCAAGAAAGTGATCGCGCCCAGATCGCCCAAGGGCTGTCTCACCTGCTCGCTGACACCTACACGCTGTATCTGAAAACCCATAATTTCCATTGGAACGTCAAAGGCCCTATGTTCCAGACCCTGCACCTGATGTTCGAGACCCACTACACTGAACTGGCCGTTGCGGTAGACGATATTGCCGAGCGCATCCGCACGCTCGGCTTTCCTGCTCCAGGCACCTACAAGCAATTTGTCGAACTCAGCACCATAAAGGAAGAGGAAGGCGTTCCCGAAGCGACCGAGATGGTTCGCTTGCTGGTAGAAGCCCATGAAGCCTGCGCACGCACTGCACGCAAGGTGTTTCCGGTCTGTGATGCTGCCAATGATGAACCCAGTGCCGATCTGCTCACACAGCGCTTGCAGGTACACGAGAAAACCGCCTGGATGCTGCGTAGCCTGCTGGAGTCCTGATTCCTGCGCCGGCCATCCCTTGCGCCGGCCACTTGGTCATCCCCTGCTTTCAGGTTAGAGTGCGTTGCCCCGGCGCCATGCAATTATTGTCCGGGGCAATGTCAATCACTTTGTCTGAAAGGATCACCCGCTTGAATAGTCTTCGTTATCTTCATTTAGCTTTCGGCATGGTCAGCCTGATTGTCGGCCTGATCATGGCCTGGCCCCTGTTCAACCAGAGTGGCCCGGTCGACTTTTCCGCACTGGGCGCGACCATGGCCATTTTTATCGGCCTGCTCAACCTGCAACAGTTCAACAACGCCAGTCAGACACGACTGGTCAGCCAATTGGCCGGCATCGCCCTGCTGTTCAGTAGCCTGATTCCGCTCGCCGCCCTGCTGCTGTCATCTGCACTGGATGAGTTGCTGCCCTTCGCCATGGGCTTCAGCATTGCTGCCGTCTGCGCGCTAAGCGTCAGCACCTTGCGCCTGCAACTGCCCAAGCGCAGCACAACAGCGAACACCGGAAAAGCAACGCGCAAAGATAAAAAAGTACGCCCGAAAAAAGCCGCTCAGTCGTCTGATCGCGAGCAAGGGCAAGTCAAGTGGTTCAACGCCAGCAAGGGCTTCGGCTTCATTTCCCGTGACCAGGGCGGCGATGTCTTCGTGCATTTTCGAGCCATTCGAGGTGAAGGCCACCGCGTACTGATGGAAGGTCAGATAGTCAGCTTTGTGGTTGAGGAACGTGAGAAGGGCCTGCAAGCCGAGGATGTTGACATCCTGAGCTGAAACCGGCGGGCACATCAAGTGCCCGGGCTCCACAGCCAGAGACGAGCACTGCCAGCGCTCAATAATGCGGTGGCGGTGTGTCATCCTCGGTCTCTGCTGGCAAATTGGCTGCCAGATCTGCCTGACGCCGCGCCAAGAGCTCCAGTGCCCGCTGCATGCCCAGCACCTTTTCCTGCAAGGACGCCACCTCGGCGTTCAGAGCATCAATAGTGTCATCCTGAAACGCCAGCCGGGCTTCCAATGCAGTCAATCGCTGCTCTGTCTCACTCATCCTGCTTTCCCCACACAAAAGTTTCCGGCAAGTGCGGCCGCAAAGCCTCAAGCCGGTCAGCCAACTGGGCATCAGTATAAGGCACTGCAGGGTGCTTGCCCCATACGGGCGCCGGCCAGGCAGCGTCATCGCGGAATCGGGCAATATGGTGCAGATGCAACTGGCTGACCATATTACCCAGCGCTGCCACATTCAGCTTGTCGGGCTGATAGGCTGCCAGCAGGCTTTCCTGCAACTGACAAGACTCCTCCAGCAGCTGAGTTCGGTCACTTGGCGACAGCTGAACAATTTCTGTAACATTTGCGCGTCCCGGCACCAGCACAAACCATGGATACTGCGCATCCTTGATTATCAACAACTTGCACAGTGGAAAGCTACCTAGCACATTAGCATCATTGCGTAATTGTGCATTCAGGCTGAAAATGTGACTTGTGTTGGACATAAGGCCTCCAAAGGCTATGCAAGACAGTCGTCTGCTTTGTTTCAACAGACGACTGAAAAATTCAGAGATTATTGCTTTGCGCTTAAGCGTCCGGCACTAAAAGCCTGACTGGCAGACGATCAAAAAGCCCGACTGCCTCGGCAGAAAAATGCCAACTATGCCCGCTTTTGCAGCAGTTTGCTTTTAAAAGCGCAATTAAGGTGCTTTAATGAGCGCGACAATAATAATGAATATCGGTTCCACGAAACCAAAAAAGTTTTTTAACTGAAGGAGCACACTATGAAACACGCCATCAAATGGACTTCGGTCGCTCTGGCTGTTGCCATGGGTAACGGTCTGATCGCAGCACAGGCAACTGCCGGTGAAGGTTTTGTCGAAGGCGCCTCTGCCGACCTGACCAGCCGTACTTTCTACTTCAATCGCGACTTCCGTAACAACAACCAGGGTCAGTCCAAGGCAGACGAAACTGCCCAGGGCTTTATCCTGAACTTTGAGTCTGGCTTCACCGAAGGCCCGATCGGTTTCGGTGCTGATATCACTGCACTGATGGGCATCAAGCTCGACAGCGGCGGCGGCACTACTGGTACCGGCCTGCTGCCTACCCGTAATAACGGCAAGGCCCCTGGCGAGTACTCGCATATCCGCGGCGCAGCCAAGATGCAGATCCTGGAAGACACCGAAGTACGCTATGGCACCCACTTCGTTGACAACCCGGTTATCGCGTATGACGACATCCGTCTGCTGCCCAGCCACTACTTCGGCTACAGCGTCAGCAACTCCAGCATCGACGGTTTGTTTGTTGAACTGGGTCGTATGACTCATCGCAGCGACATGGAACAGTCTAGTCAAGATAGCCGTGCATTTATCGATACTGATGATAATGGCGACCTGCTTGCTCGCGGCAATGTTACCTACCTGGGTGGTAGCTATCAGTTCAACCCTGCCCTTGCAGCCAGCGTATACTCTTCGAAAGCTGATAACCTGTGGCGTCGTCACCATTTCGGCCTGAGCCACAGCGCTGACCTGGGTAACGGCATGACTCTGGGCACCGACCTGAGCCATTACCACACTAGCGATCGTAGCAACAACAACTTGGATTACGGCAACAAAGCGACCTCTCTTGCCGTTACCTTGGGCGCTGGCTATCACGCGATCACTGGTGCCTACCAACGCATGAGTGGCAATGCAGGCTACGAATACTTTGACGGTGCCGTATATCTGGCTAACTCAGTTCAGGTGCTGGACTTTAATGCCAAGGACGAGCGTTCCTGGCACGCTGCCTACCAGTATGACTTCGCTGGTGCCGGCATCCCGGGTCTGGGCTTTACCGCCCGCTACATCCGCGGCAGCAACATCGATGCCGACTTCTACGGTGCCACCAGTGACACTCGCTGGGAGCGTAACTTCGCCCTGGATTACACCATCCAGAGCGGTGCACTTGCCGGCCTGAACCTGAAGTGGATGAACGCAACTGTCCGTCAGGATCGCAATCTTGTTGTCCGTCAGGATCGCTATCGTGATCGTGGCGACATCGACGAAAACCGCGTCGTAGCTTCCTACACCTGGAACCTGCTCTAAGCAGCAACCAGCAGGAACTGAAAAAGCCCGGCCTTGTGCCGGGCTTTTTCTTGCCCGCAGAAAGATTGTCGGCTGCCTGCCCGCCCCCTACAATAGCCCCATTGCTCACTCAGCCGCAGGAACTCCGTTACCCATGCGTACCAGCCAGTATTTAATCGCCACCCTGAAAGAAACCCCTGCCGATGCCAGCGTCATCAGCCATCAACTGATGTTGCGCGCAGGCATGATCCGCAAGATCGCCTCTGGCCTCTATACCTGGTTGCCCATGGGACTGCGTGTGCTGCGCAAGGTGGAGCAGGTGGTGCGCGAAGAAATGAACGCCAGCGGCGCACTGGAAGTGCTGATGCCTGCGGTGCAGCCGGCTGAACTGTGGCAGGAATCCGGCCGCTGGGAGCAATACGGTCCAGAATTGCTGCGCCTGAAAGATCGGCACGACCGGGAGTTCTGTGTTGGCCCGACCCACGAAGAAGTCATTACCGAGCTGGCCCGCAATGAAATCAGCAGCTACAAGCAGCTGCCGATCAACCTGTATCAGATCCAGACCAAGTTCCGCGACGAGATTCGCCCACGCTTCGGCTTGATGCGCGCGCGTGAGTTTGTGATGAAAGATGCCTACTCCTTCCATCTGGACCAGGCGTCACTGCAGCAGACCTACGACCGTATGTATCAGGCATACTGCAATGTCTTTGAGCGTCTGGGCCTGGATTATCGCCCGGTTGTCGCCGACAACGGCTCTATTGGCGGAGAAGGCTCGCACGAATTCCATGTGCTGGCCGACTCCGGTGAAGATGCCGTGGTATTTTCCGACAGCGGTGACTATGCCGCCAACATGGAAAAAGCCACCGCCCTGCCACCCCAGGGCGAGCGCTCCCAGCCGGCTGCCGAACTGAAGCAAGTGGATACGCCCAATGCCACCACCATCGCCGCTGTCAGCCAGTTGCTCGGTACGGACCCCGCTCAAAGCGTTAAAACCCTGATCGTTCTGGGTCAGGCAGAAGAAGGCGAGACGCAGCCACTGGTTGCTCTGGTGCTGCGAGGCGACCATGAACTGAATGAGATCAAGGCTGAAAACCATCCTGCCGTGCACGCGCCTCTGACCATGGCCACAGAAACACAGATCGAGCAGGCCATCGGCTGCAAGCCCGGCTCCATCGGCCCGGTCAAGCTGCCAATCCACGTGATTGCCGATCACAGCGCAGCGCATCTGGCTGATTTTGTCTGTGGCGCCAATGTCGACGGCCAGCACTTTACCGGCGTGAACTGGGATCGGGATGCGCAGTGTGATGAAGTGGCTGACCTGCGCAACGTTGTGGAAGGTGACCTGAGCCCGGATGGCAAGGGCAGCCTGCTGATCAAGCGCGGCATTGAAGTCGGTCACATCTTCCAGCTTGGACAGAAGTACAGCCAGGCCATGAACTGCACCGTGCTCAACGAAAACGGCAAGGCTACCACCTTGACCATGGGGTGCTACGGTATCGGCGTCTCCCGTGTTGTTGCCTCGGCCATCGAACAGAACCACGATGAGCGCGGCATTGTCTGGCCGGACGACCTGGCGCCCTTCCAGGTCGCGCTGGTGCCGCTGAAAATGGACAGCTCGGAGGCTGTGCGTGAAGCCACCGAAGCCCTGTATCAGGGCCTGCAGAAGGCTGGCATTGATGTACTGCTGGATGACCGCGACAAAAAAGTCAGTCCCGGTGTCAAGTTTGCCGATATGGACCTGATCGGTATTCCGCACCGTGTCGTGATTGGCGACCGCGGTCTGGATGCCGGCGAGCTCGAATACAAGTACCGCCGCGACAGTGAACCGCGCAACATCCCCAGCGCCGAGGTACTCGACTTTCTGATCAAGCAGATCAAGGGACTCTGAGGCCTGCATCATGGCACGGCCAAGGACCTGGCTGATCTCGCCGTTGCTGGTCTGCGGCCTGCTGTTAGGGTTCTGCGCTCCACTGTGGGCGCAGAATCTGACAAACGAAGTAGATCCCCAGCTGCGCGCCCTCCTGCAGGATGCCGTCAATAGCGCCGATAGCTTCAACGACCGCTTCGAGGCTGAAGTCTGGTTGCTCGATATGTCTACCCGTATGCGCCGCTTTATGCCCGATGAGGCTGAGCGGCTGCACTTCCTGCGCAAGGTCCACCGTGAGGCGCGGCGCGCCGAACTCAAGCCCGACCTGGTGATTGCCGTCATTCATGCCGAAAGCCTGTTCGACCGCTTCGCTATCTCCAGCGTTGGCGCCCAGGGAGTGATGCAGATCATGCCGTTCTGGAAAAACGAAATCGGCCGCCCCGATGACAACCTGATGGACCTGGCCACCAACCTGCGCTATGGCTGCACCATACTGCGTTATTACCTGGATATGGAAAATGGCAACCTGCGACGGGCGCTGGCCCGCTATAACGGCAGCCTGGGCAGCCATCGTTACCCGGATCGGGTCACCGATTACTGGTACCGTTTCTGGTACGTCAACGAATAGACCTGTAGTCGCGGCTTACTCCAGCTCAGCGCCCTGCTCGACCAGCGCCGCCAGCAACTGTGCCTTGTCCTGCGGCCCTTCCAGACCGGCCAGCACCTCACCCTGCGGACCCAGCAGGTAGGTGGTCGGGAGTACCCGCGGCAAGGTCAACGCATAGGCCTCAGCGTACTCATGGCCGAGCACACTGAACTCGATCCCCATACGCTCGCTCAGCTCACGCAGTTCGTCACCCTCGGCACGATCAAAATGAATACCGATGACGGCAACCTGCGGATAGGCCTCAGCCAGGGCGTTCAGCTCCGGTAGCTCCTCCCTGCAGGGGGCGCACCATTCAGCCCAGTAATTGACCACCTGGTAGCGCCCGTCCAGATCGCTTTCACCGACCGCCTGGCCATATTGATCGGGCCAGCTCAGCTCGCCCGAACCGCAAGCCGACAGCAGCATCGCCAGCATGACTGGCACCACGAAGCGGAAACTACCTTTCATAACAACTCCCCCTGACTGCTCTTGTTCTTGTCATCCCGCAGCAACCATTGCTTGACGCTGCCCGCCATGATGCTGTGGCGCTGCTCCGCCAACTGCACCAGTGCAGCATGAAAATCCATATACCAGTCCTCGGCATAGGGCATGCTCTCTGGCAACCGGCTCAAGGGTGGAATGGCCTCGGGCAGATTTTCCAGCAACTCGGCCATCTCCAACTGATCAAGGTCCTGACACAATACATAGCCGCCTTGCTGCGCACGGGTAATGATATTTTGCCGCTCCAGCTCATCAATCATGCGCAACCAGATTTCTTCGTGCATCGGCCAACCACCAGCATTCACACTGGCCAGATCAACCGACTGGCCATGCTTATGCGCCAGCAACAGGGCACGCAGCAAATTGAGCATGTGCAACAGGTCTGGCTGATCAATTTCCTCCCAGGCACTGAGATTACCCAGGTTGCTCACCAGCTCAGCGCCGAAGAGCACAATGACCCAACTGATGTAGATCCACAACAGAAACAACGGGAAGGCCGCAAAAGCACCATAGATCAGCTGGTAACCCGGAAACAGTGCCACATACAAGGCAAACAGGGCCTTGGCCCCCTCAAATAACAGTGCCACCAGCACCCCGCCGGCCAGACCATGCCACAGGGGTACGCGGGTATTGGGCACAGCAACAAAAATCAACGTGAAGGCGGCAATACTGAGTAACAGGGGCGCCCAGCCCAGTAGCCATGCCCAGGCTTCACTCAGGGTGTCATCACCGGCAAAGAAGGTCAGTGACGTGACATAGGTACTGATGACAAAGCCGGCGCCCAGCAACAAGGGCCCCAGGCTGAGTACCGCCCAGTAGAGCAGAAAGCTGGATACTCCACGCCGTTGTTGCCGAATCCGCCAGATGGCATTGAAGGCTTTCTCGATATTCACCAGCATCAGGAAGGCCGTCACACTCAACAACGCAATGCCGACACCGGTCAACTGCCGCGCCTGCTGGGAGAACTCGACCAAATAGCCCTGCACTGTTTCCCCGGCCGACGGCACAAAGTTATCGAACACGAAGTCTTCCACCTGGCCGCTGACCTCGTTGAACGCCGGGATGGCGGCCATCATGGCAAAGGTCACCGTCATTACCGGCACCACGGCAAACAAGGTGGTGTAGGTCAGGGCGGCAGCGTTCTTGGCACAATTGTCTTCCCCGAAGCGGCGCACCATATGTTTGGCGAAATGCAGTAACAGATTGATTTGACGTGGCATTCAAGCTCCCTGACAGCGCGCCCATTTAGCGCTTAGAATAGCCTTCATGCCGGTGTGATGGAAACCGGCACTACTTTGCAACGGAGGTTAGCCATGTCTAGCGTACAGATCTATCACAATCCGCGCTGCTCCAAATCCCGCCAGGCGCTGGCGTTACTGGAAGAACAGGGAGTGGATCCGGAGGTTATTCTCTACCTGCAGACACCCCCCGACCATGCCACCATCAGTGACCTGCTGCTGACCCTCGGGCTCAAGGCACGCGGCCTGATGCGCACGAAAGAGAGCCTGTACAAGGAACTCAAGCTGGACAACCCCGACCTGACCGAAGCCGATCTGGTGCAGGCCATGGCGGACTATCCCAAGCTGATTGAGCGCCCGATTGTCATCAAGGATGGCCAGGCAGTGATCGCCCGACCACCGGAAAAATTGCTGGAGCTGTTTGCATGAGTGCAGCCTACGTTCTGGTACTTTACTACAGCCGGCATGGGGCAACCGCCGAGATGGCGCGCGCAATTGCCGACGGCATCGAGCAGGCGGGACTGGAAGCACGCCTGCGCACTGTCCCTGAGGTTGGCCCGCAGACCCGCGAGCTGCAACCTGCAGTACCTCCGCACGGAGCCATCTATTGCACTGAGGATGATCTGCGCAACTGTGCCGCACTGGCCCTGGGTAGCCCGACCCGCTTTGGCAATATGGCCGCGCCCCTGAAGTACTTCATTGATGGCACCAGCAGCCTGTGGCTCTCCGGCAGCCTGATTGGCAAGCCTGCTGCCGTCTTCACTTCGACAGCCAGCCTGCACGGTGGTCAGGAAAGCACCTTGCTATCGATGCAATTGCCCCTGCTGCACCACGGCATGCTGCTGCTCGGCCTGCCCTACAGTGAAGCCGCACTGACCCGAACCCAGGGCGGCGGTACGCCCTACGGTGCCAGCCACCATGCCGGCAGTGATGGCAAACGCAAGCTGGATAATGATGAACATCAGCTCTGCCGTGCGCTTGGCCAGCGCCTGGCAGCGACGACCCGTCAACTACAGGCCGGAGCCTTGCATGTCACGTAACAAACCCCTGCCCAGTCTGGACTACCTGCTACCCCGTGTGCGCATTACCCGGCTATTGGCAGCGCTCGGCTATTACGGTCTGGCGATCACTCTTGCCACCTACAATGCCTTCTACGCCGATCTGCACGGCGCCAACCCGAATGTGATCATCGGCGTGCTGCTGTTCCCGCTGATTATCTTTCTGCCAGGCATTATCACCGGCAATGTGCGCGTGCATGCCTGGTTGTGCTTTGCCATCAACCTGTATTTCATCTACGGCGTATTGCTGTGCTTTCAGCCGGGCAATGGCTTCTATGGCGCTCTGGTGGTGTTTTTCAGCACGCTGTGTTTTTGCGCCAGCCTGCTGTATGTGCGCTGGGGTTTTCAGGCCAAGCGGGTCAAGGCAGGCGACACTCACTGAGTCAAGATCACCAACCCAACACCTGCTTGATAAAGGGCACGGTCAAGCGGCGCTGCGCTTGCAGTGAGGCCTGGTCAAGCTGATCCAGCAGGGCAAAAAGGTCACTCATGCTGCGCCCGGAGCGGCTGAACAGATAGCGCACCGCGTCGTCGGAGAGTTGCAAGCCGCGGCGCTCGGCACGCAGGACCAGGGCTGCCTGCTTGTCTTCTTCACTCAGCGGCTGCAACTGATACACCAACCCCCAGCTCAGCCGTGACACCAGGTCAGGCAGCTGCATACCGAGCTGGCGTGGCGGCGCATCGGCTGCCAGCAGCAATCGCCCCCCCTGTTCACGCACACGGTTGTACAGGTGAAACAACGCTTCTTCCCAGGCGCTGTCACCCACCACGGCATCCAGTTGATCCAGACACAGCAGGTCCAGGCTGTCAGTGCCTTCAAGCAGCTCAGGGCCATGTTGTTGCAGATCAGCCAGGGGAAAATACATGGCTAATCCACCTTTCTCCGCCCGTTGATGACAGGCAGCCTGCAGCAGGTGTGAACGCCCACTGGCTGCGCCGCCCCAGAGCAGAATCACCGGCTCATCTGCCGGCTGCGTCGGGTCTGCCAATTGCGCCACGGCCCGCACACTGGCCAGGTTGGGCCCCGGATAGAAATTGGCCAAGGTGGCGTCGTCGCGTAACTTGATACTCAAGGGTAACTGCAAAGGTTGGCCCGGCGTCATCACTACCTCAGCGCCAGTCGAAGTACAGGGTGCGTTCGCGCTGCTGCGCTGCCATTGCTGCAGCCTCTTCCAGTGCCTCGCGCTGCATGGCCAAAGCCTCAGCGGTGGGCAAGTCGCCATCCGCCGGCAACTCAAGATCACCAGCCGACACCGGCTCTGCGGGTGACTCAGGCGCACTGGCCGGATAGAGACGTTGATCCAGCGATAGCAGCCGCAACAATTGCTCACGCTCACCAGCAAAGGCCAGCGCCAGGGTCAGGGTATCGTCGGCAATACCGAGTAATTGCAGGCTGCTCTGTGCGCCCAGTTGCGCCAGGCTGCGCTGCAGGCTGGCGTAGGTTTGCAGGCCTTCGACGCCACGCACGACCAGACGCCACTCCTGACTCTCGCCTGACTCGCGCGACGCGGGTACGACGGCATAGCGCGCATGCACACCATTGGCAACTGCCAGCATCAGCTGATCAGCCTGTTCCGCTTGCGTAGCAGCGCCTTGACGCTGTTGCTGATGGCTGTCATCCAGCCAGAACTGCCAGCTGAGTTGCCAGTCATCATCGGCCGGGTCCAGTGTGACCGCCAGCAAGCCTTCGGCAGCGTAGCGCTCACTGGCTGCAATTAAAGCCTCGGCTTCACCCCGTCGAATATCTGCCTCACTGAGCGCGACCCGGTCTTCCAGGTCACCGAGCGGCAGCAGCAAGGCAACGCCACGATAGTGCGCAGCCTGACGCAAGGCCTCAGCCCAGTCGCTGCCTGGCGCCAACAGCTCATCGCCCATGGGGCCGCTGACTACGGCCCAGAGCAAGACGCCAGGACGATTGCGCCCCAGCAAGGGCAACTCGGCTTCGGCCAACAGATCACGCAACAATCCCGGCTCGAATTCAAGCTGCATCTGGCCAGACTCACTGCGTGAGCCGACCCGGCGCATCAGTTGCCGTGGGTCCTGCATGGCACGTTCAATGGCTGGCGCCGACATATCCAGCTCAGCCCCGGCAAGACGCGTCAACATCACTTCAGTGGCTTTGCGTTGCAATTGCTCGCGACTGGTATCGGCATCGCCGACCACCTCGACGCGATAAAGGTCTTCGAGGACCGCCGCCTGTGCAACGGGGAGCGAAAAAAACAGCAAAAAGAAAAGAGCAATCAAGGCCTGCGGCTGAAACTTGGACATCGGGCGTTATCCACTGGACTATGGCATCAACGCCGGTTGGCGCAGATCAAACCCCATACATTAAACAAGCCATCGCATGGCGGCAACCAATACGCTTGTCAGCATGGTTCTGCCCGGTGTGAATTGCTACACTATGCGCCTTGTTCAGCCTCCTATGCTCAGAGAATCCCGCATGACAGACCAGACCTCGCCCAAGCCCTCCATCAGCTACAAGGATGCAGGGGTCGATATCGACGCCGGCAATGCCCTGGTTGATCGCATCAAGCATGTTGCCAAGCGCACGGCACGGCCGGAAGTATTGGGCGGCCTGGGTGGTTTCGGCGCCCTGTGCGAAATCCCTGCCGGGTACAAACAGCCGGTGCTGGTTTCCGGCACTGACGGGGTGGGCACCAAGCTGCGTCTGGCCATGGACCTGAATCAGCACGACCGCATCGGTATCGACCTGGTTGCCATGTGCGTGAATGATCTGATTGTCTGCGGCGCCGAACCCCTGTTGTTTCTTGATTACTATGCCACCGGCAAGCTGAATGTGGATATCGCTGCCGACGTGGTCAGCGGCATTGGCGCGGGCTGTGAGCTGGCGGGCTGTGCCCTGGTCGGCGGCGAAACGGCAGAAATGCCCGGCATGTACGAGGGCGAAGACTACGACCTGGCCGGCTTCTGTGTCGGCGTAGTGGAAAAAGCCGACATTATCGACGGCAGCCAGGTAACTGCCGGTGATGCACTGATCGCCCTGCCGTCCTCCGGCCCGCACTCCAACGGTTACTCCCTGATCCGCAAGATCATCGAGGTCGCAGGCGTCGATATCACCCAGATCGAGCTCGACGGCAAACCACTGACCGACTTGCTGATGGCGCCGACCCGCATCTACGTCAAGGCCCTGCTGCAACTGATCCGTGAAACCGGCGCAGTAAAAGCCATGGCACATATCACCGGCGGTGGCCTGCTGGAGAACATTCCACGGGTATTGCCTGCCGGCAGTGGTGCGCATATCGACCTGAGCAGCTGGCAGCGCCCCGCCGTGTTCAACTGGCTGCAAGAGCAAGGCAATGTTGATGAAAACGAGATGCATCGCGTGCTCAACTGTGGCGTCGGCATGGTTATCTGTGTCGCCGCTGATCAGGTCAACACCGCCCTGCAGGTCCTGCGTCAGGCCGGTGAAGAACCGTGGGTAATTGGTCAGATCACCGCAACCCAGGGCGCTGAAGCCGTCACCCTGAGTCAGGGGCCGCTGGCATCGTGAGTTGTCGCATTGTCGTCCTGATTTCCGGTTCCGGCAGTAACCTGCAAGCTCTGATAGAGCAGCTGGATGCGCCGGCAGAGATTGTCGGCGTCATTGCCAACCGCCCGCAGGCCTATGGCCTGCAGCGCGCCGCCGCCGCGGGAATTGCCAACGAATGCCTGGACCACCAGGGCTTCAGCAGCCGCGAAACCTTTGACCAGGCACTGATGGCACGGATCGACAGCTACCGACCCGACCTGGTCGTCTTGGCCGGCTTCATGCGCATACTGACGCCGCAATTGGTGCGCCATTACCATGGTCGCATGTTGAACATACACCCTTCCCTGCTGCCCAAATACAAAGGCCTGCATACCCACCAGCGCGCCCTGGAAGCTGGAGACAGCGAGCATGGCGCAACTATCCACTTCGTTACCGAAGAACTCGATGGCGGGCCGCTGGTGGTTCAGGGCCGGGTCACTGTTCAGCCGGGTGATACGGCAGAGACCCTCGCTGCCAGAGTACAAGGGGTCGAGCATCGCTTGTACCCGCTTGCCGTCAACTGGTTTGTGCAGGGACGTTTGCGCCTGTCAGCCACTGGTGCAACCCTGGATGGGGAACTGATTGCCGCCAGCGGACTCAGAATGGAAGACCATAGCTAACCCTGCGAGGCTTGATTGTGTCCTTACGCCCTACTCTGCCTGCCTTGGCCAGCAGCCTGCTGCTAAGTTTTGCCCTGCACCCGGCTGTCATGGCTGATGAGCCCTCCGACGTCACCGCGCTGAAACCCTTCAAGGCCAGCTATACCGCTGATATGCGTCGTGTACCGGTGAATGGCGAAGCCAGCCACCAGCTGGAACAGAACGCTGACGGCAGCTGGACCCTGACCTTTCACGCCGCCATGTTCGTTGCCCGCATGACAGAAACCAGCAACCTGGTGCTTGAGGACGGCGTGGTCAAACCGCTGAGCTATCGTTACGAACGGCGCGGTCTGGGCCGTAGCCGCGACACCCGGCAGCATTTTGACTGGGATGCCGGCACGGTGACCGGTATGCACCGTGATCGCAGCATAGCCCTGGAAACCGAGCCCGGTCTGCTGGACAAGACCAGTTATCAACTGGCCTTGCAACGGGACCTGATGGCCGGCAAGGAAACGCTGCACTATCGCGTTGTCGATGGCCGCAGCATTGATGAGTACGAGTTCGAGGTCACCGGTAGCAAGCGGGTCAGCACCGAGGTCGGCGACTTTGATGCGGTCGAGGTCGTGCGTGTGCGTGACGCCGATGCCAACCGCCAGACCACCCTGTGGTTCGCCAAGGACTGGGATTACCTCCTGGTGCGCCTGCAGCAGATCGAGTCTGACGGGCAGGATTACCAGATCATGCTCAAGGAAGCGACCATAGACGGGATTCAGGTACGCGGCGATTAAACCCGCACCCTGGACCGCATGCAAAAACGGCAGCCCATCGGCTGCCGTTTTTGCAGCTATCAAGCGAGCTTGGCCGCCAGACTTGCCACATGCTTGCCCTGGAAGCGGGCAATGGCCAACTCGCGGTCATCAGGCTGGCGCGAACCATCACCGCCCGCCAGCGTCGTTGCACCATAAGGGGTACCACCGCTGACCTGCGAAAGGTCGAACAACTCGGGGGTACCGTAGCCGATAGGCACAATCACCATGCCGTGATGCGCCAGCGTCGTCCAACTGGAAGTAATAGTCATCTCTTGACCACCACCCGTGCCTGTCGAGACGAAGACACTGGCCAGCTTGCCAAACAAGGCACCCTTGGCCCAGAGCCCGCCCGTCTGATCGAGGAAGTTGCGCATCTGACCGGACATATTGCCGAAACGGGTCGGAATACCAAACAGGATGGCATCGTAATCAGCCAACTCTTGCGGGCTGGCAATGTCGGCGGCCTGGTCGGTCTTGCCGCCAGCCGCCTTGAAGGCTTCCGCGTCCATGGTTTCCGGCACACGCTTGACGGTCACCTGCACGCCGGCAACAGCCTGCGCACCCTCGGCAACGGCCTGCGCCAGAGTTTCAATATGACCATACATTGAATGATACAGCACCAGTACTTTCGCCATCAGAGACTCCTTTCTGGACTCAGCCAGTCATGTTTAAGACAAACTGATGATTGCATTAATAATTCGATATATCGAATCAAAATATGGCACATAAAGCTCAACTTAATCGATCATTAACCGCCGGATGATTGCGCAACAGGTCGCCAGGATTTGCCCTTCAGCAAGCGCTTGGCATTCATTTTCCAGTCGAAATAATGGAATGGCAGCCGATAGAAAAAGTTGAAATCCCGCCCGATGGCATTCAGGTAGCCCTGCATAAAGGCAATGCGCCCATCCCAATCCAGCTTGTAGCAGGTACGCTTCAAATCCGACAGCCGAGCAGACAGAGGGGCGGAATGCGGATAAAAGCGAGCACGTGCGGTATCAATCAGGCTGAAATGGATGTTTTCAGGATCCTCCAGGTGCACCAGGATGTTGCCGCCGGTGAGATCGCGAAAATAAACACCCACCTTGTGTAAACGCAGCAAGAAGGTGCGCAACTGGGCAAAAAAGTCTTCCCGCGTAATACCGTGACAGTGGGTTTCGCCACGGGCATAAGTACCAAAGAACTCCTTGACCGAAGGCACTTCACCGGCATATTCACAGATGTACCAGTTGTTCAGTGGGTCCTTGCGGTCGGAGCGCTCGAAATAGGCGACCGGTTTCGGTGAGCCCAGTCCGGCGCGCATGATTTCATAGGCACCATTCCAGCTGCGTGCCGCCTTGCTGGGTTTGAGCCGATCGGTGATCTGCTTGTTCCAACGCAGCCGATTGGGTTTTTTCGCCACCAACCAGTCACCGGATTGACGCGGATCGGCAACCCGCCAGATCACGTTACGCGCCTTGCGCAACATCGCGGCCTTCGAAGGCCCCTGGAGCTGCTCAGGGTGCAAGGCAGCCATTAGCTGGTCCGCCTCGGCGCGATCCCGGGCGAACACCATACCGCGCCATTGGCCATCATCAAAATGATAGTGCTGCCCATCCCGTCTACTCGAATAGACACACAGGCCTGGCAGTGCCTCCTGGCCCCGATGGGGATGGACGACACTGCCCGCTGGCCAGCTCAGATAAAGTGGAGACTCACTGACCAGATCAGGCAAGTCATTCAGTTCATTGCCTTCAAGATCATAAGCCGTCGCCGCGGTCATTTCGTCACTGTGATACAGCTGGCCCAGCACAGCCACATTGGCATTGGTGGTCCAGAGCACGTGCAACAACTCGCCATCAGGGCACTGGAAGGCATGCACTTGCAGATGCTCATTATCGCTCAGTTGGCCAAGATACAGACTTCCGGGAATGCGCTGATTGAAGGCCGCCATAGCATGGAAAGCAGGCCGTTGACGGAAATTGCTCGGGCATCCGTCGTTGCTGTCATAGCGGGTAACCAGCTCATGGGCTGCCGGGCGCCCGGTACCATCATCAATCAGGCCTTCACGCTGGCTGACCAGAGGGCCCCAATAGGCCCGTTGCAAGCCACCCGAGACCGCGGATAACACCATATAGCGGGTAACGTAATCGGCCTGCTTGATCTCTGCATCGACCAGGCGGCGTGCAATCCGGGGCAGCGTCCAGAAAGCCGTCGTGGAATAGGTCAGCGGGACGCCATATTCCACTGACAACTTGCCGATCAGTCGTGCTTTCTTGATCAGATTCAGCTTAGGCCAGCCCGCCAGACGACGACCCAATACCTTGTGGTCGAAGAGCTCAGGCTCAATGCTGCGCTCGGCGAACAGGTTATCGGTGTGAATGTCCGGCAACAGCCCTGCTTGCCGCATAACGGCCAGAAAGCCCGCATTATAGGGGGGCTCGAAATCGGTCACATTGGGCCCGGCAATAGTCACGCCATGGGCACGCAGTTTGGCATAGGCAATGCGCCAGGCACACATGAACTGCTCCAGCGAGCGATACCCCGACCAGCGCCGGCGATTGACCGTATTACCCACTTCGACCGACTCCAGATGCCGGCCAAAACGCTGCAATACAGCCTCGACGAATTCGCCCCAGCGCTGCTGCGCCCCAGGCTGATCCATCTGGCTGGCGTCCTCCATACTCGGTATCAGCCGCAGCATGACCTTGAACCTCTTGTCCAGCAGGCGCTGCAAGAAGCGCCCACCATGGTTTTCCAGTGCGCCATAGGTAAAGTCCAGACGCACCTGCTTCAGCGACAACTGCTGGAGGTAATCAATCACCTGATCATCGCAAGCCACATCCGGCATGCTGGCAACACAGATACCACTGAAGTCAGCCGGTATCCGGTGTTGCGCCAGAGGCTTATGCCCCTGGTAGAGACGAAAACGGCCCTTGAGCAGATAGCCGATCATGGACTGGTTAAATAAACGCTGCTCGGCAGCGGGAGAAAGGGCACGCTCAGACATGGATTCTTCTTGATTATTGGGTCGCTACTGACATGTATCAGCCATCATGATAGTGCAGTGTAATCAAATCGAAAGCCGGATGACACAGACAAGACACAATAGTCTGCATCAACCGGAAAACCATCGGCGGCGCTATACCAGGCCTGTCATGCAGGCTATCAGCGCAGCAATAACAAAGGCCTTTGCGTACGCGCCAGCATAGTGGTTGTGGTACTGCCAACAAAGAACTGGCGAATGCGTGAATGCCCGTAGGCACCCATGACGATCATATCGATGTCCTGCTCTTCCTCGTAATCCAGTAGCACCTTTTCGACCTCACCGGCACGAATACTGGCTTGAACGCTAAAGCCAGCCTGTTCCAGCTGCCCCTTGGCCGCATTGATCGCTTCCCAGGCATCATTGGTATCCGCACCCACCATCAACAGATGAATCGGCAAATCCTTGAACAAGGGGCTGCCGGCAATCATCTCGATGCCTTTGCGCGTACTGGGGCCGTTATCAAAGGCCAGCATCACCGAGCGCGGCTCACGGAACTCACCCGCAGTGACCAGTATCGGGCGATGCAAGGTACGGATGACGCTTTCCAGATGGGAGCCTACCTGATCACCCTGGTCGTCAGCTTGCTGCCCCTGACGGCCAATGACCAGAAGGCGCATGTCCTTTTCCAGCTCGCGCAGGGTTTCCACCAGGTCGCCATGCCGTTGCCGGGTTTGTGGGGCTTCCACGCCATCAGCCCGGGCACGCTCTAGCGCCGCTTCCAGCATCAGCTGACCCTGTTCGCGCATGATGCGTGCGCGCTTGGCATCCAGTTCCACCAGCTCCTGCAAAAGGTGTTCGCGACTGCCCAGACCAATATTGCCAGACAAGTCGAGCGATTTGCTGCTGCCGGCTTCGTCCAGCACATGCAGAAAGACCAGCGGTGCATCCAGCCGCAGGCTGGCCCAGGCGGCATAATCACAGACCGCTGGCGTTGAACGGGAGCCGTCAATGCAGCCCATAACCAGATGGGGGGTCACGTCATTAGTCTCCTTGTTATGCATATCAGTGCCCCATCAACTTGTCGACGGCATCCGGCTTGTCGTGTACCCCGAAACGGTCAACGATAGTGGCACTGGCCTCATTAAGGCCGACAATCTCCACATCGGCCCCTTCGCGGCGGAACTTGATCACCACCTTATCCAGTGCAGCGACAGCGGTAATGTCCCAGAAATGCGCGCGGCTCAAGTCAATGGTCACCTTATCAAGGGCCTCCTTGAAATCAAAGGCGTCAATAAACTTATCCGAGGAGCTGAAAAACACCTGCCCCACCACCTTGTAATGTCGCACACGACCGTCACTCTCCAACTCGCTGCCGATATGCAGGTAATGGCCAATCTTGTTGGCAAAGAACATGGCCGCCAGCAGCACGCCGACAAAGACACCATAGGCCAGGTTATGCGTACCCACAGTCACGGCCACGGTTGCCAGCATGACGATATTGGTCGACAGCGGATGCTGCTTCATAGTGCGGATCGAATCCCAGCTAAAGGTACCGATCGAGACCATGATCATCACCGCGACCAGCGCCGCCATGGGGATCATGCCCACCCAGTCGCTCATGAATACCACCATCAGCAACAGCACCACACCGGCAGTAAAACAGGACAAGCGCGTGCGCCCGCCGGACTTCACATTGATCACCGACTGCCCGATCATCGCGCAGCCAGCCATACCACCCAGCAGCCCCGAGCCTACATTGGCAATACCCTGCCCCTTGCACTCGCGGTTCTTGTCGCTTTCCGTATCGGTCAGATCATCAACGATGGTCGCGGTCATCATCGACTCCAGCAAACCCACCACCGCCAAGGCCGCCGAGTACGGCAGGATAATCATCAGGGTTTCCAGATTCAGCGGTACCTCTGGCCACAGAAAGACCGGCAGGGTATCCGGCAGTTCACCCATACTGGATACCGTACGAATATCCAGACCCAGATAGACCGCCAGCGCAGTAAGAACCAGAATACACACCAGCGGCGATGGAATGATGCGCCCGATGCGCGGCACATAGGGGAACAGATAAATAATCCCCAAACCTGCAGCGGTCATTGCATAAACATGCCAGGTAACCCCGGTTAGCTCGGGCAACTGCGCCATAAAGATCAGAATCGCCAGCGCGTTGACAAAGCCAGTGACCACTGAACGCGAAACAAAGCGCATCAGCGAGCCCAGCTTCAGGTAACCGGCTGCAATCTGTAACAAACCACAGAGAATGGTCGCTGCCAGCAAGTACTCCAGGCCGTGCTCACGCACCAGAGTCACCATCAGCAGTGCCATGGCCCCGGTTGCCGCCGAGATCATGCCCGGCCGGCCACCGGTAAAGGCGATAATTACCGCGATACAGAAAGAGGCATAGAGCCCGACTTTGGGGTCGACGCCAGCGATGATCGAGAAGGCAATGGCCTCGGGGATCAGGGCCAGTGCAACCACGAGTCCCGAGAGCAGATCACCACGGATATTGGAAAACCAGTTCTGATGAACGGATTGAGCAAAGGTCATAACGAAATTCCGGTTGGGTATAACATGCATGAACAACAGAATACTGACCAGTAGCAGGACGCAGGCGTCCACCAGTCAGTGGGCAACTCGGGAGGGGGAGCGTTACGGTGGCGTAAGGCGAAAGATGCGAAGCACGTCTCTGTCCATGCAGCTGAATCGAGGCCGCGGACTATAGCATGCAGCGTGGCTGCAAGCCATTATTGGTCCGCCTGCCGGTTTGTGCTTAGAATGCAGCACACCCTGTTACCGGAGCATGTCCATGCCAGAATTGCCTCCCAGCGCGCCCAGCGTTACCCGCCGCCTGCCCACCGCCCTGCTGCTGGGCTGCGCCATGGCACTGGCTGGCTGCACCAGCCATAGCGTACAGGCCGAACCGACGCGCCTGGCAAACAGCACTCAGGCTGAACAAGACAGCAGTTTTGAACACTGGCTGGCAGACTTCCAGCGCCGCGCACTGGCACAAGGCGTTGATCCAGACATTCTGCAACAGGCCACCCGGGAATTGACACCAGACCCGGCCGTAATCCGTGCCGACCAACACCAGCCAGAGTTCAGCCGCCCGGTGTGGGAATATCTTGATGGCGCCGTCTCTACTATCAGGGTCAACTCCGGTCAACGCCTGCTGGATGAACACGCTGACCTGCTCGCGGCGATCGAGCAACGCTTTGGAGTGGATCGCCATATTCTGGTGGCTATCTGGGGTCTGGAAAGCAACTTTGGCGGCAATATGGGCAGCCGCAAGGTCGTCCGCTCATTGGCCACCCTGGCCCATGAAGGCCGCCGCCCGGAGTTTGCCGAAACCCAGCTGCTGGCTGCACTGAAGATCCTGCAGCGCGGTGACGTTGCGGTAGATGCCATGGTCGGCTCCTGGGCCGGCGCCATGGGTCAGACCCAGTTCATTCCCACTACCTATAACAGCCATGCGGTGGACTTCGATGGCAACGGCAAGCGCGACATCTGGGGCTCGGAAGCGGATGCGCTGGCCTCGGCTGCCAACTACCTGAGCGCGTCCAACTGGCAGAGCGGCCAGCCCTGGGGCTTTGAAATCCGCTTGCCCAACGGCTTTGATTATGCCAGTGCCGACCTCAATCAACGCCAGAGCCTTGCCCATTGGCGAGACCACGGCGTACACCTGCCGTCCAGCGCCGACCAGCTGGATGATGACAGCCTTGCCGCCATCCTGCTGCCTGCCGGGCATCGCGGACCAGCATTCATGGTGCTCGACAATTTCCGCAGCATCATGCGCTACAACAGCTCAACCAGTTACGCCCTGGCGATCGGCCTGCTCAGTGAGCGCTTGCAAGGTCGTGGTCAGGTTCAGGCCAGCTGGCCCACCCAGGATCAACCGCTGTCGCGAGACCACCGGCTGGAACTGCAGCAACTACTGTCGGATACCGGCTTTGAACCCGGTGGCGTGGATGGCATTCTCGGCGCCAATACGCGGGCAGCCATCCGCCGCTTTCAACAACAGCAAGCCATGGCCGCTGACGGCTATGCCAACCTCGCCCTGCTCAAGCATCTGCGCAGTTTTGCCGAACAACAAAGCACCAGCAACTGAACATCGAGTAGGGTGAGGCGTCGCCGCCTCATCCCTCTCACAGAACCGTACGTACGGGCCTCGTATACGGCTCATGCACACATTTATCCCTAAGTTACAGGGACACAGAGTCCTGTTTTCTGGGTA
>JAMCWB010000057.1 GCA_023475025.1 Gammaproteobacteria bacterium
GCAGTTCCCGGTTCTCGCGTTCCAGAGCCTTGATGCGTTCTCGTTCCTCGGTCGTCTGGCCGGGGCGGTGGCCAATATCAGTCTGGTGTTTGCGTATCCAGCCATGCAGCGTCTGGGGGACACAGCCAATCTTGGGCGCAATGGATTCGATCGCTGCCCATTCGGATGGGTAGTCGTTCACGTTCTCCAGAACCATGCGCACGGCACGTTCACGGACTTCAGGGGAATAGCTATTAGATTTCTTCATGCCTCATTCTCTCAAGAGTTGAGGCCTCCACGAAACCCGGTGCGATTCACTTTTTCTTGTGCCCAGATCGATGGACACAGAACAAAAACCCTCATCTTTTACTTTCTACTAGAACAGACCTCATGACACTTGCCTTTGGTTGATTGCACAGAAAGCGTTCAATCGTCGTTTATCATTGACCATGCCGCACTCGACTGGGCTAATTCAGCAGGAGCTGCCCATGCCAGACACTGATTCACCCATTATTGTGGTTGACCTTGAAGCCATCTGCTGGGATGCCTGCACGCCAGAGGGTGCGGCGCAAAGCATTCACACGATGGAAATTATCGAGATTGGCTGCGCGCTGAGCAACCGGCATGGCACTGTGCTGGATACACGCTCCTTCATGGTGCGCCCCCAACGCCAACCCGTACTCAGCAAGTTCTGCATCGAACTGACGCATATCACGCAAGCCATGGTTGATAACGCACCACCCTTTGCAGATGCTATTGTCCAGATGAACGCCTGGCTGAACGACGTCGCAGCAGATGCACTCTGGTGCAGCTGGGGTAACTACGACCTTAACCAGCTAACCGCACAATGCGCCCTCGACAGGGTCGATTCACAGCTGTTGCAACGTCCGCATCTGAATGCAAAAAAACTCTGGCGACGCCTGGAATATCGCACGCTTACTGCCATTTCTGGACTGGTCGCTAGTGGATGAAGTGCTCAGCCAACCGACCGATTCTGCGACTCACAACCCACCAATAGTGCTGGATCTGACGAGTCGCCTATTCGGTGTATAGCCCAGCTGATGGTAAACTGCCGCCGCCATCACCACAGCCAAAGCCATCCAATGAAGCCGATTACCTTGTCCAAAACCGCGCACCAGAACAAGCAAATGATCACCCACCAGAAGGGCCTTATGGCCAAGTTGAGCCTGGCTTGCCTGCTGGCGTCACCGGCATTACACGCAGAGGATACAGTTCAACTGGATGCCATGACCGTCTCGGCCGGTGATTATGATGCGGTTGCGAGCGCGCGCGCAGCGCTGAACGAGGTGCCGGGCGGCACCAATGTGGTGGATATGCGGCAGGTTGAACAGGGGCGGGTGGCCGGGGTGGCCGACGTGCTGGCCTATCAGCCGGGTGTGTACGCCCAGTCGCCGGGTAACGAAGGCGTGAAGATCAGTATCCGTGGCTCGGGTATCAACCGTGGCCCCGGGGCACATGCGTCAGGCAATCATATCCTGCTCGATGGTCTGCCGCTGACCGGCTCGGGCGGTACGCCCTATGAGTTGCTGGAGCCGCTATGGCTCAGTCGTGTCGAGGTGCTGCGTGGTGCCAACGGCTTTGCGCGCGGCGCACTGGCGTTGGGTGGGGCGGTGGATTACATCACCCGCAGCGGCTTTGATGCGCCGCGCCTGCAGGTGCGCATGGAGGCGGGCAGCGATGGCTATCTCAAGCGCCATCTGGCGTCCGGCCAGGTCATTGGTGATCTGGATTATTACCTTGCCGTCACCGATCTGAACTACGACGGTCAGCAGGATCATGCCGCCGGCAGTGCCAAGGGCATGCTTGCCAATGTCGGCCTGCAGCTTACAGCAGACCTGGAAACCCGTTTCTACCTGCGTTACCGCGAGACCAAGCACCAGACGCCGGGCCGCCTGACCCAATCGCAGATCGATGACGACCCGACCCAGGCCAATGCCGGGAATGTTGCACGCAATGCCAAGCGAGAGCAGCCAGGGAGCACCTGGCTGGCCAACAAGACCACACTGCGGCTGGACGACGTCAGCTCGCTGGAGTTGGGGCTGGCCTATCACCACTACCCGATGGACCTGATGGAAAGCCCGTTTCGCATTCGGGTGGATTACAGCGACATCAGCGCAACCCTGAACTACCGACGCGAACACAGGCTCTTCGGTCTCAATTCAAACACCGTGATTGGCTGGCGCACGACCACCAATCTGCCCAGCAGTGATTCGAAGGAGTCTGTCTACCAGCCGCTGAACGCCAGCGGTACCATCTATCCGGTCGGCACTGTGACGCGCAAGTACAGCCATCAGGGTTCGGATAACGTGCTGCACCTGAGCAACGAGCTGCAGCTGACCCCCAGCCTGTGGCTGACCAGCGGACTGGCGCTGATCTACACCCAGCGCGAGGTCGAGGTCACCTGGCCTGAGACCAATGAGAAGCTGAACGAAGGCACCTGGGATTACGCCCCACGACTGGGCCTGTGTTACCGGTTGGAGACCGGCACCGAGGTCTACGGCAACCTGTCCCGTTCGGTCGAGCCACCGCACGCCTGGTCGATGATCTGGGGGTCGCCGACGCGCTTCCCGGTCAGCAATCAGCCCTGGAGCAACCGTCAAAGCACGCCGATCAGCCTGGATAACCAGACCGCCACTACCCTTGAACTGGGCGCACGGGGCGATTCTGTGCTGGGGCAGTGGGATCTGGCGTGGTATTACTCACGGGTCAACAACGAGCTGCTGACTATCGAAATCGAGCCGGCTATCTTTGCCGAATCCAACGCCAGTGCCACCGTGCATCAGGGTGTCGAGGCCGGGCTTGCCAGCACCCTCTGGCAGGGTGACAAACTGGGTGCACTGACGCTGCGTCAGGCCTATACCTTCAGTGATTTCCAATACCGTGATGACGACGTCTTTGGCAGCAATGCACTGCCAGGTTTGCCGCGTCATTACTATCAGGGCGAGCTGCGTTATCAGCACCCGGCAGGCGTTTACCTTGGGCTGAACACCCAACATGCGTCAAAGGTGCCGGTGGATTACGCCAACTCCTGGCATGCCGACGCTTACACCACCTTTGGCGCGATTCTCGGTTATGACGCGCCGAAGCAGGATTGGCAGGCGTGGCTGGAGCTACGCAACCTCACCGATGAGCGCTACGCCGCGACAGTGACCCCCGGGTTCAACGATAACGGTGTAGAAGCGCCGCGTTTGACGCCCGGTGAAGGCTTTGGTGTATACACGGGCTTTTCCTGGAGCTGGTTGTAAGGGCAACTAACCGAGAGGCCGCCCGCATCAGAGAAATGTCTGCGGGCGGTAAGCGGACTCAGCAAAACTGCCTGACTCAATCACGCTCACTGTTCTTGCCACCCAGCAACATAGAACCCAGCACCCCGTCTTGCCTGACCCAGCCATGGTAAAGCGCGCCGCCAATATGCATGAGCAGCAGCAGGATAAAGCCATAGGCCACATAGGCGTGCATTTCCCGGAGCAGCGCAAAGCGGGTCAGGCTTTCACCGCCCAGTGCCGGCAGGTAAAACCAGCCGAAGACATCAATGGCCTGGCCACTGGCGCTGACCATCAGGTAGCCGCTGATCGGCATCAGTAGCATGGCCGCATAGAGCAATACCTGGGTCGCTTTTGCGGCAAATACCTGGGTGGCAGGCAAGTCGGCGGGCAGCGCTGGGGCTTTGCTGCGCAAGCGGTTCAGTAGCCGTGCGATGACGCCGATCAAGGCCAGCACACCAAACACCTTGTGCGCGGCCAGGATAGGGGTATGCCAGGGCGCCAGCGTCTGCACCATCGTCAGGCCGGCAAACAGCATCGACAGGATCAAGGCCGCCATCGCCCAATGAAAAACACGCATGCTGATTGGATAGGAGTGCTGCATGGCTTATTGCTCCACCTGATAGACATTACCGGCCAGCACTTCACGTGCCCGGCGGCGATAGGATTCCGCGTAAGCGGCTGAACGGGCACGCAGAATGCGGTCACCGCTGGCTTCGATGCCGCGCGGCAGAATAAGCGGGTCGAAGTTGATCTGATCACAGACGCCCTGGTCGTCATGTACCGCCTGCAGCACAATCTCGCCGGCAACAACTTGCTGGCGGTCGGATGGCCACTCCACCGTAGGATCATCTGGATCATCGGTTGCATTGGCAAGGGTAAATACCAGCTCAAAGCGCACCGGATCTTCCGCCAGGCGACTGGCTATTTCCTCTTGCAGGGCATTGGCAGATTCACTGAACGGGTTCTCCCCAGAGTCCTGTGTTGGCATGGCATGCCAGCGCACGGCCTGGCGCTCACCCTCCGCATTGATCAGGTAGAAAGCATTGATACTGTTATAGCGCTCCGCGGCGAAGCTGCTGCTCGGTTGATAAGCACCCATCCACTCACGGAAACTTTGTGTTTCCGGATGGGCCGCAAAGAAGGCCTGGATCTTGCCCATGTCACGCTCACCGGTTGCCGGGTCGGGTGCCAGTGCAGCCAGCTGCTGATAAAAGGCATCCGGTGTGGCGACAGCCATGACCGGCGGGGTATTCATTGCGGTACGCCACAACTGCTGGTTACCCAGCTCAAAACTGAGCGCCAGGCTTCGCACGGGTGAGGACATTTCCGGTGCTGTCGGGTTGTTGCCACCGGTGGAGAAGCGACCCAGTACAGGTGTGCTGCCCGCCCTGAAGACCGGCGCTACCGAATAGCTGGCCAGATTGCCGTTACTGACAAACTCGCCAGCCACGCATAACCCCTTGGCATGGGCACGGCGGAAGCCGGCAAAGGGCGTGCCGCCCTGTTGCAAGTCGACAAATTGCTGCGCGGTGACGCCCCGGCTGCCGGTGTCGGTAGCCGCCACATAGAAAGCGGCTGCCAGCAAACCGGTGACGGCGCCAACGGCAGCAAGTCGCAGGGTTTTTGATGTACTGCCTGAATTGGACATAAGATCGCTTAACCCTTTGTTTGCAGCCGATGGTTACTGAATTTTGCGCATTGTTATGCCAGCGCACGCATAACACAATCGCACTGACACAAGCAGCTACATATAGATGCAGGCCCAGTTCAGGCCTGCGGACGACTGAGTGCCTGCAAACGCTGATAGCCACGCTGTGTCAGCAACAGCAAGTGCTGACTGCTGGCGTACATGTGCCCCTTGGCTTTCAGCTGACTGATCAAGGCAGCATGCTCTGTGGCCGGGAGATAGTGGTAGTCGCGCCCAAGCTCCAGCTGTTGTTCAAAACGCTTGAACAAGCGGAAGGTGGTGCCTTTGCTGAAGTTGTTGAGGCTATCCAGCTGACGCAGGCTGAGGGTTGGTTCGCCCAGGTAATCAATGGGTTGTATCTTCATGGTGCTCAGCGATATCCAGCGGGGTGTGACTCGGGCTGCTCAGTTTACGCCAACCATAGCGGACCACCCACTCTCGGCAAACCGCAAATACCTGACCATTTTAATCGGGTAATATTCCACGTATGCTATTGAGTCACTTAACACCCAACCAGCAGGAGTTCACGATGGCCGACTCTGACACCCTCGACGCCCTGAAAGTCGCCTTTACCTATATGCCTCAACCCATCGAGGTCAATCGTTTTACCCACGGCGACGATGCCGCGCGCATTCATGAGCACATCACTTTTGTCCGTGAGACCTTGCTAAGCCTGGGCATTGATCCGGATGAGGTTGCCGGAGAAATCAACCCTGATAGCTCACCGAATTCCTGCTACTGACAACCTGCACAACCAAGGAAGCATAATGCCTTATCAGTTCAACGATCTCACTGAAGCCTGCCATGGCGAATGGCGCACCTACATCGAGCACAGCTTTGTCCGCCAGCTTGGCGATGGCTCGCTGGAGCCTGCGGCCTTCAAACATTACCTGAAGCAGGATTATCTGTTTCTGATCCAGTTCGCCCGCGCCTTTGCGCTGGCAGCCTACAAAAGTTCGACCCTTGCGGACCTCAGACAAGCAAAGGACGGCCTGTTAGCCATTCTCGATACCGAGCTGGCGCTGCACATCAGTTACTGCGAAGCCTGGGGTATCTCGGAACAGGAACTGAACGAGCTGCCGGAAGCGCGGGCGACTCTGGCTTATACCCGTTATGTGCTGGACACCGGTAACCGTGGCGACCTGCTGGACCTGCATGTAGCGCTCTCACCGTGCATGGTTGGCTATGGCGAAATCGCCAATTGGCTTAACAGCCGAGCTGAAACAATGCGCGGCACAGACAACCCCTACGATGCCTGGATTGCCATGTATGAAAGCGATGAATTCCAGCAGGCCATGCAGGCGGAAATCGACTGGCTGAACCAGCGTCTGGCCGATGTTTCACCCGCACGTTTTCAGCAACTGTGCCGGACTTTTAGTGATGCGACGCGTCTTGAGATCGATTTTTGGGAGATGGGCCTGCAGTTGAGCAACTAGGGCGCCAAAGTCGCTTGCTCTTGCACTCTGGTGCCCTTGCTGGAGGCTATGACTGCTGAGGCTGGATCGGCATCAGATCCGTTACCGCTCCCTCGGATGCCGAGCCTACGGTGCGCGCAAACTTGGCCAGTACACCCCGCGTATAGCGGGGTGCCGGGGCCTGCCAAGTGCGTTTACGGCGCTCTAGCTCCTGCTCGGAAACATCCAGCTCAATGCGATTGGCCACTGCATCAATGGTGATGGTGTCGCCGTCTTCCACCAGGGCAATCGGGCCGCCCTCGGCAGCTTCGGGGGTAATATGCCCGACCACAAAGCCGTGGCTGCCGCCAGAAAAACGCCCGTCGGTGATCAGCGCCACCTCACTACCCAGGCCCTTGCCCATGATGGCCGAAGTAGGGGTGAGCATTTCGCGCATGCCGGGGCCGCCCTTGGGGCCTTCATAACGAATGACCAGCACATCACCGGCAACCACCGAACCGTCCATAATCCGCTCCTGGGCTTCTTCTTCGGAATGAAACACCCGCGCCCGGCCGACAAAATGGGTGCCTTCCTTACCGGTAATTTTGGCGACCGCACCGGTCGGGGCGAGGTTGCCGTACAGAATACGCAGATGGCTGTCGGCTTTGATCGGGTTGTCGAAGGCATGAATGATGTCCTGACCTTCGGGGTAGGGGGCAACGTCGGCCAGGTTCTCGGCCAGCGTCTTGCCGGTTACCGTCAGGCAATCGCCATGCACCAGCCCGCGCTCCAGCAGCATCTTGATCAGCGGCTGAATGCCGCCAATGGCAACCAGTTCCGACATCATGTAATGACCACTGGGGCGCAGATCCGCGAGCACCGGGACGCGCTTGCCGATCTCGGCAAAATCTTCCAGCGCCAGCTTGACGCCGACAGTGCTGGCCATACCCAACAGGTGCAGCACGGCATTGGTCGAACCGCCGAGAGCGATAACCACAGTAATCGCGTTCTCGAAGGCTTTACGGGTCATGATGTCGGAGGGCTTGATGTCACGCTCCAACAGATGCATCACGGCGGCACCAGCGGCCCTGCAATCCGCTACTTTGGTATCGGATACCGCATTCTGTGCCGAGCTTCCCGGCAGGCTCATGCCCATTGCCTCAATCGCCGACGCCATGGTGTTGGCGGTATACATGCCGCCGCAGGAACCTGGGCCGGGGATGGCGGTTTCTTCGATCTGCTTGAGCTCGATCAGGTCCATCTTGCCCTGGGCATGGGCACCGACGGCTTCGAACACGGAAATGATGTCGGTGTGGTTGTCACCCGGCATGATGGTGCCGCCATAGACGAATACCGCCGGACGGTTGAGCCGCGCCAGCCCCATCAGACAGCCGGGCATGTTCTTGTCGCAGCCACCAATGGCTACCAGGCCGTCAAAGCCCTCGCAGCCGGCAACGGTTTCAATCGAGTCGGCAATCACCTCGCGGGAGACCAGCGAATATTTCATCCCCTCAGTGCCATTGGCAATGCCATCCGATACGGTGATGGTATTGAAAATCAGCGATTTGCCACCGGCCTCATCAGCACCAGCCGCCGATTCTTCTGCCAGCCGGTTGATATGCATATTGCAGGGCGTCAGGTTGCTCCAGGTGGAGGCAATGCCCACCTGGGGTTTGCGAAAATCCTCGTCGGTAAAACCCACAGCGCGCAACATGGCGCGGCTGGCCGATTTGCCGAGCCCATCTACAACCGGGGATGAGTGCCGGCGGCGTTTGTCGTCTGACATGGATGCCTCTCTGCTGGGTCTGAATGCAATGGATAGTGATCAGACTCACAGACTAGCAGAGACAGGCAGTATTCGACGGCGATGAAACACTGCTCAACTGCTTTGAGTTGCTATACTCAGTCGATAAATGAACCTTTCTATTCAGCACCTCCGCTATTCTCAATACAAGGCTCTCGCTTGCATGCTCGCCCCTGCTGAAAAAGACCGGCTGATTCGTATAGCGGCCGAACAGGCCTATAACGCAATCCTGGTTACCGACGCCGGAACCAATGGGCAAGGTCCGCTAGTCCTGTACTGCAATCCCGCTTTTTGCCGCATGACGGGTTACTCCGAGGAAGAATTGCTGGACCAATCACCGCGAATGCTGCAAGGCCCTGAAACCGACCCGGCAGTTATCCAGTCATTGCGCGAAGCGCTGGTGCAAGGCAGCTACTGGGAAGGACGCACCGTCAACTACCGCAAGGATGGCCAGGCCTATGTCGTCAACTGGAACATTTCTCCGGTCAGGGACGATCATGGCGTTGTTAGCCATTTCGTCTCCGTACAACAGGATGTGACCGAACAGGAAAGGTCAGCCCGCGAGCGCGATATGCTGACTCAAGCCTTGAATCAGGCCCATGATCCGATTCTGATCACGGATCTCGATGCCAAAGTCGTGTTTGTTAATAATGCTTTCGAAGAACTGACCGGGTACAGCGCTGACGAAATCCTCGGCAACACGCCAAAACTGCTCAGTTCGGGCAAGCACAGCGAAGAATTCTACCGGCATATGTGGCAAACCCTGCGCGCCAACCAGCCGTTTCAGGCTCGCTTTATCAACCAGCGCAAAAACGGCAGTCGCTATTATGTCGAGCAAAGTATTGCGCCGGTGCTGGACAGCGCCGGGCACTGCAGCCATTACATCAGCACCTCCTGGAATGTGGATGATCTGGTTGAGCGTGAAAAAGCGCTGCATGCCATGGCCATGGAAGACAAACTGACCGGCCTGCTGTCCCGCCGTGCCGGCGATGACCAACTGCAAGAAGCCTTTCACGCCTGGCGTTCTGAACAGCAACCCATGAGCCTGATCATCTGCGATATTGATCACTTCAAGGCAGTCAATGATCGCTTTGGTCACCCCACCGGAGACCGCGTCATCCAGCATATAGCGGCCACACTGGCCAAGCAGCTCCGCAGCTCGGACACAGCTATTCGCTGGGGCGGGGAGGAGTTCATGATCATTGCTCAGACCCAGCTGACCGAAGCCAGTCAGCTGGCAGAGCGATTACGTGCAGCCATCGCCGAACTGGAGGATGACGAAGTGGGCACTGTCACCATGTCATTCGGCGTCGCGGAAGCGTGCAGCGACTCACTGCAGCAGCTGATCAGCCGGGCCGACAAGGCGCTTTATCAGGCCAAGCGCAACGGGCGTGATCAGGTCTGTTGTGACCGTCCGGCAACCTGAATATGAACCTGTAGCACCTGTAGCACCTGTAGCACCTGTAGCACCCACCCAAACCATCTCAAGGAAGCAATAATGAAAAAGCAACTCTATGGAGCACTACTGATCGCCTCAACCCTGGTTATCAGCGCTTGTTCCAGCGGCCCTTCGGAAAGTGATATCAAGGCTTTGCTGGAGTCAGAGGTAGACAAAATGACCGCCATGGTCGGCGAACTGGGCGGTAGTAGCATGTCCGAGATGCTCAAGGTCGACATCCACAAGGTCACCATTCATAGCTGCGAAGAAGAGCGCAGTGACGTTTACCGTTGCGATGTCGAAGTCGATGCCACGGCGCCGATAACCGGACGCTCGGTCGAGCGCTCGGAAATCGTATTAGCCAAGTCTGATAACGGCTGGATACAGGCGCGCTGAGATTATCAGCGGCTTACAGACACAAAAAAGGCCGATCATTGCTGATCGGCCTTTTTTCGTTGCCATGCCGGGCACCCTTAGGGGTGCCAGCGACATCAGATGGCGACGATGTTCTCTGCTTGCGGGCCTTTCTGGCCTTGAGTCAGACGGAACTCAACCTGCTGGCCTTCAGCCAGGGTCTTGAAGCCGTTGCCCATGATGGCGCTGAAGTGAGCGAACACGTCAGGACCAGAAGCTTGTTGAATGAAACCAAAGCCTTTAGCTTCGTTGAACCATTTTACGGTACCAGTAACTGTATCGGACATAATCGTAATTCCTGAATAAATATAGAGTTTTGGCCATTGCTGACCGGTAATGCCTAAGAGTGGAGACTGTAACTTAGAAACTTCAGGACGATTTGTATGCGAACGATACTAACGAAGTGGAGATCTGAACTAAAGACTAACTTTCAAGCTGTGCACCACCATACAGGGCTTTTAGTTTATAGCAAGCACTATTTTACTCCAGTACCTGCCAGCTCCTCTGGATCGCTCAACGCCAAAGCCAGAGTTTCTTTCAATTCCTCCATCACGATATAACTCTTGGACTCGCGCACCCCGGGCAACTTGAGCAGGATATCGCCGAGCAACTGGCGGTAAGCAGTCATTTCCGAGATCCGCGCCTTGATCAGGTAATCAAAATCACCCGATACCAGATGGCATTCCAGCACTTGCGGCAAACGCGTGGCCGCACGGCGAAACTCATCAAAGATATCCGCTGACTTGGACGCCAGGCTGATTTCGACAAACACCAGCAAGCTGGCCTGCAACTTCTGCGGGTTGAGCCGGGCGTGATAGCCGAGGATGTATTTCTCCCGCTCCAGCCGCCGCACCCGTTCCATGCATGGCGTAGTCGACAGACCGACCCGCTCACCGAGTTCGACATAGGTCAGGCGGGCATCAGCCTGCAACAGGCGCAGGATATGCCGATCAATCTTGTCCAGCTCACGACTGGCGGCGCGGCGAATTTTCATCAAAACCTCCGGCAAAGACGCTGCTTTTCAGCAAGATTAGCTGCAAACCACGATTTAAACGAGAAATACAGCGCACCTGAGCGGACTAGAATGGTGGCATCGCCCAAGGGCTGTCAGTTGCAGGAGTCTGTCATGCGTATTCTGATTCTAGGTAGTGGCGTCATCGGTATGACCAGCGCCTGGTACCTGGCCCGCGCCGGGCATGAAGTCACCGTCGTCGACCGTCAGCCCGGCCCGGCACTGGAAACCAGTTATGCCAATGCCGGCATGCTGTCGACCGGCTATTCCTCACCCTGGGCCGCACCCGGTGTGCCGCGCAAGGCCATCGGCTGGCTGTTGGCCAAACACGCGCCCCTGGCCATTCGCCTGACCAGCGACCCGGCCCAGTACCGCTGGATGCTGCAACTGCTGCGTAACTGCAGCCAAGCCCGCTACCAGCTCAACAAGGCGCGCATGCTGCGCCTGTCCAGCCACAGCCGCGACTGTCTGGCTGACCTGCGCGCCACCACCGGCATCGATTATGAAGGCCGTCAGGGCGGCACTTTGCAGGTTTTCCGCAAACAGCAGCAACTGGATGCCGCAGCCAAGGATATGGCCGTGCTGGCAGACTGTGGCATCGACTACACACTGCTTGATCCTGCTGGCTGTAAAGCCGTCGAACCGGGGCTGGACAGCCAGAGGCTGGTGGGCGGTCTGCGCCTGCCCGGCGATGAAACCGGTGACTGCCAGCTGTTTACCCGACAACTGACGAATGTCTGCCGCGAACTGAGCGTTCGCCTGCTGTTCAACACTCCAATCCGTGGGCTGGATGTTCAGGCTGGCGCGGTACAAGGCGTGCATACCCAGGCCGGCTACCTGCAGGCGGATCGCTACGTGGTGGCCCTGGGCAGTTACAGTCCGGCCCTGCTGCAGCCCCACGGTGTGCGCTTGCCGGTTTATCCGGTCAAAGGCTACTCCCTGACCCTGCCGGTTACCGATGAGGCTGCCGCACCACAATCCACCCTGATGGACGAAACCTATAAGGTAGCAGTAACCCGCTTTGCCCAGCGCATCCGCGTTGGCGGCATGGCCGAGCTGACCGGCTTTGACGCCCGCTTGCCGGCCCGGCGCCAGGCCACCCTGAACATGGTGCTGGCGCAACTCTTCCCCGGCGCCAGCGATCACCAGAATGCCGAGTTCTGGTGTGGCTTCCGCCCGATGACGCCAGACGGCACCCCCATCATTGGCCGCGGACCGCTGGACAATCTATGGCTGAATACCGGGCACGGCACGCTCGGCTGGACCATGGCCTGCGGCTCAGCCCAGCTGCTCTCGGACCTGATCACTGACCGCGCCGGCGCCTTGAATGCCGCCGATTACGCCTTGGAGCGATCAGCGCCGACTGCTGCCAGCGCTGCCTGGCAACTACTGCGGGGTCACTGAGGGCCAAGGCGTCGGTTACCCGCTTGACAGCAGCGACAGATGAATTACCTTTACGTAAACGTAAAGCAAAGAGCCCTGTCATGCCGCGCACCTACAGCATCAGCGAACTCTCCCGTGAACTCGACGTCACTGCGCGGGCCATTCGCTTCTATGAAGAACAAGGCATGCTGCATCCGCAACGCCGCGGACAGGAACGTATCTACGCCCCGCGTGACCGCGTCGCGCTGACCCTGATCCTGCGCGGCAAACGGCTGGGCTTCTCCCTCGCCGAATGTCGCGAACTGATCGAGCTGTACGATCCCAGTGAAGGCAACCGCACCCAGCTGCACAGCTTCATGGTCAAGATCCAGGCCCGGCGGGCGCAGCTGGAACAGCAATTACTCGATATCCAGGCAATGCAGATCGAGCTGGATACCGCCGAGGCGCGCTGCCGCGCCGCCCTGGCAGACAGCTCACAGAATAAAAACGCGCATGGAGTACCTGAAAATGGCTGAGTTACCCGGCTTGAATTTCTTCCTTGGCCAGGATGTGGATATGTTGCGTGATTCAGTGGCCGCCTTTGCCGCCGCTGAAATTGCCCCGCTCGCCCAGGCCGCCGACCGCGACGACCAGTTTCCCGCTGGCCTCTGGCGCAAATTGGGTGACCTGGGCCTGCTCGGGCTGACCGTGCCTGAGACCTATGGCGGTGCCGGCATGGGCTACCTGGCGCATATGGTAGCCATGGAAGAGATTTCCCGTGCCGCTGGCGGCATTGGCCTGTCCTACGGCGCGCACTCCAATCTCTGCGTCAACCAGATCAACCGCAACGGAAGTGAAGAGCAGAAGCGCCGCTTTCTGCCCCGGCTGATCAGTGGCGAGCATATCGGTGCGCTGGCCATGAGCGAGGCCGAAGCCGGCTCGGATGTGGTCAGCATGCGCCTGCGCGCCGAGCGCCAGGGTGATCACTATGTGCTCAACGGCAGCAAGATGTGGATCACCAACGGCCCCGACTGCGACATTCTGGTGGTCTACGCCAAGACCGATCCCGGCGCCGGCGCGCGTGGCATGACCGCCTTTATCCTGGAGACCGACAGCCCCGGTTTCAGCGTGGCCCAGCGGCTCGATAAACTGGGCATGCGCGGCTCGCCGACCGGTGAGCTGGTGTTCGACAACGTCCGCGTGCCCGTCGATCAGGTGCTCGGCGGCAAGGGCGAGGGGGCCCGGGTGTTGATGAGCGGCCTGGATTACGAGCGCGCCGTGCTCAGCGGCGGCCCGCTGGGGCTGATGCAGGCAGCCATGGATATCGTGCTGCCCTATGTCCACGAGCGCAAACAGTTCGGTCAGAGTATCGGCGAATTCCAGTTGATCCAGGGCAAGCTGGCCGACATGTACACCACCCTGCAGGCCTGCCGCGCCTACCTCTACGCCGTCGGCCGGCAACTGGATGAACTGGGTGACCAGCACCTGCGCCAGGTACGCAAGGACTGCGCCGGGGTGATCCTGTATACCGCGGAAAAAGCCACCTGGCTGACCGGCGAGGCGATCCAGATTCTCGGGGGCAACGGCTATATCAATGACTACCCGACCGGCCGCCTGTGGCGCGATGCCAAGCTGTACGAGATCGGTGCCGGTACCAGCGAGATCCGGCGCATGCTGATTGGCCGCGAACTCTTTGCCGAAACGCATTGATCCCCGGGCCATGATGGAGCGTCTATGAGTCACCTGCACAGCAGTATCAACCCCGACAGCGCCGAGTTTCAGGCCAATGCCCGCGCCCTGCAGACGCAGGTAGCAGCGCTGCGCGACCAGCTCAGCCAGATCGCCGCAGGCGGCGGCCACAAGGCCCAGCAACGCCATCTGGCCAAGGGCAAGCTGTTGCCACGCCAGCGTATTCAAGCCCTGCTCGACCCCGGTTCACCCTTTCTAGAAATGGGCCAACTGGCAGCCTGGCAGGTGTATGACGAAGCCGTGCCCGCCGCCGGGCTGATCGCCGGGGTTGGTCGGGTCAGCGGCGTCGAGTGCATGATCGTGGCCAACGATGCCACGGTCAAAGGCGGCAGCTATTACCCGTTGACGGTAAAAAAGCACCTGCGCGCCCAGCAGATCGCGCAGGACAACCGCCTGCCCTGCATTTATCTGGTCGACTCCGGTGGTGCCAACCTGCCACGCCAGGATGAGGTCTTCCCCGACCGCGAGCACTTCGGGCGGATTTTCTTCAACCAGGCCAACCTCAGCGCCGCGGGGATTCCGCAGATTGCCGTGGTCATGGGCTCGTGCACCGCCGGTGGCGCCTATGTACCGGCCATGAGTGACGAAACCATCATGGTCGCCAATCAGGCCACCATCTTCCTCGCCGGCCCGCCGCTCGTGCGCGCCGCCACCGGCGAGGTGGTCACCGCCGAGGAACTGGGCGGCGCCGAACTGCATTGCCAGACCTCGGGGGTCGCCGACTACTTTGCCGCCGATGACCACGAATCCCTGGCCATGGCGCGGCGCTGTGTGGCCAATCTGAACTGGCGCAAACAGGGCCAGCTGCACTGCCAGCCGCCGAAGCCACCGCGGTACGCCGCCGAAGAGCTGTACGGCATCATCCCTGCCGACAGCAAGCAGCCCTATGATGTGCGCGAGGTGATTGCCCGGCTGGTGGATGACAGCCAGTTCGATGAATTCAAGGCGCGCTTCGGCAGCACCCTGGTCTGCGGCTTTGCCCATCTGCATGGCTACCCGGTGGCCATTCTGGCCAACAATGGCGTGCTGTTCAGCGAATCGGCGCAGAAGGGCGCGCACTTTGTCGAGCTGGCCTGCCAGCGCGGCATTCCGCTGCTGTTTTTGCAGAACATTACCGGCTTTATGGTCGGCAAAAAGGCCGAGGAAGGCGGTATTGCCAAGCACGGTGCCAAGCTGGTGACTGCCGTAGCCTGCGCCAAGGTTCCCAAGTTCACCGTGATCATCGGCGGCAGCTTTGGTGCCGGCAATTACGGCATGTGTGGCCGCGCCTATGATCCGCGCTGGCTGTGGATGTGGCCGAATGCGCGGATTGGCGTCATGGGCGCGCAACAGGCGGCCGATGTGCTGGTGCAGGTCAAGCGCGAGCAGGCCGAACGCAGTGGGCAGGCCTTCAGTGAAGCCGATGCCGCCGCCCTGAAAGCGCCCATTGTCGAGCAGTATGAGGCCCAGGCCGCTGCCAGCTATGCGTCGGCCCGGCTCTGGGATGACGGCATTATCGATCCGGCACAGACCCGTGACACCCTGGGCCTGGCCATTTCCGCTGCGCTGAATGCCCCCATTGAAGCCACCCGCTTTGGTGTCTTCCGTATGTAACCCACGGCAGCACACAACCCAAGGCCTTGACTCGAGCCTGACCATGAACGAGCACAGCATGACCGACTTCAGCACCCTGGAACTCACCGTCAGTCAGACCGGCGTGGCCACCCTGTGGCTGAACCGGCCAGACAAGAACAACGCCTTCAACGCTGCCATGATTGCCGAGCTGCTGGCGGCACTGGATGCGGTCAAGGCTAACCCGGCAGTGCGTTTTCTGTTGCTGCGCGGACATGGCCGGCACTTCTCCGCCGGGGCCGATCTGGAATGGATGCGCGCCGCCGCCGAGCTGGACTATAACGCCAACCTGCAGGATGCCCGCGAGCTGGCCGAGGTCATGGTCAGCCTCTATCAACTGCCGGTACCCACCCTGGCGGTGGTACAGGGGGCGGCCTATGGCGGTGCGCTGGGCCTGATCAGTTGCTGTGATATGGCGATTGGCAGCCTCGACAGCCAGTTCTGCCTGTCGGAAGTGCGCATCGGCCTGACCCCGGCGGTGATCAGCCCCTTTGTGGTCAAGGCCTTGGGTGAACGTCAGGCGCGGCGCTATGCACTGACTGCCGAAGCCTTCAGTGGTGAGCAGGCGGCGGCCATGGGCTTGCTGCATGCCGCTTACCCGGCCAGCGAACTGGATCAGGCCGTGGAAAACTGGTGCGCCCGCTTGCTGGGCAACAGCCCAGCCGCCATGCGCGCGACCAAGGGCCTGCTGCAGGAGGTCAAACATGGCGAACTCAGCCCCGCCCTGCGCCGTTATACCGAGGCCGCCATTGCCCGCATCCGCGTCAGTCCCGAAGGACAGGAAGGGTTGAACGCCTTCCTGGCCAAGCGCGACCCGAACTGGCGCAACCTGCCAACAGATACAGACTGACCCATGCCCCGCCCATACCACCCGAGGACAGCCCGATGTCCCAGACGCTACTGATTGCCAACCGGGGTGAAATTGCCTGCCGTATCATCCGCAGCGCCCGCGCATTGGGCATCCATACGGTGGCGGTCTACAGCGACAGTGACCGCAACGCGCCCCATGTGCAACTGGCTGACCGCGCCATTGCGCTGGGCGGCAGTCGCCCGGCCGACAGCTACCTGAGCATCGACAAGCTGATTGCCGCAGCCAGGGCCAGTGGGGCCGAAGCGGTGCACCCGGGTTATGGCTTTCTGGCCGAAAATGCTGCCTTTGCCGAGGCCTGCAGCGCGGCTGGGCTGTGTTTTGTCGGCCCCTCGGCTGCAGCGATCAGCGCCATGGGCAGTAAATCTGCGGCCAAGGCGCTGATGGCCGAGGCCGGCGTGCCGCTGGTGCCCGGCTATCACGCCAAGGATCAGAGTCTGCCGGCCCTGCGCGCGGCAGCTGAGCAGATTGGCTACCCGTTGCTGCTCAAGGCCAGTGCCGGCGGCGGTGGCAAGGGCATGAAAGTCGTGCGCGCCGACAGCGAACTGGACGACGCCCTGGCCTCGGCCCAGCGCGAAGCACAGAGCGCCTTTGGCGACCCGCAACTGCTGCTGGAAAAATACCTGGAGCACACCCGGCATATCGAAGTGCAGATGCTTGCCGACCAGCAGGGCCATTGCGTCTACCTGCACGACCGTGACTGCTCGATCCAGCGCCGGCACCAGAAGGTGCTGGAGGAAGCCCCCGCGCCGGGGCTGTCCGCTGAGCTGCGGCGGCAGATGGGCGAGGCGGCGGTGCGCGCGGCCCAGGCGATCGATTATGTCGGCGCCGGGACCATCGAGTTTCTGCTGGACCCGGACGGGCAGTTCTACTTCATGGAAATGAACACCCGGCTGCAGGTCGAGCACCCGGTCACCGAAGCCATCACCGGGCTGGACCTGGTGGCCTGGCAGCTGCGCATCGCCGCCGGTGAAGCCTTCCCACTGCAACAGGCCGAGATCCCCTGCCAGGGCCATGCCCTGGAAGTGCGCCTGTATGCCGAAGACCCGCAGCAGGATTTTTTACCCGCCAGTGGCAGCCTGACCCTGTACCGCGAGCCTGCGCCCGGCCCGGGGCGGCGGGTCGACAGCGGCGTGCATGAGGGCGAGCTGATTTCACCCTGGTACGACCCCATGCTGGCCAAGCTGATTGCCTGGGGCGATAACCGCGAACAGGCGCGCATGCGCCTGCTGGCAATGCTCGACGAGACCGCGGTTGGCGGCCTGAAAAGCAACTTGCGGCTGCTCAAACAGCTACTCAAACACCCGGCCTTTACCGCCGGCACACTGGATACCGGCTTTATTCCTGAGCACCAGGCGGCCCTGCTGACACCCCTGGCACCGCTGGATGAGCGCTTCTGGGCCCAGGCTGCCAGCGCCTGGTTGCACAGCCTGCCCGATAGCCCGCGCGCAGATGACCCGCACTCGCCCTGGGCGCAGCTCAGCGGCTGGCAACTGGGCCTGCCGACAGCAATCAGCCTGACCCTGCAACAGGGCGAGCAGCAGGAGCAAGGCTGCTTTAGACTAAGCGACCTGCCCAGCAGCGGGCGCTATTATCGCCGTGGCGACCAGGTATTTCTGCCCTGGGACGGCGACTGGTTGGCGGTGCAACAGCGTGATCCGCTGGCCAGTCGCACCCAGGCGGTGCCGGAAGGTGACCTGAGCGCCCCGATGAACGGCAGCGTCGTACGCTTGTTGGTCCAGGCTGGCGACAGGGTAAGCGCCGGCCAGACCCTGCTGGTACTGGAAGCGATGAAAATGGAACACAGCCTGCGCGCTCCCGTCGATGGAATGGTCAGCGCGGTACTCTGCCAGGAAGGCGCCATGATCACCGAAGGTCAGACCCTGATCAGCCTGGACGAGGACAGTCATGCCCAGCCACAGCCCGCAACTGATTGACGCCGGCACGCCCGCCTACCGGCGGGTGTGCCTGGCGCTGTTGCTGGCGTCGCTGGTGATCTTTGCCAACCTCTATGCCATCCATCCGCTGCTGCCGCTGATTGCCGAGCACTACCAGGTCTCGGTGCTGCAGGCGGCCAATGCCTTCAACCTGACCAGCCTGACCCTGGGCCTGTCACTGCTGGTGCTCGGCCCGCTGTCGGATGCCTGGGGGCGGCGCAATCTGTTGCTCTGCGGCCTGACCGCCACCGCGGTGCTGACCCTGGCCATGGCCTGGACCAGCCACTATCACAGTCTGCTGGTCTTGCGTGCCCTGCTCGGTGTAGCCCTGGCGGTATTGCCCGCCACCGCCGTGGCCTACCTGGGTGATACCGTCAGCCGCAGCGCGCTGATTGGCGCCGTGGGCCTGTATATCAGCGGCAATACCCTGGGCGGCGCCGGTGGCCGGGTAGTCGGCGGCGCGCTGGCCGATCAGCTGGGGCTGCATGGCATGTTTCTGCTGGTTGGCGGTGCCAGCCTGCTCGGCGTCATGCTGATTGCCTGGCTATTGCCGGCACCGGGCAACTTCCAGCCGCAGGCGCTGAAGCTGCGCAGCGTGCTTGGCAACTTTGCCCGTCACCTGCGCCACCCCCTGCTATGGCCAGCCATGCTGCTCGGCGGGCTGAATTTCCTGGTGTTCGTCAACCTGTATACCTTCCTGACCTTTCGCCTCAGTGGCGCGCCCTGGCAGCTGGGCGCCACCGCCCTCGGACTGCTGTTTCTGACCTATCTCGGCGGCACCCTGTCGGCTGCGCTCTCGGCGCGTTTCTCGGCGCGCAGTCAGACCGGCGGCATGGCTCTGGGCGTGGCCATTTTCATGCTCGGCTGCTTGCTGACCCTGAGCGGCCATTTGCTGCTGATCCTGCTCGGTCTGGTGGTCAATTCCTTCGGCTTCTTTCTCACCCACTCACTGGCCAATGCCTGGGTCAACCAGCATGCCGAGGGTGCCAAGGCCAGCGCCACCTCGCTGTATTCGGTGTGTTACTACCTCGGCGCGGCGGTCGGTATCTATTATCTGCAGCCCTTCTGGCAATGGGCCGGCTGGCCGGCGGTGATCAGCGCGGCTTTTTTGTTACTGCTGACGAATCTGGGCCTGATTTACCGACTGCAACGGCAAACTGCCAACTATACTCAATGACTGGATTCAAACCGGAGACTACCTATCTTGATCCGTCAGAGAGCATGCTGGTGCCTGCTGTTGCTCACAGGGTTACTTATAGCTGCCGGCTCCACGTCAGCGACTCCAGCACCGACAGCCACTGAACCCCCTTTGCAGGCTCTGGTCGCCGATGTCTGGCCCTGGGGGTATATGGATGATCAGGAACAACCGCAAGGCATCATTGTTGACCTGTTCCGGGAACTGGAAAGCCGCAGCGGCAAGCCCATAGAGCTGCGCCTGCTACCTCATCAACGGGTGTTGCTGGAGCTGGAACAGGGCCAGGGTGATCTGAGTGTGCTGTTTGCCAACCCGGCCGCTGACCGTTTCGCCGAGCGCAGTGCTCCGGTGCTGCAATCGCGCTTTTTCCTTATGGCACCACGCGAGCGGACAGGTGACCTCAACCTGGCCAGCCTGGCCGGTGAACCGGTTGGCTTTATCCGCGGCACCTATTACGGCCGGGCATTCGAAGCCGACCAAGCCATCAACAAGATAGCGGTGAGTAGCCTGGAGCAGGGCGTGATGATGCTGCAAGCCGGACGCTTGCAGGCCATGATCAGTAGTGAGCAAACCCTGTATCACACCTTCCAGAAGCTGGCATTACTGAGCGATGACTGGCGTCTGGCACTGCACTCCGAACAACAGACAGCCTACCTCTATCGCCAGCGTCAGGTCTTGCCGGCCCACCGAGCCGCCCCGCTGGTGGAGGCCATAGAACAGTTGCGCGCTAGCGGTGAACTGCAGCATCTGGTGGGTGTGCCGGCGCTTGATCAGCCGCCTGCAGCGCATTCTGCAGCAGACAGGCAATCGTCATCGGCCCCACCCCGCCCGGTACCGGAGTGATCCAGGCTGCACGCTGACTGGCAGCAGCAAAGTCCACATCACCCACCAACCGGCCATCGGCCAGCCGGTTGATGCCAACATCCAGCACCACGGCACCCGGCTTGATCCACTCCCCCCGGACCAGCCCCGGCACCCCGGTGGCCACCACCAGAATATCCGCCTGCGCGACCAGTGCCGGCAAATCCCGCGTTGCCTTGTGCGCAATAGTGACCGTGGCTTCGGCGCGCAGTAATTCCAGCGCCATCGGGCGGCCCACAATGGTCGAGGCACCAATCACCAGCGCCTGCTGCCCCCTACAGTCGACACCCGCCTGCGCCAGCAAACGCATGCAACCCTTGGGCGTACAGGGGCGCAGGCCGGGCAGACCCGCCGCCAGCAAGCCCAGGTTCTGCGGGTGAAAGCCATCCACATCCTTGTGCGGGGCAATTTCCTGTAGCAGTGCCCGGCTGTCCAGACCAACCGGCAGCGGCAACTGCAGCAAGATACCGTGTACTGCCGGATCAGCATTCAATTGCCGAATCAGCGCCAGCAGCTCGGCCTGAGTAGTCGCGGCAGATAGGCTGCGACTGAAGGACTGCACCCCGACCTCGGCGCAGGCACGGATCTTGTGCTGCACATAGATCTGGGACGCCGGATCATCACCGACCAGAATTACCGCCAGGCCAGGCGGCGCCAAGCCGGCGGCCTGGCGCTGGCGGATGCGGGCAGCCAGTTCACTGCGCAACTGCGCGGCCAGGGCACGGCCATCCAGCAACCGGGCAGTGACCTGCGGTTCGGCAAGCTCAGCCATGGCTCAATACCCGTGTTGCCCGGGCACCCACTGGGTCCCGGCCAGCGGTACCCGCGCCATGGCGGCGGATTCCACCGTCAAGGCCACCAGATCTTCCGGGTCCAGATTGAGCAGGTGCGACTTGCCGCAAGCGCGCGCCATGGTCTGTGCTTCCAGCACCATCACCCGCAGGTAGTTGGCCAGACGACGACCGCCGTCGACCGGGTCCAGACGCTTGGCCAGCTCCGGATCCTGGGTGGTGATACCCGCCGGGTCCTGGCCGTTCTGCCAGTCATCGTAATAGCCCGCCGCCGAACCCAACTCACGCAACTCCGCATCCCAGCGCGGGTGGTTGTCACCCAGGGCGATCAAGGCTGCGGTGCCAATGGCAACCGCATCGGCGCCCAGCGCCATGGCCTTGGCCACATCGGCGCCACTGCGGATGCCGCCGGAGACAATCAACTGCACCTCGCGGTGCATATCCATTTCCTGCAAGGCCTGCACTGCCTGCGGGATGGCGCTGAGAATCGGGATGCCGACATGCTCGATGAATACATCCTGGGTCGCTGCCGTACCGCCCTGCATGCCATCGAGCACGATCACGTCGGCCCCGGCCTTGACCGCCAGTTTGACGTCGTAATAGGGCCGGCTGGCACCGATCTTGACGTAGATCGGCTTTTCCCAGTCGGTAATCTCGCGCAGCTCGGCAATCTTGATTGCCAGATCATCCGGGCCGGTCCAGTCCGGATGCCGGCAGGCACTGCGCTGATCAACGCCGATCGGCAGGGTGCGCATACCCGCCACCCGCTCGGTCACCTTCATGCCCAGCAGCATGCCGCCGCCACCCGGTTTGGCACCCTGGCCCAGCACCACCTCGATGGCATCGGCCTTGCGCAGGTCATCCGGGTTCATGCCGTAGCGCGAGGGCAGGTACTGATAAACCAGATGCTTCGACTGGCCGCGTTCTTCCGGGGTCATGCCGCCGTCACCCGTGGTGGTGCTGGTACCCACCATGCTGGCACCACGCCCGAGGGCTTCCTTGGCCTGGGCCGAGAGGGCACCGAAGCTCATGCCGGCAATGGTGACCGGTATGTCGAGATGAATGGGTTTCCTGGCAAAGCGGGTACCGAGCACCACGTTGGTACCGCATTTTTCCCGGTAGCCTTCCAGCGGGTAGCGCGACATGCTGGCGCCGAGCAGCAGCAGGTCATCAAAATGCGGCACCTTGCGCTTGGTGCCACCACCGCGAATATCATAGATGCCGGTTTCGGCGGCGCGCTGGATTTCCTGGATGGTCAGGCGATCAAAAGTGGCCGACTCACGCAGCACCGGTGGGTATTTGTCTGTCATCGTGTGTTCCTCACTGCGGGCGCTCAGTAGGCCGCCGCGTTGTCGACCTTGAAGTTGTAGAGTTCACGTGCCGAGCCATAGCGCTTGAAGCTGGCCGGATCGGCGTCATAACCGGCGCGGTGCAGCAGTTCGGCCAGCTCTTCCAGATGCTCGGCACGCATGGGCTTCTCGACACAATCCGAGCCCAGCGACTTCACCGTGCCGCGCACATAGATACGGGTTTCATACAGCGAATCACCCAGCGCATCGCCGGCATCGCCGAGTACCACCACGCGTCCGGCCTGGGCCATGAAACAGCTCATATGGCCAATGCTGCCACCGACCACAATATCCGCGCCCTTGAGCGAGATACCGCAACGCGCGCCGGCATCGCCGTCGATGATCAACAGGCCGCCATGGGCGGTGGCACCGGCGGATTGCGAGGCATTGCCCTTGATATGCACGCGGCCAGACATCATGTTTTCCGCCACACCGACGCCGACATTGCCATTTACCGTGACGCTGGCTTTCTGGTTCATGCCGGCACAGTAGTAGCCGGTATGGCCCTGAATCTCGATCGCCAGCCCTTCGCTCAGGCCAACCGCCAGGTTGTGCTTGCCGGCGGGGTTCTTGACCACCCACTCACGCTCGCTGACCTGCCCGGCCTGAGCGTGCAATTGCTGGTTGAGTTCGCGCACCGTGCTGTGCGCCAGATCGATATGTTGCATGCTGCTCTCCTCAGGCCGCTGGCCGTTCCCAGATGTACAGGGTGGCCGGTTCCGGCTCCCAGACCCGGGCGCTGTCAATGCCAGGCAAGCCGGCCAGCGCCTGATACTCCGATGCCATGGCGACGTAATCTTCGGTTTCCGCCAACACGGCCGGCTTGCAGGCAATCGGGTCGCGGATCACCGCAAAGCCCTGCCGGGTGCCGATGGCAAAGGTAAAAAAACCGTCCAGATCCTGCAGCGCATGGTCCAACGCCTGTTGCAGGGTGTCGCCCTGGCGCAGGCGCCAGGTCAGATAGCCAGCAGCCACTTCGCTGTCATTCTCGGTCTCGAACACCAGACCCTGACGTTGCAGGCGCTGACGCAGGCGGCTGTGGTTGGACAGCGAACCGTTGTGCACCAGGCAGAGGTCATTGCCGGTGGAGAAGGGGTGGCTGCCCTCCATGGTCACAGCGCTTTCGGTAGCCATGCGGGTATGCCCGATGATATGGCTGCCGCGCATGCCCGGCAGGTTGAAGCGCGCACTGATCTCCTGTGGCAGACCCATCCCCTTGAGAATCTCGATACTCTGGCCGCAGCTCATGATGCGGATATCCGGGGCCAGCTCGGCCAGTGCTGCACGCACGGCAGCTTCCTCGGCATCGGTCTTGAGCACCACCGCATCGGCATTGCGAAACCAGTCCAGCGCACAGCCCAGCCGACTTTCCAGTTCGCCCAGCAGTACCGGCCAGGCGTAGCCCGGCTCGGCGCTCTGCAGGGTCAGCTTGACCCAGCTGTCTGCCACCTCATCGCCGTAGATGGCAAAGCCCGCACTGTCCGGCCCGCGGTCGGTCATCGCCAGCAACATGGGCGCAAAGAGTGCACCCAACTGGTCTTCCAGGGCTGGTTTTTTCAGATACAACCCGACAATTCCACACATAGTCTGTCCTCACGCCTCATCGGCTTCAGAAAAATTCGGTATAGCGCTGCACTTCCCAGTCGCTGACATGCCGGCTGTACTCGACCCACTCGGCCCGCTTGAGGGCGATAAACTCATCAACAATTTCATGCCCCAGGGTGTCGCGGAACAAAGGGTCGTCTTCCAGCGCCTGGCAGGCCTCGTTGAGATTCTGCGGCAGGGTGGCGATACCCCGTGCGGCAATGTCTTCCAGGCTCATGCTGTAGAGGTTTTCATTGCACGGCTCGCCGGGGTCCAGCTCGCGCTCGATGCCATCCAGCCCGGCGGCAATGATTGCAGCAGTGACCAGATAGGGGTTGCAGCCGGCATCCGGCAGGCGGTACTCGATACGTCCGTAGGGTATGCGCACCATGGCGGAACGGTTGTTGTCGCCATAGGCAACAAAGGCCGGCGCCCAGGTCGCCCCGGACAACGAACGCCCCACCACCAGGCGCTTGTAGGAATTCACCGTGGGTGCGGAAAAGGCGCACAGGGCCGGTGCGTGGGCCAGGAGGCCGGCGGCAAAGTGGTAGCCCAGTTTGGACAGGCCCATACCGCGCGGATCACTGTCATCCTGGAACAGGTTGGGCTTATTGGCATCGGCAATCGAGACATGAAAGTGCATGCCGTTGCCGGTGCGTGTGGCATCCGGCTTGGGCATAAAGGAGCAGATAATGCCGAGCTCGTTGGCAATCTCACCGGCGGCCATGCGGAAGAAGGTAAAGCGGTCCGCCGAGGTCATGGCGTCGCTGTAGGTGTAATTGATCTCGAACTGGCCGTTGGCGTCTTCATGGTCGATCTGATAGATGTCATAGCCGACCTGCTGCAAGGACTCGGTGAGCTTCTCGAGAAACTCACGCGAACGCGACAGCCCCTTGTAGTCATAGCAGGGCTTGTCCAGGTTATCGCTGCTGTCGACCAGCTGCAGCTGGCCCTGACCATCACGGCGAAACAGGCTGAACTCCGGCTCAACACCCGTATTCATGGTCCAGCCGCGGGCACTCAGACGGGCGATCTGTCGCTGCAGCACATAGCGGGTATCGTAGGGGTGCGGCTCGCCATTGACGTGCCCGATGCACAACACCCGGCCATAGCCCGGCTGCCAGGGCACCGGGGTCAGGGTCGACAGATCACCCTTGGCCATAAAGTCGGGACCGTGGGGCTCCATACCCATGCCGCAGACAGCAAAACCGGCAAAACCGGCGCCCGCCTCGGCGACGGCGGCCAACCCACTGACGGGGACGGATTTGGTTTTTGCCGAGCCATGAATGTCGACAAACTGGGCCAGCACGTATTTGATGCCGTGCTGCTCGATAAGCTGCTGCGTTTCAGTGGGCAACATGGGTAAGGCGCTCCTGCTGGTTATTCCGCTTGAGAATTTATATTTCACCAGAGGAAATGCAATTGCCTTGCCAGAATGGCTGATCACAGCAAAAAAGTAGCCAATGGCACGAAAGCTGCCGGGCCAAGGGGTTATCGCAGCCACGACAGCCGGAATGACGCTGTTCGCGCTTGCATTGGGCAGGCGCCTGATGCACATTCTCAGTGCGAAAATTAAATTACTGAACAGAAAACGTGCAACCCATGAGCAAAACTGCTGACGCGCCACCCAAACTCAAGCTGGAACAATATCTCGGCCTGCAGATCCGCCGCCAACGCCAGGCCCAGGGCCTGAAGATTACCGACGTGGCGCGCATCGCCGGCATCAGCCAGGGCATGCTGAGCAAGATCGAGAACGCCCAGGTCTCCACCAGCCTGGATACCCTGACCCGGCTCTGTGATGTGCTCGGCCTGCCGATGTCCAAACTGTTCAGCCAGTATGACCAGCAGGGTGGTGGCGCCTTGCTGGTAACCAGTGGTGAAGGTCTGGAGGTGGTGCGCCGGGGCACCGAGAAAGGCCATACCTATCAGTTGCTCAACCATACCCGCGGGCCGAAGAAAAGCTTCGAGGCCTACCTGATCACCATGGACGATGCCGCCGAGGAATTCCCCACCTTCTCGCATCCGGGTACCGAATTCATACATCTATTGGATGGTCGCTTGATCTACCGCCATGGCAACCAGCTGTATCCGATGGGGCCCGGTGACAGCCTGACCTTTGATGCCGAGGTACCCCACGGGCCGGAAACCCTGATCGAAGTACCGCTGCGTCTGTTGTCGATCATGAACTACGATCAGCACTGACTATTATATGCACGCCAGACTGCCCCAGTCTGGCGCCATGCTGAAACCCGCGCCCCGAAATCAGCCATCCCCAGCCCACGACTGCGGCCCTTGTTATCTGTCGCACGGCGGAAAAGTGTGACCCGCTTGGCATTCAAGTCCGCTCACACCTTTTTTACCCTTGATACAGCACCTTCGGTCACCCCTTGGCATTAGCTGGCACAGGCCTTGCTATACCCCCTGTAGCACTCACCGAAATTCAGCTGGGGCACCTGCCCGTGTCCGTAGCCACTGCAATCGAGCGCCTGGGCGCTCAAGGATGTCACCATGATGAACCCGATTTTCCGTTTGCTGACGCCCGACAGTCTGGGCCTTAAAGTTATCGCCTTTTCTGTCCATGGGCTGTGCAATCGCCACTTTACCCGCTGCCTGAACGAGCGTCTGATTGAACTGGTTGAGCAACTGGATCTGGCCAAAAGCCGACTGCATATGGCCGGCTTTGATGACCTGCGCTTGCAGGTCGGACGCTCAACGCGTCGCTACCCCGCCTCGCCCCAGGCCCTGCTGCAACAGTTTCTGCGTGACGGGCAGCTGCGCAGCCTGGCGCCGGTGGTTGACCTGTATAACCACTGGTCACTGGTATCCGGACTCTCGATTGGCGCGCATGACCTGCGCTATCTGTCCCTGCCAGTCAGCCTGACCCTGGCACAAGGACATGAAGAATTTATCGGCCTGGGTAGCGGGCAGGTGCAACAGGTACCATCCGGCGAGTACCTGTACCTGGATGCTGACCAGCAGGTGATCTGTCGTATGGACTACCGCCAGTGCGCAGCGACTGCCTTGCAGGACGATAGTCGTGAAGCGCTAGTCATCGTGCAGGGCCATGCTGATACCCCGCTGGGCCATTTGCGCGCCACCGCCGAAGCGCTGCAAGCCGATCTCAACCGCTACTGCACCGGCCCTGATCAGACCAACCAATTGCGCCAATCGGCCTGAGGAGCTGCCATGAGCTGGTTTTCCCGCCCTGCACGCCCGCAACCCGACCAAGCCAGGCTGGACGACTGGCAACAGGCCTTGCTGGCTGGAGACTGGACCAGCGCGCTGCAACTGGAACAGGGCCGTATGCCAGCCAGTCTGCGCGAGCGTCTGGACAAGCCACAGCACAGCACGGATCAGGATGCCGGTGTTGCGCTTCTGCTGGGCCGGGTCCAGGCGCTGCAACGGCACGCTCGCCAGGCCATCGAACAGGTCGAAGGCACCTTTGCTGAAATTGCCGCACGCAGCAGCGAGCAGCTGTCCTTCCTGGCCCAGACCCGGGACAACCTCGGCGGCAGCAGTCGCGGCGCCGAACAATTGCGCACCGAGATGGACCTTGAATTGCGCGGCACCCAGGCATTTTTCAGCAGCGAATTTGCCGAGCTGGCCGGCACCCTGGCAGAACGTAGCCAGTCTTCACGCCGGGTGATTGATGCTATCGACCAGATTGGCCGTACCGTGCAGTTACTCTCGATCAATGCCGCGATTGAAGCAGCCCATGCCGGCGAACAAGGCCGCGGCTTTGCCGTGGTCGCCCAGGAAATTCGCGAGCTGGCACAAAGCACCCAGGACAATGCCCAGCAAGCCTATACCCAGATTGACCTGACGCCGGTGAGCGAGCAGCTGCAAACCCTGTTGCAGGATGCGGATACCCGCCTGGAACTGCTCGGTCAGCGGGTCAGCGAATCCCTGCAGACCCTGCATCGCCAGCTGGACCACATGGCCGACCACCTGAATGAGATTGAAGCCAACAACAAGGTCATGGCCGCCGGCGTTGCCCTGGGCGAAGCCGCCGATCAACACCTGCTGGCACGCAACAACTGGAGCCTGGATCTTTTGCACGACTTGCATTCACTGCACAGTGAACTGCCAGCGGCGCAGCGACCCCAGGCTCTGCAACGCTTGCTGGCGGAAGAAAAACTGCTGGGCGGCAATCAGGCTGATCGCCTCGCGGATATCCAGCAACGCGGCGTGCTGCGCATTGCCATCGAGCCCCATTTCAAGGGCCTGTCCTTCCGCCAGCACCCTGGTGACCCGCTGCAGGGCATGGACGCCGAACTGGCTCGCGCCTTTGCCCGCTGGCTGGGGGTAAGCTGCGAGTTTGTTGAATACCCCTGGGATCGTTGCCTGCAATTGCTGGAGGCAGGCGTACGGCGTCGTGAACCCGAGGCGGATCTGGTCTGGAGCGCCATGCCACCGGTGCCCGACTATGACCAGGTGGCCTTTTCCGACCCCTACGTCTTTCTTCCCTATGTCTTGGCCAAGCGCAGCGGAGACAGCCGCATTCAGCGCCTGGAGGACCTGCAGGGCAAAACCCTCGGTTGCATCAATGACCCGGCAGCCCTGGAGGTGCTTGAGCAGGCCGGGCTGCGCTGGGAAAGCAATCGCCATACCCCGGGCGGGCGAATCGAACTGGCCAATCTGCTGGCCTACAACGATCAGAGCCTGATCCATGATTGCCTGGCCAACGGCACTGTGGACGCGTTCGCCGTCGACCTGCCGATTTATCACTGGGCCTGTACCGGCAGCGACAGCCCCTGGTCAGGCCAGCTGGAAATCATCCCCGGCAACCTGAGTAAAGATCTCTGGTTCTACTGTGCTGCCGTGGCAAATCAGCCCGGCAATGCCGGGCTACTCAAGGCCATCAATCAGTTTCTGTCTGAATTCCTGCCCGGCAAGGAATACCGCCAACTGGTCGAACGCTGGCAAGGCAAGGTCTATAGCGCTGACCGCTGGGCCTTTCAGCCTGGCGTGCATAACCTGAAAAGCCTCGAGACCAAGTGCTGACAAGGCCAAACCTCCTCATCACACCTCGACGCGGAAGCTCTCCAGCATCGGGGGTACGCCGGGGAACATGCCAATTGCTGCCATCACGCCACACAGGATGCCAAACACCAGGCCGGGGATGATCCAGCGGCCGATATGGCCCAGGCTCTTGCCACGCTCCTTGCAGCCGATCAACCCGAGGTTGTCCAGCAGCACGGTCAGCGACCAGCCGAACACCGGATTGACCAGTGCCGAAGAGACAATCACGATCGCAGCCGATTCGGTGGTCTTGCCTTCGCGGGTCATCTGCATACCGGCTTCCATCAGCGGCAGGAACACACCAACGATCAGCGCCACACTGAGCACCGGTGGCCAGATCGCCAGATCCATCGGATAACCAAGCAGAGCGGTGATAATGCAGAGCACACCGGTCAACACTGCACCGGCTGCAATCGGCCGCTTGGCAATCGCCGCCGGCACGATATAGGTACCCCAGGACGACGCAATATTGCCGCCCCCGAGCAGACTGCCGACCACTTGCCGGGTGCCGGCGGTGCACATGGTGTCATCAATGTTCATCAACACTTTCTGCGCCTTGGGCGGGAAGTTGAGCTGCTGGAACACCCGGTGACCGAGGAAATCCGGTGACCACATGGCCACCGCCAGTACCGCAAACGGCGCTACCGCCAGAAAATGATGAAATTCGGGCAGGCCCAGTTGCCAGCCGGTGTCCTCACCCCACCAATAGGCCGGGTTCATATTGGGAATGCCCGGCGTGGTGGTGAACTCAAAGGGCGCGCCCATGGCAAAGGCGATACTGGCAGCCATCACCGAACCGAGCGGAATCGCCAGCCAGCGCATCTTGATATGCTCCAGCCAGGCATACATGACGATGGTCGCAATCAGGATGACAAAGGCAATATGCCCGCCCTCGAAACCTTCAGCCCAGCTGAACAGCTTGGCGATCTGCGAGGTAATACCGATAAAGCCCAGATACAGCAACAAACCGCCACAGACCCCGTTACTGGTCAGCCGCGCCAGCAGGCTGCCGCCTTTGGTGATACCCAGGATGAAACCCAGCACCCCGATCATGATGCCGAGCGCCATCGGGTGGCCGCCAGAGGCAACAATCAGGGGGATCATCGGAATCAGCGGACCATGGGTGCCTGGCAGGTTGCTGTTGGGGTTGATAAAGCCGGAAACCAGAATCACGAAGAGCACGGCAGCGATGAGCATTTCAAAGCGCACGTTCTCGGTGACAAACTCAGCTGACAGGCCAAGCTGAGCCGCAAAGGTACTGACAATGGCGGCCACCATGACCACCTTGCCGATAGTTGCCGCCATGGCCGGCACCCAGTCCTCGAACTCGAAGCGGTAATCACGGCCGGGCAGGTTGATACGCCAGCGTCTGGGAGCCATGACCTCAAGCTCGTGCTCCAGGTATTCGCGCCGGCTCTTGAACGCGGAACGGGGCTTACGCTGGCTTTGATAGTCGCTATTGTTGTGCATTGTGGCGCTCATATCTCGGACATTGAGCGCTTGATGCTAGGGACTAGGGGGGAACAAGACTATTAGGCCTTAGGCTAATGAACCACTGGCAAGCTACCTGAGTTACCGCCTGAGTTTTCACCGGCTCCTTCTCAATTAAACAACTGTGGACTCCTACAAAAGAAACGCTGAATTACAACGCAGAGCTCTGTTAAGGGTATTGCCTGCCAGCTATCCCAGACCGTCGATGCACAGGGATGTGCATCGACGAGCCCCAGGGACGGCTCGTTGCGTGTCTGGGATAGCTGGCAGGCAATGTCCTTACGCGCATATCTGATTAACAGGCCAACAACAGTGAACCGCCGATAAAAAATTCCCCTCAGGATATTTATTTTCCTCTCAGTATTGACCGCCGCACTCCATTCGCCTATAAAAAAACATGTCGCGAATATTTTATTCCTGAGCGTAATTTTTCTTTATATATGAATTGATTTATCAGATATGAAATCTGAGCACGAGGAGTCCGGATGTCCACTTCCTACACCATGACCATCAGCTGCCCGGCCAACTCCGGCATTGTTGCCGCCGTCACCACCTATCTGTCCAACTGCGGCTGCTACATCAGCGAAATGGCCCAGTTTGATGACGAGTTCCATGACCGCTTCTTCATGCGCGCGGTGTTTCGTTTCAATACCGACAGCCCGTCCAATGCCGATAGCCTGAGCGAGGGCTTTGGCAGGGTAGCTGCCGAGTTCGACATGCAATGGGCCCTGCATGACAACAGCACGCCGATGAAAGTGATACTCATGGTCAGCAAATACGACCATTGCCTGACCGATCTGCTGTATCGCTACCACAAGGGCGAGATGAAGATGCAGGTCAGCGCCATCGTCTCCAACCACCTGGACCTGCGGCCGATGGCAGAGCGCGAGGGCATCCGCTTTGTCTATCTGCCGGTCAATGCCGACACCAAGGCAGACCAGGAAGCCGAGCTGCGCAAGCTGATCGAAGAGACGGGCACCCAACTGGTGGTGCTGGCGCGCTATATGCAAATTCTGTCTGACACCATGTGCCAGTACCTGGCCGGCCGGGCGATCAATATCCACCACTCCTTTCTGCCCGGCTTCAAGGGCGCCAAGCCCTACCACCAGGCCTGGGAACGTGGCGTAAAACTCATCGGCGCCACCGCCCACTACGTCACCTCGGATCTGGACGAAGGGCCGATCATCGAGCAGGAAGTGGAACGCGTCGATCACGGCCTGCGCCCGGACGACCTGGTCGCCATCGGCCGCGATATCGAAACCCTGACGCTGTCGCGGGCAGTGAAATACCACCTTGAACACCGGGTATTTCTCAACGGCGAACGCACCGTGATCTTCCGCTAAGCCGACGCCCATAAGCCCGCATTCAGCCCCGGAGGCCCCATGCCTTTCAATCTGCTCAAATATGGTCTGTCCGCCGACTACCCGGCCGAGGTCGACCTGCCACCACCGGTAGAGCTCAAGCCCCGCTATGACGTGGTGATCATCGGTGCCGGCGGCCACGGCCTGGCCATTGCCTACTACCTCGCCCGCTATCACGGCATCACCAAGGTAGCGGTGCTGGACAAGGGCTACCTCGGTGGCGGCAACACCGCACGCAACACCGCAGTGATCCGCTCCAATTACCTGACTCCGGAAGGGGTACGCTTCTATTCCGAATCGGTACGCCTGTTCAAGAACCTGGCCAACGAGTTCGACTTCAACATCATGTATTCCGAGCGCGGGCAACTGACCCTGGCGCACACCGATGCCACCGTGCGTGCCTTCCGCCAGCGTGCCGAAGTGAACACCCACTTTGGCGGGCGCACCGAGATGCTTGACCGTCAGCAGGTTGCCGAGCTGGTGCCGACACTGAATATGGACCCCGGTCATTTACCGGTGCTGGCCGGCCTCTGGCACAAGGACGGCGCCACTGCGCGCCATGACGCCGTGGCCTGGGGCTATGCCAAACAGGCGGCCAAGCACGGGGTGGAAATCCACCAGCTGACGGACGTGCAGGATCTGGTGATCGAGCAAGGCCGGCTGACCGGGGTGAAAACCAACCGTGGCACCGTGCAATGCGGCTGCGCCGTGCAGGCAGTGGCCGGGCACAGCTCGCGATTGCTGGATATGGCCGGCATTCGAGCGCCGATTCTCAGCTACCCCTTGCAGGCCATGGTCACCCAGCCGTTCAAGCCCTTTCTCGACCCCCTGGTCAGCTCCTCGGCACTGCACTGCTATGTGCAGCAGACCAGTCGCGGCGAAGTGGTGTTCGGTGGTGGTTCCGACCCCTACCCGCTTTACCACACCCGCTCCACCCTGGAATTGAAGGAAAGTCTGATGGCCGCCGCCCTGGAGATGTTCCCCTTTCTCGCCCAGGCCCGCCTGATGCGCCAGTGGAGCGGGACCACCGATATGACCCCGGATTACAGCCCGATCATGGGCTGCTCACCGGTGGATAACTATTACCTGGACGCCGGCTGGGGCACCTGGGGCTTCAAGGCCACGCCGATCTGCGGCCAGACCATGGCCGCACTGATTGCCAGTGACGGCAAAACAGTCCCGGAGGTGATCCAGCCCTTTGCCCTCGAACGTTTCAGCCGCTTCCAGCAAGTCAACGAAATGGGCGCCACCGCCGCCAGCCATTGAGGATGCAACCATGAAGATCATGCCTTGCCCGCTCAACGGGCCGCGCAATATCAGCGAATTCGTCTACGGCGGCGAGTTCAAGACCATGCCCGACCCGGACACCTGCAGCGATGTGGAATGGGCCGACTATGTGTTCAACAGCAGCAACTCCGCCGGCATCGTCACCGAATGGTGGCTGCACAGCGCCAGCAGCTACTGGTTTCTGGCCGAACGCAACACCCTGAGCGATGAAATCCTGCGCACCTTTGATCCC
>JAMCWB010000005.1 GCA_023475025.1 Gammaproteobacteria bacterium
AAGCGCCGTACATGCGCACGCTCACCACCAATTGATTGTGGGTCTGGAAGGCAGTGCCGATTTCGAGGTGGAAGGCATCAGTGGCGCGGTCAATCGCCTGCAGGCTTGCCTGGTGCCGGGTCATCGCCATCGGCCTGCTGTTGGGCACCTGGCTGAACTGGCTGATCGTCTCGCGGCGTTTGCGGGTCTACTCGCATGCGGTCAACGACTCGCTGACCCTGCCGGCCTATTTTGAATTTCGCTTTGCTGACAAGACGCGGCTGTTGCGCGTGATTTCGGCGGTGTTCATTTTGCTGTTCTTTCTCTTCTATACCAGTTCAGGCCTGGTTGCTGCGGGCAAGTTGTTCGAGTCGACCTTTGGCATGGGTTACACCATTGCAGTGGTGGTTGGCACCATCGCGATTATTTCCTACACCTTCTTCGGGGGGGGGGGTCTGGCGGTATCCTGGACCGACGTTATCCAGGGTCTGCTGATGGCCGCCGCGCTGGTGATCATTCCGATCATGGCCTTGAACAGCATGGGTGGCTGGGGTGAGGCGGAAGCTGCTATGGCTGCGAGCAATCCCAATCTATTGACCTTCTTTACCGACATGGAAGGCGAGGCATTGGGCTTTGTGGCGATTATTTCCTTGCTCGGCTGGGGCCTGGGTTATTTTGGTCAGCCGCATATTCTGGCTCGCTTCAAGGCGATCAGAAGCGATGCTGCCTTGCCGCTGGCACGCCGCATTGCCGTGGGCTGGTCAGCCATCTGCCTGTTTGCCGCCCTGATGACCGGCTGGGTCGGCATTGGCTATTTCGGTGAAGCCGGTATCGGTGATGCCGAGACGGTATTCCTCGCATTGGTGCAGGCCCTGATGCATCCGCTGGTGGCCGGTATCCTGCTGGCTGCAGTGTTGGCCGCGATCATGTCGACCGCCGATTCGCAGTTGCTGGTTTCCTCCTCAGCCCTGGCGGAAGATTTCTACAAGGCGCTGTTCCGCACGGATGCTACCCAGGAGCAGCTGGTCTGGGTGGGCCGGTTTGCCGTGGTGGGCATTGCCCTGCTGGCGCTGCTCTTTGCTCTGGATGACGAGAGCACGGTACTCGGGCTGGTGTCCTATGCCTGGGCTGGCTTTGGTGCAGCCTTCGGGCCAGCGATTATCCTGTCGCTGTTCTGGAAGCGCATGAACCGTCAGGGCGCACTGGCGGGGATCATTGTTGGTGGTGTAACTGTGGTTATCTGGGAACGCCTGGGACTGCTGGGCTTGTACGAGATCATCCCCGGCTTTATCTTCGCCAGCATTGCGATTGTTGTGGTATCCCTGTTGACGCCGGAGCCGGATGCAGAGATCCAGAAAGCCTTTGATGACGTCGCTTCGCGCTACTGACAGCAAGCCCGATATACATGCCGCAACACTCTGTTGCGGCATGTTCCCTTGTATCTGCTTTCGGATTCTTTTCTAATACGGACTGACGCGTCAGTCCGTAAGTGAAACCATGTCCGCCATCCCTGTAGAACCAGCCCGGCGCCAGCGCAAGTCCGCTGAGCAACGAACCCGTGACATTCTCGCCGCAGCCACTCTGGTGTTTGCGCGTAATGGCTTTCGTGGTGCGGATATGCAACACGTGGCTGACCATGCCGGTGTCGGCAAAGGTACTGTCTATCGTTTTTACCCGACCAAGGAAGAGCTGTTCCGTGCTGTCGTCGATGATGCCATGCAGCGGCTGACGGCCCAGATCGAGACCGCCGTCAATGGTATTGATGACCCCTTCGAGTATCTGCGAATCAGCTTTCGTGCCTATATGGCTTTCTTTCAGGCCAACCCCGACACCATAGAGCTTTTCGTGCACGAGCGTTCGGAGTGGGGCACAGAGTGCAAGCCTTCCTATTTTGTCTATAAGGATTCACACAGTGATGAATGGCTGGCTATGTGTGAGCGCATGGTGGCCTCTGGTCTGTGCCGTATTACTGACCCCATCCTGATTCAGGATCTGGTCGGCAACCTGGCCTATGGCACCATGCTGGTCAATCGTATATCCGGGCGCAATGCGCCCTTGCTCGAGCAGGCTGACGCTTTGCTTGATGGTTTGTTCAGAGGCATTTTGCGCACCTGAGGGTGCGCTTTTTGTCCATTATCCGTTTTATAACGGCAATCAATACCCGTTTACCTAATCAGTTGCTGAGGAATATTCACATGTCAGGCTCCATGAGTTTTCAGGCCACGCGTCCGCAATGGTTAATTGCTACAGCAATGGCGCTGCTGCTGGTTGGCTGTGGTAATGGTGAGGGTGCCGGTGGCAACGGCAACGGGCAAATGCCGCCGAGTGCTGTGACGCTGGAAACCCTGGAGCCAACCACGCTTGAGCGGGTCGAGCAGTATCCGGCGCGCGTGCGGGGTGCGCGTGAGGTTCAGGTGCGCACCAGGGTGGCTGGTGTGCTTCTGGCGCGGACCTATAATGAAGGTAGCCTGGTAGAGCAGGGTGATGTGTTATTCCGGATTGACCCGGCGCCGTTCAATGTTCAGGTGAATCAGGGCAAGGCGGCGGTGGCGGTTGCCCGTGCCGAACGGGACCAAGCCCAGCGTGACTGGACCCGGGCGCGGCAATTGTATGACCGTGGCGCCTTGAGTGCCAGTGAGCGTGACCGTGCACGCAGTCAGCTGGATTTTGCCGAGGCCAGTCTGGCCCAGGCGCAAGCGGCTTTGGATGAAGCAGAACTCAACCTGTCCTACACCGAGGTCAAGGCACCGATTTCCGGTGTCACCAGTCTGGAAGTCCAGCCAGAGGGCAGCTTGCTTGAGCTGGGTGGTCTGGTCACTACTATCGTACAACAGGACCCGGTCCATGTGATCTTTGCCTTGCCAGAGCGTGATGTCGCCGCGCTGCGTCGGGCGCAGAGCGCGGATAACGGCATTGGCCGTGACGTGCGTCTGGAACTGGCCGATGGCAGCGACTACAGCGAGCTGGGTCGTATCGACTTTACCGCCAGCAGCATTGATGCCGCGACCGGTACCGTGACCCTGCGTGCTATCTTTGCCAATCCTGATAACGTATTGATTCCGGGTCAGTTTGCCCGCGTCAGTCTGGTGCTTGAGCGCTATACCGATGGTCTTTTCGTGCCCATTGATGCGGTCGGTGGTAATGAGCGTGGGGCCACTGTGTTTGTGGTCAATGAGGATCTTGAGGCGGAATTGCGCCAGGTTGAGCTGGGGCCGGTGGTTGCCGGTAAGCGCCTGGTCCTTGAGGGGCTGGAGATTGGTGATCAATTGATCGTCAATGGCCATGCCGGCCTGTTCCCCGGTGCTGCGGTACGTGTAGTGGATGACTCACCGGTACTGGAAGGGGATGACTGATGCTGCAGTTCTTCATCGATCGCCCGATTTTTTCGACGGTCCTGTCGATTCTCATCCTGATTGCGGGTGGCTCTTCGCTCTATCAGCTACCGGTTGAGCAATATCCTGATGTGGTGCCCCCACAGATTGTCGTTACCGCCAGTTACCCGGGTGCCAGTGCCGATGTGATCTCGGATACCGTGGCGGCGCCGCTGGAACAGGCGATCAACGGCGTCGACGACATGATCTATATGAGCTCGATCGCTTCGGATGCTGGCTCATTGCAGCTGACCGTATTTTTCGAGATCGGTACCGATCCCGATCAGGCCACCATTGACGTCAATAACCGGGTGCAGCGTGCCGTTGCCCAGTTGCCCCAGGAGGTGCGTGATCTCGGGGTTCAGGTGCGCGCACGCTCGACCTCGATTCTGATGGTGCTGGCCTTGTCGTCGGAAAACGGCGCCATGGATGTACTCGATATCAGTAACTATGGTCTGCTCAATGTGCTGGATGAGCTGGTGCGTCTGCCGGGTGTCGGTGATGCCTCGCTGTTTGGCGCCCAGGACTACTCCATGCGCATCTGGCTGCGCCCGGACAAGCTGGCTGAATACGATATGACGCCCAGTGAAGTCTCTGCGGCCCTGCGCGAGCAGAATGCGCAGTTTGCCGCCGGCCGCATTGGCGCCGAGCCATCGCCGCCGGGCAACGCCTTTACCTACAGCGTATCGACGCCCGGTCGCATGACCACACCGGAAGATTTCGAGCGCATCATCCTGCGCAGTGATGTCGACGGTCGTACCTTGCGCCTGGGTGATGTGGCGCGCGCTGAGCTGGGGGCACAGAACTATGACTTCAGCGCGACCTACAATGGCACCACAGCGGTTCCGATCGGGGTTTACCTGCAACCAGGCGCCAATGCACTGGAAACGGCAACCAATGTCCGTGAAGCCATGGCTGAAATGTCCGAGCGCTTCCCGTCCGACCTGCGTTTTGACGTGCCTTACGACACGACAGTGTTCATTGAGGTGTCCATCCGTGAAGTGGTAATTACCCTGATCCAGGCACTGGCCCTGGTGGTGCTGGTCACCTTCCTGTTCCTGCAGCATATGAAGGCAACCCTGATTCCGCTGGTAGCTATCCCGGTGTCGCTGATCGGTACCTTTGCCGGCATGATGCTGCTGGGTTTCTCGATCAATCTGCTCACGCTGTTTGGCTTGATCCTGGCTATCGGGGTGGTGGTGGATAACGCCATTATCGTGATGGAAAATGCTGAGCGACTGATCAAGGAAGAGGGGCTGTCGAGCTATCAGGCTGCGAGCAAGACTATGCGCCAGGTCTCTGGTGCGGTGCTCGGTTCAACCCTGGTGCTGGTCGCGGTGTTTGCGCCGGTGGCATTCCTCGGCGGCTTGAGCGGTGAATTGTACCGCCAGTTCGCTATCACCATTGCGGTATCTGTAGCTATTTCCGGCATTGTTGCCCTGACCCTGACGCCAGCCATGTGCGCCATCCTGCTCGATCGCAAACAGACCGAGCATTCACCCTGGTTTGCCTGGTTCAACAACAGCCTGGACTGGGTTACCCGCAAGTTTGTTGGCGCCGTACGCTGGATGCTGCTGCACGCCAAAATCAGCTTTGCGCTCTTTGTTCTGCTGATTGGTAGCACCGTGTTCCTGCTTGATCGCATGGGCAGTGGTCTGGTGCCGCAGGAAGATCAAGGCTTCCTGTTGGCTGTTGTGCAGTTGCCGGCAGTCTCTTCACTGTCTCGAACCGAGGAAGTGCGGGATGAGTTGAGTCGACGGGTGATCGCCATGGAGGATGTCACCGATTTCACCAACTTTGCCGGTTTTGACATTCTCAACAGTGGTTTACGTACCAATATGGGGGCCGGTTTTATCAGTCTGCGTGACTGGAGTGAGCGCACACGGCCTGAGCAAAGCGCCCAGGCGATAGCAGGCCAGCTGTTTGCCATGGGAGCGGATATCCAGGAAGCCAATGTCATGGCTTTTGTTCCGCCACCAATCAATGGCCTGTCGCTCACGGGTGGGGTCGAAGGTTACTTGCAGCTGCGGGGTAGCAGCGATGTCAATGAACTGAAAGCGCAGACAGATTTGCTGATGGCAGCAGCCCAGGAGCGACCGGAACTGACCAACGTGCGTGTGGGCCTGGATATTGGTATTCCGCGTTACCAGGCCGAGGTGGACTGGGATAAGGCCAAGTCAATGGGGGTGGCAATCAATGACATCTTTACCACCATGCGCAGTACCTTTGGCTCACAATATGTGAACGACTTCACCTTGCTCGGCCGTAACTGGCAGGTCAACCTGCAGTCCGAAGGTGAATTCCGCAGCAGCCCGGATGATCTGCGCCGTGTCTTTGTGCGCGCCAGCGGCGGCGAGTTGGTACCCTTGAGCACCCTGGTCAACCTGACCATGACCCAGGGGCCTGACCTGGCTACCCGTTTCAATCTGTACCAGGCAGCCAAGGTCAATGCCGACCCGGCACCGGGCTATAACTCGGCGGATGTGATGCGCGTGCTGATGGAGATTGAACGCGAGCATCTGGATGACAACGCGCAGCTGGGCTGGGTGGGTGAGGCCTACCAGCTGGTTGCTGCCGGGGATGCCGGTGGTCTGGCCTTTGGCCTGGGGATTCTGATGGTTTTCCTGATCCTGGCCGCCCAATACGAGCGCTGGAGCTTGCCATTGGCGGTTGCGACTGCGATTCCCTTTGGCGTCTTCGGTGCTGTGGTGGCATCGATGCTGCGCGGCTTCCCGAATGACATCTACTTCCAGGTCGGTCTGCTGGTATTGATCGGTCTGGCCGCCAAGAATGCCATTCTGATCGTCGAGTTCGCAGCGCAGAACCGCAAGAACGGCATGACACCTTTCGAGGCGGCCCTGACGGCAGCCGAACAACGCTTCCGCGCCATCATGATGACGGCTTTGACCTTTATCATTGGTACCTTGCCGCTGGCCTTCAGTACCGGCGCAGGTGCTGTCAGCCGCCAGGAGATCGGGACCGTGGTGGTGGGCGGCATGATTGCCGCCAGTACCCTGGCGCTAATCTTTGTACCGGTGTTCTACATGATTCTTGAACAGCGCGGTTTCCGCGTGACTGAAACCAGCGAGCCTGCAGCAGATTAAGCGGGCTTCAGATATCAGCTCAGGGCTGCCCATAAGGGCAGCCCTTGTTCAAGTGCCCGGCGTGATAACTGCCAATAGAAAACTATACTCCTCCGCCACCTCGCGCATGGCCTGGTAGCGGCCACTGGCACCGCCGTGCCCGGCGTGCATCTGGGTACGCAGCAGCAGAGGGTTGGCGTCGGTTTTCAGGGTGCGCAGTTTGGCCACCCATTTCGCAGCCTCCCAGTATTGCACACGCATATCGTGATAACCCGCTGTCACCAGCAGTGGCGGATAGGCTTGTGCCTTGATTTGCTCATAGGGTGCATACGCCTTGATCCGAGCAGCAACCTCGGGATCACGCGGATCACCCCATTCCTCGTATTCGCCGATGGTCAGGGGCAGGTCAGGGTTGTTCATGGTGTTCCACACATCGACAAAGGGCACATCCGCAACAGCGGCAGCAAACAGCTCAGGACGCTGATTGAGCACGTTGCCGATCAGCAGGCCGCCGGCACTGCCGCCACTGATTGCCAGCTGCTGTGAGCTGGTCAGGCCGCTGGCGATCAGCTGTTCGGCGCAGGCAATGAAGTCGCTGAAGGTGTTTTCCTTGTGCGCCAGTTTGCCTTGCTGATACCAGTACTCGCCCATATCGGCGCCGCCGCGCACATGGGCAATGGCAAAGATCCAGCCGCGTTGCAGCAGGCTCAGTCGAGCATGCGAGAACCAGGGGTCCATGCTGGCGCCGTAGGCGCCGTAGCCGTACAGCATCAGCGGAGCGCTGTGCTGGAAGCTGGTGGGTAAGCCAACCAGGCTGATGGGCACGCGGGTGCCATCACTGGCTGTGGCCCAGTGTTGTTCGACCCGGTAATCGGCAGGGTCGAATTCGCCCTCTACTGGCGTTTCGCGTAATACAGTTTGCTCACCGTTGGCCAGGGTCAGCGCCCTGATCTGCGCGGGCCGGTTGAGTGATTCATAGCGCAGGCGGACGCGGGGGCTGTCATAGTCTTCACCCCCTTGAATATGCAGGCTGTAGACGGCATCCGGCATTTCCACGCCATAACTACGTGTGGCAGCTTGCACGCGCAGCTTGATAAGGCCCTGATCACGGTATTGCAGGATCAGGCCGGCTTGCTGCACATGAAAGTCTTCCAATGTCTGTTCTGCGCTGCAGGGCGTGTGCAGGGTCCACTGGGTTGGGGATCGTGGGTCGCTGACATAGAGGGCAAAGTTTTCACCTGACTGGTTGCTGCGGATCCATAGTTGATCCATGCCATGGTCAACACTGTATTCGTGGCCTTCGCGGCGAGCGCGGATCAGCTGTGGCGGCGTGGTTGGTGCGTCAGCAGGTAGTAGCCAGACTTCGCTGGTGTTCTTGCTGTCGCTGGCGATGAACAGCCAGCCTTCACAGGTGCTGCGGTAAGCGTGCAGATAGAAGCGTTGATCGGCCTCGTGGAAAACCTGAACCGCAGGTTGGTCGGCGTGCAGGCGCCACAGCGTGGCCGGGCGCGAGGTGTGGTCCATGCTGATGGCAAACAGGGTCTGGCTGTCCGCGGCCCATATCAGGCTACCGTCGGCAGCGGGCAGGTCCAGTTCGCGCAGTTTGCCGCTGGCAATCTCTTGCACAAACAGCTGGTAGGTCTCATCGCCCTGGCGGTCGAGACTATAGGCCAGGTGTTCATGGTCAGGGCTGATGCTCAGCTCGCCGAGCTGCAGAAAGCCATCGCCGGCCAGTTCATTGAGATCCAGCAGACACTGCTCGGTGTCGGCTGTAACTGTCAGGTCATCGTTGGCTACCTGGCGACAGCGGTAGTAGCGCGGGTATTCGGCGCCGGTTTCTGTGCGTTGATAGTAGAGCCAGCCATCCTTGCAGGCGGGCAGGGACAAGTCCGTTTCACGGATGCGGCCGCGAATTTCGTTGAACAAGAGTTCGCGCTGGTCCTGGTGCCGGCTTATCCAGGCCTCCGTTTGCCGGTTTTCTGCTTCCAGCCAGTCAATGACCTGCGGTTGGTCGCGTTGCTCCAGCCATTGCCAGGGATCTTGTACTGCGCTGCTGTTGGTCATTGGTGGGACTCCGGAAACAAAACCGCTATTATAGGCCGCTAATTCTTCGCGCGGATGGATGCAGATGTTCAACGAAGCCGAATACCAGATGATCTGGGCCGTTTACCTGGTGTCTGCACTGCTGGGCTGGCTGGTCTGGTGGAAGATGACGCGCTGGATCGGCTGGTGGTTCGTGCGTGAACCCTTGTTGGTGGTGATGGCGGTGATTTTGTTCACGCCAACACGGGTGGACACAGAGCTGTCCTGGATGGCCCCTGGCAGCATCATCTGGATGCTGGATACTTTCCTGGATACCGGTGAGAACCAGGCCCGGGTGCTGGGTGAAATGTCTCTGGTCATGGTCCTGGCGCTGTTGGCCTGGGTCGGCTTTGCGGCGTTGCGCATGGGCTGGCGTATGTGGCGGCATCAGCAAGCGGAAGCCTGAGACTTCCGCTCTGATCCTTACTCGTCGCGTTCGAGTTTTTGCTCATAGAGCGTGCGCGCCAGGCGCATGATCTGTTCCTGGAATTCGGTTCGCTGGTTGTCATCCATCGGGCAGATGCCGATTTGCTCGAACAACCGATAGCCGCGGACCGAGAAGAACAGGATGCTGGCTTGAGCCAGGCCAAGTGGCGACTTGGCGAGGATGTCGAACAGACCCTGTACATCATCCGATGAGGTCTGCAGCAAGGCTGGATTGCTGGCAGCCGCCGCAAAAATCGCCGAATCCATGTTTTTTTCTTCACTGGATTCGCTCAGGTTGCTCAGCAGCAGCGCCTTCAGCTCCCGCATGGGGTCATCCGGCAATACGCTTTCGTAGGCATTCCAGCGGATTCGAAAGCGCTCCAGACGATATTCAATCATGGCCGTCAGCAGGGCGTCGCGATCCGGGAACAGGGCCTGAAGTTCTTCGGCAGCGATGCCGGTACGTTCACTCAGGCTGTCAAAGCTGAGCTGAGAGGCCCCCAGTTCACTGACGATAGCCTCGGCAGCATGGAATATCTTGGTGCGCAGCGCGTTATCTGCGTTGCGGGCTGGACTACTTTCCACTTCGGCAACCCCTTGTTCTGGCAGTTGGCATCACCCGTACGGGCGGCATAGACAAGCGTATAGGGTACGATGTTGCGAGCCCCCAGGCGAGAGCTAGTGGCAAAAAAAGGGCATAAAAAAACCCGGCGATGCCGGGTTTTTCTTCAGTCTTGGGTATTAGCCCACGATCTGAATGTTTGCAGCCTGCTTGCCCTTCGGGCCAGTAGTCACGTCAAACGATACTTTCTGGTTCTCGGCCAGAGACTTGAAGCCCTGTACTTTGATCTCAGAGAAGTGAGCGAACAGATCATCGCCACCGCCATCTGGAGTAATAAAGCCAAAACCTTTAGTGTCGTTGAACCACTTAACTGTACCAGTTGCCATTTCGGATAATTCCTATGAAATTAAAAATCATGAGCCGAAGCTCAATTAAAGCGTGGGAATCAAAGATTACGAGATGACAAACATACGTACCGAGAAAGTGCGCTTGCAGCCTACAACTCTATCTCTTGAAAACCTACGCGCTCACTCTGCGCTTTCTTGAAAGTCGTGTCAAGCAAATTGCAACCATCAAAAAATGCCGAGTAAACGTTCTTGAGTATACGACAGATTCAGAAAAGCGCATTCCGTTCGTCGGATTTTTTGATTTATTTTCTTGACCGGTTGTAAAAGCCGGTTGCAAGGCCTTAGCGACGATAGGGATACACATCCAGAACCTGGCCAGCCTGAATCTGCTCCTGCAAACCTTTCCAGTAGCTGGCGTCGTACAGGTCGCCATGTAGCTGACTGAACAGCCGGCGCTGCTTGATATCGGCAAACAGGAAGACCGGGAACTCTTCCGGGAATACATCATTGGGACCGACGGAATACCAGGGCTCCGAGGCCATTTCCTGCTCCGGATACATGGCTTCGGGGATGGCGCGAAAATTGACTTCGGTGAGGTAGCTGATTTCATCGTAGTCATAGAACACCACCCGACCGTGGCGGGTTACGCCAAAGTTTTTCAGCAGCATATCACCGGGGAAAATATTCGCCGCAGCCAGTTCCTTGATGGCCATGCCATAGTCCTGCAGGGCTGCCCGGGTCTGTTCTTCGTTGGCGGTTTCCAGATAGATGTTCAATGGCGTCATGCGGCGTTCGGTCCAGCAATGACGGATAAGGATAATGTCGCCGGGCTCTTCGATCACGGTGGACGGTGCGACTTCGAGCAGTTCACGCAGGCACTCCGGTTCAAAGCTGCTGCGGGAAAAGCGGAAATCGGCAAATTCCTGGGTATCGGCCATGCGACCGACCCGGTCATGCCGTTTCACCAGGCGATATTTTTCGAAGACGGTGGCGCGATCAACATTCTTGGATGGCGAGAACTTGTCCTTGATGATCTTGAACACGGTGTTGAAGCCGGGCAGGGTAAAGACGCTCATCACCATGCCACGCACGCCTGGGGCCATGATGAACTGGTCGTCAGATCTGTCCAGGTGCTCGATCAATGCGCGGTAGAACTCTGACTTGCCTTGACGGTAGAAGCCGATCGAAGTGTATAGCTCGGCAATATGCTTGCCGGGCAGCAGCTTCTTCAAGAAGGCCACCAGCTCGCCCGGGACCGGGGTGTCGACCATGAAGTAGGAACGGGTGAAGGAAAAAATGATCGATACCTCGGACTCATCCGTTACCAGGGTGTCGACCAGTACGCCCTGGTTTTCCCGGTGAATCAGTGGCAACACAAAGGGCCACTGTTCACCCTGGCTGAGCAGGCGGCCGATCAGATAAGCCCCCTTGTTGCGGTAGAACACGGACTGGACAAGTTCGGCAGTCAGTCCGTGGTCATGCTGTGCCCAGTCGGGTAGGCCCTGACGCAGTTTCTCGACGATCAAGGCGCGATCTTCCGTGGGCTGTGCCCAGGGTACGTCAAACTCGTATTCCTGCATGATCTGGCGCACCAGGTCTTCCAGCGAGCCATCAGCTATAAAGCCACGGGTCAGGGGGATGCGTGACGGTGGGCGCGTGGCGGGCCGGGTGCTGTGCACAAACATGGTCTCATCGCTGATCTGGTCGTAACGATGCAGGCGGGTAAAGATGGAATTGAACCAGGTTTCTGCCAGCTCACCGTCAAAGCGCTCGTCGATCAGCTGGATATACGCCAATCGAATAGCTGGCCAGCAGCTGCTGTCGAGAATGCCACTTTTATCAGCATCGGCCTTGAGCCAGTGCGCGGTATGTCGAACCTGCTCACCATAGAGGTTGATGCGTGCGGTTGAAGCGGACTGGATGTCCGCCCATTTGGCCAGCTCGAAGCGAGCGCGGGCACCCTCGGTAATATCACGGAACAGCCGACGGTACTGGTCAAAACCGTCAAGGATGGAGCGGGCAATGGATGCTGGCGAGTAGGGCATGGACGACTGCCTTTGGCAAATGAATAGCGGGTTGCAGGCAGCATAGCCAGTCTGGCGCTGCTGCGGAAGAGGGCGGTTTCATGACCATTCAGTGACTGAATACGTCAGCCCGGTTCACACTATACCCGGTGCCGCGTTATAGTCACCGGCTGATTTGTGGCGTCGGCAGTTGGCGGCGTCGGTCCCATGATTGAGTCGAGGATGCACCATGAAATTTGAAGGCACGGCTTCCTACGTAGCTACCGATGACCTGAAACTGGCGGTCAACGCCGCCATTACCCTGCAGCGCCCGTTGTTGGTCAAGGGTGAGCCGGGTACCGGTAAAACCATGCTGGCCGAGCAGTTGGCCGAGTCCATGGATGCCAAGCTGATTACCTGGCATATCAAGTCGACCACCAAGGCCCACCAGGGTCTGTACGAATATGATGCGGTCAGCCGTTTGCGTGATTCGCAGCTGGGCGTCGACAAGGTGCACGACGTGCGCAACTACATCAAGAAGGGCAAGTTGTGGGAGGCTTTCGAGTCTGACCAGCGCGCCATCCTGCTGATTGACGAGATCGACAAGGCGGACATCGAGTTCCCCAACGATCTGCTGCAGGAACTCGACAAGATGGAGTTCTACGTTTACGAGACCAATGAGACGATCAAGGCCAAACAGCGTCCGATCATCATCATTACCTCGAACAATGAGAAAGAGCTGCCGGACGCCTTCCTGCGCCGTTGTTTCTTCCATTACATCGCTTTCCCCGAGCGCGCGACCATGCAGAAGATCGTCGACGTGCACTACCCGAACATCAAGAAGGACCTGGTGGCTGAAGCCATGGATATTTTCTTTGATGTGCGCAAGGTGCCGGGTCTGAAGAAGAAGCCATCCACCTCTGAGCTGGTTGACTGGTTGAAGTTGCTGATGGCTGATGAGATCGGCGCAGAAATCCTGCGTGACCGCGATCCGACCAAGGCCATCCCGCCGCTCTATGGCGCGCTGGTCAAAAACGAGCAGGATGTGCAGCTGCTTGAGCGACTGGCCTTTATGACCCGTCGCCAGAATCGCTGATCGGTTTGGAGGGTCTTCTGGTGCGGGCGGTATTACCTGACGCCTGCCCCAGACACGCTGCAAGTACATCCCTGTAAGCTCGTCTGTGACCGTCCCTGGTCACAGACGGCCTGGGGCAGGCGTCAGGCAATACCGCTATCACGATCGGCGTTGCTATCTGAGCTCGATAGAATCAATGAGGGGGTGCCCGATGTTATTGGGCCTGTTCAATGAAATGCGTGCAGCCAAGGTGCCGGTCTCGGTGCGTGAGCTGCTGGATCTGATCAATGCGCTGAAACACCATGTGGTGTTCGCTGACATGGAAGAATTCTATTACCTGTCACGCGCCATCATGGTCAAGGACGAGCGCCACTTCGACAAGTTCGACCGGGCCTTTGCTGCCTACTTCAAGGGGCTGGAAAACCTTGATCAACTGATTGAAGCGCTGATTCCGGAAGACTGGCTGCGCAAGGAGTTCGAGCGCCTGCTGACCGATGAGGAAAAAGCCAAGATTGATTCACTCGGCGGTCTGGATAAGCTGATTGAAGAGTTCAAGAAGCGCCTGGAAGAGCAGAAAGAGCGCCACGAAGGCGGCAATAAATGGATTGGTACCGGCGGCACCAGCCCCTTCGGTTCCGGCGGCTATAACCCGGAAGGCATCCGTGTGGGTGATGCCGGCAAGCGTCAGGGCCGTGCGGCCAAGGTGTGGGACAAGCGTGAATACAAGAACCTGGATGATCAGGTTGAACTGGGCACGCGCAACATCAAAGTGGCGCTACGCCGTCTGCGCAAGTTTGCCCGCACCGGCGCAGCTGACGAGCTGGATATCGATGGCACCATCGACCATACCGCCCGCGATGCTGGCCTGCTGAATATCCAGATGCGACCGGAGCGGCGCAACGCCGTCAAGCTGTTGCTGCTGTTTGATATCGGTGGCTCCATGGATGCGCATATCAAGGTCTGTGAGGAACTGTTCTCTGCCTGCCGTACCGAGTTCAAGCATCTGGAATATTTCTATTTCCACAACTGTGTCTACGAGTCGGTATGGAAGAACAACCTGCGCCGCACCAGTGAGCGTACGCCGACCATTGACTTGCTGCACAAGTATGGCCCTGACTACAAGGTTATCTTCGTCGGTGATGCCGCCATGGCGCCCTACGAAATCACCCAGCCGGGCGGCAGCGTGGAGCACTGGAACGAAGAAGCCGGCCACGTCTGGATGCGCCGTTTCATGGAGAAGTACAAAAAGCTCATCTGGATCAACCCTTATCCCAAGGATGCCTGGGAATACACCACCTCGACCCGGCTCATGCGCGAACTGATCGACGACAAGATGTACCCGTTGACGCTGGAAGGGTTGGAAGAGGGGATGCGGTATTTGAGTAAGTGATAGTCCGGCTCAGCAAGGCTGAGCCGGGCTGAAGGCTGAAGGCTGGAAGCTGGAAGGTAAGGGCCTGCGAGAGGGGTTGGCTTAGGGTGTCCGCCGAAAGTGCCAAGGACAACCCGGCGGGAGTGTCAGATTTTTTGTGTTCAGGCTGTCATTGCGAAGGCCGTAGGCCTGTGGTAATCCATGCTCAACGGGCAGCGCAACCCACTGAATCGTAAGCGAAGGAACCCGGCCTGACGCGCCTGGTCACAGCAAGGCTAAGCCCGGCTGGAAGCTGGAAGGTTGAGATCTGCAGGGATGCAGGTTTTGGCTCATGGCATAGCATCAAATGTAACTCAGGCCATATCCAGGCTTGACAGCCCAACAACCCACTCACATCCTGAGGCTTCCAGCTTCCAGCTTCCAGCTTCCAGCTTCCAGCTTCCAGCTTCCAGCTTCCAGCTTCCAGCTTCCAGCCGTTAGCCGACGCTGACCGCCGGCAAGGTGGGTCGGGTTACGCTGACTTTTTCCGTGGGCGCCATCACGGTGGCGATGCCATCGACTACCTGCTTGCCGTCTTGATTGAATACCCGGGTAGCTATTTTTACCCGGTTCTTTGGCAGTTTTTCCAACACTTCCAGCTCCACTGTGATCTCATCGCCCAGTTTTACCGGGCGCATAAAGCTAAGCTCCTGGCCGATATAGATGCTGCCTGGTCCGGGCAGTTCGCAGGCGATGGCGGCAGAGATCAAGGCGCCGGAGAACATACCGTGGGCGATGCGCCCCTTGAAGGGCGTGGCAGCCGCAAAATCTTCATCCAGGTGAACGGGGTTAACGTCGCCGGACACTTCGGCAAACAGGATCAGGTCGCGTTCGCTGACGCTATGGGTGACGCGAGCCTGGCTGCCCACGGTTAGTTCATCATAGGGGGTGTTGGTGAGTTGGCTCACAGTCTGCTCCTCTTGGGTTGGTTAGTTGATCACGTCTATTGGCACAGTGTGCTGGCTGGAAAAGCTTGATCAATATCATGCTTGGGTATCGATCTGGTCAATGAAACAGAACAAGGTTTTGTATTTACTGATATTCCTGTTAATTTTGACTCCCTATTTCTTAACAACAAAACAGCTATGTCAATGAAGTGGTCAGCAGAACCAATCATTTAACAGGCTCAAGCATCCACCACGGGGAAAGAGGACAAAAATAATGGAAGCAGCATTCTGGAATGACAAGCGACCGCCGGGCGTGCCCAGTGACGTTGACTTTAACCAGTACAAGAACATCACGGAAGTATTTGACACTTCAGTCAAGAAATTCGCTGATCGCCCTGCCTTCAGCAACCTGGGCGTTACCATCAGTTATGGTGACCTTGATCGCTATTCCGCCGCTTTTGCGCATTACCTGCAAACCCAGACTGACCTGCAGCATGTTGGCAACGATGCGGTACAGATGCCCAACGTTATCCAGTTCCCGATTGCCGTGTTTGGTGCGCTGCGCGCCGGCCTGATCGTGGTCAACACCAACCCGCTGTACACCGCGCGGGAAATGCGCCACCAGTTCAAGGATTCCGGTGCTAAGGCGTTGGTCTTCATGAATGTGTTTGGTCACCTGGTGCAGGAAGTACTGCCCGATACCGAGATCAAGCACCTGATCGAAGTACGCATGGGTGATATGCAGCGTCCGCTCAAGGGGCTGTTGATCAACTTTGCGGTGAAGAAAGTCAAGAAAATGGTCCCTGACTTCGACCTGCCACAGGCCGTCAGCTTCAAGAGCGTACTCAAGCACAGTGCTGGCAAGCAGCCGACCAAGGTCGAGAAAACGCTGGAAGATATTGCCGTGCTGCAATACACCGGTGGAACTACCGGGGTGGCCAAGGGCGCCATGCTGACCCATGGCAATATCGTTGCCAACATGCTGCAGGTGCACGCCAACCTCCAGCAGGTGGGCAGTGACGGCAAGAAGATCATGAGTGACGACGGGGAAGTGGTTATCGCCCCCTTGCCGCTGTATCACATCTATGCCTTTACCGTGAACTGCATGTGCATGATGGTTGCCGGTAATCACAACGTTCTTATTACCAACCCGCGTGACATCCCGGCTTTCATCAAGGAGCTGAAGAAGTGGCAGTTCTCGTCCATTGTTGGCCTGAACACCCTGTTTGTCGCCCTGATGGATCATCCCGAGTTTGATGATATCGACTTCTCCAAGCTGAAAAGCACCAACTCCGGCGGTACTGCGCTGGTCAAGGCAACTGCCGAGCGCTGGAAGGCACGTACCAACTGTACCGTTGGTGAAGGCTATGGCCTGACCGAGTGCTCGCCAGTGGTATCAGCCAGCCCGGGTGATGGCCTGGCGCGTCTGGGTAGTGTCGGTCTGGCGGTGCCAGGTACCGCACTCAAGGTGATCGACGAGGAGGGTAATGAACTGCCGATCGGCGAGCGCGGCGAGCTGTGCGTCAAGGGTCCGCAGGTCATGAAGGGCTACTGGAACCGTCCGGAAGCCACTGCCGAAAGCATCACTGAAGATGGCTGGTTCAAGACTGGTGATGTCGCCATCATTGATGAAGATGGTTTCGTCAGCATTGTTGACCGTATCAAGGACCTGATCATCGTCTCTGGTTTCAACGTCTACCCGAATGAAATCGAAGACGTGGTAGCCGCCCACCCGAAAGTGGCCAACGCGGCTGCCATTGGCGTGCCGGATGAAAAGTCCGGTGAAGCAGTCAAGCTGTTTGTCATTCCTTCTGACAAGAGCCTGACCGTGGACGAGCTGAAAGCCTATTGCCGCGAGAACTTCACCGGTTACAAGGTGCCCAAGCACTTTGAGTTGCGTGATGAGCTGCCGATGACACCGGTTGGCAAGATTCTGCGCCGTGAGTTGCGTGACAGCTAAAGCCTGACCCTCCATACTGTTCTCGTCGGCCACCCATTCGGGTGGTCGGTGAGCGCAGTTTCCCACTTTTCTGCGGCTTGCTCGATGCTGGCTGACTTGCAGAAAAGCTGATAATCTTCGCTCGCTTTGTGACTAAAAATTAAAAATCGTGCGCATTTTGCGTTGTGATTCGATTCACCATAACTTCAAGAAAGAGTGCCGGCTCGCATCTCTCGGGGCGGCAGTACTCAGGAGCGGGCAGCAATGAATGACAATTTCTGGACTGACAAGTACCCAGCCAGCATCCCAGCTGAAATTGACCCTGACCAATATCCCAACATCCTCGCTGTACTGAAGGAATCCTGCGAAAAGTTTGCCGACAAGCCGGCATTTACCAACCTCGGCAAGACCCTTACCTACGGCGAGATGTATGAGCTGTCCGGCCATTTTGCCGGCTACCTGCAAAATCATGCAGGTCTGGAACCGGGCGACCGTATCGCCATCCAGATGCCCAACGTTCTGCAATACCCGATTGCCGTTTTCGGTGCCATGCGTGCCGGCTTCGTGGTGGTGAATACCAACCCGCTGTATACCGCGACCGAGATGGAGCACCAGTTCAATGACTCGGGAGCCAAGGCGCTGGTATGCCTGGCCAACATGGCCCACCTGGCAGAAAAGGTTGTGCCCAAGACCAAGGTGCAGCAGGTTATCGTCACTGAGGTCGGCGATATGCTGCCGCCACTCAAGCGTCTGCTGGTCAATACCGTGGTCAAGCATGTGAAGAAGATGGTGCCGGAATACCATCTGAAGAAGGCCATCCGCTTCAATGATGCACTCAAGCGCGGCAAGCAGTGCAGCTTCCGTGAAGCGCATCCGCATGCCGATGATATTGCCGTGCTGCAATACACCGGCGGCACTACCGGAGTAGCCAAAGGTGCCATGCTGACCCATCGCAACCTGGTAGCCAATATGCTGCAGGCCAAGGCAATGATGGGCAACACCATCAAGGACGGCGAAGAGGTATTGATCTGCCCCTTGCCGCTCTACCATATCTACGCCTTTACCTTCCATTGCATGGCGATGATGATCAGCGGTAACCACAACATCCTGATCACCAATCCGCGCGATATTCCAGCCTTTGTCAAGGAGCTGGGCAAGTTCCAGTTCACCGGCTTTGTCGGTCTGAATACGCTCTTTGTTGCCCTGTGCAATGATGAAGCCTTCCGCCAGCTGGACTTCAGTCAGTTCAAGGTCACCCTGTCCGGCGGTATGGCGCTGCAACTGGCGACTGCCGAGCGTTGGGAAGAGGTCACTGGCTGCAAGATTTGTGAAGGCTATGGCATGACTGAAACCAGCCCGCTGGCGACCGTCAACCCGATCGACAATATTCAGCTCGGTACCATTGGTATCCCGGTACCCTCGACCCTGTGCAAGATCATTGATGATGACGGCAATGAAGTGCCCATGGGTGAGCGCGGCGAGTTGTGCGTCAAGGGTCCGCAGATCATGAAGGGCTACTGGCAGCGCAAGGAAGCCACGGACGAAATGCTCGACAGTGAAGGCTGGCTGAAAACCGGCGACATCGCCATCATTCAGCCCGACGGCTACCTGCGCATCGTTGATCGCAAGAAAGACATGATTCTGGTCTCTGGTTTCAACGTGTTCCCCAATGAGCTGGAAGACGTTATGGCCAAGATTCCGGGTGTGGTGCAGTGCGCTGCCGTGGGTGTGCCGGATGAAAAATCCGGTGAAGCTATCAAGGTGTTCCTGGTCAAGACGGCCGACTCGGATCTTGATGAAGCCAAGATCAAGGAGCACATGCGCGAGCACCTGACTGCTTACAAGGTGCCCAAGTTCGTCGAGTTCCGCAGCGAGTTGCCGACCACCAATGTCGGCAAGATCCTGCGTCGCGAACTGCGTGATGAAGAGTGGAAGAAGGCTGGCTAAGCCAAGAGATTAATCAGGTCACGTGCCCGGCGTCATTGCCAGTCACCTGTGCCAGACACGCTACAAGCACATCCATGTGCGCTCGGCGATAGCCATCCCTGGCTATCGACGGTCTGGCACAGGTGGCTGGCAACGACGCCAATCATTGGCGTGCATTTGCTCAGCCACTGCTTAACACTGGGACTGACTAATCTGCGACAATAGACCCCGCCCGGGTAACCGGGCGGGGTTTTTTCATTTGGTCCCGGTGCGGCCCTACAGATAGCGAATTCATGAGCGACCAGCAGCAACTGATCAACAACCTTGACCTGGCCATGAGTGCCGACCGTCACCCCTTGCGCCGGCAGCTGCAGGCACTGGGCAAGCAGCCTGACCCTGCGCGTAAGGACAAGTGGCTGGCCCGCTTTCAGGCCTCCTGCGCCCTGGCCAGCGAGCGCGCTGCCAGTGTGCCGCCGATACGCTACGATGATCAGCTGCCGATTGCCGCCAAGCGTGAGCAGATCATGGCCGCCATCCGCGATCATCAGGTGGTGGTGATTGCTGGTGAAACCGGCTCGGGCAAGACCACGCAGTTACCGAAAATCTGTCTGGAACTGGGTCGCGGTGTACATGGCCTGATTGGCCACACCCAGCCCCGCCGCCTGGCAGCCAGAAGTGTTGCCAGCCGGGTGGCTGACGAGATCGGCACCCCCCTCGGTGAGCTGGTGGGGTATCAGGTGCGCTTCAATGACCAGAGCAACGAGCGCACCCTGGTCAAGTTGATGACCGACGGTATTTTGCTGGCGGAAACCCAGCATGATCGCTTTCTCAATCGCTATGACACCCTGATTATCGATGAGGCCCATGAGCGCAGCCTGAACATCGATTTTCTGCTTGGCTTCCTGAAAACCATTCTGGCCAAACGGCCGGATCTGAAAGTCATCATTACCTCGGCGACTATCGATCTGGAGCGTTTCTCCGCGCATTTTGATAACGCCCCTATCATTGAAGTCTCTGGCCGAACTTATCCGGTCGATGTCTGGTATCGGCCGTTGCAGGCCGAGATGGACGAGGAGGGCAATGCTGTCGAGGAAGACCTCAGTATTGATCAGGGCATAGTCGCAGCAGTGCGTGAGCTGGAGGCCTATGAGCGGGCCAACGGCAAGCCGCCGGGTGATGCGCTGGTGTTCCTGCCCGGTGAGCGTGAAATTCGTGATACCGCCGAGTACCTGCGCAAGGCCAATCTGCGGCATACCGAAATCTTGCCGCTGTATGCGCGGCTGTCATCGGCAGAGCAACAGAAGATTTTCTCCAGCCACGCCGGTCGGCGTATCGTGCTGGCCACCAACGTGGCAGAAACCTCGCTGACGGTCCCCGGTATTGCTTACGTTATCGACCCGGGTGAGGCGCGTATCAGTCGTTACAGTCCGCGCTCCAAGGTGCAGCGTCTGCCGGTGGAAGCGGTGTCCCAGGCCAGTGCCAATCAGCGCAAGGGCCGCTGTGGCCGTGTTGCCGATGGCCTCTGTGTGCGGCTGTACAGTGAGGACGATTTCGAGCGGCGGCCGGCATTCACTGATCCCGAGATACTGCGCACCAACCTGGCTGCGGTGATTTTGCAGATGCTGCATCTGCGCCTCGGGCGCATTGAAGACTTTCCTTTTATCGAGCCACCGGATGGTCGCGCCATCAGCGACGGTTTCAACCTCTTGCAGGAACTCGGCGCAGTCAGTAAGGAAGGGCAGATTACCGCGATTGGTCGGCAACTGGCCCGCCTGCCCACTGATCCGCGCATCGGCCGTATGCTGATTGCTGCCGCCGAGCACAACAGCCTGGAAGAGGTGCTGGTGATTGCCAGTGCACTGTCGGTGCAGGACCCGCGCGAACGCCCGGTTGAGCGTCAGCAGGCAGCTGACCAGGCGCATGCGCAGTGGAAGGATGAAGCCTCCGACTTCGTTGCTTTTCTCAATCTGTGGCGCGGCTTTGAAGAACAGCGCCAGGCGCTGAGTCAGAATCAACTGCGTAGCTGGTGCCGGCGCAATTTCATCAATTACCTGCGTATGCGCGAGTGGCGTGAAACCCATCGCCAGTTATTGCTCACCTGCCGCGATCTGGGCCTGGAGCGCAACCGTGAAGCGGCCGGTGATGACGCGGTGCACAAGGCCTTGCTGGCCGGGCTGCTTAGTCACCTCGGTAACAAGACCGACGACGGCGACTATATGGGTGCCCGCCAGCGACGCTTCCTGTTGCACCCGTCCTCGGCACTGGCAAAGAAAAAACCGGCCTGGGTGATGGTCGCGGAACTGACCGAAACCCGGCGACTGTATGGCCGCCTGGCGGCGAAGATTGACCCGCAGTGGGTGGAGCCGCTGGCCGGGCATCTGAGCAAGACCAGCCACAGTGAGCCGCACTGGGAAAAGAAGCGCGGCCAGGTGGTGGCCTTTGAGCAGGTCAGCCTGTTTGGCTTGATCATAGTGCCCCGACGCAAGGTGCATTTCGGTCCCATCGACGCGCACGCAGCACGCGAGATCTTTATTCGCCGTGCGCTGGTTGAGGGCGAGTGGCATGGCAGGCTGACCTTCAATCGGGCCAATCAAGCGTTATTGGCTGAGCTCAATGAGCTGGAGGCCAAGGCGCGCAAGCGTGACATCCTGGTCGATGATGAAACCCTGTTCCGCTATTTTGATGCGCGCGTGCCGGAGCATGTGTACCAGCTGGCCAGCTTTGAGCGCTGGGTAAAGAAAACCAGCCAGCAGGAGCCTGGCCTGCTGCATATGACGCGGGACGACCTGCTGCAGCGCGAGGCCAACGAGGTCAGTGGTGAGCAGTACCCGGATGCCTGGCGTTGGCAGCAGGTGGCCTTGCCCCTGGAGTACCATTTTGAACCCAATCATCCGGCGGATGGTGTAACGCTGCGGGTACCGGCTGCGCTTTTGCGCCAGTTGCCGGAACAGCGGCTGGACTGGCTGGTACCGGGTTTGTTGTTCGACAAGTGTGTGGCCATGGTGCGCGCTTTGCCCAAGGCGCTGCGCAAGAATTTTGTCCCGGTGCCGGATTTTGTTGCCGCGGCACTGGAGCGCATGCCCTTCGGTGAGGGCCCGCTGGGGCCTACCCTGGGGCGTGAACTCACCCGCATGACCGGGGCCAGGATTGATGAGGATGCCTGGCAGGAACTGACCCTGGAGCCGCACCTGTTGATGCGCCTGGAAGTGCTCGACGGTAATGGGCAAGTGATTGCCAGTGGGCGAGATTACACCGCGCTATGCCAGCAGTTGGAAGGGCAGGTGATTGAGTCGCCCAAGCCGCAAGTCCAGGCCTCGAGCAAGGCAGCCGCGCAGCCAGGCACCTACGCTTTGCCGGCACAGGTTACCCAGCAGCAGGCGGGTATAGCGGTCACCTTCTGGCCGGCCTGGGTAGAGCAGGGCGATACGGTGGTTGAGCAACTGTTTGATCTGCCGGCAACGGCCGAGCAGGCTCATCGGCTGGGTGTACAGCGATTGATTCTGCAAGGCCTGAGTGAGCAGGCTCGCTATCTGCGACAAAAACTGACGCAGGCCAAGGATGCCGCGATCTATTACCGCGAATTCGGTACCCAGCAGGCCTTGCTGGATGATCTGCTGCTGGCGGCCATTGACCGCTGCTGTTTACCGCCAGATCAGCCCTTGCCACGCGACCCTGATGCCCTGGCTGCCTGTATCGAGGCCGGGCGCGGTGACTGGATGGCAACGGCCGAGCGGCTGTCCAGTCAGCTGTTGAACCTGCTCAAGGATTGGCATCAGGTACAGAAGCGGCTGAAAGGCAAGATTGACCTGTCCTGGGCGTTGGCCCTGAACGACGTCAAACAGCAGCTCGCCAGTCTGGTCTACCCGGGTTTTGTCCGGGATGTACCCGCCGAGTGGTTGAGTGAATATCCGCGTTATTTTGCCGCCCTGCAGCAGCGCCTGGACAAGCTCGCCGGGCAAACCCAGCGTGACCGCGTATGGACCGATGAGTTGCAGGGCTATTGGCAGCAGTATCAGGACCGTGCGGCACGCTATCGACAGGAAGGGCGTTATGATCCGCGGCTGGTGCAATGGCGCTGGATGCTGGAGGAGTATCGGGTATCCCTGTTCGCCCAACAGCTGGGTACTCGCATGCCGGTATCCGCCAAGCGGCTGAATAAACTCTGGCAGGAGATTGGCCAGTGAAACAGGTTACACTGTCTGCATGATGGAGCAGACCTTCGACCAGCCCGAGATTGTCAGCAGCGCTCTGCAGGTGACCACTGCCGATGGCGAGACGCTGCACGTCCAGCGATTCACTGCGACAACCGAGCCCAGTGGCCCTCCCGTGCTCTTGCTGCATGGTCTGGCTGAGGATGGTCGGGTATTCTATCCGCCACATGGTCTGGGCCTGGCACACACCCTGGCAGTGGCTGGTTTTACCGTGTATGTGCCCGATATGCGTGGTCACGGCCACAGCACGCCGACCATGGCAGCGGGTCTCGAGATTACCCAGCACATGCTGCTTGATACGGACATACCCGCCTTACTGGCGCTGCTTGATACCGTACATGAAGGGCAGCCCTGGGCGGGTATCGGCCATGGTGCCGGTGGTGTCTGGTTGGCCTGTGCGTTGATGCGCCATCCGCACCGGCTGGCTGGTTGCGCCGGGCTGGTGCACGTCGCGGTGCGGCGTGCCGTGGTAGCCCCGAACTGGCGCCAGCGCCTGGTTATTGGCTGGCTATGGCGCGGTGTCCTGACCCGTGTTTCCCGCGTCAAAGGTTATATGCCAGCAATAGCCCTGGGCGCTGGCACCAACAATGAATCCTGCCGCTTGCAGCACGATGTGCTGGACTGGATGCACAGCGACAGGCCATGGCGTGATCTGACCGACAGTTTCGACTATGCTAACGCCCTGGAACAGCTGAAATGGCCTCCGGGCTTGTATCTGGCCGGCAAGGCCGATCGGGTCCTGGGCGCGATGGCAGATGTCAAAGCTTTTGCCCGAGAACTGGGCAGGCATGATGCGCAGGTAGTACTACTGGAACAGGGCAGCGGATGCTCGCGGAATTATGGCCACAATGACCTGCTGACGCACCCGCAGGCAGCCATGGATCATTTTCCCCTGGTGCAGGAATGGCTGCAGCAACAATACAACAAGGTGCATGGCCCGCATGCTGTGCACCGCCCTGATAACAGAGAAGAGGACCGACCGTGCACAACGTCGTGATTAGCGGAACGGGTTTGTATACACCCCCGAACAGCATCAGCAATGAAGAACTGGTTGCCAGTTTCAATGCCTTTGTCGAACAGTTCAATCATGACAATGCGGCTGCGATCGAGCGTGGTGAGGTGGCTGCACTGGCCGGCTCGAGCACTGATTTCATTGAAAAGGCCTCGGGTATCAAGAGCCGCTTTGTGGTCAACAAGGAAGGTATTCTGGATACCCGACGCATGGTTCCGGATATCCCCGAGCGCAGCAATGACGAGTGGTCTGTCCTGTGTGAAATGTCGGTCAAGGCGGCGACTCAGGCGTTGGAGCGCGCTGGCCGCACCGCTGCGGATATCGACGGTGTCATTGTTGCCTGCTCCAACCTGCAGCGCGCCTATCCGGCGATTGCCATCGAAGTACAGGAAGCGCTGGGCATTGCAGGCTTCGGTTACGACATGAATGTTGCCTGTTCCTCGGCGACCTTCGGTATCCAGAATGCCGCCAACAATATCCAGTTGGGCCAGGCCCGTGCCGTGCTGATGGTCAACCCGGAAATCTGTACCGGGCACATGAACTTCCGTGACCGTGACAGCCACTTTATTTTTGGTGATGCCTGCACTGCCGTCATCCTTGAGCGCGCCGATCTGGCCGTGTCCAAACATCAGTTCGATATTCTTGGCACCAAGCTGTTGACCAAGTTCTCCAACAACATCCGTAACAACTTCGGCTATCTCAACCGTTGTGCGCCCGATGGTGTGGGCCAACCGGACAAGTTGTTTATCCAGCAGGGCCGCAAGGTGTTCAAGGATGTCTGCCCCATGGTGGCGGAGCTGATCGGTACCCATCTGCAGGAGCACAGCCTGCCGGTGACTGATATCAGCCGTTTCTGGCTGCACCAGGCCAACCTCAACATGAACATGTTGATTGCGCGCAAACTGCTGGGCCGCGACCCGGAAGAGCAGGAAGCACCGGTGGTGCTGGACGAGTACGCCAATACCAGCTCGGCGGGTTCGATTATCGCCTTCCACAAGAACCAGGATGACCTCCCCAGTGGCAGCCATGGCGTCATCTGTTCCTTCGGTGCCGGCTATTCGATTGGCAGCGTGATTGTGCGCAAGCAGTAAATCCTCGCCTACGCTGCCACGGCGAGTGGTTACGTGGGTGGCCATCCATTCGGGCAGCTCCCATGCCCATGGATCGCCACGGCCTCCGGCCTCGCGATGACGCTGAAGTGGGGTGCAGAGCACAGTGTTCTGTACTGTCATTGCGAGGAGCGTAGCGACGTGGCAATCCACGCGGAGTTCAGGCCTACTCGTGGGTGACAACAACATTGGCCTCAACATCACCCCCTAGACCAAAGTAGGGTGTTCACCTCAAGACCTGATCCTGTTTCGCCTTTCCAGGAATTTAATTCATTAAATTCAATTGGTTGAGGTTTCTACTTCGGCTTCCCCGATACTATTTCCTGCCCGTCTGCAACCCCTGCTACGACCTAAGTCTTAATCTCTGATTGACCTTGCCGGTGCTAACGTCAAAGCGTCAAAAACAACAACAATCGGAGATGGTTATGTCCCTTTCGAAAGAAGACGCTGCCCGCGGCTACTGGAAGGAAAACGTGCGCCTGATGCTGACCTTGCTGGTCATCTGGTTCGCGGTGTCCTTTGGTGCCGGCATTCTGTTTGTCGACGTGCTCGACAAGTTCCAGTTCTTTGGCTTCCCGCTTGGCTTCTGGTTTGCCCAGCAGGGCTCCATCTACACCTTCGTGGTCCTGATCTTCTTCTACGTATGGAAGATGAACCGGCTCGATCGTAAATACGACTTCCACGAAGAGTAAGCGAGGAGCCTCCCATGGAAACCCAAACTCTTATCTATCTGTTTGTCGGGGCAACCTTTGCCCTGTATATCGGTATCGCTATCTGGTCACGTGCCGGCAGTACCAGCGAATACTATGTCGCCAGCAAGGGCGTACACCCGATTGCCAACGGTATGGCCACCGGCGCTGACTGGATGTCGGCAGCGTCCTTTATCTCCATGGCCGGGATGATTGCCTTTCTCGGTCGCGACGGCAGTGTCTACCTGATGGGCTGGACCGGTGGTTACGTGCTGCTGGCCATGTGTCTGGCACCCTACTTGCGCAAATTCGGCAAGTTCACTGTGCCGGAGTTCGTCGGTGAGCGCTATTACTCGCAGACGGCACGCGTGGTTGCGGTGATCTGCGTGATCTTCATTTCCTTCACCTATGTCGCCGGGCAAATGCGTGGCGTGGGTATCGTGTTCTCACGTTACCTGGAAGTGGATATCACCGTGGGTGTGATCATTGGTATGGCCATTGTGTTCTTCTACGCCGTGCTCGGTGGCATGAAGGGCATCACCTACACCCAGGTGGCACAGTACTGCGTGATGATGTTTGCCTACATGGTACCGGCCATCTATATCTCGCTGATGATTACCGGTATGCCGATTCCGCAACTGGGCTTTGGCAGCACGGTATCGGGTTCTGATACCTACCTGCTGGACCGACTCAACGGGCTGGGGGCTGAGCTGGGTTTTGATGCCTATACCGATGGCAGCAAGGCGACGATCGACGTGTTCTTCATCACCATGGCGTTGATGGTCGGTACCGCCGGTCTGCCACACGTGATTGTGCGCTTCTTCACCACGCCGACGGTGCGCGATGCACGTAAATCAGCCGGCTACGCGCTACTGTTTATTGCCATTCTCTACACCACAGCACCGGCACTGGCTGCCTTTGCCAAGACCAACCTACTCAATACCATTCCGGAAACCCCCTATACAGAAGTGCCTGAATGGGTAACTGCCTGGGAGAATGCCGGCCTGGTTGCCTGGCATGACAAGAACGGTGACGGCATCATCCAGATGGCGCCAGGCAACCCCTTTGAAGGCGCGCCACGTTTCTCCGGTGAACGCGGTGAGCACGGTGAGCGACTGGTGACCAACACTGCCACTGACAACGCCAACGAGATCTATGTTGACCGTGACATCATCGTGCTGGCCAACCCGGAAATCGCCAACCTGCCAGGCTGGGTAGTGGCCTTGATTGCTGCCGGTGGTCTGGCGGCTGCATTGTCAACCGCGGCGGGTCTGCTGCTGGTGATCTCGACCTCAGTGTCGCATGACCTGTTGAAGAGCAATATGGCACCCAATATCAGCGAGAAGCAGGAGCTGTTGGCTGCGCGCCTTGCCGCTGCGGTGGCCGTGGTGATTGCCGGCCTGTTCGGCATCTATCCGCCGGCCTTTGTCGCGCAGGTGGTGGCCTTTGCCTTCGGTCTGGCGGCAGCCTCTTTCTTCCCGGCCATTGTGTTGGGGATTTTCTCCAAGAAAATGAACCGGGAAGGGGCGATAGTCGGCATGATTGTGGGCCTGGTGTTCACCTTCAGCTACATCGTGTTCTTCAAGTTCATCAGCCCGGAGCTGGATAATGCCAATCACTGGTGGTTCGGCATCTCGCCGGAAGGTATTGGTACCCTGGGTATGATCTTCAACTTTATTGCTGCGGTGACCGTAGCCAAGTTCACCAAGGAGCCGCCGGAGCATATCCAGCATCTGATCGAGGATATCCGGGTTCCCCGTGGGGCTGGTGCTGCGATCGATCACTGAAGTATTGCCGAGTAGTAACCACAAAGGCTCCATGGACGGAGCCTTTGTGCGTTATGGCTATTGCTGATAGATATGCTGCGTCACAGGGGCAGGCTGAAATAGAAGCGCGTACCCTGGCCGGGCTGCGACTGGACACCGATCTTCCCGCCGTGGAGCTGCACTATCTCCTTGCACAAGGCTAAGCCCAGGCCCGCGCCACCCTTGCGCCTGCCAACCTGGACGAAGGGTTCAAATACCCTGGCCTGTTGACCGTAGGCAATACCGTCGCCATTGTCGACCACGGCGAGCATAACCTGCTCGTTCTGCCGGACAGCCTGTAGACGGATACCTCCGCCGTTTTGGGTATGGCGCAGTGCATTGCCGAGTAGATTGTCCAGCACGCGGTCGATTTGCAGGCGGTCCAGTGCTACACGTGGCAGGCCAGGTTCCAGCTCGCACTCAAGCTGGATATCCTTCTCTGCTGCGGTGTTGGCGAAGCGGTGGGCGGCCTGCTGCAGTAACTCATCAATCTCGGCCGGGGCCAACTCCAGTTGCTGCAGCCCGTTCTGATAGCGCGAGAAATTCAGCAGGTCGTTGATCAGCAGCAGGAGTCGCTGCATTTCTTCATCGACGGTGCGCATCAGGTCGGCTTCGCGAGCGTGTTGCGGAAAGTCCATGCGCTCCTGGAGAAGCGCGAAGGCCATGTGCATGCCGGTTACCGGTGTGCGCAGCTCATGTGAGGCGCGCAGTACAAACTCACTGCGAACCCGTTCAAAGGTCCGTTGTTCGGTGACATCACGCAGCACCATGACAACGCCGCGCACCGGATCATCGCCCTGGCTGATCGGGGTCATGCTGAAGGCCAGGGTCCGGGTTTCATCATCAATGGTTATGTTCAGGTCATCTGCCTCGATGTTCATCGACGCACCCTGCAAGACCAACTGCAGCTGCTCGTCCAGTGCTTCCTGGTGCAAGAGGCGGCTGGGCAACTCACCCAGGTGGCTGGGCTTACAGTCCAGCTGGCGTTGGGCGACCGGATTGTAATGTTCCAGTCGTCCGCGCGGATCGAAAATCAGCAGGCCATCATCAATGCTGTCGAGCACTGCTTGCAGGCGCTGTTGTTCGGCCTGCAGTGCCTCGATATCGCTGTTCTTGAATTCCCGTAAGGCTTCTGCCATCTGGCCAAAGCGACGGATCAGGGCGTTGAGTTCGTGAATGCTCGATAACGGCAGGGTGACATTGAAATTGCCCAGGCCGATATTGTCCGCCGCGTTAGCCAGGGTTTCGATTGGATCGGCAAAGCGTCGGGCAATACTGTGCGCAGTGACCAGACCGATCAGTACAATTGCCAGACCTATGGCACCGAGCAGCCAGGTGATCATCCAGGCACTTTCCCGGGTCTGCTGTTCAGTGTTTTCAACGGCATTGACGTAGCGCATCTGTACGTTGTTCAAGCGGTCGCGCACGGCGGCCAGCGAGCGGGTGAACTGATCATGGGTGAAGAGCTGGTTGCGAACCAGCTCAGGTGTATACAGGTGCGGCCGGTAACGGTCATAGGCGCGTCTAACTTCGGTCACGGCCTGACGGTCATTTTCATTCATGGCGCTTTCGGCTGCTTTGGCCAGCAGGCTGTGAAAGCGTTGATCAGAGGTTTTCAGGGCTTCTTCATCAAGTGATTCGGTGAGCAGCAGGGTAGTCTGCTTGCTCAGTTCATGGCCCATGCTCAAGGTCGATTCGACAATGGTCAGGTTGCGATACATGGCATCGCTTTGCTGTTTGGTCAGGTGCAGTACGCTGAAAATGGCCAGCAGCAAACCGACCAGAGCGACCGTCAGCAGGGCGCTCAGGCTGAAAAAGAGCTGATTGCGCAACCTCATAGGTGATACTGCTTGCGCTTGCGATAGAGGGTTGAAGCATCAATGCCCAGGGTTTTTGCGGCTTGTTCCAGCGTGCTGCTGTTGGCCAGCACGGCGGCAATATGCGATTTTTCCAGCTCTTCCAGGCTGAGTTCTGCACCCACGCGTGGGGCCGCATCGGTATCGGCGTCACCCAGGCCAAGCTGCTTGGCATCAATGCTGTCGGCGGAGCAGATAATGCTGGCACGTTCAATCACGTTTCTCAGTTCACGGATATTCCCTGGCCACTGATATGCCTGCAGAGCTGCAATAGCGTAATCAGTAAAGCATGTGGCGGGGCGTGCATACTCTTTGACGAAACGGGCCAGAAAGCGTTCTGCCAGGGTAATGATGTCGTCTCTGCGTTCGCGCAGCGGGGGCAGGGTAAGGGTGATCACATTCAGGCGATAGAGCAGATCTTCGCGGAACCTGCCTTCGGCGACCATGGTGTCCAGGTCCAGGTTGGTCGCGGCGAGAATACGCACATCAGCCTTGCGGGTTACCGGGTCGCCAACCCGTTCGTACTCCTTGTCCTGGATAAAACGCAGCAGTTTGGGTTGCAGCGTCAGCGGGAAGTCACCAATCTCATCCAGAAACAGCGTGCCAGCGTCAGCCTGATTAACCCGCCCGAGGGTGTTTTCACTGGCACCGGTAAATGCGCCTTTGCTGTGGCCGAAGAGCTCGCTTTCCATCAGCTCGGCCGTCAGTGAGGGGCAGTTGATGGTCACGACCTGATGCTTGGCCCGTTTGCTCCAGCGGTGGATGGCGCGGGCCAGCTCACCCTTGCCGGTACCCGACTCACCGAGAATCAGAATGTTGGCATCGGTCTCTGCAACCTGGCGCGCCGTGTCCAGCACGGCCCTCATCGCCGGACTATGTGAGTGCAGATCCTTGTCGGGTTTTTGCACCTCTTCTTCCAGCGCTTCCAGGCGTGCGGACAGACGCGTCACTTCCAGCTGCTTGGCGGCGGCCATACGCAGTTGATCAGGTCCACAGGGTTTGACCAGGTAGTCGGCGGCGCCTGCCTGCATGGCATCTACGGCGGTGTCTACCGCAGAGTGAGCGGTGACGATGACCACGCGCATCCAGGGCGCCTGCACACGAAACTGCGCCAGTACGTCCAGCCCATTGTCATCGCCCAGGCGCAGATCAAGAAAGCACAGATCGAAGACTTGTTGCTGTGTCAGTGCCAGTGCCTGTGCGGCTGTGCTGGCGGTAGCTACCTGGTAGCCATCATCTTCGAGGCAATAGCGAAAGGTACGTAATATTGCTGCTTCATCATCGACCAGCAGAATTCGTCCTTCCCGGCTGGTGGTGTCATCCATGTTGTTGGCTCCGCAAGAAAAAATGGAAGTAGTATCTTGACCTCAGTATATCGTGCAAGTTGCACGGCTGAATGCAGGCAATCTTGCATGATGCACTTCCATGAACATCATGAATTAATTTAACTTGTTGATATTATTTGGTTTTTATTTTATCTGGGTTGGCATGGGCTTTGCGATATTACTTTTGCACGATGTCGGACCTTGTCGTCCAATTAAAGGTTCGGTGTCAGAACACAGTGCTGCAGAGTGTTTCGCAGCCAGATAAGGAGAATAACCATGCTTAGCTGGGCACTTACATTCTTGATCATCGCCATTATTGCCGGTGTTCTGGGCTTTGGTGGTATTGCCGGTACCGCAACCGGGATTGCGAAAATTCTGTTCCTGGTATTTCTGGTGCTCTTTGTTGTCTCGCTGCTGGTCGGGCGCCGCCCGCCGGTCTGACTGAAACACGGTTAACAAGGAGAGTGAAGATGGGTACCAATCAGTTGGTTGGCGTGGTTCTACTGGTCGTTGGGGTGATTCTGCTCTATTTCGGCTGGCAGTCTTCGCAATCGTTTGGCGATCAGGTAACTGAAGCAGTGACTGGTCGTTTTACCGATGAAACCATGTGGTTCATCATCGGTGGCGCTGCCGCAGTCGTGGCCGGAGGTTTTTTGGCCTTGCTGCGCAAATAGGTGCCATGGAGCCTCGGCTCCACTCACTGCAGACGTCGCACATTACCCGGGTTAGCCCCGGGTAATGTGCATCTGGGTTGTAATTCATGGTCGATGAACGGACAGCAAAAAGACTTGCAAAACCGAGAGATAATGATAATACTTATCATTAAGTTCTTTGCCATGCCGAGGTGCCTATGTACGTATGCCTGTGTCACGGAGTGACCGACCGCGATATCCGCCGTGCTGCGGAAGACGGTTGCCGTTCAGTGCGTCAACTGGGTGAGGAGCTCGGTGTGGGGCAACAATGTGGCCGCTGTGCCAGCACTGCGCGGGCCATTTTGCGTGAAACCCGCAATAACGACTTCATGGCCCTGGCCAGTGCGCTGGCTCAACCAGCCTGAGTCCTTGATTACCCCTGACATGACTATTCCTGCGTAAAAGCGTTATCCTGTGCTGTGAATACGCTCAACCGGAGGTAGCGCGCATGAAAGGTGACAAGAAAGTCATTCAATATCTCAACAAGGTGCTCGCTAACGAGCTGACTGCAATCAACCAGTACTTCCTGCATTCACGCATGTACAAGGACTGGGGCATCAAGGCGCTGGCGGACAAGGAATACGAAGAATCCATCGACGAGATGAAGCACGCTGATCAGCTGATCGAGCGTATTTTGTTTCTTGAAGGGTTGCCCAATCTGCAAGACCTCAACAAGCTGCTGATTGGCGAAAATGTGCAGGAAATGATCGAGTGTGATCTCAAGCTGGAGTACCTGGCGCACAAGGATCTCAAGGATGCCATCCTGCACTGTGAAGAGGTCAAGGACTTTACCAGCCGCGAACTCTTCCGCAGTATCCTCGACAGTGAAGAAGAGCACATCGACTGGCTGGAAACCCAGCTGGAAATGATCAAGCAGATGGGACTGCAGAACTATATCCAGCTGCAATCCTCGTCAGCCAGCTGATTCAGGCTCCCACCCGGTAACTGCATGGTCCTGGTCTGGCGCCTGACCAGGATTACTGCAGTTCAGTGCGTTTAACCTACAGGTAGATCCCGATCAGCGAGCCGATAAAGCCAAAAAAGCGTTTATGCCAGGCTCGCTGTTGCCAATCTTCCAGGCTGTAGTGCTGCGCATCGGCCAGATCTTCTTCTATCAGCTGGCGGATACGTATAGCTGTTTCGGTATCGTAGAAGCTCAGGTTGGCTTCATTGTTGATCCGGAACGACCGATTATCCAGGTTGGCTGAGCCAATGCTGGCCCAGGCATCGTCGATACTCATCAGCTTGGAGTGGTACATCGACGGCTGATATTCGAATAACTGCACACCGGCTTCCAGCATGGGCTGCCATAAGTTAACCGAGGCGTGGCGCAAATAGCCTTGATCAATGCTGTCACCGGGTACCAGGATACGAATCTCAACACCGCGCACTGCCGGCGGCTTCCTCTCCCCAGAACTCATAGGTTTCAAAAGTGATCGAGCGCTCAGCCCGCTTGATGGCGTCCAGCTTGGCGGCGTAGATATCAACGCCATCACGCAGAATTTCGACCCGGTTGCCGGTCAACAAGGGCTTGCCCAGCAGGGCACTGGCTGAGCGGGCGAACTGGGCGTCAGTAAGGGTGTAGTCGACCTCTACCGGCAGGGCCAACCGCTTGGGTTTGGGCATGGCGTTGAAGAACACCACATTGATCAGCAGAACAACCACTGCCAGGACTACCAGCCCGATGACACTCTTGCGCCAGTTCAACCGCATGCAACTTCCCTTTGTGTCTGAATTGCCTCGCAGTCTAGCGCGATTGTCTGGCCAGGCCCAAAGCGGCCTGGCCGGGTGCTCAGTCCCTGGCAATCAGATTACCGGCATGCAAACCACACTCTTTCTGGGTGGCTTCTTCCCACCACCAGCGGCCTTCGCGCTCGTGCTGGTTGGGCAGGGTAGGGCGGGTACAGGGCTCGCAGCCGATACTGGCAAAGCCACGTTCATGCAATTTGTTGTAGGGCACCTCAAGCATCCGGATATAGATCCACACCTCCTCACTGCTGTAATTGGCCAGAGGGTTGAATTTGATCAGCGGGTTGCTCGTGCTGCCAAAGGCCAGATCCTGCTCGATCACGGGGACATGGCTGCGGGTGCCCGGGCTCTGGTCGCGTCGCTGGCCGGTAATCCAGGCATCCACACCGGCCAGTTTGCGCCGCAGAGGTTCGATCTTGCGGATACCGCAACACTCGCCATGCCCGCTCTGATAAAAGTCGAACAGGCCTTTCTCGCTCACATATTGCTGCAGTGCCAGATGATCCGGTGACAGCACCTCCAGCTGGATGCCGTAATGATCGCGCACCTGCTGCAGAAACTGGTAGGTCTCAGGGTGCAGGCGGCCGGTGTCGAGGGTGAAGACCTTGATGTTCTTGTTCAGCTTCCAGGCCATATCCAGCACAACAATATCGTCGGCACCGCTGAAGGACAGCCAGAGGTTGTCAAAGTGCTCGAACGCCAGGCTGAGGATGTCCTGTGGCGTGGCCTTGGCATACTTTTCGGCAAGGGCCTGGGGATCGAATTGCGTGGTCATGCGAACCTCCATCAGGCCTGATTGGCAGGAATCAGGCGTGCTGCGTTGAGGCGGAAAGTCTAGCAAAGCAGGCTTAGTGCATCTTCTTTTATTTAGTTATATTTTTATGCCTTTTAGTTTTGTCGGTTATTGATCAGAAACATGATGTGTGAACAATTTAGCTGATTCAGTCTTGTTCTGACCCTTTCTCTTTTATGATCCTTGGTCAAGGCGCCGGGGTGTCCGGTATGTGTTCAGTCAGGAGATGCGATATGAGTGGTCAGTTTGCAGGCAAGGTAGTGTTGGTAACCGGTGGTGCGGCCGGGATTGGCAAGGCGACGGTTGAAGCTTTTGCCCGTGAAGGCGCCTCTGTGGTGGTGTCTGACGTCAATGCCAAGGACGGCCAGGCTGTTGCCGATGCGGTCATTGCTCAAGGTGGTCAGGCCACTTTTATTGCCTGTGATGTCGCCAAGGGTAGCGAGGTAGAAGCCATGCTGGTGCGGATCAAGGAAACCTATGGACGGCTTGACTGTGCTTTCAACAATGCCGGTATCGAGATCGAGCAGCACAAGTTGGCCGACGGTAAGGAAGAGGTGTTTGACAGCATCATGGATGTCAACGTCAAGGGTGTCTGGCAATGCATGCGCCATGAAATTCCGCTGATGCTGGCGCAGGGCGGCGGCGCTATCGTCAACACCGCTTCGGTCGCAGCGCTGGGTGCTGCGCCGAAAATGAGCATCTATGCCGCGAGCAAGCATGCGGTGCTGGGCCTGACCCGGTCGGCGGCGGTGGAATACGGCAAGAAAAATATCCGTATCAACGCGGTTTGCCCGGCAGTGATCGATACTGAAATGTTCCGCCGTGCGGCGGCCATTGACCCACGCAAGGCCGATTTTGCCGCCGGCATGCACCCGGTTGGCCGTATTGGCAAGGCCGAAGAAATCGCAGCGGCCGTGCTCTATCTGTGCTCGGATGGCGCCGCGTTCACGACCGGGATTGCTCTGCCCGTTGATGGTGGCGCAACCTGTATCTGATCTGATTGTGCGGGCCGTGTCGTCAGTCACGGCCTTCGAGCATATGCCGTTTCAGCAGCACATAGACCGAGCCGGTGCCGCCATGGCGCGGCAGGCAGGAGCTAAAAGCCAGTACCTTGTCATGCTGGCGTAACCAGGTATTGACGTGGCTTTTCAGGATTGGCTTGCGTCCATCCTTGCGAACAGCTTTACCGTGGGTAACCCGCACGCAGCGCACTTCCAGTTGCGTCGCCTCGGCGAGAAAATCCCATAGCAGGGTACGCGCTTTCTCGACGGTCATGCCGTGCAGGTCAATGCTGCCGTCAAAGGGGATCTGGCCGCTTTTCAGTTTGCGCAGTTGCCCATCCTGCACACCGTTATTGGCCCAGGCGAGAAACTCTTCCGGCTCCACATCCACTACAAACTGGTCTGAGAGGCCATCAACACGCACCTGATCAATGGCCTGGGTGGCTTGCTGGCGCTTGTAATTGACCTGTTGCCGGCTCGGGCGTGGCTTGCCGGTATCGGCGCGGTCATCTGTCTTGATGCGCTTTACACCCGCGGTAGCCTGGCGGAACAGGTTCAGATCGTCGCTGTCATCATCGGACATGGAGCGGGCTATGTCTGTGGGGAATTTAGCGCAGTTTACCATTGCCCGTGTAGAATGGGCCAAGCCCGAGCCGCTACCAAGGATTGCCATGAGCGAGATTGATACCGACAGCCTGACCCGCATTCGAGACCTGATTCGCTGGGGCGTGAGTCGTTTCCACCAGGCTGGTGTATTCTTTGGTCATGGTACCGACAATGCCTGGGACGAATCCCGCTTGTTAGTATTACATGCGCTCTATCTGCCTTGGGAAACCCCCGAGAGTTATCTCGATTGTAGGATAACCACCGCAGAGCGCGATGCGGTGCTGGATCTGCTTGGCGAGCGGATCGAGCAGCGCATTCCGGCCGCCTACCTGATTGGCCATGCACGGTTTGCCGGTCTGGATTTTCTGGTTGACGATCGTGTACTGGTCCCGCGTTCGCCCATTGCCGAGCTGATTGAACAGCGTTTTACCCCCTGGCTGGAGCGTGATCCGGCGCGCATCCTTGATCTGTGCACTGGCAGCGGCTGTATCGGTATTGCCTGTGCCTATGCCTTTCCCGAGGCTGAGGTGGTGCTCGCTGACCTGTCCTTCGATGCGCTGGCCGTAGCAGAAAGCAATATTGAAGCGCATCAGCTGCAGGACAGGGTTGAAGCGCGCTGGTCTGATGGGTATGACGGCATGCCCGGCGAGCGCTTTGATCTGATCGTGACCAATCCACCCTACGTGGATGCCGAGGATATGAGCGACCTGCCGGATGAATATCATCACGAACCCGAGATGGGGTTGGCAGCTGGCGTTGATGGTCTTGACCTGGTGCGGCGGATTCTGGCTGAGGCGGCCGAGCATTTGAGTGAGGATGGCGTTCTGGTGGTCGAGGTCGGTAACAGCATGGTCCACGTTGCCGCGGCCTGGCCGGAGGTGGATTTCGAGTGGGTGCGCTTCCGTCGAGGCGGGCATGGGGTGTTTGTATTGACTGCCGAACAGTGCCGGCGATACCAGCCACTCTTTGCTGCTGTTGCCTGAATCAGTTGTGGGTTGTGATCAACGTAACACGACCCAGAGCAGCAGCAAGGCCTGGAAGATGGCAAAGATAATCAGGCAGCCAATGGCAAAGCGATGACTCAGGTCGTTGCGCTTGCTGATATCCAGTTTTGCCTTCAGTACATTGAGTTGGCTGGTCTGCTTGAGGTGCTCGGCTTCCTTGTCGCGCAACTGGCGTAACAAGTCACTCACCGACAGTGGCTGCACCTTGTCACTGTTCCAGCTGCCGAGCAGGTCCTTGACCCGGTTGGCCTGGGCGCGACCCTGACTTTTCTTCTCGTCGGTATAGTTCAGGGTAAAACCTACGCGTTGCAGCAGGTTCTCACGTATCTTGCGGTCTTCTTCGGTACTGGCCTGATCATTGCTGAGGGTGATGGGGGTGACGGCGTATTCCGGACACAGTCGTTGGCACCAGTCAATCAATTGCCCCAGCATGAAGCCGCCCAGGCCACGCCCGGCCGGGTTCAGGTTGATGGCACCCAGGGGGCCGAAACGTACCCGCTGATGCTTGTGGTCAATCAGCACTTCCAGAGTGTTGCCGTCCTTGGGCAGCGGTTCGCCTTCCTTGCGCACTTGCAGGCGCAGCAATTCCAGCGAGCCGATACGGTCCTGGGTGACCGCAATCTGCAGCAGCGCCTCGTTATGCACCATGACCCGATTGCGAAAGACCGGCTTGAGTTGCAGCCAATACATGTCCGACGGCCGCGCACGGGCAAAGATATCCCGCGGCGGTGCCGGTTTCTGTTCGACGACCTCGGTCTGGTTGTCATCTGTATCGGGCATGGGACATCCTGGCTACAACAGTGATTCAGTCTATATCGGCCGCTAGGGCAGAATCCTTAGTTGGTGTTGGTACTTGGCATCGAGTTTGCGGCAATGCCAGTCAGCCACTCCAGACACGCTGCGAGCCATCCCTGGGGCTCGTCGATGTACATCCATGTACATCGACGGTCTGGAGTGGCTGACTGGCATTGCCGCTTTTCAGGTCTGTGCTGCCTCAAATTTCAAAAACGCGCCTTTTACACCAACGCCTGCCATAGCAAACGTATCGCAAGCAGCGTGAGAAGGCCATTGAAAATCCAGCCAAAGTGCTGGTTGCTCAGGCGACCGAGCAGCTTGATGCCGAGCCAGGTACCAATGGCTCCGGCAGCCACCATCAGCAGCATCAAGCCCAGCCAATCACGAAACACAAAGCCGGCGGCACCATAGACAACCGCCTTGGAGGCATGTTGCAGGCTCATGGCGGCGGCAAAGGTGGCTACCGTAGAAAAGCGCTCACCGGACTGTTGCTGCTTGATAAAGGCGGCGACCAGCGGCCCGGTGGCACCAACAAACATACTGATAAAGGTGGTGACACCGGCAGCGATTAAAGTGCCCACGCGTCCGGTGGCCAGCTTGGGGATCGCCGGGCCCCAGACCAGCAGTAGAATGAATCCGGCAATGCATACCTGGACCAGGGCCAGGGGTATATCGATCAGCAGCCAGCTGGCCAGCCAGGCGCCCAGAAGCACCCCGGGTGTAAAGCTGGCAATAACGCGTAGATTGATATGACTCAGGGTCAGCAGGGCGCGGTTGAGATTGGAGCCGAGCTGGACGACGCCATGGACCGGAATAATGGCTGTTGCAGGCATGACCAATGCCATCACCGCAAGCAGCAGCACACCGCCGCCGATGCCTACAGCGGCGGTCATGGCCGAGGTCAATAACGACAGTGCAATCAGCAGCAGGCTGATGGCGGGGCTGAGCTCGGCTGGGAGTAGTTCGGGCATGGGCTATCCGGACTGATCTTGAGCTGCGCATGATAGCAGTATTGCGCAGACAACCGCGGCATCAAGGGTGTGGTTGGTGGTCTGCTCAGGGTATACTCTGCCTTTTGCCCATCACTGCAGGTAGCGCGCATGTCCGGTAATACCCTGGGAACCCTGTTCACCGTCACCACCGCTGGCGAAAGCCATGGCCCGGGACTGATGGCCATTGTCGATGGCTGCCCGCCCGGTATTGCGTTGAGCGCAGAAGATCTGCAGGCTGATCTTGATCGTCGCAAGCCGGGTACCAGCCGGCATACCACGCAGCGGCAGGAAGCGGATCAGGTCGAGATTCTCAGTGGTGTATTCGAAGGGGTAACCACGGGTTGCCCGATCGGCTTGCTGATTCGCAATACTGATCAGAAATCCAAGGATTATTCAGCAATCAAGGACCAGTTCCGCCCGGCGCACGCCGATTACACCTACCATCACAAGTATGGTGTGCGTGATTATCGCGGTGGTGGTCGCAGTTCGGCGCGCGAAACAGCCATGCGTGTTGCTGCTGGTGCCATTGCCAAGAAAGTGTTGGCAGCCCAGGGTGTTCAGGTGCGTGGCTACATGAGTCAGCTGGGCCCGTTGTCGATCGAATTCAAGCAGTGGCAGGCAGTAGGTGAGAACGCCTTTTTCTGTCCGGATCCGGACCGTGTGGCTGAATTGGAAGCTTACATGGATCAGCTGCGCCGTGATCAGGACTCGGTCGGTGCGAAAATTACCGTTGTGGCCGAGGGAGTGCCTCCCGGCCTGGGTGAGCCGGTATTTGATCGTCTGGACGCTGAACTGGCCTATGCCCTGATGAGCATCAATGCGGTCAAGGGTGTCGAGATCGGTGATGGTTTTGCTTCAGTTGCCCAGCGCGGTACCGAGCACCGTGACGAGATGACGCCCGATGGCTTTCTCAGCAATCATGCCGGTGGCGTGCTCGGTGGTATTTCATCCGGCCAGCCCCTGATTGCCCATCTGGCACTGAAACCGACCTCGAGTATTACTACGCCCGGGCGCTCGATTGACCGCTTTGGTCAACCGGTCGATATCATCACCAAGGGCCGTCACGACCCCTGTGTAGGTATTCGCGCCACGCCCATCGCCGAAGCCATGATGGCACTGGTTCTGGTGGACCATCTGCTGCGTCATCGTGCGCAGAATGCCGATGTGCGGGTAACGACCCCGGTCCTCAATCAATTGTAAGGGTCATGCCGGGCACTGCGTGCCCGGTAGCAAGCTGATGCCCTATTGGCGCCTGTCCGGATTCTATTTTGCCTACTTTGCCCTGCTTGGTGGGGTAGCACCGTTTCTTGCACTCTATTTTGCTCATCTGGGCTTCTCTCCGGCGCGTATTGGCGAGCTGGTTGCCATTCCTATGTTGATGCGTTGCCTGGCACCGAATTTCTGGGGCTGGCTGGGCGATCGCAGTGGCAACCGCCTGATGATTGTGCGGGCCGGGGCCTTGCTCACGGCGCTCATGTTCAGTGCCATCTTCTGGCGGCAGGACTATCTCTGGCTGGCCTGGGTGATGGCCAGCCACAGCTTCTTCTGGCATGCCATTCTGCCGCAATTTGAAGCCATTACCCTGGAGCATCTGGGCGATCGTTCGGCGCGCTATGCGCAGATTCGTCTGTGGGGCTCGATTGGCTTTATTGCTACTGTAATCGGCCTGGGTGCCTTGCTCGACAGCCATGGGCTGGGGCTGTATCCACTGGCCATGCTCGGCATCATGCTGCTGATCAGTCTGTGCAGCTTCTGGGTGCCGCGTCCTGCAGCTACATCAATCAACCGGGTGCGCGGCAGCTTGCGCGGTTTTGCGCAGCAAGTACGTCAGCCCGGCGTGCTGGCGTTCTTTGCTGCCGTGGCGCTGATGCAGTTATCCCATGGCCCCTATTACACCTTTCTCAGCCTGCACCTGGAGGTGCTGGGCTATAGCCGCAGCATGATAGGTATGCTCTGGGCGCTGGGTGTGGTGGCAGAAATTGTGCTCTTTATGCTCATGGTGCGGGTGCTGGCGCACTTCAGTTTGCGGCAATTGCTGGTCGGGAGTTTGCTGCTGGCGGCCGTGCGTTGGGTGCTGATTGGCACTCTGGCCGATCAGCTACCGGTGCTGCTGTTTGCGCAACTCTTGCACGCCGCTACCTTTGGTTGCTTTCATGTGGCTGCCATCCATTTTGTACAGCGGCACTTTTCCGTGGCCTCTCAGGGGCAAGGGCAAGCCTTGTACGCCAGCCTGTCCGGGGTGGGCGGTGCCTGCGGTGCCTTGTATGCCGGCTACAGCTGGCACAGCCTGGGCCCAGGCTGGACCTTTGCCATTGCCAGTGTGGCGACGCTGCTGGCAGCCAGCTTGCTGCTGCGTCGGTTACCATCTTCTGCGACCATTGGCTAAGCAGGGTTTCGGTGGCCAGCATGGCTCCCTATACTGGAGCAAATCCTGTCTGTGAGTACTGCATGCCACTGTTAGCCATTTATTCCCGTGACCGCCTGTTATTTCCGGACAAGGTACTGACCCATACGGAAGACATTCAACGGCACCTGACCGACTTCGGGGTTGCGGTACGCACCTTGCCCGCGCCCCGACTTGCTGAGTCGGCCGCGATTGAAGACTACCTGGCATTGCTGGGCGCAGAGCCGGAGCTGGCTGGCTTGCCCTATGCGGAAATTTTCCATCACGCCGCACCACCGGCCTATGCCGAGCAGTCGGATGCTGACGCTCAGTCGGTACATCAGCATCCGCAGCAGACTGCCCGCTGGTTACTCAAGGGCGGGGGTGGATTTTGTCTGTTTGTGCCCGATTATCTGTATTACCTGGAGTGCAACCCGGGTGATCTCCTGCTACTGCCTGCGGCTATGCCGCATGCCTTTTTGCCCCGGGTCGGACAGCCGGGCAGTGTGCTGCGCCTGGCGGCGACGGCAGAGGACCTGACCAGCATGGATAGCCAGAACTGCTCTCTGGCGGGTTTTCAACCCCTGGACTGAGGCAGCCGGGTCAGCAGGCAGCGAGCAAATGGTCTAGAGTGAAGGGGCAAACCCTGTACAAGGAGAGAGCATGAATGTGAATGTTGGCGGTTTTCTGGGCCTGATCATCTGGTTCCTGGCTGGCCCCCGAGGCAGCAGGGCCTGAACGACGCATTCTGTTGCATGAAATCCTTCGCCTGATGGCGCTGGCAGCATTATTTTCAGCATAAGGCTGATCGTGTTGCCGGCCATCGTGGCGGAGGATTTTTCTATGCCCAGGCCTTACTTCTCGACAAAGGCCCGCTCAATCACGTAATGCCCCTGGTCGCCATGACGCGCTTCCTTGAAGCCGCGCTCATCCAGGATTGCGCAGGTATCCTTGAGCATGCTCGGGCTGCCGCAGATCATGAAGCGATCCTGTTCAAGATCGAAAGCAGGCAGGTCCAGATCGCTGAACAGCTTGCCACTGGTCATCAGATCAGTCAGGCGGCCCTGATTGCGGAAGGGCTCACGGGTTACCGTGGGGTAGTAAAGCAATTGTTCGCGCACCATGTCGCCGAGGTATTCGTGATTGGGCAGTTCTTCGTTGATCAGGGACTGGTAGGCCAGTTCGCGCACATGCCGGCAGCCGTGGGTAAGAATCACCTTGTCGTACTGCTCATAGGTCTCAGGGTCCTGGATGATGCTGATGAACGGAGCCAGGCCGGTGCCGGTGCTGAGCAGATAGAGGTTGCGTCCTGGCAGCAAGTGATCCAGCACCAGGGTACCGGTCGGCTTGCGACTGATCATGATCTGATCACCGCTGCTGATGTTTTGCAGGCGCGATGTGAGCGGACCATCCGGTACCTTGATGCTGAAAAACTCCAGTGTATCGTCATGGTTCGGGCTGGCGATGCTGTAGGCGCGCATCAAGGGGCGGCCTTCGACTTCCAGACCAATCATGATGAAGTGGCCGTTCTTGAAGCGGAATCCCGGGTCCCGGGTGGTCTTGAAGCTGAACAGGTTGTCGGTCCAGTGATGGACGCTGAGTACGTGTTCGGTATTGAAACCAGCCATGCGCTTGCCTCTCGTTGATTCAGGTTGCACGCAGTGTACGCGCTGACTAATCTATCGGCTAAATGGATTGTTCTTATTTTGTTAATCGGAAAAATAGATAATGAAGTTTACCCTGCGTCAGCTTGAGGTCTTTCTGGCGACTGCCCATCAGCAAAACCTGACCCGCGCCGCCGATAGTCTCGCCATGTCGCAATCGGCTGCCAGCAGTGCCTTGCGCGAGCTGGAAACCCAGTTTGATCTGCAATTGTTTGATCGTGTTGGCAAGCGCCTGCAGCTCAATGAGGTCGGACAAGGTATTCGGCCGCGGGCCCAGGCACTGCTGGAACAGGCGCAACAACTGGAGCTGGCCTTGCAGCAACATCAGGATGCCGGGCATCTGAATGTGGGGGCCACCCTGAGTATCGGTAATTATCTGGCGGTGGAAATCATGGCCCGCTACATGAGTGAGCAGCCCGGGGCACGGGTTACGCTCGAGGTAGCCAATACCGCCAATATTGTTGCCCGTTTGCTCAACTACGAACTGGATATTGGCCTGATCGAAGGGGAGGTGCACCATCCGGATCTGGAGATGCTGCCCTGGCGTGACGATGAGCTGATCATGTTCTGCGCCCCGGATCACCCACTTGCCGGGCGGCCCTGGCTGACCGACGATGACTTGCTGGGTATTGAATGGATTGTGCGTGAGCAGGGCTCGGGCACCCGTCAGCACTTTGATTGGGCCATGCACGGGCTGTTGCCCAATCTGCAGATCAAGCTGGAGCTGCAGCATACCGAAGCCATCAAGCGCGCGGTGGAAGCGGGCCTGGGTGTGGGTTGCCTGTCCGCAATCACGCTGGTCGAGGCTTTCCGGCGCGGCAGCCTGGTCCCCCTGGCCGCTCCGCAGCGTGACTTCAAACGCCGCTTTTACTTTGCCCTGCCGCGGCAGAAATTTCAGGGGCCAGGGCTGGCCCGCTGGCTTGAGCTATGCCGCCAGTCGGCTTGATGTTCTATACCTTGGGGTAAAGTGGCGGCAGCTCCTGATGTGCGCTGTCACGGTCACGCCGTTGCTCCTGAATAACCCGGCGCACGGCTCGCCAGAGCTGCTTGCCGCGCCAGGCATCGGGGTTCTGCCCAAACAGGGTGGCATTCAGGTTTTCCAGCGCGTCGCCCAGCTCAGGGTGATCCTGGCTCAGGCTGAGCAGGCCCTCACTGTCCTGCTGCCGGGCCCAGGCTTCCAGCGCCTTGCGCGCTTCGCCGGGCTGGTTGTGGCGGCAGGCTGCTTGCAGGTCGATCAGCGGGTTGTTGTTGGCGGCGTCATCTGCGTCCCCGGTCTCGTTGTCCAGACTGAACTCCTGCAGTTGTTGCCGGGTGCGCCAGAGCAGCCAGCCCGTGGCGCCAAGGGCCAGGGCCAGGAGCAGGCTGAGCAATTGCCAGGGCCAGAGCAGGGGAGTGGGGTAGGCGGCATCACCGGGTGCGGCCTGTGGCCCACTGACAAGGAAGCTGTCTGAGCTTTTGACACGGATAGCTTGTGGCTCAAGTCGGGCGGTTTGCAGGCGATCGTTGTCGATATCCCACCAGTGCAGGGTCAAGCCATCGAGCAGGTATTCACCACTTTGCTGGGCGACAATGGCCGCACTGTCTTCCCGTTCGCCGTTGGCCCCCTGGGCGGAAAAGTCGGTGCTCAGGCGAGGCTGGTCGGCATACAGGCGCAGGGCCGGGTCAGCATTGGCACCCAGGTGGTTGAGCCCAGGTAGTTGACTGGCGAGCACTCCGCTGGCCTGGATGCGCAGGGTGCGGGTCAGGGGTTCGCCGGTCAGCAGGTCCTGACCAGGGTCCGGTTGCCACGCCTGTTGCAGACTGAGCTGGCGTGCGGGTAACCAGTGGGCGTCGGCAGGAAAGCTATCGGGAATCGGTTGCACATTCAGCTCGATGCTGGGCGAGCGGACCTGCATCAGCTGACCGGTGCGCGCCGAGAACTCTTCACTCGGATCACGGGGCACCAGAATGGTGGCGCTGAACAATTGAGCCGGTATCTCCAATAACCCGCTTTGCTGCGGGTAGATAGCATAACGCGCCTCGATGACGCCATGCCGCACGCCGCCAATCACTCGCTCGTAATTCAGCGGGTCGCCCAGACGCTCGACCCGGGCGCCAGGAATGTCCAGCCCGCTTAGCGTCGAGTCGTCATACAGTGATACCGAGTGAAAAATACGCAGCGTGAGCAGTACCTGAGCTTGCACATAGGGTGTTTCGGTGTCGATTTCACTATCGATGAAAATCGGCGCCAGTTCGACCCCGCTATCCAGGGCGGCCTGGTCAGCGGTCAGCACCCTGAGATAGATAGGCTCGCTTTGCTGGCCATTGATGCTCAGCGGGGGTATTTCCAACTGGCCGGCCTCACGCGGGCGCAGGGTCACGATCCAGCGGGTTACTGGCCGTGTGCGACCATCGAGTTGGCTGATCAGGCTCATCTGCCGACTGGCGCGGACCTCGAACATGTCGTCCAGTGGGCTCAAGTCAGGCCGTGCGGTGCGGTTGCCAGCCGGCATTTCCAGCGTCAACTCAAGGCTGTCGCCCAGCTGCAGGCGGGTACGGTCAACGCTGGCTTCCAGCGCCCAGGCGATATTGGCCCCGCTCAGGCTCAGCAGTACCAGCAGCAGGTAGCGGCAGAGACTCATGGAGATTCCTGCATCAGTTGGTATTCATGACGGAATTTACGGCGTAGCAGTTCACCGGGATTATCCTCTATTTCCTGCAGCCAGCGCCGCTGGGCTTCCTGCTCGCGGGTCAAGCTGCGCCCTGGTGGAGTGCGTGGGCGTGCGCTATCAAGGCTGTCAGCTGTATCGGCTGAGGTGCTTGCTGCAGTTGTCTCCACATCCGAGGATGCAGCTGTGCCTGCGTCGCCATCAGGGTTGTCAGCGACCTGCTCTGGCGCGCTGTCGGTAGCTGTTGGAGGCTCGCTGGCTTCAGTATCATTGTCGCCGGGTGGCAGCTGTGTGTCATCCGCTTCTGCCGGCTCTGGCTGCTGCGCCTGCGGTTCATCCTCATCGTCTTGCTGCAAGCTTTCCAGGTAAGCCTCGACGCGGGCCCGGTTGTGTCGTGCCGCCTGGTGTTCGGGAGCCCGGGTCAGGGCCTGTTCAAAGGCTTCCAGTGCCGCCGTGTAGCGACCTGCCAGGGCCAGCGAGGTGCCGTGGTTGAAGTGGTAATCCGGGTTGTCGGGTGACTCTGCAATCAGGCGTGCCCAGGCGGCTGCTGCACGCGCATAATCGCCGTCGGCGTGCCAGGCCCAAGCGCGCCAACCAGGGTGTTCGAAGCGCTCGGCTGCAGCGGCGGGCTGTTCATCGGCCAACAACTGCATGGCTTGCTGGTCCGGCCGCAGCCAGAGGTCCTGCCACCAGCTGGCTGCGGCGGGGGCGGGTAGCCAGAGCACCGCCAGCATCAGGACCAGCAAGCCACGGCGGGCACCCACAGCGGCCAGCGGAATCAGCAGGAGCAGTAGCCAGTGGCCCTGATCGGCCAGTCGCCGGTTCTGGTCTCGGATGCGCTCGCCACTCTGGAACAGGTCACTCAACAGGTAGTCGATATCACTGTCGTCCAGCGTCAGGCCGTGATAACCCGCACCATGACGGCGTGCCAGAGAGGCCAGAGCGGGTGCATCCAGGCGTGACAGCAGGATACTGCCGTCGATATCGCGCATAAAGCCACCTTCCGCCAGGGGCAGTGGGGCGCCATCGGCACTGCCGACACCGAGAATGACCAGCCGTGACCCCAGCTCACTGGCCTGTTGTTGCAACAGGCGTTGCTGCTCAGCGGGCAGTCCGGCGGTGATCAGTAACAGTCGTGAGCTGTCAGGCGGCAATTGGTCGAGCGTTTCGCGTGCCAGCTCCAGGGCCAGATCAACACGCTGACCATCGCGCGGCATGATGTCCGGATGCAGGCTGTCGACCATGGCGCGCAGGGTCTGTACATCCGTAGTCAGCGGGGTTACCCGGTGAGCACTGCCGGCGAAGGCTATCAGCGCCAGCTGGCTGTCCGCATGGCGTTGGCTGATGTCGTGGATCTTGCGCTGCGCCAGTTGCAGGCGGTTCGGTGGCAGGTCATTGGCCAGCATCTGCCTGGAGACATCCAGCACCATGACCAGTGACGAACGATCATTCAACAGACTGTGCTCCTGCGTTTCCCAGGCCGGGCCACTCAGGACCAGGATGGCCAGAGACCAGCCCATCCCCAGCAGCCAGTAGCGCCCACGGCGTTGGCTGTTGGCCGGTTGCTGCAGCAACCAGGGCTGTAAGTCCGGACTGATCAAGCGCTGCCACTGCTGGCCAGTGCGATGGTTGCGATACAGGCGCCAGACGAGCCAGATTGCCGGTAGCCAGAGCAACAGCAACCAGGGGCGCAACAGGGTAAGGCCGAACAGGCTGTCAGGCATGGCGGACCTCTGTGCGCAGGTGGCGAGCAGCGAGGATAAAACCAAGCAGCAGGGCAGCCAACAATGGCCAGTGATAGAGTGCGCTCACGCTGCGCAAGGGGCGGGTTTGTCGCAAAGCGGGTTCCAGCTGATCAATACGCTGATAAATGCGCTGCATGCTCTCGCTGTCACTGGCGCGAAAGTACATACCATCCGTCAGCAGGGCAATTTCTTGCAGGGTGGGCTCATCCAGATCTATCGAGGGGTCGGCTGAGAAACTGAACAGGCCTTCAAGGCTGCCGGCCATGGGGTTGTCCGAGCCCACACCTATAGTGAAAATGCGAATATCCTCAGCCGCTGCCAGTCGCGCGGCTTGCAACGGCAGCAGGCGTCCGGCGTTGTTGGCGCCATCGGTGACCAGCAGCAGCACCCGGTTCTGGCTGGGCTGATCCTGCAGGCGCTTGATCGCCAGCCCCATGGCATCGCCAATCGCCGTCTGCCGGCCGGCCAGACCGATAAAGGCTTCATCCAGCCACTGCCGGATCGTATTCAGGTCGTGGGTCAGTGGCGCCTGCACATAGGCATCGGAGGCAAACAGGATCAGGCCCATGCGATCACCCTCACGGCGCTGGATAAAGGCATCCAGCAGGGCTTTGAGTACCGTCAGCCGGTCGGCCTCCTGCCCATCCAGTTGCATGTCGCGAAAAGACATACTGCCGGACAAATCGACGGCCAGCATGATGTCACGGCCACTGACGGTTTGCGGCAAGGGGGCGCCAGGCAGTTCGGGTCGCATCAAGGCCACTATCAACAAGGCCCAGATCAACATATAGGGTCCTGTGGGCTGGTTGCTTGTGGCAAGCGTGTTGTCGGGCATGCGTTCAAAACGCTGCAGAAAAGGCACGCGCAGGGCAGACGCGGGTTTGCGCAGCGGCGGCATCAGGCTACGCAGCAGCCATGGCAGGGGCAGCAATACGAGCGCCAGTGGCCAGGCAAACTCAAGCATGGGTGTGCCTCAGCCAACGATGCAATTCCTGCAGCAGTAACTGGCGTTGCAGCAGGTCCAGCTGCATGCCGGGTTGGTAGTGCCCAAAGGCCAACGGGTGCAGCAAGTCACGCTGAGCCTGCGGGTAGCGCGCACACAGATAGTCCAGCCAGTCATTGCCGTAATACAGCATGGCATGATCATGCCCCTGCAGCTTGCAGGCCCGTTTCAGCAGATCGTTGAGGGCGCTGAGCCAGGGGCCATCAGGCAATTCAGGGTCAATGGCGTCGAGCCAGCGGGCGACCTGTCGGTGGTGTTTCTGCCGCTGGCGCACCAGTCCGATGCCGATGATCAGTAGTGCAATCAGCACAATGGTTGCCAGCAACAATAACCACCATCCTGCAGCCAATGGCCAGAGGGCAACAGGTTCCGGCTGCACGGGCGGGATCAATGCCTGTTGCAGGGGGCTGCTCATGACACATGCCTCGGCAGGTGACCGGTCAGCAGCACGCTGAGCTGCTCCAGGGCCGGGGTGCCGGTCGTCAATGGCAGCAAGTGACAATGCAGCCTGGCTGCCAGCCTTTGCCATTGCTGCTGCTGTGCCAGGTGTTCGGCCTGATATCGATAACGCACCTGGGCATCACGGCTGTCGATCTGGTACTGCTGATGGCCATCCGTAAAGTCCCAGACCCCTGCAGGCAGCTCAGCCTCCAGTGGATCACTGAGCGGTAAAAGCACGATTTCATTGTGCGCGGCTAGCATGCCCAGCTGGCCCTGATCCAGGCGGCTGATGGCACTGTGATCACAGAGGACAAAAAGAATACTGCCCGGGCGCATGATTTCGCGGGCATGGCGTAAGGCCAGATTGACAGGTTCTACGCGCTGCTCGGGGAGCGACTGCAGGTTGACCCCGGCTAGCTGATGATTGGCCTGGTGCAACAGGCGCAGCAGGTTGATCAGGGCGTGACGATTGCGCCGTGGCCGGCTTTCCCGGCATTGCAGGTCACTGACGACCAGGCCGCCAATGCGGTCATTATTGGCCAGCGCGGCCCAGCCAATGAGTGCGGCGCATTTGGCGGCCAGCACGGACTTGAATTGCAACTGGCTGCCAAAAAACAGGCGACTGCTCTGTTCGCAGAGAATGAACACCGGGCGTTCACGCTCTTCATTGAAGACCTTGGTATGTGCCGCGCCGGTCCGCGCGGTGACGCGCCAGTCGATGCTGCGCATGTCGTCACCAGGCTGATAGATGCGTACCCGGTCGAAGTCGACCCCACGACCACGCAGCCGGGCACGCTGCTTGCCCCGCTGTCGGCCACTGCGTTGTGGCGTGCTGAACAGGGGCAGCTCCCGGCATTGCAGGCGTGCGTCCAGCAACTCGGTCAGGCTGACCAGAACGCCCGGTGCACTGGTTTCCGGCATGGCCTCAGACCACCGCTACCGAGTCAAGTAGCAGGGTGATCGCCTGGTCAGTATCCACACCGTTGGCTTCTGCTTCGAAACTGAGCAACAGGCGATGACGCAACACATCATGGACCACCGCCTGCACATCTTCCGGGCTGACAAAGTCGCGGCCAGCCAGCCATGCATGGGCGCGGGCACAACGATCCAGCGCAATGGTGGCGCGCGGACTGGCGCCCAGTTCGATCCACTCGGCAAGGTTCTCGTGGTATTCCTGTGGACGGCGGGTGGCCATGATCAGCTGGATCAGATAAGCCTCGACCGCATCGGCCATATACAGTGCCAATACTTCCTGACGTGCCTGCAGGATCTGTTGCTGACTGACGCGCTGGCTGATTTCCGCCTCCTGTCCCTGCGCTTCGCCGCGGGCAAAATGCAATATCTGCCGCTCAAGACCCGCGTCAGGAAAACCAATGCGGGCATGCATCAGAAAGCGATCCAGTTGGGCTTCCGGCAAGGGGTAAGTGCCTTCCTGTTCGATCGGATTTTGCGTTGCCATGACCATGAACAGCTGGGGCAGGGGATAGGTGGCCCGGCCAACACTCACCTGTTGCTCGGCCATGGATTCCAGCAGGGCTGACTGCACTTTGGCCGGTGCCCGGTTGATTTCATCGGCCAGCACCAGGTGATTGAAAATCGGCCCTTGCTGAAAGCTGAAGCTGGCGGTTTCCGGGCGGTAGATTTCAGTTCCGGTGATGTCTGCTGGCAGCAGGTCTGGCGTGAACTGGATGCGCTGAAAGTCTGCCTCGATACCATTGGCCATGGCCCGAATGGCTTTGGTCTTGGCCAGCCCCGGGGCACCTTCCACCAGCAGATGACCGCCCGCCAGCAGGGTGATCAGCATGCGTTCGACCAGGTATTCCTGGCCGAATATCTGTTGCTGGATAAAGTCCTTGAGATGTAGCAGGGCCTCACGTTGGCTCATGGCGACCTTCCATTTGCAGTGATCGGGTTAGGGCAATGTTGTCGGGTGATAACTGATCCAGATCACTCAATAGTAAGCGACGTGGTCTAGACTACCCCAAGAGCGTGTTTTTGTCGGTGGTGATTTCGAGGAGGTTTCATGGCGCGTATTCTGGCCAATAGCAAAGATGAATTTCTGCAACAGCTCAATGACCGCCTCTTGCCGCTGGTCGACAGTAATCAGCGCACTACCCTGCAACATTTTGCCCGTCGCCTGTTTGCCATTGTGCCGCTGAATGAGCTGCAACAACGCCAGGATACGGATCTGTTGGGCTGTACCCTGGCCTTCTGGCGCTTCTATCAGCAATTTACCGGAGATCAGGAGCGCATTCGGGTGTTCAACCCTGAGACCCAGGAGCATGGATGGCAGTCTACCCACAGCATTATCCAGATTATCCATCCGGACAGCCCCTTCCTGGTGGATTCGGTACGTATGGCCCTGAAGCATGAGGGGCTGGCAATCCACAGTCTGCAAAATGCCGTGTTGCGCAGCGAGCGTGACGAGCAGGGTAATCTGCTGCAGTTGTTTGCCAGCAGTGAAGCCAAAGGCTGCGCGGAAGCCATCATGCATATCGAGATTGATCGCTGTTCGCGGGCGGGTGAATTACAGCGGGTCAGTGATCTGGTGCAGTCTGTGCTGGCCCGGGTGCGCGCAGCGGTGAGTGACTTCGGCGCCATGCGTGAACAGGTCGAAGCGCGCATCAAGGCCCTGCAACAACGCAAGAAAAGCTTTTTTCCGGCAGATGAGCGCCGTGAAGTGGTGGATTTCCTGCACTGGCTGCTGGATGACCACTTTACCTTTCTGGGCTACGAATGTTTTGCCATCAATGAGGGCCTGGATCAGGGTCACCTTGGGCTGGATAGTGCCCAGAGCCTGGGTGTATTGCGATTGAGTCCGATTGATGACCGGGTCGATGATATGCCCGAGAAGGTCATTGAGTATTTGCGCAGACCTCTACTGCTGTCTTTTGCCAAGGCCTCGGTGATGAGCCAGGTACATCGCCCGGCCTATCCGGATTACGTGTCGCTACGCGAGGTGGATGCCAAGGGCGATGTTATCTGTGAGCATCGTTTTATGGGTCTGTATACCTCCAAGGTCTACAGCAGCAATGTGGCCAGTATTCCGTGGCTGCGCAAGAAGGTGGAGTGGGTCAAGCAGGAAGCCGGCTTCGATCCGGGCGGGCACCTGGGCAAGGAATTGAACCAGGTCATGCAGGTCTTGCCGCGCGATGACCTGTTCCAGATGAGTGCCGATGAACTCTGTGCTACGGCCGTGAGTATCGTGCAGATGCAGGAGCGCAGTCAGATACGATTGTTCCTGCGTCGCGGCAATTATGGGCGTTTTTATTACTGCCTGGCTTATGTGCCGCGCGAGCTGTATTCCACCGCAATCCGGCAAAAAATCCAGCAGGTGCTGATGCAACGCTTGCAGGCCAGTGAATGCGAATTCTGGACCTATTTTTCCGAATCCGTATTGACGCGCACTCAATTTATTCTGCGGGTAGACCCGCTACAGGCGGTAGATGTGGATCATGACAAGATTGAGCAGGAAGCGGTGCAGGCTTGCAGCAGTTGGCAGGATGACTTCAAGGTGCGTCTGCACGACCGGCTCGGCGAGGCGCCGGCCATGCAGGTGCTGCATGATTTTCCTGATGGCCCGCCTCCGGGCTACAGTGACCGTTTTACTCCGGCCAGCGGCGTGGTCGATGTTGAACATTTGCAGGCCCTGACGGACGAGCAGCCGCTGGGCATGAGCTTTTATCAGCCACTGGCACAAAAGAGCGGGGTATTGCACTGCAAGCTGTATCACCTCGGCGATTCCTTGCCCTTGTCGGATGTCTTGCCGATTCTGGAAAACCTCGGGCTGCGTGTGCTGGGTGAGTACCCTTTCCAGTTCCGCCATAAGAGCGGAAATGAATACTGGATTCATGACTTTGAATTCACTTGCAGTGAAGCTCTGGATATTCAGGAGGTCAATCAGTTATTCCGTGAAGCCTTCCTGGCGGTGTGGAATCAGCAGGCCGAGAATGACGGCTTCAATCGCCTGGTGTTGCATGCGCGCATGCCCTGGCGTGAGGTCAGTCTGTTGCGCGCTTATGCGCGCTACCTGAAGCAGATTCGTCTGGGTTTCGAGCTGCCCTATATTGCCAATACGCTGGTCAATCATGCGACCATCGCGCATGAGTTGGTGCGCCTGTTCAAGACCCGTTTCTATCTTGCCCGCAAACTGACAGCTGAAGACCTGGAAGACAAACAGAGTCGCCTGGAGCAAGCGATCATCGGTGCGCTGGATGATGTTGCGGTGCTCAATGAAGACCGCATTCTGCGCCGCTGCCTGGACCTGATCAAGGCGACCCTGCGGACCAATTTCTACCAGCTGGATGCCGGCGGTGAGTTGCATGATTACCTGAGCTTCAAGCTGGACCCGCAGCAGATCCCGGATTTGCCCTTGCCGCGGCCGATGTATGAAATCTTCGTCTATTCGCCCCGCTTTGAGGGCGTTCACCTGCGTGGTGGCAAGGTTGCCCGTGGCGGTTTGCGCTGGTCTGACCGGGAAGAGGATTACCGCACCGAAGTCCTGGGTCTGGTCAAGGCCCAGCAGGTGAAAAATGCCGTGATTGTTCCGGTCGGCGCCAAAGGCGGTTTTGTGCCGCGGCGCTTGCCCGCTGGTGGCAGTCGCGATGAGATCCAGCAGGAGGCCATTGCCTGCTACAAGTTGTTTATTCGTGGTTTGCTCGATCTGGCAGACAACCTGGTCAATGGTGAGCTGGTGCCGCCTGAGGGTGTGGTGCGCCACGATGATGACGACCCGTACCTGGTCGTTGCCGCTGACAAGGGCACGGCAACCTTTTCCGATATCGCCAACGAGATTGCCGCCAGCTACAACTTCTGGCTGGGCGATGCTTTCGCATCCGGTGGCTCGGCCGGTTATGACCACAAGAAAATGGGTATCACCGCGCGCGGTGCCTGGGTATCAGTACAGCGACACTTCCGTGAGATCGGTATCAATGTGCAGGAGGATCCGGTCACGGTGATCGGCATTGGTGATATGGCCGGTGATGTGTTCGGCAACGGCCTGTTGCAGTCGCGCAGCCTCAAGCTGGTCGCGGCCTTCAATCATCAGCATATCTTTATCGATCCCGACCCGGACCCGGCAGCCAGCTTTGCCGAACGCGAACGCCTGTTTGCCTTGCCGCGCTCCAGCTGGTCGGATTACGACAGCCAGTTGATTTCCAAAGGCGGCGGCATCTTTGAACGCAGCCTGAAGCAGATCAAATTGACGGCAGAAATGCAGCAGCTGCTGGATACCAAGGCCAGCGCCCTGACGCCGGCTGAACTGATCAGCCTGCTCCTCAAGGCGCCGGTTGACTTGATCTGGAATGGCGGCATTGGCACCTATGTCAAAGGTGCCCTGGAGCAACATGCGGATGTCGGAGACAAGGCCAATGACAATTTGCGCATCAATGGGCGCGAGTTGCGCTGCAAGGTCATCGGTGAAGGTGGCAACCTGGGCATGACCCAGCTCGGTCGCATCGAATTCTGCCTCAAGGGTGGCCGCGCCAACACCGACTTTATCGACAACGCCGGCGGGGTCGACTGTTCCGACCACGAGGTCAATATCAAGATCCTGCTCAACCAGGTGGTGGCCGAGCAGAACATGACCGGCAAGCAACGCAACAAGCTGTTGGCCGAGATGACCGACGAAGTGGCTGAGCTGGTGCTGGCGAACAATTACAAGCAAACCCAGGCCATCAGTCTCGCACAACGCCAGGCCCTGCAGACCATGAGTGAGTACCGGCGCTTTATCAACACTATGGAGAGTAGTGGCAAGCTTGATCGCGCCCTGGAGTATATTGCCGACGACGAGCAGTTGGCGGATCGTTCGGCACAGGGCAAGGGGCTGACCCGGCCCGAGTTGTCGGTACTGGTGTCGTATGCCAAGGCGGATCTGAAGGAAAGCCTGAGCAGCTCGGGTGTCGCCGAGGATGAGTACCTGACCGCCGAATTGCATAGCGCTTTCCCGCAGGTGCTGGGGAAAAAGTTTGCCAAGGCGCTGGAGAATCACCGCCTGCGTAGTCAGATCATTGCCACCCAATTGGCAAACAATCTGGTTAACCATATGGGGATTACCTTCCTGCGCCGGCTGGAGCAGTCAACCGGCGCGGAGGTCGCTGAAATCGCCAAGGCCTACGTGGTCGGGCGCGATGTCTTCGGGCTGATGGACACCTTTGCGGCCATCGAGGCGCTGGATTATCAGATCCCTGCCGAGGTTCAGCTGGAACTGATGGATGACCTCATGCGTCTTGGACGCAGGGCAACTCGCTGGTTTATCCGTAATCGCCGTACCGAGTTGTCACCAGCCCGTGAAGTGGCGCACTTTGCCCCGCGTATTCGCGAGCTGGCGAGTAATTTCGAGCAGCGCCTGCAAGGCCCGGTGCTCAGCCAGTGGCAGGACAAGGTCAAGCGTTATACCGCTGCCGGTGTGCCGGATGAGCTGGCACGTCAGGTCGCGGCAACGAGCCAGTTCTATACCTTGCTGGGCATCATAGAGGCGGCTGATGCGGTCAAACAAACACCGGAGCGGGTAGCCGAGGTGTTCTTTGCTATTGCCAGCGAGCTGCAGTTGCCCTGGTTTGCCCAGCAGGTCAATAATCTGCAGGTGGATAATCATTGGCAGGCGCTGGCCCGGGAAAGCTACCGTGATGATCTTGACTGGCAGATCCGGACCATGGCGGTCTCTGCATTGCAAAGTGGTGCGCCGGATCAGGCGGTGGAGTCATTGGTGTCCGAGTGGATACAGAAGCAGGGTAGTATGCTCCAGCGCTGGCAGGTCATGCTGACGGATCTCAAGAGTGCCAGTAGCGGTGACTACCCCATGGTTGCGGTGGCCATGCGCGAACTGCTGGATCTGGCACAAAACGCACGTTTGTCTGCCGAGGCTGAACAAGGGGCATAGTGACAGGTGCAACAGCTGATATTCGACATCGCCTTGCCGGCCGATCGATACCTTGCCTGGTATCAGGGCCGTGCCGGCAGGGTCTGGCTGCGCAGCAGGGACGGGCGCAGCATCAGCTTGCCGGCTCATCATTTGCGACGCTTTCTCCACCACGATGGCATTTATGGCAGCTTCGTCATGCGCTTTACCGATGATGGCAAACTGCATGACCTGGAGCGGCTATAGGCTAGCTATCAGGGGTGGGGTGCGCAGCTTGCCAGGCATGCCGTATAATCGCGCCACGTTTTACAGGCCAAGGATATTCCATGTACTCCACGCTTCGATCGCTGCTGTTTCGACTACCGGCGGAAACTGCCCATGATCTGACGCTGGACGTGCTGGGTACTGCCGGTCGCGTGGGTCTGGTTGAGCGCTTTAACCGCTTGCCACCGCGCTTGCCGGTCAAGGTCATGGGGTTGGACTTTCCCAATCCGGTCGGTCTGGCGGCGGGGCTGGACAAGAACGCCCAGGCCGTTGATGGCCTGGCTGCACTCGGCTTCGGCTTTATCGAAGTGGGCACAGTCACGCCCAAGCCGCAATCCGGCAACCCCAAGCCGCGCATGTTCCGCTTGCCGGAACAACAGGCCATCATTAACCGCATGGGTTTCAACAACCTGGGTGTGGACGCCATGCTGGCGCATCTGGACAAGGTGAAGTACCAGGGTGTACTGGGCATTAATATCGGCAAGAATGCGGTGACTCCGGTCGAGCAGGCTGTTGATGATTACCTGTATTGCCTGCGCAAGGTCTATAGCCGGGCAAGTTATGTCACCGTCAACCTGTCATCGCCGAATACCCCGGGTCTGCGCACCCTGCAATATGGTGAAGCGCTGCAAGCCTTGCTGGAGCAGATCAAGCGGACACAGCTGACGCTGGCCGACGAACAGGGCCGTTATGTACCTATCGCGATCAAGATAGCGCCGGATATGACGCCGGAAGAGCTGGCGCTGGTGGCCAATACCCTGGTCGAGCAGGGCATGGATGCGGTCATAGCCACCAACACGACTCTGGCGCGCGATGCCGTCGCTGATCTGCCGCACGGCAATGAGGCGGGTGGCCTGTCCGGCGGCCCGCTGACCCAGGCCTCGACCGAGGTCATCCGCTTGTTGGCGCAGGAGCTCAACGGCCGGCTGCCGATCATCGGTGTGGGTGGCATCCTCTGTGGTGCAGATGCGGCGGCCAAGGTGGCTGCCGGGGCCAGCCTGGTGCAACTCTATAGTGGTTTTATCTATCGCGGGCCGACGCTGATTCGTGAAGCAGTGGACGCCATAGCCGGACAGTGAGCGGAAATGAAAAGCCCCCGCAGAGCGGGGGCCTGGCCTCGAGGGCCGGGCGCTCGGGTGGAGCGCCATGGAAAAATCAGTAAAAGCGGGGGAGTTAACCTACCGCATGCATCTCGTTCAATCGATGCACGCCGGAAATGCCAGTCAGACCATCCCAATGATCGGTTCGGCCTTCGCGCCAGCCATTCATCCAGTTCTGTCTGACCTCTGGGTTACTGAAAGGGCAGGTATCACGGGACTTGCCCTGCACACCATTTTGATAACCGCGTTGAAATGCTCGTTCCATCGGATCACGCTTGAGTCTTCGCATAAGGTAAAACCCTCATTTGGTTCCACAACCCGCTATGCTTACAGATAAAGCCTGGCACAACGGGAATTTGCTCCGGCCTGGGCGCGGAGCGAAAAAGCAACCTTGAAGGTTGCTTCAAAGGGCAGTCATTGACTGCCGAAATCAATCGCTCAACTCATGCTCAAGTTGTACTGCATCGGTCGAGCGGCGCCAAAGATCGTTTTGTCATACTCGCAGCCCTGCTTAAACAGGGATGCAATATCACTGTCACAGAGCACCGGAAATCAACATGATGCAACAGACTCTTGAATACTTTGTCAGCTGCCCGAAAGGCATTGAAGGGCTGTTGCTCGACGAAGTGCGCCAACTGGGCGCAGAACAGGCCAAGGAAACCGTGGCTGGCGTCAGTTGCCAGGGCGATCTGGCGCTGGGTTACCGGCTCTGTCTCTGGTCACGTCTGGCCAATCGGGTGCTCCTGATACTGACGCGTTTTGCCGCAGAGGATGCTGCAGCTCTGTATCAGGGTGTCAGTGCCATTGATTGGGCCGATCACCTGGCCGCCGACGGTACGCTGGCGATTGATTTCACCGGCCGCTTGCCAGGTATCGACAACACGCATTTTGGCGCGCTCAAGGTCAAGGATGCGCTGGTCGATCAGTTGCGTCAGCCGGATGGCCAGCGCCCAGGCGTTGATCGGGTGCAGCCGGATCTGCGCCTGAATGTGCACTGCCGTAACAGTGAGGTCCAGTTGGCGGTGGACTTGTCGGGTGCCAGCCTGCATCAGCGCGGCTATCGACTGCAGCAGGGTGCAGCTCCGCTGAAGGAGAATCTGGCTGCAGCCATCCTGTTGCGTGCCGACTGGCCGCGCCGCGCGGCAGCTGGCGAGGCCCTGGTCGACCCGATGTGTGGGTCCGGCACCTTTCTGGTCGAAGCAGCCTTGATGGCGGCCGATATTGCGCCCAACCTGCATCGTGAGCGTTGGGGTTTCAGTGGCTGGCTGCAGCATGTGCCAGCGCTCTGGCAGCGACTGCGTGACGAAGCGCATGAACGAGCCGAGGCGGGTATGCGTCAGACACCTGCCTGGATTCGGGGTTATGAAGCGGACCCGCGTTTGCTGCAGCCAGTGCGCAACAATATCCAGCGCGCCGGTCTGAGCGATTGGGTCAAGGTCTATCAGGGTGAACTGGCGACCTTTGCGCCACAACCGGATCGCGGGCAAACAGGCCTGGTGGTCTGTAACCCGCCCTATGGCGAACGTCTGGGCGATACCGCCAGTCTGGTCTATCTCTATCAAAAGCTTGGTGAAGTGCTGCGCCAGCATTGCCAGGGCTGGGAGGCGGCGATCTTTACCGGCAATCCCGAGCTGGGCAAGCGCATGGGGATTCGCAGTCACAAGCAATACAACCTGTTCAATGGCGCCTTGCCGTGCAAACTGCTGCTGATGCACCTGCAGCCGGATGCCTACATGCTCGAGAGCAGTTCGGCCGCCGCTGAAGCCGCTGGCACCCCCAGCACAGTGGCCCGCCTCGGTGAGTCGGCGCAGATGTTTGCCAACCGCCTGCAGAAGAACCTGAAGACCCTGGGCAAGTGGGCGCGTCAGCAGGGTATCAGTTGCTATCGCGTCTATGATGCCGATATGCCGGAATTTGCCGTGGCGATCGATCTGTACGCTGGCTGGGCCCATGTACAGGAATACCAGGCCCCGAAAAGCATCAGCGAGGACAAGGCCGCCGAGCGCCTGCAGGATGTGCTCGCGGCCTTGCCACAGGTGCTGGGTATTCCCCGCGAGCAGATCGTACTCAAACAGCGTCAGCGCCAGACCGGCAAGCAGCAGTATCAGCGCATGGATCAGCAGGGGCGCTTCATGCCGGTGCAGGAGGGCGCGGTCAAGCTACTGGTCAACCTGACCGACTACCTGGATACCGGGCTGTTTCTGGATCATCGACCGATGCGCCTGCGTATCGCCCGTGAAGCTGCCGGCAAGCGCGTGCTGAACCTGTTTTGCTATACCGCCAGCGTCACCGTGCATGCTGCCGTGGGTGGCGCCCGGCGGACCACCAGCGTGGACCTGTCCAACACCTATCTGGATTGGGCCAAGCGTAACCTGGCCTTGAACGGCCTGTCTGACCTGCATCAGCTGGTGCGGGCTGACGTCATGCAGTGGCTGGCCGAGTGCCGTGAGCAGTATGAGCTGATCTTTATCGACCCGCCGACCTTCTCCAATTCCAAGCGAATGGACGATGTGTTCGATGTGCAGCGCGATCATGTGGCCCTGCTGGAGATGGCCATGGCCCGCCTGGCACCTGGTGGAGTGCTGTATTTTTCCAACAACTTCCGCCGCTTCAAGCTCGACCCGCAGTTAGAGAAGCAGTTTGTTGTTGATGACATCAGTCAGCAGACCATTGACCGTGACTTTGCCCGCAACCCGAAAATCCATCGTACCTGGCGATTGCAGCATCGATAGCGGTGTGTGCTTTGCTATGTCAGTGAGGAGAATGCGCAACTAAGTGTTCTTTTTCTGCACCAGTACTGGCTGGTCAGTCAAATTATGGGCAAGGCCAGATTAACTTGGCATAATGGCGTCACTTTTGCTACCCACGTCAGGAAGGACCATGCAGAAAGAATCGAGAAAAGTCCGTGAGTTTCGTCGTCGAGAACAGGAGATTCTGGATACCGCACTGAGCCTGTTCCTGCAGCATGGGGAAGACAGCGTTACGGTGGAGATGATCGCCGACGAAGTGGGTATCGGCAAAGGCACCATCTACAAGCACTTCAAGTCCAAGGCAGAAATCTTTCTGCGCCTGATGCTGGATTACGAGCAGGACCTGGCCGAACTGCTGCATTCGGAAATCATCGAGCGCGACAAGGCGGCCTTGCCGAAAGAGTATTTCGCCTTTCGCATGAGCGACCCGGACCGTTATCGCCTGTTTGACCGGTTGGAAGAGAAGCTGGTCAAGAGTAACCAGCTACCGGGTATGGTCGATAAACTGCATCAGATCCGCGCGTCCAATTTCAATCATCTGACCGGCGTCATCCAGCAGCGTATCGACGAAGGCAAGCTGGAAGATGTGCCAGCCTACTATCACTACTGCGCTGCCTGGGCCCTGGTGCACGGTGCCATGGCCATGTATCACTCACCCTTCTGGCAGTATGTGATTGAGGACAAGGAGGGCTATATGCAGTTCTTGATGGATGTGGGCGTGCGTATGGGCAACAAGTTCAAGCGGCGCAAGGAAGAATCCTGAGATTATTTCCCGAGATACAAAAAAACGCCGGCGAATGCCGGCGTTTTTTGTGGGTTGCGATATCAGTCCCCAATTGCAGGAGCCGGGGGGATAGTTCGGCTGCAATTGTGATACCCACTGAACTCCGGCAGTGATGTCGGCGCCAGAGCAGGGACATTGAGCTGCATGACAGTGCCTTGACTCACCTGGTTCCAGGTTGGCACTACACCGTCAACGCTGTTGGGGTTGCCATCTTTGGCAAACTGGGTCCAGGCGGTCACCATGCTTTCAGCCAGTACATCCAGCTGCTCGACATTACCGGTGTAACGATCCTGCATGACATCTTCCGGATAGAGCACATAGGGGATCTCGCCGGCATGGGTAGCGCCCAGAGGGAAGCTGACCGAAAAGTTACCTACATCTGGCACCGGTACTACTGGTGGGACGAGCGTCCAGGGTGCATCGGTATCACGGAACCAGTACTTGTAGGTATTCATATCAAGTCCGGCAAAAGTGCCAGCTTGCATGGCACTGGTACAGGCAAACATGAAGTCGGTCCAAATGGCTGATAGCGCCAAGGACAACTGGCTGGGATTGCCTGCAAAGTCGGCGAGATAATCAGCTTTGATCTGGTCAACATCATAGGCAATTCCCGCAGACAGATAGGGCTGAAAAAATTCCTGAACCCGGTCATCGAATTCGCTCATGCCCATTGCTTCGATAGACACAAAGTTATTCCCGAGTTCATCCAGTGCCACAAAGAGCGTGCCTTCATCCTGGTTGCTGCCTATCAGGATATCGAGGCTAGTGTCGATTTGCCCACTTCTCAGCGCAGCGCCGATTGAGCGAGGCAGGAAGCTGCCACCAGAGGTGGGTATTGCCTGGCCATCCTGCACAGCCAGAACCTGCTCAGTACTCAACGCGCGCAAACAATCCGCAGCAGGCTGGCCCTCGGCACAAGCCTCCGGAGCGCCGTCCAGGGCACGCGCAGCCGCTTCAACCTGGGTGCCACCAAATTGGGCTGCTGCCAGGGGTACTTGCTCCTGCGCATAGGAACCGCTCTGGATGATAGCGCGCTGGAACAGGTTTTCTTCCTGCGCACTGGGCGAGGCGATATGGCTCATAACGCTATGACCGCCTGCAGATTCACCGAAAATGGTTACCCGTTCCGGGTTGCCACCAAAGACTTCGATATTGTTTTTTACCCAGCGCAGTGCTTCCTGCTGATCCATCAGACCGAAATTGCCTTCGCCATCACCCAGATCCGGGTGGGCGAGAAAGCCAAGATGGCCCAGGCGATAATTAAGGGTGACGACAATCACATCTTCAGCAACCAGGCGTGTTGGGTCATATTCGCCGCCGCCATCACCAAAGATAAAGGCGCCGCCATGAAGCCAGACCATGACGGGCAAACCTTCACCTTCTGCCGGGGCGTAGACGTTAAGGTAGAGGCAGTCTTCATCGCCCCGAATCGCTTGAGTGTTAATGTCGGTCTGTGGGCAAATATTGCCAAACTCTTCCCCTAGCTCAATCACCCCTTGATGGGCAGCAACCGGCTCGGGAGCAGCAAAACGCAACTCACCGACGGGTGGCTGTGCGTAGGGGATAGCACGATATACGCGCATGTCACCGATAGTGACGCCGGTGAAATCGCCTTGCTGGGTAGAAACAGTAAGTGGGTTCGGGGTGGCCGTACTACTGGAAGAGCTGCTACTGGAAGAACCACTACTGGATAGACAGCCGGTCAAGGCGGCGCTGAGAATGATCGCGGACAGGCTGGTAAGCGCAAATCCGGGCTTGTGAAAGGTTTTTTTCATTGTTGTCGTCCTGAGCTGTAATACATCGGCAAAGCGTCTTGAGCCAGAAATCATGTTCTGACCTGAGTGGATACACTATGGAAAAAAGCGCCATGAATCCAAGCCCAGACGGGGGATGGCCTTTTGCTGGTTAACCTGTCTACAATGACCAGTTATTTGTTGTCTGCGAGGTTAGCGACTGTCCATGCTTGACCAGCTCCCGATCAGTTATATCGAACCGGTTTTCCGCCCACCCAGTGAAGCCCATTCACTGATCTTGCCCGTGACCAACGGCTGTTCCTGGAATCAATGTACCTTTTGTGAAATGTACACAGCGCCGCAGAAGAAATTCCGTGCGCGCAAGGAAGAAGAGGTACTGGACGAAATTCGCCGTACTGGCGAGCAGATGATCGTGCAGCGCGTCTTTCTGGCCGACGGCGATGCCATGGTGCTGCCGACCAAGCGCCTGTTGACCATCCTTGAAGCTATTCGTGAGCATATGCCCGAAGTGAATCGGGTGACTTCCTATTGCTTGCCGCGCAACCTCAAGCGCAAATCAGTTGCCGAGTTGCAGGAGCTGCGTGAAGCGGGCCTGGCCATGCTCTATGTAGGCGCCGAATCCGGGGATGATGAGGTGCTGGAGCGGGTCAACAAGGGCGAGACGGCGGCATCGACCATTGATGCGCTGAACAAGGCTGGTGATGCCGGCATGCTGCGCTCGGTAATGATTCTCAATGGCCTTGGCGGTCGCAGCCTGAGCCGCCAGCACGCACTTAACTCGGCGGCATTGGCCAACGCCACCCAGCCAGAATACCTGTCTACCCTGGTGGTGAGTTTTCCGCAGGGTATGGAACGCTTTCAGGCCCGTTACCCCGATTTTGAACCCCTGGCGCAGGACGAGCTCTTTACCGAGATGGCCTGGCTGCTGGACGCACTGGAACTGGACAATACCGTGTTTCGCAGCGACCATGCGTCTAACTACCTGGTGCTCAAAGGTGTGCTGGGTGCGGACAAGGCGCGTATGCAGCAGCAGGTGCAAGCCGCACTGGAGTCGCCGTCACGCGCCGGTTTGCGCCCGGAGTGGATGCGCGGCCTGTAACCTGTAAAGCGAGGAAGGAAGATGAAGCATTGTGCCGTCTTGCTGGTGCTGGTCACCGGACTGCTGCAGGCCTGTGTCAGTCCGTCTGATATGCAGAAAACCTCGCGCTATTACCTGGGCGATGTCGGCGCGCTTAATCATTACACCATCCATCGGCCGGCCAACTGGACGGTACAGCCGGATTCCCGGATGTATATTGCCCAAGGGCACTTCCTGCCAGTGGATCACGCCTATGCGCGACCCAATGTGGTCGCAGAAGAAGCCTTTCATGCAGCGGTGAATGTATTCCCCCGGGTGCGCCGTGCCGCGCAGCCGCTAGGGCTGGAAGAGGCGCTGACCGAGGCGCGTAGCCATCATGCTGATTATCTGCTGTACACGCGCTTTGCCCGTGCCCGGGATGGCGTCGGCAGTCGTGAGCACTGGGAGGAGTCCGGATCATTCAGGGAGCTGGGTATCGATCGCGCCGTGTTACAAATGACCTTGTTTGAAGTCAGCAGCCAACGGCAGGTTGACTATGCTGTGATAGAGGCCCGCGGCGGCTTTTTGCAGTTCTATCGCCAGGCCCCGGAAGATCTGCTGCGCCGTCCGCTGGATGATTACATGCAGCGCCTGATTGCCCGTTGAACAGCGCTGCCGCAACAAGGAATTTGTATGAAGCGATCACCACCGCATCAGTCCCTGCTGGACAGCCTCCCGCAGGGTGAAAGTGACACGCGCCGCGAGCCATCCCCGGTACATCTGTGGAATCCGCCGCTGAGCGGAGAAATGGATATGCAGATCACACGGGATGGTACCTGGTATCACGAAGGTGATCTGATCAAGCGTAAACCCCTGGTCCAATTGTTTGCCGGTATCCTCAAGTATGACGCCGAGGAGCAGCGCTACTATCTGGTAACTCCGGTCGAGCGTTGGGGTATCAGGGTGGACGATGCTCCCTTTGTGGCAACCCGGTTGCAGACATTAGGTACCGGTAAAGAGCAGCGTCTGACCTTCATCACCAATCTGGATGACGAAGTGGTGGCGGATGCGCAGCACCCAATCCGGGTTCTGGTAGACGCTGACACCGAGGAGCCGTCACCCTATGTTTTGCTGCGCGGCAACCTTGAGGCCCTGATTCACCGCAACGTGTTTTACCAGCTGGTGGAGTTGGCCGTCACTGATACAGTAGATGGCATTGAACGTACCGGTGTATGGAGTTGCGGGCAGTTCTTCCCGATTGATGGCGAGGGCTGACAGCCTGCTCACTTTTTCGACGGCTTGTCCTTTTTGCCCAGGCGCACCGCAATCACATCACAGGGTGCGCCGTGCAGGACATCGTTGGCGGTAGAGCCAAGCAGCAGTGCCAGGCCATGTCGGCCATGACTTCCCACTACAATCAGATCACAGGCTCGCTCTTCGGCAACCCGGTGAATTTCCTGTCGCGGGTGACCAAAGGCGATCTGAAGCTGGTCGTCAGGCAGTGCATAGTCAGCAGCAAAGAGCTGCATCTTTTCTCTTGCCTGCTCGAATTGTTGCTGCTGCAACATCGACAGGTCCATAGGTACATCCCCGCCATAGGCCATGGCCAGCGGCTCGACAACATGTAGCAAAGTGAGCTTGGCGTCGAGTGCCTTGGCCAGCGCGACCGCGTGATCGGCAACACCACGGCACTCCTCGATCAGGTCAACGGCCACGAGTACATGGTTATAGAGCATGGGATCCCCTGGATACTATTGTTTTGCTCGATAGTAGCAGTAACCTTGCTGTCGTCCAGCGCTTTTTCGCGGCATGCTGCCCTGCGAAACTGTAGGGTCACTTTTCGTCGAAAAGGTTTTTTGTTGTTGCTGTTTTACTCCTTCATGGTCAGGTATGACCTTTTAATTGTTTTATAACTTATTGATATTTAAAGATAGGCCCTCTTGTGCCGTTAATGGTCTAGACTGGCTGATCACATTGCTTACACCTGCGCAGATTGACAAGTTAGGCGTTTTCGCAGAAGGTGTGCGCACCCGAATCAAACAAGTGTATGAATTGCGTCGGTAAAAACCGCGCAATCCCTAACTCGGGACGTTCATGACACTGGCGGTAATGCCTGAACAAGGGCAGGCCACCAGATGTTTTCTCATGTGCTTTCACAGCGTGGAGATCAGTTGATGATTTACGAAGGTAAAGCCATCACGGTTCAGGCCCTCGAAGACGGCATCGTCGAACTCAAGTTCGACCTGCAGGGCGAGTCGGTCAACAAGTTCAACCGGGCCACTATGGCCGAATTTCAGGCAGCCGTTGAAGCCATTCAGGGCGACAGCAGCATCAAGGGCGTCGTAGTCACTTCCGGTAAGGATGTGTTCATCGTCGGCGCTGACATCACCGAATTCGTTGGCACCTTCCAACTGCCAGAGGAAGACCTGGTTGCCGGTAACCTCGAAGCCAACAAGGTGTTCAACGCCTTTGAAGACCTGAAGGTCCCCACGGTTGCCGCCATCAATGGCATGGCACTGGGCGGTGGTTTTGAAATGTGTCTGGCCTGTGACTACCGTGTCATGTCCAGCGCTGCCAAGGTCGGTCTGCCGGAAGTCAAGCTGGGTATCTACCCGGGCTTCGGCGGTACCGTACGTATGCCGCGTGTGATCGGTGTCGATAACGCCATCGAGTGGATCTGTGCCGGTGCCGAACAGCGTGCCGACAAGGCGCTGAAAGTCGGTGCTGTGGATGCTGTGGTCGAGCCGGCCAAGCTGAAAGACGCTGCTGTGGCGACCGTCAAACGCGCCATCGCCGGTGAGCTGGACTTCCTGGCCAAGCGTCAGCCTAAGCTGGAAAAGGTCAAGCTGAACACCATCGAGCAGATGATGGCCTTCGAAACCTCCAAGGGTTTCATCGCCGGTCAGGCGGGCCCGAACTACCCGGCGCCGCTGGAAGCCGTCAAGACCATCCAGAAAGCCGCCAACCATGGCCGTGAAAAAGCCCTGGAAGTGGAAGCTGCCGGTTTTGCCAAGCTGGCGAAGACCACTGTAGCGCAGGCGCTGGTCGGTCTGTTCCTGAACGATACCGAGCTCAAGCGCAAGGCCAAGCAGTATGACAAGCAGGCCGCTGACGTGAATCTGTCAGCTGTTCTGGGTGCCGGCATCATGGGTGGTGGTATCGCCTATCAGTCTGCGGTCAAGGGCACGCCTATCCTGATGAAGGATATCCGTGAAGAGGGTATCCAGCTGGGTCTGGATGAAGCCTCCAAGCTGCTCGGCAAGCGCGTGGCCAAGGGCCGCATGAAGCCGGAGCAGATGGCGCAGGCGCTGAATGCCATTCGCCCGACCATGTCCTACGGTGATTTCGGCAACGTTGATATCGTGGTTGAAGCCGTCGTCGAGAACCCCAAGGTCAAGCACGCGGTGCTGGCTGAAGTGGAAGGTCACGTGAAGGACGATGCCATCATCGCTTCCAACACCTCGACCATCTCCATCACCTATCTGGCCCAGGCGCTCAAGCGTCCGGAAAACTTCGTCGGCATGCACTTCTTCAACCCGGTACACATGATGCCGCTGGTGGAAGTCATCCGTGGTGAGAAGTCCAGCGAGAAAGCCGTTGCTACTACCGTTGCCTACGCGAAGAAAATGGGCAAGACGCCGATCGTGGTCAATGACTGCCCCGGCTTCCTGGTCAACCGCGTGCTGTTCCCGTACTTCGGTGGCTTTGCTCGCCTGTTGGGCATGGGTGCTGACTTCCAGCGTGTTGACAAGCTGATGGAAAAATTCGGCTGGCCGATGGGTCCGGCGTACCTGATGGATGTCGTCGGTATGGACACTGGCCACCATGGCCGTGACGTCATGGCTGAAGGTTACCCCGACCGTATGGCGGACAAGACCCGTACTGCTGTTGACGTTATGTATGACGCTAACCGTCTGGGTCAGAAGACCGGCAAGGGCTTCTACGCCTACGAGATGGACAAGAAGGGCAAGCCGAAGAAAGTGGTTGATCCCGAGGCTTACGAACTGCTGAAGCCGATCGTGCTCGAGCAGCGTGAGTTCACCGATGAGGAAATCGTCGAGATCATGATGGTGCCGCTGTGCCTGGAAACTGTACGTTGCCTGGAAGATGGCATCGTTGAGTCCGCCGCCGACGCTGACATGGGTCTGATCTACGGTATCGGCTTCCCGCCCTTCCGTGGTGGTGCCCTGCGCTACATCGACACCCTGGGTGTGGCTGAATTCGTCGCCATGGCCGACAAGTACGCTGAGTTCGGCGCCATGTACCACCCAACCGACAAGTTGCGTGAAATGGCCAAGAACGGTCAGAAATTCTTCGGTTAATTGCGGAACGTAAAGAGCGAGATTAAATCTATGAGCTTGAATCCGAGAGATGTCGTTATTGTCGACTTCGGCCGCACCCCGATGGGCCGTTCGAAAGGCGGTATGTACCGTAACGTACGTGCCGAAACCATGTCCGCCAAACTGATTACCGGCGTACTGGAGCGCAACCCGAAGATCGACCCGGCGGAAGTCGAGGATGTGATCTGGGGCTGTGTCAACCAGACTCTGGAACAGGGCTGGAACATTGCCCGCATGGCGTCACTGATGACTCCGATCCCGCACACCAGCGCGGGTCAAACCGTCAGCCGCCTGTGTGGTTCATCCATGAGTGCACTGCACACCGCTGCCCAGGCGATCATGACCGGTAACGGTGATGTGTTCGTGGTCGGTGGCGTCGAGCACATGGGTCACGTTGGCATGATGCATGGCGTTGATCCGAACCCGGCCCTGTCCCTGTATGCGGCCAAGGCGGCTGGCATGATGGGTCTGACCGCGGAAATGCTGGGCAAGATGCACGGCATTACCCGCGAGCAGCAGGACCAGTTTGGCGAGCGCTCGCATCGCCTGGCCCACAAGGCTACCGTTGAGGGCAAGTTCAAGGACGAGATCATTCCGATGGAAGGTCACGATGCCGACGGCGCCCTGCGTCTGTTCACCGAAGACGAGACCATCCGTCCCGAGACCACCCTGGAAAGCCTGGCCGCTCTGCGTCCGGCGTTTAACCCCAAGGGTGGTACTGTGACTGCAGGTACCTCTTCACAGATCACTGACGGCGCTTCCTGCATGATCGTGATGTCTGCCGAGCGCGCCAAGGCCCTGGGTCTTGAGCCGCTGGCGGTGATTCGCAGCATGGCGGTTGCCGGTGTTGATCCGTCGATCATGGGTTATGGCCCGGTACCGTCCACGCACAAGGCGTTGAAGCGTGCTGGCCTGAGCATGGATGACGTCAGCTACGTCGAGTTGAACGAAGCCTTCGCTGCCCAGGCGCTGCCGGTCCTCAAAGACCTCAAGCTGCTGGACAAGATGGAAGACAAGGTCAACCTGCATGGCGGCGCTATCGCCCTGGGTCACCCCTTCGGCTGCTCCGGTGCACGGATTTCCGGTACCCTGCTGAATGTGATGAAGCAGAATGGCGGCACCATTGGTGTCTCGACCATGTGCGTTGGCCTCGGTCAGGGCATTACCACTGTCTTCGAACGCGTTTGAAGCAGTAGTGGTTGAAAAAAGCCGGGGCTGAGCCCCGGCTTTTTTATGCTTGATAGCTGACAAGTGCAGCGCTTATCAAAACAGTCATCTAGAGTGTGGACACAAGCCACTGAGGAATTGACATGCGCAGTAATGATGCCAGCTTGTTGCGTCCAGGATTGTACCGGCACTATAAAGGGCAGGATTATGCAGTAATCGGCGTCGCACGCCATTCCGAAACCGAAGAACAACTGGTGGTCTATCGTACCCTGTATGGCAATTTTGACCTCTGGGTACGGCCACTGAGCATGTTCACCGAACAGGTTGAAGTGGACGGTGAATGGTTGTCACGCTTTACCTTTGTCCGCGAAGACGTGTAGGCTCTGGCCCTTCTGCCTTGCTGCACACGCTTGTAGCGCGGGTCTTCTGGCCTGAACCGGCCACTTCGAATTGATTGCGTCAGGAAAATAGTTACTCATGGGAAAAGCACTGGTCATTGTGGAGTCACCGGCCAAGGCCAAGACGATCAACAAGTATCTTGGTAACGATTTTGTGGTCAAATCCAGTATCGGCCACATCCGCGATCTGCCCACCAGCGGCAGCAGCAAGACCGAGAGGAAGCCCAAGGGTGGCCGTAAGGCCGCATCAGCGCCTGAGGTCGACAAGAAGACCAAGGCACGCATGCAACTGGTCAACCGCATGGGCGTGGACCCTGAGAACGGTTGGGTGGCACGTTACGAAATCCTGCCGGGCAAGGAAAAGGTGATCGACGAGCTGCGCCGCCTGGCCAAGGATGCCGACACCGTTTATCTGGCGACGGATTTGGACCGCGAAGGGGAAGCCATTGCCTGGCACCTGCGCGAATCCATTGGTGGCGATGAAAGCCGCTACAAGCGGGTGGTGTTCAACGAAATTACCAAGAAAGCCATTCAGGAGGCCTTCTCCAGACCGGGCGAGCTGGATCTTAATCGCGTTAATGCCCAGCAGGCCCGGCGTTTTCTCGACCGCGTTGTCGGCTATATGGTCTCGCCCTTGCTGTGGCAAAAAATCGCCCGTGGCCTGTCCGCTGGCCGGGTGCAGTCTGTGGCGGTCAAGCTGATTGTTGATCGTGAGCGCGAAATCCGTGCCTTTATTCCGGAAGAGTTCTGGGAAGTGCATGCCGGCCTGAGTACGCCCAAGGGTGAGGCAGTTCGTTTTCAGGTGGTCAAGCAGCAGGGCGAGAACTTCCGTCCGGTCAGCAAGGCGCAGACTGATGCTGCCCTGTCGCTGCTGGAGCAGGCGCGCTATGACGTCATCAAGCGCGAGGACAAACCAACCAGCAGTCGTCCCAACGCACCCTTTATCACCTCGACCCTGCAGCAGGCTGCCAGTACCCGCCTGGGTTTCAGTGTGAAAAAAACCATGATGATAGCCCAGCGTCTGTATGAGGCTGGTTACATCACCTACATGCGGACTGACTCGACCAACCTGTCGGCCGATGCCATCGAGATGGCGCGTACCTACATTGAAAAGAACTACGGGCCCAGGTATCTGCCCGAGAAGCCCAACTTTTACAGTAGCAAGGAAGGCGCCCAGGAAGCTCACGAGGCGATTCGCCCGTCGGATGCCAAGATACGTACCGCTGACCTGAAAGGTATGGAACGTGATGCTGAGCGTCTCTACGAGTTGATCTGGCGACAGTTCCTGGCCTGTCAGATGACCCCGGCCAAGTATTTGTCGACCCTGATCACCGTTCAGGCCGGTGATTTCGAGCTGCGTGCCAAAGGGCGTATCCTGCAGTTTGACGGTTACACCAAGGCCATGCCCCCACAAGGCAAGGGTGGCGAAGACGAGGTGCTGCCAGACATTCAGGTCAAAGACAAACTGGGTCTGGAAAAACTCGATCCCAAACAGCACTTTACCAAGCCACCGGCCCGTTACTCCGAGGCCAGCCTGGTCAAAGAGCTGGAAAAGCGCGGCATTGGCCGCCCGTCGACCTATGCGTCCATTATTTCAACCATTCAGGATCGTGGTTATGTGACCCTCAACAGTCGGCGTTTCTACGCCGAGAAAATGGGTGACATCGTTACCGACCGCCTGAGTGAAAGCTTCCCCAATCTGATGGACTACAGCTTTACCGCCACCATGGAGGAATCACTCGATGAAGTGGCTGAAGGGCAGGTGGTCTGGAAACGGGTACTGGATGATTTTTACCAGGACTTCAGCAAGAAACTGGCTATTGCCGAATCGTCCAATGACGAGCAGGGCATGCGGGCCAATCAGCCAACTCTGACTGATATTGCCTGCCATGAGTGTGGCCGTCCAATGATGATCCGTACCGCCTCGACCGGGGTATTCCTCGGTTGTTCCGGGTATCAGTTGCCGCCCAAGGAACGCTGCAAGGCAACCGTTAACCTGGTGCCGGGCAATGAGGTGGCGGATGACGACGAAGAAGGCGAGTCCCGCGTGCTGCGTAGCCGCCGTCGTTGCCCGATCTGCGATACCGCGATGGACAGCTACCTGGTTGACGAGAAGCGCAAATTGCACGTGTGTGGTAACAACCCGGACTGCAACGGTTTCGAAATCGAAAGCGGCCAGTTCAAGATCAAGGGTTATGATGGTCCGGTACTGGAATGCGACAAGTGCGGCAGTGAAATGCAGCTCAAGACCGGTCGTTTCGGCAAGTATTTCGGCTGCACCAACAGCAGCTGTAAAAATACCCGCAAACTGCTGAAAAGTGGAGAGGCTGCACCGCCAAAAATGGACCCTGTGCTGATGCCCGAGCTCAAGTGTGAAAAGGTGGATGATGTCTACGTACTGCGTGATGGTGCTTCCGGTATGTTTCTGGCGGCCAGTCAGTTCCCGAAAAACCGTGAGACCCGTGCGCCGCTGGTGAGTGAGCTGATTCCGCATCAGGGCGAGATTGATCCCAAGTATCACTACTTGCTTGATGCACCGCGCAAGGATCCGGAGGGTAATCCTAGTGTGATCCGCTTCAGTCGCAAGACCAAAGAGCAGTACGTGCAAAGCGAGATTGAAGGCAAGCCAACTGGCTGGAAGGCTTTCTTTGACGGCAAGCGCTGGGTTGAAGATGGCAGCCCCAAAGGCAGTGCGAAAGCGCCTGCGAAGGGCAAAAAACCGGCCGCCAAGAAAGCCAGGAGCTGATTGCGGCCATGGCCAATGAAGCCTATACCCGCACTAATCAGTCGCTGCACTTTGCTGCGACTGCCCTGGCGGGCTGGCATCAGGCAGAGGCTTCGGCTGCATTGGATGCGCGCACTCAGGCGCGCTATCAGTCTGAGACCTGCCTGTTTCATCTGTATCGTGGCGTACTGGCGCTGATCCATGAGGTGGCGGATTTTTATCGCTGGCCGCTGCTGGACACCCGTGATGTCGGGACGCTGCTGAGGGATGAACGCCTGGCCGGTTTTCCCGGTCCGGAATTGGGCGAGTTGCAGCAACTGGCAAAGCGTCCGGATGACTGGCTGGTGCCGCTGCTGCAGGCCTGGCAGAGCTTGTTGTCACCCCCGGTTGTGGATAGCCAGCAAGCAGCTGCCGAACTGATAGTGCGTGTCGGTGGCCAGCCGGCGGTATGGTCAGTTGAGCGTGCGGAAGCGGCACTGCAGGGGCTCAGGGGGCTGATTGAGCGTCAGCGAGGGCTGATGCAGGAGTGGTAAGCGTCTGCGGGGCGGTAGTGGCTGTGTTACAATGCCCGCGAACTGCTCGGAGACCACGCAATGCCTTCACCTTTTCTCGAAATAGTCGAACTGTCCGACGGCCGCGTAGCCTTGCGTCGCTCCGATGACGATGGCGAGCCTTTGCTGGTCATCGAGTTTTCGGTTGATGCGCAGGATTATCTGCAAGGCCAATACATTGAGGTGGCCAAAGCCATGATCAGCGCCGGCATGCAAATGGCTGGTCAGGTCATCGAAGAAGATGAGCTGCTGCCCGAAGAGCGTGTTTTGCACTGATCACCGAGATTAACGCCGGCGCTCTGCCGGCGTTCATTTATTACTGCTGCCCGTTTCAGGGCATGCGGATATTCAGACTTTTACACTGCCCCTGGCGTGCAGCCTGGTCCAGCCGGGCACAGGCTTGAGCGTCGGTTGCCAGCCAGCTGATAACCGTATGGCTGCAGCCCAGTGCCAGCAATTCCTGACACAGCTGTTGACCTTGCATGCGGCCGTTGCTGCGCACTATCAGGATTCGCTGCGGATCAAGGCCGGTGGCGCGTAACCAGGCATGACTGACCAGTTGTGGTGGGTTGAGCAGTGTCAGCCAGCGCGTACCCGGGGAATTAGCCAGGTCGCGCAACACCGGTGCCAGCCATTGCAGGCACTGTTCCGGCTGGCCACTGAGAGCCATTTCGCTGTAACCACTGTCCTTGGTGCTGTTGATATTGGTTGGCTGCTCTTTAGCGGCTTGCGGTCGGGCAGGGTAGCCAGATGCCATCAGCGCGTTGTGAAACAGGTCGGCCTGAGTCAGGCTCTGCTGTGGGTGACGATACTGCATGATTCTCTCCTCAGCGGCGAATGACGCCAACGCTCAAACCTTCAATAGCCAGTTCTTCTTCACTCAGATCGACTTCAATCGGACTGAAGTCTGGATTTTCAGCTAACAGGGAAACTTTGCGTCCTTTCTTCTGGAAGCGTTTGACAGTGACTTCATCGCCAATGCGGGCGACCACTATCTGCCCGTTGCGGGCTTCGCTGGTGCGATGCACGGCGAGCAGGTCACCATCCAGAATACCGACATCGCGCATGCTCATACCCTTGACCCGCAGCAGGTAATCGGCGCGCGGTGAGAAAAACGCCGGATCGATTCGGCAGTGGTCTTCGATATTTTCCATGGCGAGAATGGGTGCGCCGGCGGCAACCTGGCCGACAACCGGAAGCTGGTTTTCATCGTTCTCTGCTCCGCTGTCCGGCAGGCGGATGCCGCGTGAGGCGCCAGGTATCATCTCGATAGCACCTTTTCTGGCCAGGGCGCGCAAATGATCTTCAGCCGCGTTGGGTGAACGAAAACCCAGCTCGCGGGCAATATCGACGCGGGTAGGTGGATAGCCGTTGGTATCCATGTATTCGCGAATAAAGGCGAGAATCTGTTGTTGCCGTGCGGTGAGTTTTTGCATGATCCTGCTTCCCTGTTTTTATATACAGTAACTGTGATTATATACAGCTATTGTCGTTGTGCAAGTGACATTGCACTCATCTGTTTGAACGCCTTCACAGCTATCTGCCGACATGCCGGCATGGCTGTATCACGGCTTGCCTCGACGGCCAGCTTTTATTAACGTCTTGGCCAAGCTTGACACTGCAATGTTTGAAACGTATGTTTCAAACATCTGTTTATTTTGTGGAGTCTGGCATGGCCCAGTCGGAAACGGTTGAACGTATTCTTGATGCTGCCGAGCAGTTGTTTGCGGAAAAGGGCTTTGCCGAGACCTCTTTGCGGCTGATTACCAGCAAGGCAGGAGTCAATCTTGCCGCAGTCAACTACCATTTCGGCTCCAAGAAAGCCTTGATTCAGGCCGTCTTTGTACGCTTTCTCAACCCCTTCGTCAGCAGCCTGGAGCAGGAGCTCAATCGTCGCGAGCAGGTACACGAGCAGCCTCCGAGTCTTGAGGAATTGCTGGAAATGCTGGTACGGCAGGCGCTATTGGTCAAACCGCGTAGCGGCAATGACCTGTCGATTTTCATGCGCTTGCTCGGTCTCGCATTCAGCCAGAGTCAGGGCCACTTGCGTAAATACCTCAACGAGGTCTATGGCGGCGTGTTCTTGCGCTATATGCGTCTGGTGCATCTGGCAGCTCCGGATCTGCCCGCTCAGGAACTGTTCTGGCGCATTCATTTCATGTTGGGCAGTGCCGCCTTCACCATGTCCAGCATGAAAGCGCTGCGTGCCATTGCCGAGGCCGAACTGGGTTCCCACACTGGCATTGATCAGGTACTGCAATTGATGGTGCCATTCCTGGCGGCGGGCATGCGTGCTGACAGTGCGCTTAATCGTGTTGAAAACTCCGCTGCGCGTGAAGAAGCGATCGAAGCCTGAATCACGTTACCAGACCCTTACCTGAAGCTCGCTGATCCGTTATCGTGTGCACTTTCCACTGGAGTGTGCAATGTCCCTGGATCTGATCCATATCTCGTTGGCGGAACAGTCCTTGCGAGGCCTTCAGGCTGGGCAGGAAGTCTGTCGCTACGCTGTTTCTACTGCACTTAACGGGGCTGGTGAAGCCAACGGTAGCGGTTGCACGCCGCGTGGGCGGCATCGCGTACGAGCCCGTATCGGTGAGGGCCAACCCCTGGGCGCGGTATTCGTCGGCCGCCGTCCAACCGGTGAAATCTGGACCGCGGATCTGGCTGCACAGTACCCGCAGCGGGACTGGATTCTTACCCGTATTCTCTGGTTGTGCGGCGAGCAGACGGGCTTCAATCGCGGCGGTCAGTACGACAGTCAGCGTCGTTTCATCTACCTGCATGGCACTCCGGATGACCAGCCCATGGGGCAGCCCTTGTCACATGGCTGCATCCGTTTGCGCAATCAGGACATGCTGGAACTCTTTGCCCTGACGCCGGTCGGTTGTCGGGTGATTATCAGTGAACACGGGGAAGACATGCTTTGAGTGCGGATACTGTGCGGCAGGCCTCTTTGATGCTGGATGTCGAGGGGCCCTGGTTGACCCATGAAGACCGGCAGTTGTTACGCCAGCCCGAGGTGGGTGGGTTGATCCTGTTTGCGCGCAACTGCGCCCATCCGGCGCAGGTGCGGGAGCTGGTCCGCAGCATCCGCCAGGTTCGGCCTGATATGTTGGTGGCGATTGATCAAGAAGGGGGACGTGTGCAGCGCCTGCGCCAAGGGGTTCTGCGATTACCCGCGTTGGCGCGGATTGCCACGGCAGGCGATAAGGCTGAGCAGGTTGCCGAAGCGGCTGCCTGGTTGATGGCGACCGAAATGCTGGCCTGTGGCGTCGATATCAGTTTTGCCCCGGTGCTGGATCTCGAGCGTGGTCGTAGTCAGGTTATCGGCGATCGCTCGCTGGGCGCCGATCCGGTCGTGGTTACCCGTCTCGCCAGGGCCTATATTCGCGGCCTGAACAGCGCCGGAATGGCGGCTACCGGCAAGCATTTTCCGGGTCATGGCTGGGCCGAAGCTGACTCCCATGTTGCCATTCCTGTCGATGACCGCACGCTGGACGTGATCAAGCGCTGCGATATGCAGCCTTTTGCCGCACTGGCCAGTCAACTGGCTGGTATCATGCCGGCGCATGTCATTTACCCTGCAGTGGATAATCGGCCTGCAGGCTTTTCGTCGTTTTGGCTGCAGCAGATCCTGCGCGCTGAGTTGAAGTTCGCAGGGGTTATTTTCAGCGATGATCTCAGCATGGCTGGTGCTCACGTAGCCGGCGATGTGCCGCAACGTATTGATGCCGCTGCCAGTGCTGGCTGCGACATGCTGTTGGTCTGCAATGATCGTTCTGGCGCCGAGCAAGCGCTGGTGCATATGCAGCAGCAGGACTATATTCCGAGCACGCGTGCGTTGGCACTCTGCAGTCCAGCAGCGCGCGCGGCTAACAGCGAATACCGTGGCCAGCCACGCTGGCAGCGCGCGGCTCAGCTATTGAAAAACCATCATCTATTATGAGTGCCGCATGGAAGAATTGATTGAGATACTCCCCGTTGAATCACTGCCTTTTGCTGACAGCCTCTGGGTATACAAGGTGTTCAGCGTTATCTTCATGTCGCTGGTGCTGGCCTATATAGGCAAGATCCTCCTTGACCGGCTGGACAAGAAGGCCCACAGCACGCGCAATGTCTGGGATGATGCGCTGGTAACCGCTGCACGCAAGCCCTTGTGGGTACTGATCTGGAGTATGGGTATACTCTGGGCTGCGCAGATTACTGCAGTACAGATGGATGATGGTCTGGCTGCGGTACTCGACAAGGGGCAATCTGTCCTGCTGATCGTGCTGCTGGCGTGGTTTTTATTGCGCTTGAGCGGTGAGGTCGAGACCCGGATTGTCGATAGCAGCTACCGGAAAAAACCGGTTGACCCGACCACGGCAAACGCCATTGGCAAGCTGCTGCGCATTTCCGTGATCATCACTGCGGGTCTGGTGATACTGCAGAATATGGGGTACAGCGTATCGGGCGTGCTGGCATTCGGTGGTATCGGCGGTATTGCGGTGGGTTTTGCAGCGCGTGACCTGCTGGCCAACTTTTTCGGAGGTTTGATGGTGTTCCTGGACCGCCCCTTTGCGGTCGGCGACTGGATCCGCTCACCAGAGAAGGAAATCGAAGGCACTGTCGAGCATATCGGCTGGCGTTTGACGCGCATTCGCACCTTTGATCAGCGACCGATTTATGTGCCCAATGCGGTCTTTGCCAGTGTGGTGATCCAGAATCCTTCGCGCATGCACCACAGGCGCATTTTTGAGCATATCGGCATCCGCTATGATGACATCAAGCAGATGGAACCGATCGTCAAGGCTGTGCGCAAGATGATTGATGAGCATGAGGATATCGCCCAGGATCAGACCAAGATGATTTACTTTGACCGCTGTGCAGCGTCCTCGGTGGATTTCTTCGTTTATGCCTTTACCAAGACCAAGGCCTGGGCCGAGTTTCATCGGGTCAAGGAAGATGTATTGCTCAAGATACTGGACATTATCGAACAGCATGATGCGCAGGTTGCCGTCCCGACTTCTACGCTGCATATGCCCAAAGGCTTGTTGCTGCGCGGTGGAGAGCCATCGGCGGATGAGGCTGTCAGCCACGAAGGTCAGCGCGTATGAACTGGGGGATCATTGGTGGCACAGGCCTGAACCAGCTGCCCGGGCTGGAGTTGCTGGCCCGGGAGGAGGTTTCTACGCCTTGGGGCGCGCCCTCAGCAGCGCTGGTGCGCGGTCGTCTGGCGGGTCGTGACGTGGTATTTCTCGCCCGCCACGGCGAACCGCACCGGATACCGCCTCACCGGGTGAACTATCGGGCTAACCTGTGGGCGCTGCAGGCTGCCGGGGTACGCCGGATTGTGGCGGTCAATGCCGTTGGCGGAGTGGATGCCGCCATGCCGCCGGGGCATTTCTGCGTACCGGATGATCTGATCGATTATACCTGGGGGCGCGAGATGACCTATTTCGCCGACGATCTCGAAGCGGTCACACATATCGACTTTACTCAGCCCTACAGTACCAGTGTGCGAACAGCGCTGCTCGATGCCCTTGCGGCGGTAAAGGTGGCGTACAGTGCACAGGGTGTCTATGCCGCCACCCAAGGGCCACGGCTGGAAACCGCAGCCGAGGTACGGCGCTTACGTCAGGACGGCTGTCATATTGTCGGCATGACGGGTATGCCGGAAGCGGCACTGGCGCGTGAATTGGATCTGGAGTATGCCTGTCTGGCCCTGGTGGTCAATGCGGCAGCGGGTATGGATGAGCAGCCAATCAGCATGGCCGCCATCGAAGCGGTGATGGCGGCGGGTATGGATCAGGTGCGCGATATTCTTGCGCGGGTGGTCAGCGCCGGCTGACCCGAACCAGCGCGCCGATGCTCTGGTGATCCAGGTAATGTACTTCATCCAGCCGCATGCGGCGCTGGTCGCGCAGGCGTTCGCTGGCAGCCAGAGAGCGCTCTTCACGGTTGATGTGATTACGCCAGAAGGTCGCATCCAGCTCGATAAAACGGTCACGTTGCAGGCGCACCAGTGCCTGTACAGGAAACACCTCGTCCAGCGGTTCGCCGCTGGCCAACGCCACCTGCAAACCGCTCTCGGCAGGTTGCACCCAGGCCTGATGCAGCAGGATGGTGTTGCCATTTTGCTGTAGCCGGCTGACCTCGCTGGTCATGCGCAGCAAAGTGTCGCTGACCGGGCGTACGTCGGCACTGTTCTCGCGGTCTGCCCACACGGCTTCATCTGCCCAGCGGTAGTCAGGCATAGGGGCGGAATACAAGGGGCTGCCACTTTGGCTGAACAGGATGACCTCTACCTGATACAGGGGTTGCGCCAGGGCGGGTAGGGCAGTCAGGCTGAGCAGTACAAATAGGCTGCGGATCAGAGCTTTCATCTAGGCGTTTTCCTTTGCCGTGTGCTTATCGGGTTCCGGTTGCAGGCGATCCATCAGCGCCTCAACTGTGTTCAGGCGCAATTCAGCCTTGGCCATGGGGGCATTGAAGCGGAATATGCTGGCCCCTTCAAGCCGGTAGCGCTGCGGATTGTCCTGAATCAGTCGCACCAGGGTCAAGGGATCAACACGGGTTTCACTGGCAAACTCGACGCGGCCGTGCTCGGCACCGACATCCAGTTTGCTGACGCCCAGGGGTTCACAGCGCAGTTTCAGCGCAGTGATGCGGAACAGGGTTTTGACCGGCTCCGGCAGCAAGCCGAAACGATCGATCATTTCAACCTGCAGGTCTTTCAGTGCCTCATCGTCAGCGGCGTTGGCAATGCGCTTATACATGATCAGGCGGGCGTGCACATCCGGTAGATAGTCTTCCGGGATCAGCGCCGGCAGGCGCAGGTTGATATCCGGGCCACCACCAAGCGGCTGCGCCAGTTCGGGCTGTTTACCCTGTTTGATCGCCTTGATCGCGCGTTCCAGCATATCCATATACAGGGTAAAACCAACGGCCTGGATCTGGCCGCTCTGTCCGTCGCCGAGCAATTCACCGGCACCGCGGATTTCCAGGTCATGGGTGGCCAGGGTAAAGCCGGCGCCCAGGTCCTGTGCTGCGGCAATGGCTTCCAGGCGTTTTTCCGCATCACCGGTCAGCTTGCGCCCGGGCGGGGTCAGCAGGTAGGCGTAGGCCTGGTGGTGGCTACGACCCACGCGGCCGCGCAACTGATGCAACTGGGCCAGGCCGAACTTGTCGGCGCGCTCGATGATGATGGTGTTGGCGCTGGGTACGTCAATCCCGGTTTCAATGATGGTGGTGGTCACCAGGATATTGAAGCGACGGTGATAGAAGTCACGCATGACTTGTTCCAGTGCCCGCTCCGGCATCTGGCCGTGACTGATGGCAATACGCGCTTCGGGCACCAGTTCGGCCAGGTCGGCTGCACACTTGTCGATGGTCTGCACTTCATTGTGCAGATAATAAATCTGCCCGCCGCGCAGCAGTTCACGCAGGATGGCTTCTTTTACCACCGGCCCTTGCTGGGGCATGACAAAAGTTTTAACGGACAGGCGCCGTGCCGGCGGCGTGGCGATAATGGACAGCTCACGCATGCCTGACATGGCCATGTTCAGGGTGCGTGGAATCGGGGTGGCGGTCAGGGTCAGGATGTCGACCTCACTGCGCAGGGCCTTGAGCCGCTCTTTCTGGCGCACGCCAAAGCGGTGCTCCTCATCAATGATCACCAGACCGAGGTCCTTGAACTGGATATCACCCTGCAGCAGCTTGTGGGTGCCGATCATGATATCCACTTTGCCCTCGGCCAGCTCCTGGGCTGCGGCCTTGATATCCTTGGCTGACTTGAAGCGCGACATCACTTCGACCTTGACCGGCCAGTCGGCAAAGCGGTCCTTGAAGCTGTTGTAATGCTGCTGGGCGAGCAGGGTAGTGGGCACCAGCACCGCTACCTGTCGCCCGCCATGCACGGCGAGGAAGGCAGCGCGCATAGCCACTTCAGTCTTGCCAAAACCCACATCACCACAGACCAATCGATCCATGGGTTGCTTGCTGACCATGTCTTTGATCACCGCATTGATGGCGGCTTCCTGGTCGGCAGTTTCCTCGAAGGGGAAAGCGTCGGCAAAAGCCTGATAGTCGCGTTCCGGATGACTGAAGGCGTGACCGGCACGGGCTGCGCGGCGGGCATAGACATCAAGCAGTTCAGCCGCAACATCACAGACCTGCTCGGCGGCCTTGCGCTTGGCTTTCTGCCATTGCTCTGAGCCCATGCGGTGCAGCGGGGCATTGTCATCGTCGGCACCGGTATAGCGGGCAATCAGGTGCAGGTTGGCGACCGGTACATACAGCTTGGCCTCATCGGCATATTCGAGGCTGAGAAACTCCGCCTGCTGATCTTCGATGGTCAGATTGACCAGGCCACGGTAGCGCCCGACACCGTGATCAATATGCACTACGGGGGCGCCTTCGCGCAGTTCGGTCAGGTTGCGTACCACGGCGTCGCCGAGGTCGGTTGCCTTGCCGCGGCGACGGCGCTGCATCACTCGCTGGCCAAACAGCTGGCTTTCGGCAATCAGCGCCAATGCCGGTTGCTGACACAACATGCCACGATCCAGCGGCGCCAGCAGCAGGCTGATAGTCGCATCGCCGGCGGCAAACGCCGACCAGTCATCATAGGTGTGCGGAACGATGCCAGCCGGTGCGAGCATGTCCAGCAGGGCTTCACGGCGCCCGGCGGTTTCGGCCAGAAAAGCAAGCCGGCCAGGAAAATCAGTGATAAAGCGTAACAGGGCGCTCAAGGGTTCCGGGCTTTTATGATCAACCGTCAGCTCCGGTGCTGGCTGGCAGTCAAACTGACCCTGGGTACCGGGTTGCTGATGTTCGTTGCAAACAATTCTGGGGTAGTGCTTGAGCAAGGCAAAGGCCTGCTCGACCGGCAGGAACAAGTCGACCGGCGGCAACAAAGGCCGGGTCGGGTCGATCCCATGCTCGTCAAAGCGATTGCGGACGTCCTGCCAGAAGTGTTCGGCACTGGCCTCGATCTCGGGCAGGCTGAAGGTCAGGGTGTTGTCTGGCAGGTAGTCGAACAGGCTGCCGAGTTCCTCGAAAAACAGTGGCAGATAGTATTCGACACCGGGCGGAACCAGGCCCTCGCTAAGATCCTGGTAGAGTGGGCAGCGGCGGTGGTCGACGTCGAAACGCTCGCGGAATCGGGCGCGAAAGCCGGTCAGCGCCGCCTTGTCGAGCGGGAACTCCTTGGCCGGCAGCAGGTGGATGCGCTCAACCTTGTCGATCGAGCGCTGACTTTCCGGGTCAAAAGTGCGCAGGGTTTCAATTTCATCGTCAAACAGGTCGATACGGTAAGGCTGCTTGCTGCCCATCGGGAACAGGTCAAGCAGGGCGCCGCGCACGGCATAGTCGCCATGCTCGTAGACGGTATCGACACAACGGTAACCGCTGGCATCCAGGTCGCGTCGCATCTGCTCAATATCAATGCGTTGACCCACCTCCATCAGCAGGACCGAACCGCCGAGGAAGCTGCGAGGCGGCGTGCGTTGCAGCAAGGTGGTCATGGGTACGACCAGAATACCCTGAGTCACGGCGGGCAGTTGATGCAGGGTGCGCAGGCGCTGGGAAATGATGTCCTGGTGCGGCGAGAAGCGGTCGTAGGGCAGGGTTTCCCAGTCCGGGAAGCTCAACACCGGCATGTGCGGGGCAAAAAATCGCAGTTCGCGTTCGAGCTGGTCAGCTTCGGCACTGTCGCGGCTGATGACTAGGCTCAGGCCCTGGTGCCGGGCGGCCGCCTCGGCAATGCTCAGGGCGCGCGCGGCATCGGCCAGTCCGGACCAGGTCTGCTTGCCAGAGGTCGGTAGTGGGCTATCGACGGGAAGGAGGCTGATGGTGCCTGACATGCGGCAGGTTTCCTTGCTGATAAAAACGCTGAGTTTACCTCTTTGTGTCGTCAATGGGGAAAGGCAGGGTGCTATGGCGGGCAGCATTTATTGCCTAATGCCCGTTGAAAACGCATAATATTGCCCCCTTTGGACTCCCACGACTTGGAAGGATGTGCCGTGACTGATTCTCAATTCGAGCAATGTCTGGAAAACTGGACTGACCGTGAAGCCACTGCTGAGGCGATGATTCCGCTGATTGGCAAGCTGTACCGTGAACACAACGTAGTGACCTCTATCTATGGTCGCGGTCTGGTTAACCGGTCGGTGATCAGCATTCTCAAGTCGCACCGCTTCGCTCGTCAGATCGACGACACCGAGCTGTCCGTGCACGACACCTACCCGGTTATCCAGGCGTTGCTGGCGCTGAACCTGGGGCCTGCTTCGATTGATATTGCCCGCCTGGTCGATAAATACCGCAAGTCCGGTAGCAGTGACCTGGTCGGCTTCCTGCGTCTTGAGCTGGCCGACGTGATCGACAAGAAGGGTGACCGTGGCCAGGGTCGTGATGTGGTGCTTTACGGTTTCGGTCGCATCGGTCGCTTGCTGGCCCGTATTCTGGTCGAGAAGACCGGTGGCGGTGATGGCTTGCGCCTGCGCGCTGTGGTGGTTCGCAAAGGGGCCGAAAATGATCTGGCCAAGCGCGCCAGTCTGCTGCGTCGCGATTCCGTGCATGGCTCCTTCCAGGGCACTATCACTATCGACGAAGAAGCCAGCACCCTGACTGCCAACGGTGTGCAGATCCAGTTTATCTACGCCAAGGATCCGTCAGCGGTGGATTACACCCAGTACGGCATCAAGGACGCTATCGTGGTCGACAATACCGGCGCCTGGCGTGACGAAGCTGGCCTGTCCCAGCACCTGCAGTGCCAGGGCGCCAGCCAGGTTGTACTGACGGCACCGGGCAAGGGCGATATCAAGAATATCGTGCACGGCATCAACCATGCTGCCATTACCCCGGAAGACAAGATCGTTTCAGCCGCCTCCTGTACCACCAACGCCATCGTGCCGGTACTCAAGGCGATCAACGACAAGTACGGTATCGTCAATGGTCACGTGGAAACCGTGCATTCCTACACCAACGACCAGAACCTGATCGACAACTTCCACAAGGGTAACCGTCGCGGGCGCAGTGCGGCGCTTAACATGGTGATCACCGAAACGGGTGCTGCCAAGGCTGTAGCCAAGGCATTGCCGGAGTTGGGTGGCAAGCTGTCAGGTAATGCTATCCGCGTCCCGACCCCGAACGTTTCCATGGCAATCCTTAACCTGAACCTGGAAAAGTCGACTGATCGCGATGAAGTGAATGACTACCTGCGTTATATGGCGCTGCATTCTGACTTGCACAAGCAGATCGATTTCACCAACTCGCAGGAAGTGGTATCCACCGACTTCGTTGGTTCGCGCCATGCCGGTGTGGTAGATGCCGAGGCGACCATCTGTAACGACAATCGCGTCATCCTCTACGTCTGGTATGACAACGAGTTTGGCTACAGCTGTCAGGTAGTGCGTATTCTGGAAGATATGGCTGAGGTCAACCCGCCAGCCTTTCCCAAGTAAGCAGTAACTGGCAAGACAAAAGGCGCTCGATGTGAGCGCCTTTTTTGTTGGCCTTTTTCTTAGCGCTCGGCCAATAAGCGCTGGCGCAAGCGATCCGACAGGCCGTTCTCTTCCAGCCAGATACCGACGTAGGCACGGGCCAGCTCCTCATTGTCGCTGGTAAAGACCACCTCGCCGTTATAGCGCAGCTCCAGGGGTTGGCGCTCACTCAGGGTCAAGCTGTATCTGTCACCGGCCTGGATGTCGGCAAAGGTCGCATGCAGTTCATCGATCCTGGGTCGCAGGCGCTCAAGGGTGGCGCTGTCATGCTGCCGCTCGAGAGCAACCCAGGCGGCCTTGATGACATCGTCTCGATCGATGTTGCGGTAGTAATAGAGTTCCAGATGCAGCGGACTGCGCTCGCTGACAGCGGTGGCCGGACTGACGCCGGCAGGTGTCAGCAGGGCAGCGCTGTAGACATCGACAAACAGGTAGCGCAGTAAGGATTCATTGCGCAGCACCAGGGTTTGCTCGTCAACATCAATCTGCCGGGGGAAGTCGGGCTGACTGGCCAGCAGCAAGGGGCTGAAAAGTATCGCAGTGAGGTAGATCAGGGCGCGGTGCATGCTGAAATCTCCGGTTTGCATTTGCGATCAATTTACAGTCGCAACGGGTGTTCGCGTCAAGCGACCTGCCGAGGCAATGTGTAACAGAAAAACCGGGAAAACCCGAAAAAACCAACGGGTTGAGTAGCCATCATAGTCCTTGATCTTTATACTTAGCGGGATTTTTCGTGGGGGTCTGTGGTCACCTCACCCTGATTCCGTATTCGCCTCGCGCTGCGATATCGGGGTTCCCGCTTTGTTGCATTGGCCACCAGCCGCCGAAGTCTTCAACCAGTGATTAGGCTATTCGTATGATAAAAATCAAACGGGGCTTGGATCTGCCAATCACCGGCTCACCCGAGCAGCGTATCGAGAACGGCCGTTCTGTACGCAGCGTCGCCGTAATCGGCTACGACTACCATGGCATGAAACCAACCATGGAAGTGCAAGAGGGTGACCGGGTCAAATTGGGTCAGATCCTGTTCAGTGACAAGAAAACTGACGGTGTGATCTATACAGCACCGGCCAGTGGCGTTATCAGCGCGATCAACCGTGGTGATAAACGTGTTCTGCAGTCGGTAGTGATTGATATCGACGGCGATGACGCGATCACCTTCGATGCGCATGATGCCGGCCAGCTGAGTTCGCTTGATCCGCAGAAGATCCGCGACCAACTGGTACAGTCGGGTGCCTGGACGTCCTTGCGCACTCGCCCCTACAGCAAGGTGCCGGCACTGGACAGCAAACCCAGTTCGATTTTTGTCACAGCAGTGGATACGCATCCGCTGGCCGCTGACCCTGCGGTAGTGATCCAGGAGTACGCCAGCGACTTCGAGAATGGCCTCAAGGTACTGGCGCGCCTGGCACCAATCTGGCTGTGCAAGGCCGAAGGTGTCAACCTGCCTGGCGAAGGCCTCGAGGGCGTTCGCACTGAAAGCTTTACTGGCCCACACCCCGCCGGTCTGCCGGGTACCCACATCCATCATCTGGATCCGGTCAGTACGACCAAGCAGGTCTGGCAAATTTTCCCGCAGGACGTGATTGCCATCGGCAAGCTGTTTACCGAAGGCAAGATCTGGACGGATCGCATTGTTGCCCTGGCTGGCCCGCGTGTTGAGCAGCCACGCCTGGTGCGCACTCGCGTTGGTGCCAGCCTGGAAGAGCTGACTGCCGGTGAGTTGAAACCGGGCAACAATCGCCTGATTTCCGGCTCTGTATTCGGTGGCCGTCATGCGCGAGGCGCAGTGGCTTACCTGGGGCGTTTCCATCAGCAGGTATCAGTGCTGGCGGAAGGTGATGATCGCGAAATGATGCATTACCTGCGCGCCGGGGTGAACAAGCACTCGGTACTCAATATCTTCGTCTCCAAGCTGACGTCGGGCAAATTGTTCGATTTCACCACGACCACTAACGGTAGTCCGCGTGCCATGGTGCCGCTGGGTAACTATGAAATGGTCATGCCGCTGGACATCCTGCCAACACAGCTGTTGCGTGCACTGATCGTCGGTGACACTGACATCGCCCAGAAGCTGGGCTGCATGGAGCTGGATGAAGAGGATCTGGCCTTGTGTACCTATGTGTGCGCCGGCAAGTACGAATACGGCCCGATTCTGCGGGACAACCTTACCCTTATTGAAAAGGAGGGTTAAGTCATGGGTTTGCGTAGCTACCTCGACAAGATCGAGCACAACTTCGAAAAGGGCGGCAAGCACGAGAAGTGGTATGCCCTGTATGAAGCGGTCGATACTTTTTTCTATCGCCCCAAAAGCGTCACCAAGACCACCGCACACGTGCGCGACGGCCTTGACCTGAAACGCATGATGATCACTGTCTGGCTGTGTACTTTCCCGGTGATGTTCTACGGGATGTATAACATCGGTTTCCAGGCCAACAGCATCTATGCGGGTAACCCGGATCTGCTGGCGGCCCAGGAAAACTGGCGCATCGCCCTGATCAGCATGTTTGCCGGCTTTGACCCGGGCAGCGTGTGGGATAACTTCATTCACGGTGCAGCTTACTTTCTGCCTATCTATGCGGTGACCTTCATTGTTGGTGGTTTCTGGGAAGTGCTGTTTGCTTCCATCCGCAAGCATGAAGTCAACGAAGGCTTCTTCGTTACCTCGGTACTCTTCGCGCTGATCCTGCCAGCAAGCATTCCGCTGTGGCAGGTCGCTCTGGGGATTACCTTCGGTATCGTTGTCGGCAAGGAAGTCTTTGGCGGTACTGGCAAGAACTTCCTCAATCCGGCGCTGACCGGCCGTGCCTTCCTGTTCTTCGCCTATCCGGCGCAGATTTCCGGTGATTCGGTATGGACATCGGTAGACGGCTACTCCGGTGCTACCGCGCTGAGCATGGCCGCTGAAGGTGGTGTTCAGGCCATCGTTGATGGCGGCATTACCTGGTGGAATGCCTTCGCCGGCAGCATCCATGGTTCCATGGGTGAAGTGTCGACCCTGGCGATATTTATCGGTGGCGCGGTGTTGTTGATTGCCAAGATTGCCAACTGGCGAATTGTCGCCGGGGTCATGCTCGGCATGATCGCCATGAGCCTGCTGTTCAACATGATCGGTTCGGACACCAACCCGATGTTTTCCATGCCCTGGTACTGGCATATGGTGGTGGGTGGTTTTGCTTTCGGTATGATTTTCATGGCAACGGACCCGGTGTCTGCGTCCATGACCAACCAGGGTAAATGGTTTTTCGGTATTCTGATCGGTGTCATGGTGATGCTGATTCGGGTCATCAACCCGGCCTTCCCGGAAGGCATGATGCTGGCAATTCTGTTTGCCAACCTGTTTGCTCCGCTGATTGACCACTTTGTTGTTCAGGCCAACATCAAACGGAGGGTTGCACGCCATGTCAGCTAAGAAAGAATCCATCGGGCGTACGATCACCGTCGCCTTCCTGGTCTGCCTGGTCTGCTCCGTCGTGGTATCGACCGCTGCAGTGTCCTTGCGACCGGCACAGATCCAGAATCAGTTGATCGACAAGCAGCGCAACATTCTGTCGATTGCAGGTTTGTTGCAGCCGGGTCTGAGTATTGAAGAGCAGTTTGCTGGCATCACCCCGCGCCTGGTCGATCTGCGTACCGGTCAGTTCAGTGATGAGCATGATGCGCTGACCTTTGATGCCCGGCGTGCGGCGGGCGATCCTGCCCTGTCCAAGCGTCTGGACAGCAGCGATGATATTGCCGGCATTCGCCGTCGTGAGAATTTTGCGACCGTTTATATGGTGGAAAACGATGCCGGTGACATCGAAACCCTGATTCTGCCGGTTTACGGTGCAGGTCTGTGGTCGACCCTCTATGGCTTTATTGCCCTGGAAGGTGATCTCAACACCATCGTCGGTCTGGGCTTTTACCAGCACGCCGAAACACCCGGTCTGGGTGGCGAGGTTGATAACCCGAACTGGCAGCGTCAGTGGGAAGGCAATCGGGTTTTTGACGATGACGGCAATGTTGCTACCCGCGTCGTCAAGGGCGGGGTGGATCGCAACAGCCCGCAAGCAGACTACGCGGTAGACGGCCTGGCCGGTGCTACCTTGACCGCACGCGGGGTTGAAAACCTGGTGCGTTTCTGGATGGGTGAGCAAGGCTTCCGTCCGTTCCTGAGCAACCTCAGTGCAGGGGAGGCATAATCATGGCTAAAGCAAGCGCCAAGCAGGTGCTCTTCGAACCTATTTTCAGTAATAACCCGATCGCGCTTCAGGTCCTGGGTATCTGTTCTGCTCTGGCGGTAACCACCAGCCTGAGCGTAACCCTGGTCATGTGTGTGGCTCTGACCGCCGTATGCGCCTTGTCCAACCTGTTTATCTCGATTATCCGTAATCAGATTCCTAGTGCGATCCGTATGATTGTGCAAATGGTGATCATTGCTTCGCTGGTAATTCTGGTCGACCAGATCCTCAAGGCTTACGCCTATGAGACCAGTCGTCAGTTGTCGGTATTCGTTGGTCTGATTATCACCAACTGTATCGTCATGGGGCGTGCTGAAGCCTTTGCCATGCAGAACCCGCCGCACATGAGTTTCCTTGATGGCGTCGGTAACGGTCTGGGTTACAGCTTTATTCTGATTGTGGTCGCGGTTATCCGTGAGTTGTTCGGTGCCGGTACCCTGCTGGGCTTCGAAATCCTGCAGTCGGTCAACAATGGTGGCTGGTATCAGCCCAACGGTATGCTGTTGTTGCCGCCGTCCGCCTTCTTCATCATTGGTTTCACCATCTGGATTCTGCGTACCTGGGACAAGGGCCAGATTGAGGAAGAAGAATTCAAGATGAAGCCGCAGACCCGGTCCCTCAAGGAGGCCATGTAATCATGATTGAACATTACATCAGCCTGATGGTCAGGGCGATTTTTGTCGAGAACATGGCTTTGGCCTTCTTCCTCGGCATGTGTACCTTCCTGGCTATCTCGAAAAAAGTGCAGACCTCTTTGGGTCTGGGTATTGCGGTTGTGGTGGTACTGACCATCACAGTGCCGGCCAACAACCTGATCTTTAACTATCTGCTGCGTGACGGCGCGCTGGCCTGGGCCGGTATGCCGAATGTCGACCTGAGCTTCCTTGGTCTGCTCAGTTACATCGGTGTGATTGCAGCCATGGTGCAGATCCTGGAAATGACGCTGGATAAATACCTGCCGGCGCTTTACAACGCCCTCGGTGTGTTCCTGCCACTGATTACGGTGAACTGCGCCATTCTGGGTGCGTCACTGTTCATGGTTGAGCGTGATTATGCCTTTGGTGAAAGCGTGGTTTACGGCTTTGGTGCTGGCGTGGGCTGGGCTCTGGCAATTGTTGCACTTGCCGGGATCCGGGAGAAACTCAAGTACAGTGACGTCCCTGCGGGTCTGCGTGGCCTTGGCATCACCTTCATTATTGTTGGTCTGATGTCGCTTGGCTTTATGTCTTTCTCCGGCGTCCAACTGTAAAGAGGAGCTGTACCCGACATGAATACTGAAATTATCCTTGGCGTCGGGATGTTCACCGCGGTCGTTTTGACCCTGGTGGGCGTTATCCTGGCAGCCCGTTCCAAGCTGGTCGCCAGCGGCGATATCACCATTGAAATCAATGGCGAGCGCACCATTACCGTGCCCGCCGGTGGCAAGCTGCTGAATACCTTGTCCGATAACGGTATCTTCCTGTCTTCGGCCTGTGGTGGCGGTGGTACCTGCGCGCAGTGCAAATGTATTGTCGAAGAGGGCGGTGGCTCCATGCTGCCGACTGAAGAGACGCATTTCACCAAGCGTGAAGCGCGTGAAGGCTGGCGCCTGTCCTGTCAGGCACCGGTCAAGGCCGACATGAAAATCGAAGTGCCGGAAGAAGTCTTTGGCGTGAAGAAGTGGGAATGCACCGTTGAGTCAAATCCCAACGTGGCTACCTTCATCAAAGAGCTCACGCTTAAGCTACCAGAAGGCGAGAATGTTGATTTCCGTGCTGGTGGCTATGTGCAGCTGGAGTGTCCGCCGCACACGGTTCATTACAAGGATTTTGACATCCAGGAAGAATTCCACGGTGACTGGGACAAGTTCGATGTCTGGCGTTATGTCTCCAAGGTCGATGAAACCGTTATCCGTGCTTATTCGATGGCCAACTACCCGGAAGAACGTGGTGTGGTGAAGTTCAACATCCGTGTTGCAACGCCGCCGCCAGGTCGTGACGATCTGCCGCCAGGCAAGATGTCATCCTGGGTGTTTGGTCTCAAGCCGGGTGACAAGGGCGTAGTCGTCTATGGTCCCTTTGGTGAGTTCTTTGCCAAGGAAACCGATGCCGAGATGGTCTTCGTTGGCGGTGGTGCCGGTATGGCGCCCATGCGCTCGCACATCTTTGACCAGCTCAAGCGCCTGAACTCCAAGCGCAAGATCAGCTTCTGGTACGGCGCCCGTTCATTGCGTGAAGCCTTCTACGTGGAAGAGTTCGACAAGCTGGCAGAAGAGAATGAAAATTTCTCCTGGCACCTGGCCCTGTCAGAGCCACTGCCGGAAGACAACTGGGAAGGCCCGACCGGCTTTATTCACAACGTGCTGTATGACAACTATCTGAAAGATCATCCGGCACCGGAAGACTGCGAGTTCTACATGTGCGGTCCGCCGATGATGAATGCCTCGGTCATCAAGCTGCTTGAAGACCTGGGGGTTGAGCCGGAGAACGTCCTGCTCGACGACTTCGGCGGCTAGCATGCCCCGCTGGTTGTTCCAGCCCGTCATGGTCGCTGCTATAGCAGTGTTCCTGACGGGCTGTTTCATTTCTGCCGACCCGATCAGTGAAGTCGAGGGTGACACTCAACTGGGCAGTTATAGCCTGAAGTGGCTGGCCAGTCGCGGGACTCCCGAGCCGACTGCGTTGCAGCAACAGTTGGAAGCGCATATTGATCAACTGGGGCATGAATTGTTGCCGTTGACAGCAGATAGCCCGTTAGCGGTTTTCAATCGTTTGCCGCCAGGCGCTTGCATGTCGCTGCCTGAGTCGGTGCGGCAGTTGCTGCAGTACTTGCAGTCGTTCCATGTGTTCAGTGATACACATACCCCTGAGCAGACCTTGTTACCCTGGTGGCTGGTGTCGTCGGCCGGCACCAAACAGCTGTCCAGCGAGCACTCATCGATGCTGTCGCTGGAGTCGGATGAAGTGTGCCGGCATGCCAGCGTGCAACTTGATCTTTCCAGTCTGGTCAACAGCTATGTGGTTGATACCCTGGACAGCTGGCTGCAGCAGCAGGGGATCCAGAATTACATGCTAGAGCTGGCCGGGGATGTTAGGGTAAGGGGTAAACGCGCTGCGGGCCGCCCCTGGAAGGTGGTCGTCGAGGCGCCGCGCGATCATGCCCGGCTGGCTTATCGTTTGCTTGAACTGGATGATCACGCAGTGGCGCGCGCTGGTGATTACCGTGACTATGTAGCCCGTTCACGCAATCAGTCGACCTGGCTGCAAGGTCAGGTTGCTGACAGCGGGCAGCCGGGTCTACGTTGCGTCACCGTATTGGCCGAATCAGCAACCGAGGCTGATTCCCTGGCGCACCTGTTGATGTTCATGGGCGCTGAGCAGGGCTGGTTATTTGCTGAAGAGCAGGGGATCTCGGCGTTTTTTGTCGAGCAGCATGCGGAGAATAGCTTTGTTTCCCGCGGTACCCAGGCTTTTATGGCGCTGAAAAACAGCGAGGAGTAAGAAATGATTTATGTATTGGCGTTTGTAGTGATGGCGGTCATTGTTATTGGTATGTCGGTGGGTGTCATGGCTGGCCGTAAGCCCATTGCCGGTTCTTGTGGTGGCATCGGCGCGACGGGTGTGACCAAGGAATGTGGTATCTGTGGTGGTGACGTGCAAAAGTGCGAAGAAGCCAACCCGACGGACAAGGCCGGTAATCTGCGCACTGACCTGGCGCGTGATGCGACCAAGACCAAGGTCGACTAGTCAGTCCCCTGGTGGGTTGCTTAAGCTGATGTGGATGATGGGATAAGGAAACGATTGAATGGCTGTATACAATTACGATGTAGTTGTCCTGGGTTCCGGCCCGGCGGGTGAAGGGGCGGCAATGAATGCTGCCAAGCACGGCCGCAAGGTTGCCGTGGTGGAAGAGCGCGAGGTGGTTGGGGGTAACTGCACTCATCTGGGCACTATTCCGTCCAAGGCGCTGCGCTACTCAGTCAAGCAGATCATCCAGTTCAATACCAATCCCATGTTCCGTAAGATTGGCGATCCGCGCTGGTTTTCCTTTCCGGATGTGTTGCGTAGTGCGGAAAAGGTAATGAACAAACAGGTTGCTTCGCGTACCAGTTATTATGCGCGCAACCGGGTGGACGTTTTCTTTGGCAAGGGCAGTTTTGCTGATGAGCGCACTATCGAGCTGGTCAGCCCGTCCGGCGGACTGGAAAAGCTGATCGCCAAGGAAATCATTATCGCGACCGGCTCTCGTCCGTATCGCCCTGCGGACGTTAATTTCAGCCACCCGCGTATTTACGACAGCGACACCATTCTCAAGCTTAACCATACGCCGCGTACCTTGATTATCTATGGTGCGGGGGTTATCGGCTGCGAGTATGCGTCGATCTTCTGTGGTCTTGGCGTCAAGGTCGATCTGATTGATACCCGCGACCGTTTGCTCAGCTTTCTCGATGACGAGATTTCCGATGCCCTCAGTTACCACCTGCGTAACAGCAGTGTGTTGATCCGGCATAATGAGGAATACGAGAAGATCGAGGGTACGGACAAGTCAGGTGTTGTTCTGCATCTGAAGTCCGGCAAGAAGCTCAAGGCAGACGCCTTGCTCTGGTGTAACGGGCGCACCGGCAATACCGATGGCCTGGGGCTGGAGAATATTGGTCTGCAGGCCAACGGTCGCGGCCAGCTGGAAGTGGACGAGAATTACCGCACTGAAATCCCGAATATCTATGCCGTGGGTGATGTTATCGGCTGGCCGAGCCTGGCCAGTGCCGCTTTTGACCAGGGCCGCTCGGCAGCAGGTAATATTGTCAGCAATGATGCCTGGCGTTTTGTTGATGATGTGCCGACCGGAATTTACACCATTCCTGAAATCAGCTCCTTGGGCAAAACCGAGCGGGAATTGACCGAGGCACAGGTGCCTTATGAAATCGGCCAGGCCTTCTTCAAGAGCATTGCTCGTGCCCAGATCAGTGGTGAGCCAGTCGGCTTGCTCAAGATCCTGTTCCATCGCGATACGCTTGAGGTGCTGGGCATTCACTGCTTTGGTGACCAGGCGGCCGAGATTGTGCACATTGGCCAGGCGGTGATGAATCAGAAAGGCGAAGCAAACAGCATCAAGTACTTCGTCAATACCACCTTCAACTACCCGACCATGGCCGAAGCCTACCGGATTGCCGCACTGGATGGGCTGAACCGGCTCTTTTGAGCCAGCTATCAGCGGCAAGCGGCAAGCAAACACCGGATCAAGGGTTTTGTTTGTCGCTTGCCGCTGGTTTAGCCGCCAGCGGCAAGCAGTTGGACTGCCCGTTGTGGATAGTCAGTGATGATGCTGTCGACGCCCATGTCGATCAGGCGCTGCATCAACTCAATCTCGTTTACCGTCCAGACTGATACATGCAGCCCTTGCGCCTGTGCCTGACGGATGCGGGCAGGCCGGCACAGGGTCCATTTCAGCACCAGATAACTGCATCCATAGCGGCGGGCGCTTTTCAGTGGATTGAGCAAGCCATATTCCTCGACCAGTCCGGTGGGCAAGGGATAGTTGCTATCGCGGGCGGTAGCTAACAGCGTTCGACTGCTGGAGGTCACCACAACGCGCTCTTGCAGATCAAAACGCTCGACCAGCGACAGTATGGCTGCCAGCACGACACGCGACTGCGCGGCTGATCCGCTTTTGACTTCCAGCTGATAATGCTCAATCTGCGGAAAGCTGCTGAATACCTGCTCAAGCGTCGGGATGGGGCAAGGGTCAGGCCATCCGGGCAAGCCAAAACGGGCATCCATACGCTGTAAATCAGCAGCGTCGTGTTGGACTACCTTGCCGTGAAGTCCGGTGGTGCGCTTGAGCGTCGGGTCATGGATGACCATCAACTGCTGATCAGCAGACAGGTGCAGGTCGAGTTCAACCCGTGTCACCCCGGCTTGCAACGCTTTGGCAAAGCTGGGCAGGGTGTTTTCCGGGGCTTCACCGCGGGCACCGCGGTGCCCGACAATCTGCGTCATTCGGCGGACTGGGTCGGGCGGTGGTGGCGAACGCTGTGCACCACATGGTTATGCTCGAAATAGACACTGAAATCCGCATAGTCCCAGCGCGTGATCGGCGGTTGGCCTACAGCGGGATGGCGAGTCTGCGGCTCTCCGTGGCGTTGCAATACATGTTGCGTGCTGGTGCCGCGAGAGGGCAAGCTGAGGCTGGATGCACCCGCTTGGGCTCCCACGGGAATTTTCAGGGTGTCGGCCTGCACCAGGTTGACGGAAAACAGCAGGCCGATGCTGGCAAAAAGTGCGATCAGGTATTTCATCAGGGCGTCCCTTCTGAGCTTTTGGCGGCACGAATGTCCTGTGCCTGTTTTTGCAGTATATGCCGCGCCAGCATCTGCCGCTGGGCGTCAGCCAACTGCTCAAAGCTTACTGCGATTGACCAGGTGTTGGAAGATCCGGCAACAGGCTCGCAACGGATCACCTTGCCGGCCAGCAACATGCACAAGGGGGAGGGTAGCAGTACCAGACGCAATGCCAGCAATTGATCCAGCTGCAGGGCTTCGTTGGCCACAAAGGACATGCCGCCCTCACTGATGGTGACCTCAACCGGGGTACCCAGGTCATCGGTCAGCTGCATGGCCAGTGCCTGGCCAACCAGGTCGATGCGCTTGTTGACTACCTTGAGATAGTGAGCCAGTGCGCGATCACGCTCGCTGATCTGCCGCAGCAGGTGCTGGGATTCATACTCCAGCACATGCAGGTCAGTAAGCAGGTCAAACATGGGCGCCTGACGGGAGAAGGCCCGGCTCAGGTCATCCAGGCTGTCGAGTAGCCGATACTCGAGCGCCAGCTCATCATTGATACGAAAAAAATCACGCTGATCGATAAATTCGTCGTCGGTGCTCATGCTGCGTTCCATGACCTGAGGGTGGCTGTAACCGCCTTGAATTCAGTGTAACATGCCTTATTCGACTGCTAGCCAGCAAGCACTGCGTTCACACACGCTGGCCCGGCGGTCACGGACTCACCTGTGCTTTTTTAAGGGCTATACATGTTCCGACCCCTGCCGTTCTTTATCGGCTTGCGTTACACGCGGGCCAAGCGCCGCAATCACTTTATTTCCTTTATCTCACTGATCTCCATGCTTGGGCTGACGCTGGGCGTTATGGTCATGATTCTGGTGCTGTCGGTGATGAACGGTTTCGACCGTGAGTTGCGCACACGCATCCTCGGCATGGTGCCCCATGCCACCATTAATGGCTACGATCCAATCGAGAACTGGCAAGCCTTGAGCGAACGGGTACAAGAGCACCCCCGGGTGATCGGTGCCGCGCCTTTCATTCAGCTGCAAGGCATGTTGACCCATGACGGTAACGTGGCGCCGGTGTTGGTCAACGGGATTATCCCAGAGGCTGAATCGGCGGTGTCCATCATTGATCAGCACATGCAGGCCGGCAGCCTGGACGCACTGGAGGATGGTGGCTTTGGTATCGTGATTGGCGAGCTGGTGGCGCGGCGCTTTGGGGTTGGCATCGGCGATCGGCTGACCTTTGTATTGCCGGAGGCGTCAGTCACGCCGGCTGGCGTGTTCCCGCGGCTCAAGCGTTTTGAAGTGCAGGGCATTTTCAAGGTCGGCGCCGAGCTCGATGGTTCACTGGCATTGATCCATGCCCATGATGCAGCCAGGCTGACACGCTGGATACCAGGGCAGATGCAGGGGCTGCGCATTCAACTGGATGATCTGTTCCTTGCCCCGCAGGTGTCCTGGGAACTGACCGGTCAATTGCCCGGTGAATATTATGCGCAGGATTGGACGCGCACCCACGGCAACCTGTTTGCAGCCATCCGTATGGAAAAGACCATGATCAGCCTGTTGTTGGTGCTGATTGTCGCGGTGGCGGCATTCAATATTATCTCTACCCTGGTGATGGTGGTTACCGACAAGAAGGCGGATATTGCCATTTTGCGCACCCTGGGCGCTTCACCGTTGAAAATCATGGGTATTTTCATGGTGCAGGGCTCGGTAATTGGCGTGATAGGTACTGTGGCCGGCTGTGTCCTCGGGGTGCTGGCGGCCTGGAATGTCTCCGACCTGGTGGCTTTCCTTGAGCGGTTGTTTGGCGTCCAGTTCCTCAGTTCAGATGTGTACTTCATCAGCTATTTACCCTCGCAGCTGATATGGTCTGACGTGGTGACCATATGTTTGACGGCGCTTGGCCTGAGTTTCCTCGCCACCCTGTATCCAGCCTGGCGCGCATCACGTACTGACCCGGCAGAGGCTTTGCGTTATGACTGAAGCAGTTTTGCAGTGCCGTGCACTGTGCAAGGATTATGCAATTGGCCCGCAACAGTTGCGTGTGCTGGATAACGTCAACCTCAGCCTGCTGGCGGGCGAACGGATCGCTATTGTCGGTACCTCGGGGTCGGGGAAAACCACTCTGCTCAACCTGTTGGGGGGGCTGGATACGCCGACCAGTGGTGAAGTCCACCTGGCCGGTAAACAGATGTCTGCTCTGCGTGAGGCTGAGCGCGGTCGTTTGCGCAATACCCAGCTGGGCTTTGTCTACCAGTTCCATCATTTGCTGGATGAGTTCAGCGCGCTGGAAAATGTCTGTATGCCGCTGCTGATCGGGCGCACGCCGGTTGCTGAGGCACGTGATCGCGCCGTTGCCATGTTGGCTCGCGTAGGCCTGGAGCAGCGCATGGCGCACAAGCCTGCCGAATTATCGGGGGGCGAGCGCCAGCGTGTGGCTATCGCCCGCGCCCTGATCGCGGAGCCGGCCTGTGTGTTACTGGATGAGCCGACCGGTAATCTGGATCAGCATACCGCCGCCACGGTGCAGGCCTTGATGCTGGAGTTGAGCACCACGCTGAATACCGCTTTTATGGTAGTAACCCATGACCAGCGTCTGGCGGCAAAAATGGATCGGGTGTTGAGTCTGAATCAGGGTCGGCTGGAAAATCTGGAGCCTGAGCAGCTGGCTATCTGATGCGTTTTAGCGCAGGCGTCTGCGCCGCAGCTTGCGACGATGCCAGCTGCGGCTGACCCAGAAGCGCCAATAGAGCATGGTGCCAGCATAGGCGGTAAAGGCCAGTACAGTGCCCATCAGCAGGGCGCCGGTCAGCAGTGGCTGCCAGATATGCTGGATTTCCGCTGTCACCCAGCTCAGCGAGAGTTGCATGGGTATGCTGCGCTCCGGTGTACCCAACAGCAGAGTGCCCAGCTTATATTGGAAAAAGAACAGAGCGGGCATGGTTACCGGGTTGGATACCCAGACCAGAGCCACAGAAATCGGCAGGTTCGCCCGCAGTGGAATGGCCAGGAAAGCGGACACCAGCATCTGCATGGGAATCGGCAGCATGGCATTGAACAGTCCAAGTGCCATGCCCCGTGCCACACTGTGCCGGTTGAGGTGCCATAGATTGGGATCGTGAAGGACAGTGCCAAGAAAACGCAGGGATTTGTGCCCGGTGATTTTCTCGGGTGCGGGCAGGTAGCGTTTGATCAGATTGCGCGGCATCGCTGTCCGGTCGACGACAGTTGAATGATGGTTTGATTATGCCCGTTATACGCCTCAGTCTCTAGCCGCCGAGGCAAAATCAGCGCGCTGATATCGCTTGTTATGAGGTATGTTTATTTCATGCTGTGACCAGGACGGTTACACCTGCGACAGGATGTCGATCATGCATTTACCCAGTCACTTACTGGCCCTGACCTGCGGCCTGCTTCTGCCCCTTCTGTTCAGCCAGCTGTGGTCACCCTGGTGGGTGTCAGTGCCTGTGCTGGTTGTCAGCTTGTTATGGCTGCGATTTAAGGCGCTGCGCTCAAAACTCGGTCTGTTGCTGTGTTGTCTGCTGGGTGTGTTCTGGGCCATCTTCTGGCATAGCTACCAACTGGACAAGCGACTACCACTGGCGCTGGATAATCAGCGCGTCACCATCGAAGCGCGGGTCGCCGGATTACCCGAGCCGACACTGCAAGGCTGGCGTTTTTTGCTGACCGATGCGCGTCTGGCAGACACGGGTGATCGCTTGCCTTCTATACGTGCCAACTGGTTTCGTGGTGAACCGGTTGTGCACGGGGAGTGGTGGCGCTTTGAGGCGACCCTGCGGCGTCCGCGTGGCATGTCCAATCCTGGCAGTTTTGATTACGAGGCCTGGCTGTTTGCCCAGCAGATTGGTGGTCTGGCGAGTATTCGCGCGGGTGAGCGGCTGGCCGATGCCGAGCCGCGCCTGTTTGATGGCTGGCGTTCGGACCTGCGTCAACGTCTGCTTGGTGTGATTGCTGCCAGTGGGCAGAATCCGCGGGTGCTGGCCTTGATTACCGGCGATCGCAGTGTGCTGACACGCGATGACTGGCAGATACTGCAGGCAACCGGTACCAGCCATTTGATGGTGATTTCCGGATTACACGTCGGCACCCTGGCCGCCAGTGTGTTTGCTCTATTTACGCTGCTATGCCGCTGGGGGCGCCTACCCTGGCCCTGGCCAAGATTCTGGTTGGCCGCGCCGGTGGCCTTGCTCGTGGCGGCGTTGTACAGCGCATTGGCCGGCTTTGCCGTGCCAACCCAGCGCGCGGTGCTGATGGTTGGGCTGGTGTTGCTCAGTCAGCTGCTCTATCGGCGTCCAGGCGCCTGGACTCTCTGGTTGGCCGCTTTTTGTCTGGTCATCCTGATGAACCCGGCGGCACCTCTGCGTGCCGGCTTCTGGTTGTCTTTCATGGCCGTGGCTATCTTGCTCTATAGCCTCAGCGGGCGGCTGAATCTTCGTTCCTGGTGGGCGCGGCTAGGCTTGCCGCAGTGGGTGATCTTTATCGGGTTGTGGCCCTGGCTGATCCTGTGGGGTATGCCGGGCAGCTTGAGTGCACCGCTGGTCAACCTGTTCGCCATTCCCTGGGTCGGGCTGCTGGTGGTGCCACTGGCGCTGACAGGCACCTTGATAGAGCTGCTCACTGGCTATGGACAGGTGCTCTGGCTCGCTGCCTGGGCGTTAAACCTGTTGTTCGAGCTATTGCAATGGATTGCCGACTGGCAAGGACCACGGCTGCTGGCTTTTGCTGGCTGGCTGACCTGGCTGCTGGGTTTGGCAGGGGTGTTGATGTTGTTGAGTCCTCTGCGCAGGCAGCTCTGGCCCGCTGCCCTGGCCTGCTGTCTGGTGCTGTTTTTTCCGTTGCAGCCGCGCCCGGCGTCAGGCCAGTTCTGGTTGACGGTTCTGGACGTGGGCCAGGGAAGCGCGGTTGTGGTGCAAACCCGTCAGCATGCGCTGCTGTACGATGCCGGTGCACGTTTTGTCACCGGCTTTGATCTTGGCGAGGCGGTTGTTCATCCTGCCCTGTTGGCCATGGGTGTCAGACGTCTGGACACCATGTTGCTCAGTCATGCGGACAATGACCACGCTGGTGGTGCGCCTGCTGTTGCACGTCTGTTGCCCGTGCAGCAAGTGCTGGCCGGGCAGCATGAGGCATTGCCAGCGGTGCTTGATGCTGCGGCCTGTCAGGCTGGCGAACACTGGAGCTGGGACGGGGTGCGCTTTGAGGTGGTTTACAGTGCACCGGCGCCAGCGCCGCCAAATGAACGCTCCTGCGTGCTGCGGGTAGTGGCAGCCAACGGCTCGGCGGCGTTGTTACCCGGGGATCTGGGCATACGGGGTGAATACCAGATGCTGGATCGTCCGCTGCAAGCCAGTGTGCTTCTGGCGCCGCATCATGGTAGCCGTAGCTCTTCATCCTACGCGCTGATCCGTGCGGTCGCGCCGGACTGGGTGGTGTTCAATACGGGTTTTAACAACCGGTTCGGGCACCCGCATCCTCAGGTCGTTGAACGTTATCAGGAATTCGACGTTGAACCGGTTTATACTGCACGCTCTGGTGCGGTACGCTTCGAACTCGGGCAAGGTGCTGTAGCGCAACCACAATGGCTGTGGCGAGATCGAGCCAGACGCTTCTGGCATGAACCATAAGCGCGGTGACGGTAATTGCCGACATCCGCGACAAGGTCGACAATGAAAAACGTGATGGACAACAAGACAGTAAACCGGGGGAGGGAACGCGTGTGTGGGAACTGATCAGTGCGGGCGGCTGGCTGATGCTGCCGATCATCCTGTCGTCAATCATTGCATTGGCAATCATTATCGAGCGCTTGTGGACCTTGCGTTCCAGCCGTATTGCACCAGCCAACCTGTTAAGTCAGGTCTGGCGATGGATCAAGGACGGCCAGCTGGATGCGATGAAGCTGAAGACTCTGCGTGCCGACTCCCCGCTGGGTGAGATTCTTGCCGCCGGACTGGCCAATTCACGCCATGGCCGTGAAGTCATGAAAGAGTGCATCCAGGAAGCCGCCAGCAAGGTGATCCATGACATGGAGCGCTACCTGAGCACCCTGGGTACCATCGCCGCCATTACGCCCTTGCTCGGTTTGCTGGGTACCGTGATCGGTATGATTGATGTGTTTACCGCCATCATGGTGCAGGGTAGCGGCAACACGGCCGTGCTTGCAGGAGGTATTTCCAAGGCACTGATCACCACCGCTGCTGGTCTTACCATTGCCATCCCGGCACTGGTCTTCCACCGTTTTCTGGTGCGCCGCGTCGATGAACTGGTGATTGCCATGGAGCAGGAAGCAACCAAGCTGGTTGAAGTGGTGCAAGGTCAGCGTGACCCTGAAGCCAGTGGCCTGAGCGCCAACGGTAATGGCAAGGCGCGGGGCAAACCCGCAGCGCCAGCACCGGCCGGCAAGGGAGCCTGAGCGTGAACTTCCGGCGCCAACGAGCGGAAGAGGTCAGCGTCAACCTGACGCCACTGATTGATGTGGTGTTCCTGCTGCTGATCTTTTTCATGGTCTCGACCACCTTTACCCGTGAAACCCAGTTGCAACTTGATTTGCCCCAGGCCGAGTCTGGTCAGCCGGTCGAGCAGGCTGAGGTTGAACGTATCGAGCTGCTGATCGCGGCCAATGGCGACATCGCGATCAACGATCGCGCTCTGGTAGATAACCGCATTGCTACCTTGAAAACCGCATTGCAGCGCGAGTCTGGCGGCAATACCGAGTTGCCAGTCGTGATCACGGCTGATGCCAATACCCCGCATCAGGCGGTGATTACTGCCATGGATGCTGCTGGCCAGCTGGGCTTCAATCGACTGCGCCTGACCACCATGGAAGCTGAGGCCGACGTTAATCCGTGAGCGTATCCGCCTGGCAACAGCGTTTGTTGAACGCCTGGTATCAGGGCGCACCGGCGCTGTGCCTGCTACGCCCGCTGTCGCTCTTGTACCGGCGGGTTGCGCGCCAACGCCGGCATAATTACCTGTCAGCCCCTGAGCGTATCTGGCAACCACCGGTGCCCTTGATTGTGGTGGGCAATATTACCCTGGGGGGGACCGGTAAGACGCCGATGACCCTGTGGTTGATCGATTGGTTGCAGGCACGTGGATTGCGGGTGGGTGTTGTCAGTCGTGGCTATGGTGGCAAGCCTCCCAGCCTGCCCTGGCAGGTTGATCCAGCGCGGGACGGTCCGGAGTTGGTGGGCGACGAGCCACTGCTGATTGCCCGTCGTTGTGGTATTCCGGTGGTGATTGACCCCGATCGGCCACGCGCCTGTCGACATTTGCTGGCCCGCGAGCCGGTCGATATCCTGATCAGTGACGACGGCTTGCAGCACTATGCCTTGGGCCGCGATATCGAACTGGCCATGCTTGATCATCAGCGCGGAGTGGGCAATGCCCGTTGTTTGCCAGAGGGGCCGCTGCGTGAGCCGGTTGAACGCTTGCAATCGGTAGATCTGGTGGTGCGTACCGGCGCCGACCAGGACAGCGAGCAGGGCTTTGCCATGACCCTGCAGCCAACCCGGCTGGTCAATGTAAAAACTGGCGAGCTGCGTGATATCGCTGACTGGAATCGTAATCAGCCTGTCGTGGCCATGGCCGGGATCGGTAACCCGCAACGGTTCTTTGCCAGCTTGCAGGCGCTGGGCTTTAGTCCCGAGTGTCATGCCTTTACCGATCATGCCGTCTATACACCGGAGCAGCTGAACGCGCTGGCTGCCAGCCGGCCGCTGCTGATGACAGAAAAAGATGCGGTAAAGTGTAGCCCCTTTGCTGCAGAGAATTGGTGGTACCTGCGTGTAGACGCGCAGCTCAGCGAGGCGTTTGCCGCGCGCTTGAATACTTTGCTGGCTGCGGTGATGGCGCAGCCCCGATAACCTGAACAGCAGGAAGAGTCATGGACCCGAAATTGCTCGATATTCTCGCTTGCCCGATCTGCAAGGGCCCCCTGGTACTGAACAGTGACAAGACCGAACTCTGGTGCCGTGCCGATGGTCTGGCCTTCCCCATACGCGACGGCATCCCGGTGATGCTGGAGAGTGAAGCGCGTGCTCTGGATGCTGACGAAAAGCTGGACCGCTGAGCCATGTTTCACGTCATCATTCCCGCCCGCTACGCATCCTCACGCCTGCCAGGTAAACCGCTGGAACTGCTGGCCGGAAAACCCATGATCCAGCATGTCTGGGAGCAGGCGCAGCGCAGCCAGGCGGCAAGCGTCACTGTAGCCACTGATGATGCGCGCATTGAACAGGCCTGCCATGCCTTTGGTGCCCGTGTCGTCATGACCCGGGCCGATCACCCGTCGGGCACCGACCGTTTGCAGGAAGTAGCCAGCCTGCTGGGGCTGGAAGACGATGCTGCGGTGGTCAATGTGCAGGGCGACGAACCCTTGATTCCGCCGGCCTTGATTGATCAGGTGGCGGGCAATCTGTTGGGGTTTCCGGCAGCCAGTATCGCCACTTTGGCAGAGCCACTGCATGATGCGGCCGCCTTGTTCAACCCCAACGTGGTCAAGGTGGTCTGTGACCGTGAGGGCTTTGCGCTCTATTTCAGCCGTGCGCCCATGCCCTGGTGCCGCGATGACTTTGCGCAGAATCGCGAACAACTGCCATCTGGCGTGCCATTTCGCCGACATATCGGCCTGTACGCCTACAAGGTCAGTTTTCTGCATGACTACGTGCGCTGGCCGGCCAGCCCGCTGGAGCAGGCTGAGTCGCTCGAGCAATTGCGTGCGCTCTGGTTCGGTTGCCGTATCCATGTCGCTGATGCCTGTGAACCACCTCCCGCCGGTGTTGATACCGCAGAAGATCTCGCACGCCTGCGGCAGTTGATGGAGGCAAAGGGATGAAGGTGCTTTTTGTCTGTCTCGGCAACATTTGCCGCTCACCGAGTGCCGAAGGGGTATTCAGCCAGCGTCTGGCGCAACGTCCGCAACTGCAGGTGGCGATGGATTCGGCCGGTACGGCCGGCTATCACATCGGCAAGGCTCCGGATGCCCGTGCGGTGGCTGCAGCACGCAAGCGCGGGGTGGATATCGGTGGCTTGCGCGCACGTCAGGTATCGGCTGAGGACTTTCACCGCTTTGACCTGATTCTGGCCATGGATCGCAGCAACCTTGCCGATTTGCGTCGACTGGATCCGGGTAATGGTGCTGAGCTGCACCTGTTCATGGAGTATGCGCCTGACCAGCCACTGGAGGTGCCTGATCCCTATTACGGCGGTGATCAAGGCTTTGAGCAGGTGCTGGATATGCTGGAGGCGGCATCAGATGCCTTGCTGGACGAGCTGCAATCGCGATGCTGAACCTGCGTCATCAGGTATCCCTGCGCGCCTGCAACAGTCTGGCGATTGATGAACTGGCCGAGCACTGGGTCGAAGTAGACTCCGTCCCCCAATTGCAGGCTGCTCTGGCGTTGGCGGCGCAGAATAACTGGCCGGTTACCTTGCTCGGCGGTGGTAGCAACCTGTTGATCTGTGGTCCGGTTTCCGGTTTGGTTATCAGGCTGTCACTGCGCGGCCGGCGCGTGCTGCAGCGCACCCCGAGCGAGGTATTGATTGAAGCCGAAGCCGGGGAGAACTGGCATCAGCTGGTCAATTGGACCCTGGACCTGGGGCTGGCCGGGCTGGAAAACCTGTCACTGATCCCGGGTACCCTGGGCGCAGCGCCGGTACAGAATATCGGTGCCTACGGTGTCGAGCTGGAGCAATGCCTGCACAGTCTGGATGCCTATGATCGTACTCAGGGCAAGGTGGTCACTTTGCAGGCCGCCGAGTGCCAGTTTGCCTACCGCGATAGTCTGTTCAAGCGCAGTCCAGGGCGCTATGTGATTCTGCGTGTGCGCTTGCGCCTGTGGCCTCAGCGTCTAGCGCCGGTTCAGGTTGACTATGCCCCTCTGGCCCGAGCCTGGGCAGCCACCGGCTTGAATCAGCCGGATGCGCGAGTGGTCAGTGAGCTGGTATGCCAGATCCGCCGCAGCCGCTTGCCGGACCCCGCCGTGCTGCCCAATGCGGGCAGCTTTTTTCATAACCCCATTGTTGATCGTACCCAGGCCGCGGCGCTTCAGGCGCAGTACCCGGATTTGCCGTGCTACCCGCAAGCGGATGGAAGGGTCAAGCTGGCTGCCGGCTGGTTGATTGATCAGGCCGGCTGGAAGGGCCATCGGGATGGCCCGGTGGGGGTGCATGCCGAGCAAGCACTGGTACTGGTCAATCATGGTGGCGCCAAAGGGCAGGATATCCTGCGGCTGGCAGGCCAGATTCAGGCTGATATCCTGCAGCGCTATGGCCTGAGATTACAGATAGAGCCACAGCAGGTCGGTACTGTACAGGGCTGATCAGGTCTTGCTGGAATGTTGCACAATCAGTTGCGCAAGGATTTCGGTCGCAGGACCAGCAGGCTTGTCCTTGTTCAGATAGAGGTATAGCGGATGCGCACGCGTCGCGCCCTGCTGCAAGGGCAGGGGTTTGAGTCGACCATCGACCATAAACTGGCGTATCTCGTGCACCGGTAGCCAGGCAAAGCCCAGGCCGCTGGCTACCAGTTCAGCGGCCGTGCCCAGGCTGGCTACCGTCCAGCGTTGTTCGGCGCCCAGCCAGCCGCTGTCACGCGGTTTGCGCTCACCGGAGTCACGGATCACTACTTGCAGCTGGGTGCGCAGATCCTCATGGGTCAGTGGTCGACCGAGCTGATGCAGTGCCTGCCCTGGATGCGCCACGGCAATAAACTCGACGGCGTCCAGCTGGGTAGCCAGGTAACCGGGAATGTTGATGCCGGCAATGGCCAGATCGGCATCACCAGTCAACAGGCAATCCTCCACGCCGGACAGCACTTCTTCACGTAATTGCACCCGGCAGCCCTGGCTCAAAGGCATAAAGGCCATCAGGGCGCGTGCCAGACGCTCGGTTGGATAAGCGGCGTCGACAACCAGGTGCACCTCGGCCTCCCAGCCCTGTTCCAGGTTGTGCGCCAGCAATTCGAGTTGCGACGCCTGCTCGGTCAGCTGACGCGAGCGATGCACCAGCACGGCGCCGGCTTCAGTCAAGACCGCCTTGCGTCCTTCAATGGTCAGCAGCGGTACGCCCAGCTGTTCCTGCAGCCGGGACAAGGTGTAGCTGACTGATGATTGCGAGCGATGCAACGCCTCGGCAGCCTGGGCAAAGCCACCGTGATCGACGACGGCCTGCAGCGCGCGCCATTGTTCAAGGGATACCCGTGGCGCTTTCATCGGTTACGCTGGCCCTGAGAAGTGTGGGTTGTCATCATGCCAGCAGAATAAAACAGCGCGACATGCATGGACAGACCTCTTGCTGCTTTAAATGAGGTCTGACCCTATAGTAAGTTTTGTCGCGAGCACAAAAAAGGCCATGCACGTGTGCATGGCCTTTGAATCTGGCTCCGCGACCAGGACTCGAACCTGGGACCCAATGATTAACAGTCATTTGCTCTACCAACTGAGCTATCGCGGAACGACGGAGCGTACTCTAACAAAATAATCATCCAAGTCAATAGCTTGGATGATTATCATCAGCGGGACTTTTACTTCAGTACCGCGGCCATGGCGTTGGCGACGGCATCGATGTTGCTGGTGTTCAGGGCGGCCACGCAGATGCGTCCGCTGCTCACTGCGTAGATGCCAAATTCATCCGCCAGGCGAGCTACCTGTTCGGCGGTCAGGCCCGAATAGGAGAACATGCCGCGTTGCTGCTGGATAAAGCTCATATCTGTCGTCACGCCCGCGGCTGCCAGTTTGGCGACCAGGCTGCTGCGCATGTCGCGGATGCGGTCGCGCATTTCACCCAGCTCCACTTCCCACTGCTGGTACAGATCCGGAGTGGTCAGTACCGCAGCGACAACCTTGGCGCCGTGGGTCGGCGGGTTGGAGTAGTTGGTGCGGATCACGCGCTTGAGCTGTGACAGCACGGGGGCGGTTTCTTCCTGGCTGGCGGTGACCATGGTCAGGGCGCCAACACGCTCGCCGTAGAGCGAGAAGGATTTGGAGAAGGAACTGGCGACCAGAAAGGCCAGACCAGATTCGGCGAACAGGCGCACTGCAGCGGCGTCATCTTCCAGGTTGGAGCCGAAGCCCTGATAGGCGATATCAAGGAAGGGAACGTGGCCTTTCTGCTGGATCACGTCGATGACCTTGACCCAGTCGGCCATGGCAATATCTACCCCGGTCGGGTTGTGACAGCAGGCGTGCAGGATTACGACAGTGCCATCCGGCAGGTCACGCAGGCCCTGCAGCATACCGTCAAGGTCCAGACCGTGGGTCTTGGGGTCATAATAGGGGTAAGCGACAACGTCGTAGCCTGCCGCTTCGAAAATGGCCCGGTGGTTTTCCCAGCTCGGGTTGCTGATCGCAACCATGCGCTTGCCGGCCTGACGCTGCAGGAAGTCGGCACCCAGTTTGAGCGCGCCGGTACCACCGAGTGACTGTGCGGTGATCAGGCGGCCGGAGTCGAGCAGTGGTGAGTCGGCACCAAACAACAGGCGCTGGACGGCTGCATCATAGCTGGCCAGCCCTTCCATCGGCTGATAGGGCCGGGGAGCGTGTTCGGCAACCCGTGCTTCTTCAGCGGCCTGGACCGCGCGCAGCAGCGGCACCTTGCCAGCTTCGTCGTAGTACACACCAACGCCGAGATTGACCTTGCCGGTGCGCTGGTCGGCAGCAAAGGCTTCATTGAGGCCAAGAATGGGATCGCGGGGGGCCATTTCAACAGGGGAGAACACGCTCATGATAGTGGCAAACTCGATACGTTAGGTGAATGGTGGGTGTCGGGCCGTGCCTTAAGGCTACTCATTATAAACGTACTCTGTTACCGGATGCGAGCCGCTGGGGGCAGGTGTTGGCGGTCGATGTTATGCTAGACGGCTGATTCTTTGCTGTCGGAGCCACCCATGAGCGAATTCAAGCTGCAGACCCGTTTTCAGCCTGCCGGCGATCAGCCGGAAGCTATCCGCCAGTTGGTGGAAGGGCTGCAGGCTGGTCTGTCGCATCAGACCCTGCTCGGGGTAACCGGCTCGGGCAAGACCTTTACCATCGCCAATGTGATCCAGCAGGTGCGTCGTCCAACCATCATCATGGCGCCCAACAAGACGCTGGCGGCTCAGCTGTACGGCGAGTTTCGCGAGTTCTTTCCGCACAATGCAGTCGAGTACTTCGTGTCCTACTACGATTACTACCAACCGGAAGCCTATGTGCCGTCATCCGATACCTTTATCGAGAAGGATGCCTCGGTCAATGACCATATCGAGCAGATGCGCCTGTCAGCGACCAAGGCGTTGATGGAGCGGCCGGACGCCATCATCGTTGCCACTGTCTCGGCAATTTATGGATTGGGTGATCCCGAGTCCTACCTGAAGATGGTCCTGCATGTGGATCGCGGCGACCGTCTGGATCAGCGTGGGCTCTTGCGCCGCCTGGCTGAATTGCAATACACACGCAATGATATGGAGCTGGCGCGGGCGACTTACCGAGTGCGTGGTGATGTCATCGATATCTTCCCGGCGGAATCCGAGCTGGAAGCCATACGCATCGAACTCTTTGATGATGAGGTCGAGCAGATCAGCTTCTTCGATCCATTGACAGGTGAAGTAATACGTAAGGTTCCACGCGTAACTGTTTATCCTAAAAGCCATTATGTGACGCCGCGTGAGAAATTGATTGAGGCTGTGGAACATATCAAGGTCGAGCTGCAGGCGCGTCTGGCGCAGCTGAAAGAACAAAACAAACTGGTCGAAGCGCAGCGCCTGGAGCAACGCACCAACTTTGACCTGGAAATGATTCTCGAGCTGGGCTACTGCAACGGCATCGAGAACTACTCGCGCTACCTGTCCGGGCGCGAGGTTGGCGCGCCACCGCCCACTTTGTTTGATTACCTGCCCGACAATGCCTTGCTGGTGATTGATGAGTCCCACGTCTCTGTGCCGCAGGTTGGTGCCATGTACAAGGGTGACCGTTCGCGCAAGGAGACGCTGGTCAACTATGGCTTCCGCTTGCCCTCGGCGCTGGATAACCGGCCGATGCGTTTTGACGAGTGGGAAAGCATTTCACCACAGGCTATTTTCGTCTCGGCTACCCCTGGTCCCTATGAGGAAGCGCATGCCGGTCGTGTGGTTGAGCAGGTAGTCCGCCCGACCGGGCTGGTTGACCCGGAAATTGAAGTGCGCCCGGCGACCACCCAGGTGGACGATCTGCTGTCGGAAATCCGCTTGCGGGTCGCCGCAGAAGAGCGAGTGCTGGTGACCACGCTGACCAAGCGCATGGCTGAGGATCTGTCTGATTATCTGGCCGATCACGATGTGCGTGTGCGTTACCTGCACTCGGATATCGATACTGTGGAGCGGGTGGAAATTATCCGCGATTTACGTATCGGCACCTTTGATGTGCTGGTCGGCATCAACCTGCTGCGCGAGGGGCTGGATATGCCGGAAGTGTCGCTGGTGGCCATACTGGATGCGGACAAGGAAGGCTTCCTGCGCTCCGAGCGTTCACTGATCCAGACCATTGGCCGCGCAGCGCGCAACCTCCATGGTAAAGCCATTCTGTATGCCGACCGTATCACCGGGTCGATGGAGCGTGCCATGGGTGAAACCGAGCGGCGTCGGGCCAAGCAGATAGCCTTCAACCTTGAGCACGGTATTACCCCCAAGGGGGTGACCCGCAGTGTTGCCGATATCATGGAAGGCGCGGTGGTACCGGGTAGTCGCAGCGGCAAGCGCAAGCGGCTCAAGGCGGCGGAAGAGGCCGCGGAGTACAAGACCTTGCGCTCACCGGCCGAGATCAGCAAGCGCATTCGCCAGCTGGAAGAAAAAATGCACCAGCATGCACGTGATCTGGAGTTTGAGGCAGCAGCCGAGACCCGCGATCAGCTATTGGGCCTGCGTCAGCAACTGGTCAATGTCTGAGCGGATTCAGACTGCGCGGGACTGCTGTAGCCTGCGCCAATGGCCGAGCCGGGTTTGCAGTTCGCCCAGGGTCTGAATGCCTTGCTGGCGCGCCTTGCTGAGCAGAATCAATAGCAGCTCAGCGGTAGCCTGCGCATCGGCGGCGGCATTGTGCCGTTCGCTGTTGTTCAGATTGAAATGGCGCAGCCAGTCGTCCAGCCCGCCGCGGCCGACCTTCACCTGCGGGCAGAGCATGGGCGCCATCTCGGCGACATCAATAAAACTGTGCTGCAAACGATAGCCCAGATCGCGTTTCAGGCTGCGCCCGAGCATGCGTTGATCAAAGGGTGCATGGAAGGCAAACAGCACAGCGCCATCGACAAACGTCAGAAAATCCAGCAAGGCATCGGCTGCGGCGCAGCCCTGGGCGATCTCGCTGGGGGCCAGCCCATGCAACAGGACGGCTTCAGTCACCTTGTGGCCAGGGCGGAACAGCGTACGTTCAAATTGCTGGCCCATGTCGATGGCAGACTGTTCGATAGCGACAGCGCCGATTGACAGCACCTCGTCACGGTAAAGATTCAGGCCGCTGGTTTCCAGATCCAGTACCACCAGGCGGCTGTCCCCGAGCAATGCCTGGTCTGCCAGCGGCGGTAGCGGCAGTTGCTCACGTTGTTGCCGTTGACGAGTGCTCAGCAAAGGGCGGCGGCGGGGTAGCCAGGTAGGTATCTTCACAGGTTGTACCTCAGGGCCAGGCTGGACTGCAGGCGTTTCGCCTGGCGGAAGGATTCGCGCAGAATGCGCCGGTCCAGGTGGTTCAGGTTGTCAGGGTCTATGCGATTGCTGAAGGCTTTGCCTGCACGGTCCTGACGCTGGTGTTGCTGCATGCGGATCAACTGGATGAAGTGATAGGCCTCTTCATAGGCGGCAGCGTCCTTGCTGTCGATCACGCCCTGTTCACTGAGCAGACGAAAGCGTTCCAGCGTATTGTTTTCACGAATGCCGTTGGCCAGGCTGAGCAGTCGAGCAGCATCGACAAAGGGCGTCAGGCCCTGGGTTTTCAGGTCCAGGGTATCTTTGTTGTCTCCGCTACGAGCAACAACAAAATCACGGAAGCGGCCAATCGGCGGACGCTGGCGTAAGGCGTTCTGCGCCAGCAAGTGCTGGAATACGCTGTTGCGTTGAATGCTCTGCATGACCTCGGTAAACAGGGCTTCGGCTGCCTGCTCATTACCCCAGACCACGCGGAAATCAAAATAGATCGACGATGCCAGCAAGTTGTCTGGCGTGGCTTCGCTGATCATGCGCTGGAACCTGTCACGCCATTCGTGCTGTGACAGGCAGAGCGACGGGTTGCCGGCCATGATATTGCCCTTGCACAGGGTAAAGCCGCATTCCGCCAGCGCCTGATTGATCCTCTGTGCCAGTGGCAGCAGTTGCTCGCGTATGTTCTTTGCGTCATCGGAACAGCTGGCATGGAACAGGATGCCGTTGTCCTGATCGGTATGCAGGGTCTGCTCGCGGCGACCTTCGCTGCCGAAGCAGAGCCATGAGAAGTCTATGTTTTGCACGCCGGTTTCTTGTTGGCATAGCTCGATTACCCGGCACACGGTGTGATCGTTGAGCAGGGTAATGATGTGGGTAATCTGGGTGCTGGAAGCGCCATGCGCCAGCATGTTGTCAACCAGATGGCGGATGTCACTGCGCAGCGCCGCCAGCGTGCTTATCTTGCCGGCCTGGCGGATGGTACGGGCCAGATGCACCAGGTCTACCCGCTGCAGCGAGAACAGATCCCGCTCGGATACCATGCCACGCAGCTTGCCCTGGTCGACCACACAGATATGGGCGATGTGGTGGGTCGTCATGGCAATGGCCGCGTCAAAGGCGCTATGGCTGCTACTGAGATGGAAAGGATTGGCGGTCATGGCCTCGGCAATAGGGGTCGCAACCTTGATCTGGTCGTCCGCGACGACCCGACGCAGGTCGCGCAGGGTAAAAATGCCCGCCAGTCGCTCACCCTGCATGACGGCAATACTGCCAACGCTGTGCTCATGCATGCGCCGCACCGCCTGATTGATCGGCAATTCCGGTGTGCAGGTTACCGGTTGACGCATGATCAGCTCACCCAGGCGGGTGTCCAGTGAATACTGGGCGCCGAGATTTTCCGCGGCCTGAAGTTGTGCTTGCTGGTTGACCTGATCAAGCAGGCTGCTGACACCGCGCAAGGCATAGTCACGAAAGGGCGGCGAGAGCGAGAACAGCCGGACAAAGTGCTCTTTCGGCAGGCACAGGCAAAAAGTGTCTTCACCAGCCATATGGGCTGTGCGGGTCGCCCGCTCACCAATCAGTGCGGCCAGCGGAAAGCATTCACCAACACTGATCTCGAAGGTGGTATCCGGTTCGGTCTGGCCGCTCAACAGGCGCTGACCGCTGATCAGACCCTGCTTGACGATATAGAACTGATCCACGGGGCCATCGCTGGGCTGGATAATGCAGTCGCCTTCAGCATAGAAGCGCAGCTGGCAATGCTCCACCATAAAGGCCAGGTGATTAGCCTCCATCTGGTTGAAGGGCGGGTAATTGAGCAAAAAGCTCATGGTGCCGTGCACATTCTGTTGCACAGCGGTTTTTCCCGCCTGACGGTAAAGGTCGTTTTTGCTCATTGTTATTACCTATTTATCCGTATGCAGAGTATGCGCGCTAGCCTGGCCCTGAGTCATTCGACCTTGGTCTAGGTGGCTGCTGAAAAGCGGTAAACAATTAAGCAACAGGTTGTTTTTTAATTCCCCTCCCAGATGGCATTTGCTATCGTTCGAGGTGATAAGCAAGTAAACGAAAAGCGCTGTTCTGGCGTCATGTTAGTGTCGTTTGCCGTGGCGGTTTTCTGCCGAAAACCGCTCACTGATTGGCACAAGGGGTCCTGAATTGATCAAGGTATTGGTGGTTGATGACCACGACCTGGTGCGCACCGGTATCAGCCGAATGTTGACCGATGTCCCCGATCTGGATGTGGTGGGCGAGGCCGATAATGGTGAGACCGCCATTACCCTGGCCCGCAAACTGCAGCCGGATGTGGTGTTGATGGATGTCCGCATGCCGGGCATCGGCGGTCTGGAAGCCACACGCAAACTGATCCAGCATGATCGCAATCTCAAGGTGATCGCGGTCACTGTCTGTCATGAAGAACCCTTTCCGACTCGCTTGATGCAGGCGGGCGCATCCGGCTATCTGACCAAGGGCGCGGGGCTGGAAGAAATGCTCATGGCTATCCGTCAGGTCAACGCCGGGCAACGCTATATCAGCCCGGATATTGCTCAGCTGCTTGCATTGAAAGCCTTTGGCAGTAACGCGGAAACGCCCTTTGATCAACTATCGGAACGGGAAATCCAGATTGCCTTGATGATCGTCAGTTGCGAGAAAGTGCAGAGCATTTCCGACAAGCTGTGCCTGAGTCCGAAAACCGTGAACACCTACCGTTACCGCATTTTCGACAAGCTCGGTATAACCAGCGATGTCGAGTTGACCTTGCTGGCGGTGCGCCACGGTATGATCGAAGCCCGGTGAAGTATGCCTGCTGACACCTTTGATGCGGGTGCCTTTCTGGCCTCGGCGACCAGCAAGCCAGGCGTTTACCGCATGTACGCGGAAGATGGCCAGATACTGTACGTCGGCAAGGCAAAAAACCTTAAAAAACGCCTGTCCAGTTATTTCCGCAAGACCGGGCTGAGCCCGAAAACCGCCGCCCTGGTGGCGCGCATTCGCCAGGTCGACACCACCATCACGGCCAATGAAACCGAAGCCTTGCTGCTGGAACAGAGCCTGATCAAGTCAGAGCGCCCGCCTTACAACATTCTGCTGCGTGACGATAAATCCTATCCCTATGTATTTCTCTCCAGCCAGGACACCTATCCAAGGCTGGGGTTGCACCGCGGCACCAAGCGGATAAAAGGACGCTACTTCGGGCCATATCCCAGCGCAGGGGCCATTCGCGAGAGCCTTGGCCTGCTGCAGAAGGCCTTTCAGGTGCGTCAGTGCGAAGACAGCTACTTTCGCAATCGCACGCGCCCCTGCCTGCAATACCAGATCAAGCGTTGCAAGGGGCCCTGTGTTGGCCTGGTCGATGAGCAGGAATATGCCGAGGATGTCCGCCATTCGGTGATGTTCCTCGAAGGGCGCAGCAATGCCTTGAATGCAGAGCTGAGCGATGCCATGGACAAGGCCGCCGCCGCGCTGGACTTTGAGCGGGCCGCTGAGCTGCGTGACCAGATAGCCCTGCTGCGCCGGGTTCAGGATCAGCAGGCCATAGATACTGAACAAGGCAACGTCGATGTGCTGGCCGCGGCGGTGATGCCTGGCGGAGCCTGTGTGCACGTGGTCATGGTGCGCCAGGGCAGGGTATTGGGCACGCGCAACCATTTCCCCCGGGTACCTATCGAACAAAGCCCGGGGCAAGTACTGGCGGCCTTTCTGCCGCAGTATTATCTGGGTGCCAGTGATCGCGAGGTGCCGGGGCAAATCATTGTCAATGCACTGGATGACGATATGTCGGTGGTGGCCGAGGCGCTGGCAACGGCGCGTGGCTACAACGTGAGCATCAGTCACCGGGTGCGTGGTACCCGTGCACGCTGGCAACAGATGGCGGCGAACAACGCCGAGCAGGCCCTGGCCGGGCAACTGGCCAACAAGCAGCACGTCCAGCAGCGTTTTGTTGCTTTGCAGGAAGCGCTGGGGCTGGAAGAGTTACCTGCCCGGCTTGAGTGCTATGACATCAGTCATTCCAGTGGTGAAGCTACCGTTGCTTCCTGTGTGGTCTTTGGTCCAGAAGGGCCGCTGAAAAGTGACTACCGTCGCTTCAATATTGAAGGTGTGACCGCCGGGGATGACTATGCGGCCATGCGCCAGGCCCTGATGCGCCGCTTTCAGCGCATTCAGGACGGCGAAGGCAAATTGCCGGACGTACTTGTGGTAGATGGCGGCAAGGGCCAGATGGGCATGGCCAAAGAGGTACTGCAAGAACTGGCCATCCACGACCTGACCTTGCTCGGGGTAGCCAAGGGCGTCACCCGCAAGGCAGGAATGGAAACCCTGTTCCTCAACAGTATCGACAATGAGCTACGCCTGCCGGAGCATTCACCCGCGCTACACCTGATCCAGCATATCCGCGATGAAGCACACCGTTTTGCCATCACCGGACATCGCCAACGACGGGGTAAGGCACGTAACCAGTCGCCCCTGGAAGGCATCACTGGCGTTGGCCCGAAGCGTCGGCGCGAACTGCTCAAGCATTTTGGTGGCCTGCAGGAACTCAGTCGAGCCAGCAGTGAAGAAATCGCCAAGTCACCCGGTATCAGCAAGTCGTTGGCAGACAAGATCTACGCTGCTCTGCACAGCGCTTGAGCTAATTACTCGGCTGCCCTGTGCAAGCGCCATTGCATTCCTTAGAATGGGCGCGAAATGTCAATTCCTCCGCGCGGTTGCCAGTCAATGAACATACCCAACATCCTCACCTCCCTGAGGGTTGTGCTGATACCTGTTTTTATCCTGTTCTATTACCTGCCTTTTGGCTGGAGCTACCTGGCCGCGGCGATTATTTTTACCGTCGCCAGCGTGACCGACTGGCTGGATGGCTATCTGGCGCGAAAACTGAACCAGAGCACGCCCTTTGGCGCCTTTCTGGACCCGGTCGCTGACAAGTTGATGGTCGTGGTAGCGCTGATTCTGCTGGTGCAGAGCCATGCCAACTTCTGGATGACCTTGCCAGCCATGGTGATCATTGGTCGTGAAATCGTGATTTCGGCGTTGCGCGAGTGGATGGCCGAGCTGGGAGCACGCGCCCAGGTCGCGGTTTCCAACCTGGGAAAATACAAAACCACCGCGCAGATGGTGGCCCTGATCGTCTTGCTGGCCAATCCAGCGGTGTTCACCTGGTGGGTGCTGCTGGGTTACCTGTTGCTCGGGATCGCTGCGGTGTTGACCCTTTGGTCAATGGTGCTTTATCTGCGCGCGGCCTGGCCGCATATGCGTACCGAAAAATAACCTTGGCCCGCTCAAAAAGTGAGCAAAAACAAAAAGTTGAAAAAAGTGTTGACGTAGTCAGGCTAAGCTTTAGAATACGCCCCGTTGCAAGCGTTAAGGGTTTTGATTGCAGCATAAGCGGGAATAGCTCAGTTGGTAGAGCACGACCTTGCCAAGGTCGGGGTCGCGAGTTCGAGTCTCGTTTCCCGCTCCAGATTTACAAAGCCTGTTGATGTCATCCCAGACAGGCTTGTCCCCTTATGAGGCCGGGTGGCAGAGTGGTTATGCAGCGGATTGCAAATCCGTGTACGCCGGTTCGATTCCGACCTCGGCCTCCATTATTTAGTACCTGCCAGCCCGGATGGCGAAACTGGTAGACGCAAGGGACTTAAAATCCCTCGGGGGCAACCCCGTGCCGGTTCGATTCCGGCTCCGGGCACCATTCAAGTACTCGCTCAGAGCAGTCCCAGCTCGTCGATTTTTCCTGACTGTATTCATACTTTTCTCTGTACTTTTCCGGCAATCAGTGGCTGGGAAGTGGCAGTGGCTGAGGTCAAATCAGAATATCCATTTCCTTGCTTACCTCGTATATGACACGTACATAGGTGCGCCTTATCACTGCGCGCTTTGGTCTGGTATAGCGGTTCCTTTTACGGCGTGACGCTTGTCAGTGACTGACCGTAAGATCATTGCCTCGAGATTATTCTGTTGTGCAAAAGGAGATTCGCGGTGAATTATGATGAGGTGGTAAACGGACGGCGCAGCATCCGTGCATTCAAGCAGCAACAGGTTCCGCAGAGCGTGCTCGAGGAAGTCATTGCACTGGCGACACGGGCTCCCTCGTCAATGAACACCCAGCCCTGGCATTTACACGTGTTGGCGGGTGAGCCACTCGACCGTATCCGTGCCGAGAACACCGAGCGAATGCTCAAGGGTGTGCCGCCATCCAAGGAAAGCCGGGGTATCGGCAGCTATGAAGGTGATCATCGCCAGCGCCAGATCGACATTGCGGTGCAACTGTTCCAGGCCATGGGCATTGCCCGGGATGACAAGGAAAAGCGCCAGGACTGGGTGTTACGCGGTTTTCGTCAGTTCGACGCGCCGGTCTCCATCGTGGTGACCTACGACCGGGTCCTCAAGGATGGCGACATTGCCCAGTTCGATTGTGGCGCGCTGGTCAATGGCCTGGTTAATGCGGCCTGGTCCCGTGGCCTGGGCTGTGTGGTCAATAGCCAGGGCATCATGCATTCACCGGTGGTGCGCAAGCATGCCGGTATTCCGGAGGATCAGGTGATCATGATCTGTGTCGCCATGGGCTACCCGGATGAAGACTTCCCGGCCAATGCTGTAGTCTCCACCAGGCGCCCGGTGGAAGAGGTGGCTCGTTTTATCGGCTTTGAGTAACGCCCCAGCGCTCGAGCCGGGGCTGCTTCATGCCAACCCCAGCTTGCTCCGATTCTGTTGCCAGACCAGGGCAACCAGTATTGCCGATGCCAGGCCGCCGATCAGCGTGGTCATCAGCCCCGGGAAGCTGAAGGCAAAACCGGCGGCGACCATGGGTAGGCGCTGCCAGGATTTCAGCAAACCAACCCCCAGCAGATAGCCTTCCAGGCCGCCGGAAATCAGCATGATGCCGGCAATGATCGAGGGCAGCACATAAATCAGCGGTGTCAGGTCGCCCTGCAGTACCAACGCGGGCTGGAACAGGAAAAACAGTGGGACAAAGTAGATGACGATCCCCAGGCGCATGGCGGTGAAGGAGGTGCGCATCGGTTTTGCCCCGGCGATGGTGCCGGCGAGGAAGGCGGCCGCACCCACTGGTGGGGTAATAGCCGAGAGCATGGCGTAGTAAACGATAAAGAAGTGCACGGCAATCGGGTTGAGGCCGCCGACTTCGATGATCGCCGGGGCAAGGGTGACGGCCAGAAAGATATAGGCCACGATGGCCAGACCGGCCATGCCCATGATAAAGCAGGCGATAATGCCGAACAGGATAACCAGGAAGACGTTATCACCACCCAGACCAACCAGACCCGAGGTCACCGAGCCGGTGACGCCGGTAATGGTCAAGGCGCTGACGACAAAGGCGATGGGCAGGATGATCGCAGCGGTCTGGGTAACCAGTACGCCGATCTGCCGCAGGGCCGTGTAGAGCCGGGTCGGGGTCAGCCGGGTTTCCTTGCGCAGGAAGGACAGTCCGATCATCAGGATGCAGGCATACCAGGGCGTATAGTACTCCCAGCGCATGTACAGCAGGCCCCACATCAGGAAAATCATCACAAACAGGAAAGGCCAGCCGCTCATCAGCACCTTGCGGGCCGAGGGTAGCTCCTCTTTCGGCATGCCCTTGATGCCAGTGCGAGCGGCATAGGCGTCGACTTGCAGGATCAGGCCGAAATAGAACAGCAACGACGGCAGGATGGCAGCAATCATGATGACCGCATAGTCCACACCGATGGTGATAGCCATGACAAAGGCAATGGCGCCCATCACGGGTGGCATCACAACGCCACCGGTCGACGCGCAGGCTTCGATGGCGCCGGCGTAGTGGGATGGGTAGCCGGCTTTCTTCATGGTCGGAATGGTGATCGAGCCGGTGCCGGCGATATTCGAGAAAATGGAACCCGATAGGCTGCCCATAAAGGCGCTGGCTATGACGGATACCTTGGCCGGGCCACCGCGATAGCGTCCGAAGCTGGCGTTGGCCAGGTCGATAAAGAAGGTGCCCGCCCCGGTGGCCAGCAGAATCCCGGCAAACACCAGAAAACCGAGAATGATCTCGGCAACGATCTTGGTGGTAATCCCCATCATGCCTTCGGCGCGGAAGATGTAGGACTCGATCATATGGTCGAACTGATAGGGGACCCCCATGATCAGACCGGGGAACAGGTTGGCCGCCAGCGGATATAAACCGATCAGCAGAACCACCAGCAGGAAAGGCAGTCCACCACTGCGCCGGGCCAGCTCCATCATCAGCAACCAGACCACAATGCCCAGCACCAGATGGCTCCAGCCAGCCTGCACCATCTCCCAGGCGTTGGTGGCGAAGTAAAAGCTGATCGCCAGGATCAGAATGGCCGCCAGCACATCGTAGAGCGGTATTCTGGCCTGCCCGGATTTGCCTGGCAGGGCGAGAAAGGCGGCGGCAGCGAAAAAGCCGATAAATATCCAGTAATACTCGCCTTCCAGCATGCGTCGCCCATCCCAGGTCAGGCCAAAGATGTAGGCGATACCGGTGGCCAGGCCACAGATGCTGAGGATGACGAAGGCAATGCTCTGCCAGGAGAAAGCTGCACCGAGGCGGGTAATATCGTTACCCGGCGCCTGTTCTTCAGTAGTGACAGTCTTGGTGTTCATGGCGACCCTTATGTAATGGGGCTCAACCCTGGATGACGGTCGTCACCGGGTGCTCGTTCAAAGACGCGTGCGAAAGCCTTCCAGCCCTTGCGTGTGTTTGTGCACGATAGCCATAAAGGCTTCGTTGTTGCGGCCGGGGCGAATGCCTTTTTCTCTGGCTTCGTCCAGTGCGGCCTGTCTGGCGACCATCCAGCGATCCATTTTCTCGATAGCAACCTGGTTCAAGGCTTCGTCTTCCTCAGTCCAGGCCCCGATTTCCTGTAGATAGCGCACTGTGCCTGCGTGTACTGGCAGTGGTGAGCGGTCCAGGTAATCGCGGAATACCTCCAGGCTCATCCGCGTCGACAGGGGATGTGAGCCTTTGTAGCGGTCATAGGCCTGGTGAAACCACTTGGCCAGGGTATAGGCCAGCTCTTCATCGAGGTCAGCCGGAGCTGCGTAGAGGAAATTTGAGGCCAAGCCATCAACGCCCCTGGCCGAGGCAACGCCCATAGTGATAGTGCCGGGCACTGCCATAGGGCTATGTTCGAGAAATCGTTCCCAGCCGGCCTGATTGTCCAGATCCATGGACAGCCAGCGAATGCCGCCGGGTGCACCTTCCATTTCGGCCATCACGGAGCTGACGCTGGCGCAATAGGCCACATCGGCGCGACCCTCAACCACAGAGCGGCAGTTTTCCACATAGCTGCTCGCTGCTACGTAGTCGAAACGTGCAGCACCTTCTTCCGGTGTCAGGCCGAGAAAGGCGGGCAGACCATCGCGCACGGTAATCATCATCGGAGTGGAGAATTGTCCCTGGGCAACCTTGAGACCATCTCTATTGAGGTCGTCCATGGTATGGATGCCTGAATCACCGGCGACGACGAAGGTCCAGGGGGTGTCGTTGTGATGCCAGATGACGTGTTGCGGGACCGGAGTCATGGTGGCGTAGTGGCCAATGCCCTGGATCTGAAAGCGCATTTCCGCGGCGGAGACAGAGCTCAGCACCAGGTCACGCCGTTCGGTGAGCCGTCGATGCCGTTGCACTTCACTGTCTTCCGGCACCACACGCACATGCGTGCCTAGATCCTTCTGCAGCATCGGGCCCCAGCCGTTGGTCGAGGCGAAACTGCCACTGGAAGTGCCGGGGGTGCCAATAACCAGAAGCTCCGGCAGGGCAGAGGCATTTGCCCCGAACAGGCTGGAGCTGCCGGCCGCAAGCAAGCCGCTGATAAGCAGGCGCGCAGTCAAACCATTCAGGTATGAACGGGTCTTCACGGGGGCTTTCTCCGATCTTGTAATTATTGTCGTGGTGCGTTGAAAAGGGCGTCGCTGACCACTGTTAGAGGATCACGCTAAGGGGGATATTGCAGTGCTGTCAAGAAAGGCGGTCTACCATGCATTCTGAAGAAAAGGGTTGATTCACAGGATGAATGGAGTTGCAGGCAGCAGGTCTGCAAATGCTCATTTAGCAGGCAGAATATAGCACTACAGTCAGCTTTTGACCTGATGAAAAAAGCCCGTCACTGTTTTTGCCAGCTCTGTTGTTCCCATGACATTTGCAGTTAAAAACCGGACAATAGCTCTTTGTCAGCCGCGAGGCTGTTTCTTACTGCTGCGGCCGGGTGCTCATGGAAATCAAGGTTAACTTTCTCGACAATCTCAGACTTGAAGCCAAGTTTGATGATTTTACTGTCATCACAGATCAGCCGATTCGCTACAAGGGCGACGGCTCTGCACCGAGCCCTTTCGACTACTTTCTGGCCTCATCTGCCTTGTGTGCAGCGTACTTTGTCCGCGTGTACTGCCTGGCGCGGGATATCCCGACTGAGAATATTCGTCTGTCGCAGAATAATATTGTCGACCCGGAAAACCGCTACAACCAGATCTTCAAGATTCAGGTCGAGCTTCCGGAAGACATTTCGCCCAAGCACCGCGAAGGCATCCTGCGCTCGATTGATCGTTGCACCGTGAAAAAGGTGGTGCAGACGGGGCCTGATTTCCAGATTGAAACCGTTGCCAATCTGGACGCTGATGCACAAGCCTTGCTATTGGCCAAGCCTGAGGGAGAGTGCAACACCTGGATTGAAGGCAAGGACCTGCCGCTGGAGCAGACGATTGCCAACATGAGCGGGATGCTGGCTGACCTGGGGATGAAGATCGAGATTGCCTCCTGGCGCAATATCGTGCCGCACGTGTGGTCGCTGCACATCCGCGATTCCGCCTCACCGATGTGCTTTACCAATGGCAAGGGCGCGACCAAGGAAAGCGCCTTGTGCTCGGCTCTGGGTGAATTTATCGAGCGCCTGAGCTGCAACTTCTTTTATAACGACCAGTTCTTTGGTGAGCAGATCGCCAACAGCCGTTTTGTGCATTACCCCAACGAGCAATGGTTTCAGCCGGGCCCGAATGATGAACTGCCAGCAGGCATTCTGGATGACTATACCCGTGCCATCTATGATCCGGAGGGTGAGCTGTGTGGTTCCCATCTGGTCGACACCAATTCCGGCAAGGTGGAGCGGGGCATCGTTTCTTTGCCCTTTGTGCGCCAATCCGACGGCGAGGTGGTGTACTTCCCCTCCAACCTGATCGAGAACCTGTACCTGAGCAATGGTATGAGCGCTGGTAATACCTTGCCAGAGGCGCAAGTGCAGTGCCTGTCGGAGATTTTTGAACGCGCGGTCAAAAAGCAGATCATTGAACAAGAGCTGGCGCTACCGGATGTACCTCAGGCGGTTCTGGCCAACTACCCGGCGATAGTGGAAGGGATTGCCGCACTGGAAGCGCAGGGCTTTCCGGTGCTGGTCAAGGATGCTTCTTTGGGTGGTCAGTTTCCGGTGATGTGCGTGGCTTTGATGAACCCGAAAACCGGTGGGGTCTTCGCCTCTTTTGGCGCCCACCCGAGTTTTGAGGTGGCGCTGGAACGCAGCCTGACCGAACTGCTGCAGGGGCGCAGTTTCGAGGGGCTGAATGATTTTCCGCAGCCAACCTTCAACAGCATGGCAGTGACCGAGCCCAACAATTTCGTCGAGCATTTTATTGATTCATCCGGCCTGGTGTCCTGGCGCTTTTTCAGCAGCAAGGCGGATGTGGGCTTCTGTGAGTGGGACTTCTCTGGCAGCAATGCCGAAGAGGCCGCAGCACTGTTTGGCATCCTTGAGGAGATGGGTAAGGAAGCCTATATGGCGGTCTACGAAGACCTGGGCGCACCTGTGTGCCGGATTCTGGTACCCGATTACTCCGAGGTCTATCCGGTCGAAGATCTGATCTGGGATAACACCAATAAAGCGCTGCATTTCCGTGAAGATATCCTGAATTTGCATCGCCTCGACGATGAGCAACTGGCTGACCTGCTGGAGCGTCTGGAAGAAAGCCAGCTGGATGAGCACATGGATATCATCACCCTGATCGGTATCGAGTTTGACGAGAATACCGTCTGGGGGCAGCTGACCATTCTGGAGCTCAAGCTGCTGATCAATCTGGCTTTGCAGGCACATGAGACGGCGCTGGAGCAGGTACAGATGTTTCTGCAATACAACGACAATACCGTCGAGCGTGGCCTCTTTTATCAGGCCGTGCAGGCCGTGCTGGAAATCGTGCTGGATGACGAGCTGGCGCTGGATGATTACCTGTTTAATCTGCGCCGCATGTTTGGCGAGGCAACCATGGCGGCGGTTGTCGGTTCGGTTCAGGGCGAGGTCCGTTTTCATGGTCTGACGCCGACCAATATGCAACTGGAAGGTCTGGATAGACATCAACGATTGATTCAGAGCTATCAGAAACTGCACCAGGCGCGAGCGGCCAGGGCGGGCGTCATGCTCTGACAATATATCCTGACAAAAGCCCCCATGCGATTGCTCGCTGGGGGCTTTTTTGTACCTGCCATTACCGCGGGTGCTGTGCGCTGGGTGTCATTACCGGCGGCCAGCGCATTGATTTTCATAATTTTTTCTTTTCATGCGCGGAAAAAGGCGAACAGTCGGTTGATCTATGAGTATTATTGTTACATTATTACATCCGCTTTGAAACCCGGAAATCAACAGGTCAACCATTATGAAATTTTCACCAACCCCTATTGCGGCAACTTTGGCTGCACTTGTGTTCAGCACCTCGGTCACGGCCCAGTCAGCGGCGACAGCACCCAGGGATCGCTCTGCCTTCAATGTCGATATGGACATTTCCCTGATCCTTGAGGGCATCTATTACAACCAGGTCTCCAAGGGCAATGATGAGCCTGCAGGCTTTGGCGGTGGACATGACCATGGGCACGATCATGGCCATGGCGATCATGGTTTCGATGAAGGCTTCAACATGGGCCACTCGGAGTTGGCTTTCCAGGCGCGTCTGGGCGACTTTATGGATGGCACCCTGGTCATCGGCTTTGATGACAGTGACTTTGAAGTTGAAGAGGCTTTTCTGACGACCCGCTCTCTGCCGGCTGGTTTGCAGGTCAAAGCCGGTAAGTTCCTCTCGGATATCGGTTATATCAACAGTCAGCATCGTCATTCCTGGGATTTTGTTGATCGCCCGCTGGTCAATGAATACCTGTTTGGTGATCACGGTCTGCAGGAAAAGGGCGTTCAGGTTAACTGGCTGGCGCCGACGGCAACCTTTACCCGGCTGGGCATCGAGCTGCTGCAAGGTGAAACCTCGGGTATTGCCAATTACGAAGGTGGTGCCAGTGATTTGGGCGGCACCAGCCGGATTCTGTCCGACGCCTCCGGTCCGCGCTTGATCACCGGTTTCGCGAAAGTGGCTCCTGATCTGGGCGCCAGCCACGCTGCCCAGTTCGGTGCGTCTTACGGCTATGCCCGCACGTATCAGGTAACCGATGAGCACTCCACACGTTTTGAAGACTGGGACGGTGATGCCTGGTTCGCCGGAGTGGATGCCGTTTACAAATATGATGCCGGTCGCAGCTATGGCCATGGCGATTGGCGCCTGGCAGGTGAGTATTTCTACCGTGAAATCGACGTCGATCGCCGGGACGTGAACTTTGCAGCTGACAGCAATGGACCCGTTGGCTTTGTACGTAACGAGCAATCCTTCAAGAACAAGCAGGATGGTATCTACCTGCAAGCGGTTTACGGCATTGCCCCACGCTGGGAAACCGGTTTCCGCGCTGAAGCCTTGGGCATGCAAAACCGCCTGGGTCGCGGCAGTGGCGAGAGCCTGGACACGTCTTATCGTTACGGTGCCCAGCTGACCTTCCGCCCGATCGAGCCTGTGTTTCTGCGGGCACAGCTGAACCGCACTGACTTTGCTGAAGAGGGTCACGGCCGTGACCGCGGTCTGGAATTCATGCTGCAGCTCAACGTAGCACTGGGTGCACACGGTGCGCATACCTTCTGATGGCTAATGCGGACAGGGATGTCTGCGATCTTTTTGTCACATTGCCGGTGTTGCGCTGATGGGCTACACCGGCTTTTTTCCGGAGGTTCCTATGCGAACACTGCGCAAGATGATGCAATTGCCCGTCTTGATGCTGGCGCTGACCGGCTGCCTGTTGTTGGCGCAGTCCGCCAGCGCCGAGATGTGGGTGGTGGCGACCACGCCTAGCCTGGGCATGCTGGCCAATGCTGTGGGAGGTGAGCATGTCAACGTGCGTGTGTTGGCCCCGGCGGATCGGGACGTGCATTACCTAGATGCACGTCCCAGCTATATGGCCGTCATGCGCCGCGCTGATCTGCTGCTGGAAGTGGGTGCCGGTCTGGAGGAGGGCTGGTTGCCCGCTGCCTTGCGCGGTGCTGCCAATCCCGCGATCAACGAGGGTCGGCCTGGACATTTCAGGGCGGCAGACTTTCTCGAACTGCGTGAGTCCATTACGGTCAGCGGGCCGAATATGGGCCATGTGCATGCCGACGGCAATCCGCATTTCACCATCGATCCGCTGCGGATGGGTCAGCTGGGTAAGGCGCTGGCTCAGCGCATGGGCGAACTGAACCCGGCCCAGGCGGATAATTTTGCCCGTGCGGCTGAACAGCTGGCGCAGCAGTTGGAGCAGCGAGCCGAGGAGCTGGCAACCGAGGTTGCACCTGGTCAGCATTATGTCGCTTACCACGAAGATCTTGACTACCTGAGCGAATGGCTGCCGGTCGAGGTCATAGGTTACCTGGAGCCGGTACCCGGCATTCCGCCAACTGCCAGACACTTGCGGGAGTTGAGCGAACGCTTGCAGGGCACGCAGGGCCGTGTACTCTATGCGCTGTTTCAGCCGGCACGCGGCGCCAATTTCCTGCGTGATCAGATCGGGTGGTCAGGCCACCCGTTACCCCTTGAGCCAGCCGAAGCCACCCTGGACAGTTATCTGGAGCTGATGGCGCAATGGGCAGGTGCATTTGCTGATAGCCAATAATGATGCTGATGGCGCAGTGCTGCTGCGTTGTACAGCGCTGACCATCGGTTTTCAGCGGCCCTTGATCGGGCCGCTGAACCTTTCCTTGCAGGTTGGTGAGCGCCTGTTGCTCACTGGCCCCAACGGTAGTGGCAAATCACTGTTGTTGCGCGCGTTGACCGGTAGTGCGCGGATTTTTTCCGGGCAGCTGGCAATCGAGTCAGCGGCCTTGGCTTATCTGGCTCAGGAACACCCACGGCCATCTCCCTGGCCCTTGAGTGGGCATGACTGGTTTGCTGCCATGCGAACGAAAGCGCCCACTTTGCCAGCAATACAAGCTCTGCTAACCCAGCGGCTGGATCGCCTTAGTGGCGGTCAGTGGCAGTTACTGCGTTTGGCGGCTGTCTTGAGCAGTGCGCAAGACCATACCGGCAACCCAATGATTCTGCTTGATGAGCCATCCAATCATCTGGATGCGCAGGTGCGTGCTACCGCGGTACAGTTGATCCGTGAACTGCCGCTTAGGTGCACCTTGCTGCTGACCAGTCATGATCAGGAGTTCATCCGCGAGCTGGGCTGGTCACCCACACCCATGGAGCAACTGCTTGAGCATGCATGATTGGCTGTTGTTGCCACTTCTCAATGGCGTGTTGATGACGGCCTTGCTGGGGTTGGCTGGTGTTGGCCTGTTGCTGCGCGGCTCGGTCTGGCAAGTGTTTGCAGTCAGCCAGTGGGCTGCGGTGGGCGGGGTAATTGCCTCTGTGGCGTTGGTACCGGTTTTGCTGCCGGCGTTGCTGTTGGCGGGCCTGGCGTTGGCGATCCAGCGTCATTGGCAGGATGCAGAGCGCTTGTCCCTGACGTTGTTTCTGGCCGGTTTGGCGGTTGTCACCCTGCTGGCCGCCAATCTGTCCCAGGCTAGCCTGGCTGCTGCTCGCTGGGTCGATGGGCAGCTCTACTTTACCGGCAGCCGAGAACTGCTCTGGATTGCTTTGCTGGCCGTGCTTTCAGTGGTCTTGTTGCCAGTATTGCGGCAGGTCTGGCTGCATGCGCAGCGCCAGCCGGATATCAGCGGGCAGCCCGGGCCAGGGCTCGTCTGGCGGACCATCGAGCTGGTCTGGCTGGTATTGATTATTGTGGTTGGCGCCCAGGCACTGGGCGTTCCAGGCGCCATGGCTACGTTGCTGCTGCCAGCCTGGGCGGCAGCACGCGTGGCCAAAAACCTCACTGGCTTGCTGGTCTGGACCCAGTTGCTGGCGCAGCTGGGTTTTGTGGTTGCCTGGGTGCTCAGCCTGTCGCTGGACCAGCCCTTTGCCCCGGTTCTGGTACTGATCCAGCTACTTCTGTTGTTGCTGTTGATCGCTGCAAGCCATCTGCAGGTGAGGGACTAGCTCGCTCTTGAGCGACTAAATTGCCATCCACATGACATAGGGGATGGGGTATGCTGCGCCTTGTTCTGAAAGAGGAGTTGCAGCGTGTCCGATTATGATTTTGATCTCTTTGTCATTGGTGCCGGTTCCGGTGGTGTACGCACCAGCCGCATAGCTGCCGGGTATGGTGCCCGGGTGGCAGTGGCTGAAGATCTGTATTTGGGCGGCACCTGCGTTAACGTCGGTTGCGTACCGAAAAAGCTCTTTGCCTACGCGGCGCATTTTGCCGAGGATATGGCCGATGCGGCCGGTTATGGTTGGGACCTGGAGACGCCTGGCTTTACCTGGCAGCGCCTGCGCGACAACAAGACGGCTGAAATCCAGCGCTTGAACGGTATTTACCGCACCATGCTGACCGGCGCCGGGGTGACCTTGATTGATGGTCGTGCACGCTTTGTGGACTCACATAGGGTAGCGGTGGGCGATAAAACCTATACGGCTGAGCATATTGTCATTGCTACCGGTGGCTGGCCCTTCATTCCGGACTTCCCTGGCCGTGAGCACGCGATCAGCTCTAATGAGGTGTTTTACCTGGATGAACTGCCCAAGCGGACTCTGGTGGTCGGTGGTGGTTATATCGCGATCGAGTTCGCCAGTATCTTTCATGGCCTGGGTTGCGAGTCGACCTTGCTGTACCGCGGCGACCTGTTTTTACGTGGCTTTGATCGTGAAGTGCGCGAGCACGTGGCCGAGACCCTGCGTAACAAGGGCACTGACTTGCGTTTTGACAGTGATGTTGCCCGCATTGATCAGCAGCCTGATGGCAGCTACCGGGTTACCCTCAAGGATCACCAGGTCATCGAGACGGATCTGGTGCTCTATGCCACGGGTCGAAAGCCGAAGCTGGACGGCCTGGGCCTGGAAAATACCCGTGTGCAACTGGATGACAAGGGCTTTATTGGCGTAGATGCGGACTACCAGACCAGCGACCCGGCTATTTTTGCCATTGGCGATGTCACCGATACCCTGCAACTGACACCGGTTGCCCTGGCCGAAGGCATGGCTCTGGCGCGCCGGCTGTTCGGCCCACAGGATTATGTGCCCGTTGATTATGCGGATATTCCTACCGCGGTCTTCTGTATTCCCAATATTGCTACCCTGGGCCTGAGTGAAGAGCAGGCACGCGAGCAGGGTTACAAGCTCAAGGTATTTGTCAGCCGCTTCCGCCCGATGCGCAACATACTGGCCGGCAGGGACGAGCAAAGCCTGATGAAGTTGATTGTCGATCAGGTAACCGACAAGATTCTGGGTATTCATCTGGTCGGTCCTGAAGCTGGCGAAATGCTCCAGGGTCTGGCCGTGGCAGTAAAAGCGGGTGCCACCAAGGCGCAGTTTGATGCCACCCTGGGCATACACCCGACAGCTGCAGAAGAGTTCGTTACCATGCGTACACCAGTTCGAGTTGATTGATATGAGCTGGCTGTATGCGCTTGATTTGTTTGGTGTTGCGGTTTTTGCTATTACCGGCGCGCTGATGGCTGGACGCAAGTCGATGGATCTGTTCGGGGTGATGGTGATTGCGATTATCACCGCCCTGGGCGGTGGTACGCTGCGCGATGTCATCCTGAATAACTACCCGGTGGTATGGATTCGCAATGATCTCTATATCCTGGTTGCCGTGCTGGCTGCTATTGGCACGGTCGTCTGGGTGCGGCTGACCCGGCCGATCCACGAGACCGGCTTGTTGGTTGCCGATGCGTTGGGGTTGGCGGTGTTCACCGTCATTGGTACCCAGGTTGCCATGCAGCAGGGCGTTCCGGTCAGCGCAGCGGTAATTATGGGGGTGATGACAGGGGTCGCTGGCGGGGTAATGCGCGACATTATCTGCAACGAGATACCGCTGATTTTTCACAAGGAAATCTATGCCACCGCCTGCATTGCCGGTTCTGTGGTCTATATAGTGCTGCACCAGCTGAATCTACCGGCCAATATGGACGTAAAGCTGGCGATCGCGGTGGTCTTGATCATCCGTCTGGCCGCTATTCGCTGGCATCTGGGGCTGCCGCGGTTCCATTTGCTGGACCGCGACCGCCCGCCGGAGTAAAGGCATTCAGTGATGGTGGTGATGCTCGTGGTCATCACTGTCGTGGGCAGTATGGCTGCCACCGTTATGCTCAACCTGGACTTCAACGTCAACCTCGCCAGCCTTGGCGAAGGTCAGGGTCATCGGGAAGCTGGTACCGGCGTCCAAAGATTGCTGCAGGTTGAATAACATGACGTGGTAGCCGCCCGGTTTGAACTCAACCTGCTCGCCGGCAGCAATGACTACCTGCGGCATCTCGCGCATCTTCATCAGGCCGTCTTCATGCACATGCTCATGCAGTTCGGTATACCCGGCTGCCGGTGTACTTGCACCCAGCAGGGTATCTGCGCGCTCACCATCATTGCGGATGGTCAGGTAGGTAGCGCCGGTGGTGGCAGTCGCCGGCATCGCGCGCGACCAGGGGTGGTCGATAAAGAGGTCGCCGTGCTGGTACTCATGAGCCAAGAGTGGTTGGCTCAGCAGGGCAGTGGTCGCCAAAGCGGCGGCAAGCAGGTGGCGCATGGGTATTCCTCTTGTTGTCAGTTTCAGGCAGTGTAGCTTTATTCCAGCCGCACTCGATAGACCTCTGCCAGTGAGATAACCCCTTCGCGGGCAAGGGCCAGTGCGCCCTGGGTCAGCGGGCGCATGCCATCGCTAACCGCTTGCTCTTCAATCGTCTGGGCGGCGACATTGGGCTGGATCAAGCGGCGCAGGCTGGGAGTGACCTCAAGCAGCTCATAGACCGCAATACGACCGGCGAATCCGCGGCCGTTGCAGTGCTCGCATCCAGCACCAACCTTGAAGGTTTCTGAGTGATCCAGTCCGAGTGCGCCGAGCACATGATCAGGTACCTTTTCAGTGGTCAGGCAGTGGGTGCAGTTGCGGCGGGCCAGGCGCTGGGCCAGGATACCAATCAGGGTGGCGTTGACCAGATAGGGCGCGATGCCGATTTCCAGCAGTCGGGTAATGGAACTGGCCGCGCTGTTGGTGTGCAGCGTGCTCAGAACCAGGTGACCGGTCAAGGCGCTTTCACTGGCCATAACGGCCGTTTCCTGGTCGCGGATTTCACCGACCATGATGACATCCGGGTCATGACGCAGAATATGGCGCAGGGCGCGGGCGAAGGTGTAGCCAATGGCTGATTTGACCTGGATCTGGCGAATACCCTCGATCTGGTACTCCACCGGATCTTCAACCGTGATGATGTTCACCCCGGCATTACGGATATCGTTGATCGCGGCATACAAGGTGGTACTTTTGCCTGAGCCGGTCACGCATACGCACCATGTAGCGCCCATCCTGGGGCAAGCGGCGTTCGGCGATATTCATGCCGCCGACAATCTTGATCCGGCTGACAATGGCGGGCAGGGCGGCGCGGCGGATCTTGCGGATATCCAGCAAGACACCATCAACGCGGAATTGGATGGTTGCCTCTTTTTCACCGGGACGAATGTGAATATCCGAGGCGCGGCGGCTGATGGCATCTTCCAGCAGGTTGTCAACAAAGCGCACGGTCGGCTTGTCTTCCGCCAGTTGCTTCATCTGTTGCAGCGACAACACAGGTTCGTGGTTGTCGTCCTCCGGCAAGACTTCGGCAGCGACTGTGCCGTAGTGCATATTGATCGCATGCTCAATCGCCTTGCTGTCGGCCAGTACCGCCTCGACCGGTTTGCCGGTAATAAAGCTCAGCAGGTGCAGCAGCTCATGCTGGGTGGGGTCCGGGCAGGCAACGATCATGCGCTCGGCATGTATCATCAAAGGGATGACTTGATACTGACGGGCTATTTCTTCCGGCAATAGACTCAGCAAGCTTTCATCCAGGTCAAATTCGGCCAGGTCTACCACGGGCACTTTCAGTTGCTCGGAAATCACTCTGCTCAGCTGTTCCTGGCTGATGGCATCGATATTCAACAGCATTTCGCCCAGGCGCAGTTTTACGGGTTGTTTGCGTTGCAGGTTGAGGGCGGCTTTGAGCTGGTCGGGCGTGATCAGGTGACGTTCAAGCAGGATCTGCCCGAGCAGCTTTTCCGGTAACTCAGGGCGGTAGTTATTGAGGTGCAGGTTGAGTGCTTCGCGGTTTTTGATCAGCATTATTGGCCTCGGCATTGGCTACTCCCTTGAGTATGTCCCTGTCCGCTTGCATGCACAAGAAAGCAGCGTTCAAGGGTTTTTTCAACATCAGGGATTCTCGCCTTTATTCAGTAACTTATGCTTGACAAGGTGAAACGGGCTGCGTAAAGTTCGCCTCCATTGCAGGCACGTAGCTCAGTTGGTTAGAGCACCACCTTGACATGGTGGGGGTCGGTGGTTCGAATCCACTCGTGCCTACCAAACAAACCCGCACTGCACGGGGCTTAGAGGGCAATCCACATGGGTTGCCCTTTTTTGTTTTGGAAAAACTTTGGAAATATTTTGGAAAAACGATCCGCTGGATCAGAGTTTTAAGCCGGCCTTCACGCGCTGGAATACCGGCCCTTTTTCCTCATGCCCTCCCTGGTAGTATTCCGTCATATCCTCCGTGGCATGCCCAAGCAGCGCCTGAATGTATTCCTGCTCAAAACCCTGCTGCTGATAAAGCCAGGCACCCAGCGCGCGCAGCGTGAGCGTGCGCAGGCCGAGTCTGAGATCCGCGAGTTACTTGCGAAGCAGGCGGGGGCTGCAGAAGCCCGGCGTCAACTGGAACAGTTCCAGATTACCCGCTCTAGGTTTTTTCAAGAACCTCAGAGATTTGGTCGCCCGGAGCCGATCATCGAGCTCGATGTGGTAAACGGTACCCAGGCAGCCATCTCTCGGGCTTACTTCCGGGGTACTATCGCGTCACCGGGGCGTCAAGTGCCCTGGCTTTCAGAAAGCTTCAACTACTCAATTCGAGGTGGTCTTGAGCCAGGCGAATCTGCATCCTGGCGCTTATCTCCGAACATGTTCAGCGCATGGGGTAATGTGAGCGCCCCGGATGACGCACTGTTTACGGTAGAGGTATACCGGCTTGATGGTCCGGACGGCGAGGCGCTTTATGACGCTACCGGGCTTGATGACTTTGAACGCAGCCGGCTCAAAACCCTGCAGGAGCGATTTGGCGGCTAATACAGCTTTACAGGATAAACAAAAAAGCCCGCCGTCAGGCGGGCTCTTGGAGGCAGGTTCAATTATGCTTTTGCGGCTTGCGCCTCAATCACACAGCGTTGGCGCTCGGTTGCGCTCTCGATGACCTTAGCGTAGATACGCTTCTTCTCGCCTGAGCTGGCATTGCGAATGAAATCAGAAAACGGAGTCGACGAAGCCGGCTTGGGCTTGCTACCAAACATGTTCATGGTTAAATCCCCGTGGTTCCTAGTGCTTATTCTATGTCTGCCCGAGTAAATTTTTCGAGTACATAGTGATCTATTACGTCAACACCCATCTTATATGAGCGCATGGAATTGTCCATGTTCTTTACTATGAGGTCTACCTTGATTTTGTTACCAAACCCGGCTTTAAGTCGGTTGACTACTTCACGTGCTTGAAAATACTGCTCAATAAAATCTTCCGGCCGAATCCTGCGCCCTTCAAGCGCCTCGCGTGCCTCAACGAATCTCCAGGCCAAAAGTGGCGACTGGTATACGTAGATGACCTGCACCATGCGGCCTTTCCTCAGGCTGCGCTCAATGTTGCTCTTGGCCTTCTCGAAGTTTGTCAGCGTCCCATCCAGAATGAAGCTTTGACTGTTCTTGAATGCCAAGTCGAGCACTTTTTCTACGATTATGCTGACAGCCGGCTGAAACAGCCATGCGTTGGTGCCATCGTAGCTGGGGAAGAAGTTGCGGTAGCGGTCAGGGTCAATCAGTAACACGCCGTTGCCAATCGCCTCCAGCATGGCTTCTGCTGTCTCGGTTTTCCCGGCACCGGGGGAGCCTGCCATAAACACAGCAACAGGATCGAGTTCAGGAGGAAAGCTCTTTATGTCAGTCAGTTCTCGGGCCTTCTTTTTTTTGTTGGCCCTAGCCCAGGCGATTGCGTCTTCTTGAACTCGCTTTTCTTCAGGCGTCATCACTGCTTAGGTAACCGGTTGGAAGGCAAGGGCGCATTCATACCGATCATGCGCTTTGTAGCATTGCGTACAGCTTTTCTGACTTCGTTCTCAGAGCGGCTGGCAGGCCGCTGTGGCTTTTTTTGAGCCACGGCCCCTGTAAAGGCTTGAATGCAATACTGCAACTTGGCCAAGAATGTCGGCCTAGTCATCACCGATGATTGATCTGGGCGGCTGGGCAAAAAACCTGAATGGGGTGGCTGCCGGTCTTCGAGAGTTCCTTTTTGTCTCAGTTGCTCCTTAACGTTGTCAGAAACCATGCAGACCTGGCTGGCTGTATTAGAGCCTTTTCCACGGTGCAGTACCGAAAGAATTTGGGGGCTCAAGAGGTTGATGGTCCTGACTTTGCTGAACGTACCAACTAGCGCGACTGCCGCAGTGATTCGCTTACCAGATCCAATGGCTGGTTCCCATAGTATGTGAGTGGCCTGTGCTCTGTTTTCTGGAAGGTCAGGGGAGCTTGTCATTTGTGGAGTGCCAAGTGGTTTTGTGCATAGCCGATACGACCCGATATTAGCACTATCTGACTGTGTATTCTCTGACTCAAAAATCAGTATGTGAACTGGTTCACAGTTCTGAAAATTTGCTTCCATCAGTCTTGGTCCCTGCTCACGCTGTAGGAAATACAGCTGGTAAGTTATTGATTTATCGTGATAGTATGCGCGCTTTCCGGTGCACCGAAAATTATGTGTTTTCGTTGCAGATCAAGTGGTTAGGCCTGGTTTGGTGCCACTTGACATGGTGGGGGTCGTTGGTTCGAATCCAATCGTGCCTACCAGATTTCAACCCGGTCCCCTGCGACCGGTTTTTTTGTTTAAGCGCCGTCATGGCGGGCTGTGGCCGACTTTCGAGTCTCTGGCTCTGGTACTGCCAGTCAGGTCATCAGTATCCAGCGTGACGGTCTATCCATCACGTGGCCTTGCGTAGGGGTCACCACTGAAAGGAGAGGCCTATTATGCCTGTCATTACTCTGCCAGACGGCAGCCAGCGTTCCTTTGATCATCCCGTTTCTGTTGCTGAGGTCGCACAGTCCATTGGTGCTGGCCTGGCCAAGGCAACCCTGGCCGGTCGTGTCGATGGCCGCCTGGTCGATGCCTGTGACCTGATCGAGCAGGACGCCAGCCTGCAGATCATTACCCCCAAGGATGCCGACGGGCTGGATATTATCCGCCACAGCTGCGCGCACCTGATCGGTCATGCGGTCAAGCAACTCTACCCGACGGCCAAAATGGTCATCGGGCCGGTGATTGAAGATGGCTTCTATTACGACATCTCCTACGAGCGTCCCTTTACGCCGGAAGACATGGCCGCCATCGAAAGCCGCATGCGCGAGCTGATTGCTACCGAGTACGATGTCATCAAGAAGATGACCCCGCGCGCTCAGGTGATCGAGGCATTCAAGGCCCGTAATGAAGATTACAAGCTGCGCCTGATCGAGGATATGCCCGACGAGACGCAGATGGGCCTGTATTACCACGAAGACTATCTCGACATGTGCCGCGGTCCGCACGTGCCGAATACCCGTTTCCTCAAGGCCTTCAAGCTGACGCGGATATCCGGTGCCTACTGGCGTGGTGATGCGCGCAATGAGCAGTTGCAACGCATTTACGGTACAGCCTGGGCTGACAAGAAGCAGCTGGCAGCCTATATCACGCGCCTGGAAGAAGCCGAGAAGCGCGATCACCGCAAGATCGGCAAGCGTCTGGGCCTGTTCCATACCCAGGAAGAAGCACCGGGTATGGTGTTCTGGCATCCGGCTGGCTGGACGGTGTATCAGGTGCTGGAGCAGTACATGCGTGACCTGCAGCGCGGCAACGGCTACCAGGAAATCAAGACGCCGCAAGTAGTCGACAAGGTGCTCTGGGAGCGCTCGGGCCACTGGCAGCATTACTCGGCCAATATGTTCATTACCGAGTCGGAAAGCCGCGATTATGCGGTCAAGCCAATGAACTGCCCCTGCCATGTACAGGTGTTCAACCAGGGGCTGAAGAGTTACCGCGATCTGCCGCTGCGTCTGGCCGAGTTCGGTTCTTGCCACCGTAATGAGCCTTCCGGCTCGCTACATGGCCTGATGCGCGTGCGTGGTTTTACTCAGGATGATGCGCATATTTTCTGTACCGATGAGCAGATCAAGCAGGAAGCGGCGGACTTTATCCAGCTGACCCTGCAGGTCTATCGCGACTTTGGTTTTGACGATGTCGAGCTCAAGCTGTCGACCCGCCCGGATGATCGCATGGGTGATGATGCGGATTGGGATCTGGCCGAGCAGGCACTGGAAGAGGCGCTCAACGAAGCCGGCCTGGACTGGGAGTTGCAGCCGGGCGAGGGTGCCTTCTATGGGCCCAAGATCGAGTTCTCACTGCGTGACTGCCTGGGCCGTGTCTGGCAGTGCGGTACACTGCAGCTGGATTTCCTTCTGCCGGGGCGTCTGGGCGCCCAGTATGTGGCTGAAGATGGTAGCCGCAAGCATCCGGTTATGCTGCACCGTGCTATTCTTGGCTCGTTCGAACGCTTTATCGGCATCCTGATCGAGCATTATGCGGGTGATTTCCCGGCCTGGCTGGCACCACAACAGGCTGCAGTACTGAATATTACCGACAATCAGGCGGAATTTTGCCGAGAAGTCGAGAAAACATTGAATGAAATGGGCTATCGTGCACAAGCGGACTTGAGAAACGAGAAGATCGGTTTTAAAATCCGTGAGCACACTTTACATAAGACTCCCTACCTGTTGGTTATAGGTGACCGGGAAGTCGAATCGCACACTGTGGCCGTGCGCACACGGGAGGGCAAAGATCTGGGTTCCATGACGGTTACCGAGTTCGCAGAGTTCCTCGCCGCTGCTGTCGCACAACGAGGCCGCCCGAATTCGGAGCAATAACGATTAAACGCGAGATGAGACAAGACAAAAGAGCCGCACAACGCCCGCCGATCAACGAAAATATTACGGCGACCGAAGTTCGCCTGATTGGCGCTGACGGCGAGCAAATCGGTATCGTGTCCATTCAGGAAGCCATGGCTGCCGCAGAGGAAGCCAAACTGGACCTGGTTGAAATCTCTCCTGATGCTGAGCCGCCCGTTTGCCGGATCATGGATTACGGCAAGCATCTGTTCGAGAAAAAGAAACAGCAGGCTGCTGCTCGCAAGAACCAGAAACAGGTTCAGATCAAAGAAATCAAGTTTCGTCCAGGGACGGAAGAGGGTGACTATAAGGTCAAGCTTCGCAACCTTATCAAGTTTCTCTCTGACGGGGACAAGGCCAAGGTATCCTTGCGATTCCGTGGCCGCGAAATGGCACATCAGGAGCTGGGCATGGAGTTGTTGAAGCGGGTCGAAGCTGACCTGGCTGAATACGGCACCGTGGAACAGCACCCGAAAATGGAAGGTCGGCAACTGATGATGGTCATCGCACCCAAGAAGAAAAAGTAATCACCAGGGCAACGCCAGGCCTTGCGGTTACCTTATTCACTCTTACGTGGAGTTACATGAACATGGCAAAGATGAAGACGAAAAGTGGCGCCGCCAAGCGCTTCAAGAAAACCGGGAACGGCCTCAAGCACAAGCACGCTTTCAAGAGCCACATCCTGACCAAGATGAGCACCAAGCGTAAGCGTCAACTGCGTGGAACATCGCAGCTGCATGCGTCTGATGTGCAAAAAGTAGAGCGCATGTTGCGCCTCCGTTAAGTCAAGGTTAGAGGATTAGAGAATGGCTCGTGTTAAGCGTGGTGTAACGGCGCGTAAGCGTCACAAGAAAGTTCTGAAACTCGCCAAAGGCTATTACGGTGCGCGTTCGCGTGTATTCCGTGTCGCCAAGCAGGCGGTCATCAAGGCTGGTCAATATGCCTACCGTGACCGCAAGCAGCGCAAGCGTCAGTTCCGTGCCCTGTGGATTGCCCGTATCAACGCCGGTGCTCGCATGAACGGTATGTCTTACAGCCGTTTGATTGCCGGTCTGAAAAAGGCCAACGTTGAAATCGACCGCAAGGTTCTGGCCGATCTGGCTGTGAACGAAAAAGCGGCGTTTACCGCGATTGTCGACAAAGCAAAGGCTAGCCTGGCTTAAGCCCTCGTTACGACAATCCCTGCCCCGCAAGGGGTAGATGGCAACGTCAATGATAGGGGAAGAGCCTTACCGCTCTTCCCCTATTTTTGTTTCTGGAGTCTGACAATGGAAAATCTTGACGCCCTGGTCGCCCAGGCCCTGGAGGCAGTGCAGCAGGCAGCTGATGTCCCAGCGCTGGAGCAGATCCGCGTGCAGTATCTAGGCAAGAAGGGCGAACTGACTCAGGTGATGAAGACCCTGGGCAATATTCCAGCCGAAGAGCGCCCCAAGGTCGGCGCTATGGTTAACGCCGCAAAAGAACAAGTGTCCAGTGAACTCAATGCGCGCAAGTCCGCTATGGAAGCCGCGGCATTGAATGCCCGACTGGCCGCCGAGCGTGTCGATGTAACGCTGCCGGGCCGTGGTCAGGTGAGCGGTGGTCTGCACCCGGTCACCCGCACCATGGAACGGATTGAACAGATTTTTGCCCACGTCGGTTATACCGTCGAGGAAGGTCCTGAAGTTGAGGACGATTATCATAACTTTGAAGCGCTCAACATCCCCGGCCACCATCCGGCCCGGGCGATGCACGATACCTTCTACTTCAACGCCAACACCTTGCTGCGCACCCATACCTCACCGGTTCAGGTGCGCACCATGGAGCGTTCACAGCCGCCAATCCGCATTATTTGTCCGGGCCGGGTGTATCGCTGTGACTCGGATCAGACCCATTCGCCGATGTTTCACCAGGTTGAAGGACTGTTGATCGATGAAGGCGTCAGCTTTGCCGATCTGAAAGGGACCATCGAGCAGTTCCTGCGCGAATTTTTCGAGGCAGACCTGGAAGTGCGCTTTCGGCCCTCGTTTTTCCCCTTTACCGAGCCCTCTGCCGAGGTGGATATCCGCCGCACCGTGATCAAGAACGGTGAAGAGAAGGCTGACTGGCTGGAAGTGCTGGGCTGCGGCATGGTTCACCCTGACGTGTTGCGCATGTCCGGTATCGATCCGGAAAAATACCAGGGCTTTGCCTTTGGTATGGGCGTCGAGCGTCTGACCATGTTGCGCTACGGCGTGGGTGATTTGCGTATCTTCTTTGACAACGATCTGCGTTTCCTTGAGCAGTTTCGTTAAGCGCTGCATCCACCATTCCCTTGAGATCAGGAACCAACAATGAAATTCAGTGAACAGTGGCTGCGGAGCTGGGTTAATCCGCAGGTAACAGGTGACGAGCTGGTTGCCCGCCTGTCCATGACCGGGCTGGAAGTCGATGGTGTAGAGCCCGCTGCCGGCGCGTTCAGTGGCGTGATTGTCGGTGAGATTATCAGCGCTGAACAGCATCCGGACGCGGACAAGCTGCGTGTCTGCCAGGTCAGTAACGGTAGCGAACAGTTCCAGGTCGTGTGCGGCGCGCCCAACGCGCGCCCCGGTATCAAGGTGCCTTTTGCCACCGTCGGTGCGGTGCTCGGCGAAGACTTCAAAATCAAGAAAGCCAAGCTGCGCGGCGTTGAGTCCTTTGGCATGCTGTGTTCGGCAGCTGAACTCAAACTGTCGGATGATCATGACGGCCTCTATGAGCTGGCTGCCGATGCGCCAACTGGCGAGTGTCTGCGTGAATATCTCGGGCTGGACGACAGCATTATCGATGTTGACCTGACCCCGAACCGCGGTGACTGCCTGTCGATCGCCGGCCTGGCCCGTGAAGTGGCTGCCAATTACGCCGAAAGTGTCTGCCGCCCGACTATTGATCCGGTACCGGCCGTCAACGAAGACAGCCGCCCGATCGAGCTACTGGCCCCGCAGGCCTGTCCGCGCTATGTCGGCCGGGTAGTGCGCAATGTAGACCTGTCGCGACCAACCCCTTTATGGATGGTTGAACGTTTGCGCCGCAGCGACATCCGCAGCATCGATCCGGTGGTGGACATCACCAATTACGTCATGCTCGAACTGGGGCAACCCATGCACGCCTTTGATCTCAAGCAGATTCAGGGCGGCATTCGTGTGCGCATGGCCGAGGAGGGCGAAAAACTGACCCTGCTTGACGGTCAGGAACTCACCCTGCGTAGCGACAACCTGGTGATTGCCGACCACGAGCGCGCCTTGGCCATGGCCGGCATCATGGGTGGCGAGCACAGCGGTGTTGCCAGTGATACCACTGACCTGTTTCTGGAAAGCGCGTTCTTCGACACCATTGCCATTGCGGGCAAGGCGCGTGCCCATGGGTTGCATACGGACTCATCACACCGCTTCGAGCGTGGCGTCGATTGGCAGTTGCAACGCGAAGCCATGGAGCGGGTTACAGCCCTGATTCTTCAGGTGGTGGGTGGTGAGCCAGGCCCCGTACTGGAGCAAGTTGCCAATGACCATTTGCCCCAGGCCGCTCACATTACACTGCGAGACGCCCGTATCCAGCAAATGCTTGGCATGGCGATTCCGGCTGCTGAGGTAGAAAGCTACCTGCACCACCTGGGCCTTGGCGTTGCCAAAGGTGGCGAGGGTGAGTGGCAAGTTGAGGTTCCCAGCTACCGTTTCGATATCAGCCTGGAAATCGATCTCATCGAAGAGCTGGCCCGACTGTATGGCTACAACCGTCTGCCGGTCAGCGCGCCAACAGCCGCTCTGACCCTGCAAGCCCAGCCGGAAACTCGCGGTGAGCTGCCGGTGCTGCGTCGTTTGCTGGTAGCCCGTGGTTACCAGGAAGCCATTACCTACAGCTTTATTGAGCCGGCCCTGAGCAAGCAGTTTGATCCCGAGCACGAGCCCCTGGCACTGGCCAACCCCATTTCTGCCGATATGGCCGTGATGCGTACCAGTTTGTTGCCAGGCCTGAGCAAGGCGCTGCTGCATAACCAGAATCGTCAGCAGACGCGCGTACGTTTGTTCGAGAGTGGTTTGCGCTTTGTACCCCAGGCGTCAGGCGACTTGCTGCAAGAACCCATGCTGGCCGGTATCGCCAGCGGTACGCGTCTGCCCGAAGGCTGGGCCAACAATAGCGACAAGCTGGATTTCTTTGATCTTAAAGGTGATGTCGAAGCGGTATTGGGGCAGGGTGGTGCACTGGATAGCTACCGCTTTGAGCCGGCAGCGCATCCTGCCTTGCATCCGGGGCAGAGCGCGCGGGTACTGCGTGGCGACACCCAGGTAGGCTGGATGGGTGCCCTGCATCCGCAGCTGGTTGCTGATCTTGATCTGCACGGCCCGGTCTTTGCCTTCGAGCTCAGCCTGAATGTCATCAAGCAAGGCCGCCTGCCCAGCTTTGCTGAAATGTCTCGCTTCCCGGAAGTGCGCCGCGATATTGCCCTGGTTGTTGATCAGGCAATTCTGGCTGAGGACCTGCTTGCCGATATCCGTCAACAGGCTGGAGAGCACCTGAAAAGTCTCAGGTTGTTTGATGTTTATGCCGGCAAAGGCATTGATCCGCATAGAAAAAGTCTGGCAATTGGCTTGACCTTGCAGCATTCCTCGCGCACTCTTACTGATGACGAAGTGAACGCTGTCATGGACAAGGTACTCACGTCCCTGGAGCAAAGGTTCAATGCCACACTAAGGAAATAAGGATATGGGGGCTCTGACAAAGGCAGAAATGGCCGAACGCTTGTATGACGAGCTCGGCTTCAACAAGCGCGAAGCCAAAGAGCTGGTTGAACTGTTTTTCGAAGAGATTCGCAACGCCCTTGAGCACAATGAGCAGGTCAAATTATCTGGCTTCGGTAATTTTGACCTGCGTGACAAGCGGCAGCGGCCCGGTCGCAATCCAAAGACGGGTGAAGAAATCCCCATTACGGCCAGACGTGTGGTTACCTTCAGACCAGGACAAAAACTCAAGGCGCGAGTAGAAGCATATGCTGGAACCCAGCCATAACCATGAATTACCCGCTATTCCGGGTAAACGCTATTTCACCATTGGTGAAGTCAGTGACCTGTGTGCGGTAAAGCCGCACGTACTGCGTTACTGGGAGCAGGAATTTCCCCAGCTATCACCGGTCAAGCGCCGTGGCAATCGTCGTTATTATCAGCGCCAGGATGTGCTGATGATCCGTCAGATTCGCTCATTGCTCTATGATCAGGGCTTTACCATTGGTGGCGCACGGCAGCGGCTATCGGGTGAAGAAGCCAAGGAAGACGTTACCCATTACAAGCAGCTGATCCGGCAAACCATTGCTGAGCTGGAAGATGTGCTGAATGTATTGAAAACATCCTGAACCTTGGTTCAGACGCAAAAAGCTGGCTCAGGCCAGCTTTTTTGTGTCTGGACGATGGCCTAGCGTTGCCTCATACGCTGGCCTGAGTGCTGCCTGCTGCCACGATTGTCTGTTCGCGGCGACATGCGCCGTTCAGCACGTTGACCAGCAGTGCTGCCCCGGTCAGCCCGGGGAGCATGTGGTCTGGCAGGCTGCTCGCGCTGATGTGTCTGTTGCCTTGTGGCCCTGTGCTGGTGTTCACTGCTTTGGCGTGGACGGCGGTGCTGGGTAGCACGTGACTCTGCTGAAGGCCGCTGCGCCTGCTCACGCGCTGGGCGTTGGTAGCCAGGTCGCTGGTTTGGGGCAGAGTACCTTGGCCGCTGTGTGCTGCGAGGCGCTTCTTTACGAACCGGCGCTGCACGATTGATCGTTGGCTGCCGGTTGATAATGGTTGTGCGGTAAACCGGCCGGGCAGGGGCGACATAGACCTGAGTGCGCGGCGGGCTGTAAGTGCGATAATGCGGCCGTGAATAACTGATGCTGGGGTAGTAGGTCGTCGACGAGTAGACGCGGGGTGTGCTGTAGCTGCTGGTAGTGGCGTAATAACCGCCAGCGCAGCCGCTGAGCAACACAGTGCCCAGCCCGATTGCCAATAACTTGCCTGAAAGTTTCATGCTGTTACCTGTCTGCGACAAATGCCGGCATCGGAAGATGCCGTTACATACATACAGTTTGGCGCAAAAGCTGGCTTCAAAGGCCTTTGTAAAGACAGCTTTACCAAGATTTACCTGCTGTCGCGCCAGGCTTGGCTGATCAGGACACCCGCCGTCAGCTATTGCTATAGCAGCGCATGCAGGCAAAAAAAACTTTCACATTTCAGAGGCTTAATGTATGATCTCGCACACTTTGAGGCTAACGCTAAAAAGTATGTCGGGGCGTAGCGCAGCCTGGTAGCGCACTTGCATGGGGTGCAAGGGGTCGAGTGTTCGAATCACTCCGTCCCGACCAAACAACCTCAAAAAATCCAGTCACTTAGCGGTGACTGGATTTTTTTTGCGTCTGTGAAAAATGTCATATACAAAAAATACCCCTACTTTTACCCCCACCGTGGATTTTTACCCCTCCGCTCTCCATCCGCTGTCTTGAATGGCCTTGATTAGCGATCTTCAGGTATTACCTAACCGAAGTTAACCCATGTAATGACCCAGTAAAAACCTGCGCATGGTGATGGAGCTCTGGTGCCTGTAATTCCTGTTTGGGTTGAGCGCCTGAATGTTGACTGCCTAGTCCGGACTGAGTATGTGCTTTTGGTAGTGACTAGAGATGCTAGTCAAAAAGGTATGCATTCATGAAAACACTCTCCTTGATTTACCGACGTCCAGACCTCTCACAGCAAGCATTTCGTGACTACTACGAAAACACCCACTGTTGGTTGGCTATGCGTCATTTTCCTTTTGCTCGTTATGAGCGCAACCATGTCATGTCAGGCAATATTGAATTCGATTGCATGAGCGTGTTTGAGCTTGACGCTGACCTGTCTGGTCACGACTTGATGACTTCAGGTTCACGCAAGCTGGTTATGCAGGACGAGCTGGAGTTTATGGACCCGGAGAAAATTCAGGTCTTTCTATTTCATGAGGTGTGGCTCGATCTTGCAGAGGGCGTAGCGCATCCTCAGGGTGAGCGCTCACAATGGCTGGTGTTCCTTAAAACCCAAGGTGCAACCAGGGAGAGTGTCGAAAGCACTCTGAAAGAATGGCTCAACAAGTACTCTGGCAGTATCCATGCCGCTAATATTAAATTCCTGCAAAGCGCTGGAATAACAGCGTTGCAGGCTGACGCGATAGTTTGGGTTGATCAAGCTGCTGAAGGGGCCGCGGTACTTTCAGAATGCCCCTTTGCTACCAAGGTTGTGGGCGTGCAGTCGTTTTCAACACCTGTGGACGACCTGAGACAGCGGTTCGAAGGTTTCAAACCCTGATAATCATAATGACAAGGATAAGATGATGGCGACTATCAATCGACGTGACTTTTTACGCGGCACTGCCTGTCTTGCTGGTGGCATGGCTTTGAGTGGCGTGCTCACTGCGGCATATGCGCGACAGGGGATGAGTTTTGCTGAATATCGACAGCATGATGCGCTGAGCCTGGCCCAATTACTGCGCAATAAAGACGTAACAGCCCAAGAGCTGCTGGAGCTCGCTATCAGTCGGAATGAAACTGTCCATCCGCTTATCAATAGCATTGTGCTGGATCACAGTGATCTTGCCCGTACTTCACTTGAAAATGGCTTGCCACAAGGGCCATTTGCCGGGGTTCCTTTCTTGTTGAAAGATCTCGGGATTGCTATGGCCGGGACGGTAACGACTCAAGGCTCACGTTTTTTCCAGGATGATAGAGCCGAGGGTGATGATCCTTTCATGCGAAAAGTCCGTGCTGCTGGCCTAGTGACCTTTGGTAAAACCCATAGCCCAGAATTTGGCAACAATCCTTCAACTGAAAGCAGCTTGTTTGGCTATACACGAAACCCCTGGAATACAGAGCTCAGTGTGGGCGGCTCATCGGGTGGAGCCGCTGCAGCGGTAGCAGCCGGGATTCTACCTGTGGCACATGCGAGTGATGGCGGTGGCTCTATCCGTATACCTGCATCGGCTTGTGGGCTGTTCGGTCTGAAGCCCAGTCGGGGGCTGGTTCCTATTGGCAGCGGAGAAGGCGAAGTACGTGGCGGCTTGTCTGCCCAGCATGTCATCAGCCGGAGTGTCAGGGACAGCGCTGCATTACTGGATGTTTTTGCCTGGTCTAACCCTGGTCGCACATTCCCGGATCATTCCGGAGCCGACAGCTACCTGAGTCAAGTGCAGCGTGAACCGGGCAAGCTGCGCATTGCCTTGATGCGATCGCCGTTACAGCCATTTCCTGTCGATCCACAGTGCGTTGCCGCGGTAGAACATGCTGCCAAACTGTGCCAAGAGCTTGGTCATTTTGTTGAGGAGGCAGCACCTGAGATGGATATAGCCTCCGTTGGCCGTTCATCCGGTACCTTGAGTGTCGTCAGCCTTGCCCAGCGGATTTCGCAACAGGAGGCTGCCCTGGGCCGCGAGGTAACCAGTAATGATCTTGAGCGAGCAAATCTGGAGCTGCTTGAGTGGGGGCGTCAGGTTTCTGCTGTTGACTATGCCCTGGCGCTTGATGGAGTGCATCAGGCGGCACGAGAGATGGCAGCCTTTATGGACTCCTATGACATGATCCTGAGTCCGACAATGGCCCAGCTGCCGCCGCGTCTCGGGGAGGTAAGCCTTGATTTGCCGCTGGAAGAGTTTGGGCCTCGCGCCAGTCGCATGTCCACTTTTGCCTCTTTGTACAATTTAACTGGCCAGCCAGCAATGTCTGTGCCGCTCTATTGGACTCCGGATGGCCTCCCAGTGGGCGTCATGTTTGCGGCCAGGCATGGTGATGAGCGAGCACTGATCAGGCTTGCGGCTCAGCTCGAGTCTGCAATGCCGTGGTTTGACAAGGTACCGACGCTTGCCACATAAAATTGAGTTCTGATACCGGCTCACTCCGACAGCACTCTATGTTTAGTCCTTCCGGACGATGGTCTGCTGCGGCGATCTCTGCATAGTGGAGTGGTCAAAAATTCTCAGGGAGATATGTATGCCAATTACTGCTGTTACCGGTTCAGCCTCCGGCATTGGTGCTGCTTTGTGCGCACAGCTTCGTAATGAGGGTCATACCGTGATCGGTATTGACCGCGCCAATGCTGATGTCAACGCAGATTTGTCTACTGCTGAAGGCTGCCAGCAAGCGATCGATGAAGTTCTGGTGCAAGCCGATGGAACGCTTGATCATCTGGTTCTCTGTGCAGGGGTTGGGGTGACTGCTCCCAGTAGCGAACTCATTCTGGCGGTTAACTATTTTGCCGTCAGTCGTATGCTTGATGGTCTGTTGGGTGCAATGAGCCAACGCCCAGACGCCTCTGCAGTTGTCGTGGGTTCGGTTGCTTCGGTGCAACCGGGGATCAACAAGCATCCAGTTGTTGAGCAGATGCTGTCGGATGATGAGGCCGCAGCTATGGCAACTATCAAAGAGGCCAATGATCCAAGCCTGGCATACGGTGGATCCAAACTGGCTGTCAGCCTGCTGGTTCGTCGCAAGGTCCGCGAGTGGGCAAAGCAAGGCGTTCGTTTGAACGTGGTCGCGCCGGGTGTAGTCGAGACGCCCCTCTACAAAGCATCAACGGAAGATGCTCGCTATGGCGAGGCGACACGCAATTTTGTGGCGCCTATCGGCCGGGGTAGTCAGCCTGATGAACTGGCAAATGTTATTCGTTTTTTGCTCTCTACTCAGGCCAGCTTCATGCATGGAACCGTAGTTTTTGCTGATGGCGGTATGGACGCAATGATGCGACCAGATCGTTTCTGATCACTGAAAGATGCAGCAAAAAGCCCCATGATTGGGGCTTTTTGCTGTGTAAGGTTCAGGCCGCGACCTGCAGCAGGACATAACTCAGTAGCCGGCGTTCGTATCAACTTCCCCCCTCAATGCTTGACCTGCAGCCCAGCGACTAAGGTTATCGAGAAACACCTGTATCATCCGTTGAATACTCAGCGGGCTATTCCACGATATGTGTGGACTCAAAAAGACAGATGGATGTTCATATAACCAATGACCCTGTGGTAGCGGCTCTGGATCTACAACATCCAGCGAGGCTCGGGCCACTATCCCTCTGTCCAGAGCATCATGCAGGGCGTTCTGGTCGATGAGAGCGGCACGGGAGACATTGATCAAATGGCTCTCTCTTTTCATTATCGACAAGCGCTGGGCGTTGATCATTCCAGAGGTTTGCGAGCTGGCGGGGAGCGCCAGCACAAGGTGGTCAGCCACAGAAATCAGCTCATCCAGTTCTGCTATGGACGTTACCCCGGGCATGCCGGACGGCCTGTGGGTGCGCATGGTACAAATGACCTTCATATCAAAAGCAAGGGCTCTACGCGCAATCGCCTGGCCAATTTCACCAAACCCAACGATGCCCAGTGTTTTGCCTTCCAGGGTGTCCAGGCTTGACTGATACCACTGTGCTGGCGGCGATTTAATCCAGCTGGAAGGAAGGCTTTTGGCGTGTGCCAGCATCATTGCGATCACCCACTCGGCAATCGGAACTGCCGTAGCGCCTTTCGAGCAGGTTACTTTCTTGCCTTTGAAGAGCTCGCTCGGGTAACCATCTATCCCCGTTCCCAGGACATGAATCCACTCAATGTCTGGTTGTTGCCTTAACAAATGCTCGAGGGACTCGCTACCACCCGGGGTAGCGAGAACCATATCCACTTTTTCTGGCCCGATTAGCTGTGTCCCTGAGGGCATAGCGACTATGTCTGCGTCAGGTAGCAACTGGGCAATGGCTTCACGAACACCAGGCGGTTCGTACATCATTACTATGCGCACCAGTTACTCTCCCAGTAAAACCCGACCGAGTTCCACATTGCCCTTGATCGTGGTGCGATTGATGCGTCGGCGAACGCCAACTGGTGTGCCGGTGGCACAATGCATAGCCCGCCAGTTATCCCATAACACCATGTCGCCTGGCTGCCACTGATGAAAATAGTGGAACTGAGGATCGCGAATGTGAGCCACCAGGCGTTCCAGTAACTCGATAGATTCGTCGTTGGACAGCCCGGCCTTGCAGGGGGTTATCACACGATCAAGAAACTGCTCGACAATGCCCAGAATTTTTTTGCCAGTCACCGGGTGCGTCATTGCAGCTGGATAAACTGATTCAGGAAAATCCGGGAAATTAACGTCGGAGGGTTTCCTCGGACTGTGCGGGCCTGGCTCGTAGCCATCAAGATTTACGTAACGCATATGCCGGCGTTGCATACTGAAGGCATAGGAGACTTCAATTTTATCCAGTAATGCTTTGGTTTCGCTATCCAGGGCATCATAGGCTTTTTCCAGATCACCGAAGCCGGTCAAGCCACCTTCGCCGGCGACTTCAACCGCGGTCAGCACGGCACCATGGTTAGGTTTTCCCGTGTAGTGCAAGTCAAGGTGCCAGTCGAGACGGCCGACAACAGCTTCACCTTTGTAGAATGCGGTCATTGACTTGTCTTTGCTGCCGCCACTCTCAATCTCGAACAACTCAGGGTATTCCTCTGAGCGTGTTGCCTTGAGGGGATGCAGTTCCAATGGCCCGAATACCCGGCTAAAAGCGATTTGGCGCTCTGGATTAATATCCTGATTACGGAAAACCAGTACGCCATGCTGATTCCACAATGCGCGCAATTCTTCTTGCATTTCGTTGGATATGGGCTGAGTGATATCAAAGCCTTCAACTTCTACGCCAATATTGTCCAGGTGTTTTACGGTCAGTTTCATGGCGGTTACCTTAGTTCAGAATATTTGGATCAAGGCGAAGCGCTCGGCGAGCCATCGCTTCCCACAAAAAAGGAAATCCGTTTGGATCAGGCAGGCTGACCTGGTCGATTACCTCTTCTGGCAAGGCAGGGGCACCTCCAGCCAAACGAACCTCGTAGGCTCTGCGGCAACGCCATTCCAGGGTTACTGCACGCAAATGGGCTTGTCTGAGGTCGCGACCAACCACCAGTGCGCCGTGATGCGCAAGCAGTGCCCACTTGGCATCACCCAATGCTTCAACTGCTGTCAAGCTGGTTGCCTGATCCTCAAAGGTACCCCGATATTCGTTGTAGATTGGCAGCGCAGAACCGCAATAGGCCCCGGCCTGATCATAAACCGGTGGTACTTCCTGCAGGTTGGCCCAGATGCCACTCCATTTAGGGTGGTTGTGGACGACAACATGAACATCTGGTCGCGCCTGGTGCAGTTGAAGGTGTAATCCAATGGCCGGTGTGGTGTTCCAGTTGCTATCGAGAATGCGGCCATTATCGTCGAGCGTCACAATGTCGCTGGCTGTTACCTCGTCCCAGGTTAATTCCCAAGGGTTGGTAAGAATACTGCCATCAGGCTGTCGAACGGTGATGTGACCGGCAATATGATCATCCCAGCCTTCAGCGAAAAGCATACGACACATCAGGGCGACTTGTGCCTTGGCAGACAGTTCAGGCAGTAATGCACGCTCACCCGGGCGGGGAGCAAACTTGCTGAACATCTCGACGTTAAGGTGGTCAGTTTTCAACACGGGGGCGATCCTTATTTTTGTGCGTGTTGAAAAATACTAATCCTCAGCAAGTTGCGGGTATTGGCAAAACAGGTCAATAAGGCTGCAAAAATGGCCAATTTGATCCGTTATAGCAGCTTGCTGCGAAATTGGCTGGGCGTCATCCCTGTCCACTTCTTGAAGGCTCGCAGAAACCCGGAATGGTCATAGTAGCCCAGCTGCAAAGCGATCTGGGTAATGGGTATAGTGGGGTCGCTGAGTGCGCGCCGGGCATGAATTTCACGCACTCGGTCAACGATCTGCTGATAATGCCAGCCTTCAGTGTGTAACTTGCGGCTCAAGGTCCTTGGGCTGCAGCAAAGGATTCTGGCGGCTGCTACCAGAGCTGGGGGGGTTGCCGGATTATCCGCTATCAGAGGCCATAGCCGCCAGGCAACAGCTCCACCTTGTCGCTGAATACTGCGTTGCTCGCAGATGGATTCATACAGGCGGGCACTCATTGGGCTGGCGTTGGGAAGTGGTTGGTCCAGAATGCTGGCATCGAAAAATAACTGGATGGCTGGAGCCTGGAACTGAATATCGCAGTGGAAAACTTGCTGGTAATGCTCAGCATGCCGTGGAGCCGGGTAATCGCAGCGTAGCTTGCTTGTTGGTAACGGGTAGCCAAGAACCCAGTGTGAAGTTGCTACGATATTGCTGAGAAGGTCTTCGATTGCGAGAAGGCGCAAGTCACCCAGGTTTTCCTTGATATTTACCTGGAAACATCCTTCGCCGCCGATTTCGCTGAAGGTTGTAATGATTGAATGCCCTGAAAATCGGCCGGGATAGTTCTGGTACTTCAGGCCTTTATTGATTGCTTCGCGGAAGGTTGAACAGCTAAGCATTAAATAAGCCAGTTGGTCATAGGTAGCCAGTGAACGCTTGTAACCTAGCTGAAGACCTATACCCTCATCGCCAGTCAGCAGGATTGCGTCTCGCAACAAGGCGCGATGTGTTTCGCTACTGATGGAATTGTCTGCGATTTCAAGACCAGCGAGCTGATGATGAGCACGTATTTTTTCAGTATCAACACCTTTTTCTGCAAGGAAATCCAGGAGCCAGATTATGTAGCGTGTATCGGTATTCATAGTTATACCTGGTACATCATGAATTTCGCATCATGGTTTTTGCTGTGCTGTGAACATGAAGGGTCTATATCATCAGGTGATTCTTTTTTTATAAAGGATCACGAGCAAGTATAGCGGTACCAGCATGGACAGGTTGACCAGTACCATGGCATATCGCAATGACTCAATATCGGCAAATGCAATAAGCGCGTCACTGATAAGGCCAGTAATCAGCGGTCCAAGACCAACACCTGCCAGAGTTGTGCATATGGTCTGCAGCGCAAGCGCTGTGGCTCTTTCCCAGGGACTAACCAGCTGTGTAAGCAAGTTAAAGCAGGGGGCAACCCACCAGACGGTAAAAAAGCCCATGATGGCGCACCAGAGCATTGCTACCGGTACCGGAAGGCTGCCAACAGTGAACCAGATACCACTTGGCCAGAGTAAATAGGCCAGCATAGAGGCCAAGGCAACGCTTTGTCCGAGTAATGGTACGCCAAGTAGCCACTGACGTTGACTCACAACCAGGCGATCTGTAAGCCAGCCACTGAATAAACCACCCAGTGCAGCACTGATACCCGTGACGACGCCGGCAAGAATGCCTGCATGCTGGAGGGATAAGCCATGCGAGCGAATGAGAAAAGGTGTATTCCACATGGCAAAGGCAAAACCACTGAAGCTTAACAATGCACACACGGCTACTACCAGCATGTAGGCCCGGTTGGCGATCAAGTGCTTTGCTGCTTGCATGATCGAGTGGCGGGGTGGCTCGCTGAGATAAGGCTTATCCCAGTAGCCACGCTCTGGTTCGCGTGTAAGCAACCCCAGGATCAGTGACACCAACAAAACCGGTGAGGCAATCAAATAAAAGCCGGTGCGCCAACCAAAGCTATCGATAACCCATGCACCAACGCCTAACCCGATAACAGCAGACAGGGTGGGGGCGCCGGTAAAAAAACTGATGGCCAGTGATCGCTGGCTGGCAGGGTAAAGGTCTGCAATCAATGAGAGTGAGGCTGGTGTTACCGGTGATTCAGTGATTGCAACTAACATCCTTGCTGCCACCAGCATCCAGAAACTTATGGCAAACCCACACAAAAGGGTTGCTATTGCCCATAAAAAAGCAGTGGCGGCGAGTAGCGTTACCCGGGGCAGGCGGTCTGCCAGACGGCCAGCTGGTAAGCCCATGACTGCATAGACCAGAGCAAAAGCAAGGCCTGATATAAGCCCCATAGCGCTATCGGTTGCATTGAATTCCAGCTTGATGGGCTCAATCATGACCGACATGATTTGCCGGCCAAGAAAAAAGCCGGCATAGCCAAACACAAGCACCGCTAATGTAGTGTGCGCCCGCCAGCCGAGGCCAGCCTTGCTAGATGTGACTGCCACGCAACCTGCTCCCAATAAAGAACGGCCCCGAACGGGGCCGTTGATAACCGCAGCCTGGTTCAGGCTTGACGCTGTTTTAGCAGGGTCAGGGCGGTATCTTCGATCATGTCTTCCTGGCCGCCGACCATGCCACGCCGTCCCATTTCAACCAGGATTTCACGTGCGGACACACCGTACTTTTTCTCGGCACGCTTGGCGAAGAGCAGGAATGAACCGTAAACGCCACCATAGCCCATGGTCAGGGCATCTTTATCGCTGCGGATAGGGAAGTCCATGATAGGAACAACGAGGTCGTCAGCGACATCCTGAATACCAAACAAATCAACGCCTGTTTCGATACCCATGCGCTGACACACAGCTACCAGAATCTCCATGGGCGTATTGCCGGCACCCGCGCCCAGACCAGCAGCCGCAGCGTCAATGCGTGTTGCGCCAGCAGCAACGGCAGCGATGGAGTTGGCGACACCCATAGCAAGGTTATGGTGACCATGGAAACCAATTTCCGTATCGGTTTTCAGCGCGTTGCGTACTGCACTGATGCGTGCTGTAACATCTTCGGGCAACATGTAGCCGGCAGAGTCAGTGATATAGACACAGTTGGCACCATAGCTTTCCATCAGGCGAGCTTGTTCAGCGAGACCTTCGGGGCTGTTCATGTGTGCCATCATCAGAAAGCCCACGGTATCCATCTCAAGTTTGCGTGCCAGGTTGATGTGCTGTTCAGACACGTCTGCTTCTGTGGAGTGGGTGGCGACGCGAATAGTATTAACGCCAATCTCGCGGGCCATCTGCAGGTGATCCACTGTGCCAATGCCTGGCAGCAGCAGGGCGGAAACCTTGGCATGCTTCATCAGGGGTACAACAGCTTTCAGATACTCTTCGTCGGTATGTGCCGGAAAGCCGTAATTGACTGAACTGCCACCCAGGCCATCACCATGGGTGACTTCAATCAATGGAATACCGGCATCGTCCAGACCTTTGGCAATGTTCTGCATCTGTTCCAGGCTGATCTGGTGGCGCTTGGGGTGCATGCCGTCACGCAATGTCATGTCGTGAAGGGTGATTTTTTTGCCTTGCAAGCTCATGGTCAATTCCTCACAGGTTGGCGGCGATGGCGTCAGGGTCGAAGCTGCCGTCCAGCATTTTTTCGGCGAACAGCTCTGCAGTGCGGGCGCCGGCAGCAGTCATGATGTCCAGGTTGCCTGCATATTTCGGGAGAAAATCTCCCAGGCCCTCGACTTCCATGAAAACGGAAACGCGGTTGCCGTCAAAAACGGGGCCGTTGACCAGTTGATAACCGGGTACATATTTCTGTACTTCAGCAATCATGGCATGGATGGATGCGGTGATCTTTTCTTCATCCGGAGTATCGGTGGTCAGGCAATGAATGGTGTCACGCATGATCAAGGGTGGTTCGGCAGGGTTAATGACGATAATCGCCTTGCCTTGTTTCGCGCCGCCCACTTGCTCAATAGCGCCGGCTGTAGTGCGGGTGAACTCATCGATATTCTTGCGTGTACCGGGCCCGACAGACTTGGACGATACAGTAGCTACAATTTCACCGTAATCGACGGACTGAACACGCGACACAGCAGCAACCATGGGGATGGTCGCCTGGCCACCACAAGTCACCATGTTCACATTGAGAATGGCCTCGTTGGCGTGTTCTTTCAGGTTGACTGGGGGTACGACGTAAGGACCAATAGCTGCCGGAGTCAGGTCAATCATCAGAACGCCAAGCTGGTTAAGCTTGCGGCTATTTTCGGCGTGCACATAGGCAGACGTTGCGTCAAAGGCAATACGAATATCATCATCGCGAACATGCGGCAGTAAGCCGTCAACACCGTCACTGGTGGTTTTCAGGCCCATTTCTGCCGCACGCTTGAGACCTTCGGAGGTAGGATCAATACCCACCATCCATACGGGTTCCAGTACGTCGCTGCGTTGTAGCTTGTACAGCAGGTCGGTACCAATGTTGCCTGGCCCAATCAGGGCGCAACGAATTTTTTTGCTCATGGGGGTCTCCCTGAAAATCAATCAGTAAATTGCAAGCTGGCCGAACCCAGTCCGCTGATGTGCATGGTTATCTCGTCACCAGGGCCAACAGGGACCAAGGGGGCAAGCGCGCCGGACAGAATGATTTCCCCGGCCTGGAAAGGAATGCCAAGTTCGCCCAGGGTATTGGCCAGCCAGGCTACAGCGTTGCAGGGGTGGCCCTGAACTGCGGCGCCTAGGCCACGCCCGGCATCTGTGCCATTTTTTTGCATGGTCAATTCAACCTTGGCCAGGTCGATTGAGCGCGGATCAACTCGTGCTTCACCCAAAGCAAACACACCGCAGGATGCGTTATCAGCAACGGTGTCTTCGATTTTTATCTGCCAGTCAGCAATGCGCGAGTCAACAATCTCGAAGCAGGGAGTAACTGATGCAGTAGCTGCGAGAACGTCGTCAGCAGTGATGCCCGGACCGCTAAGGTCTTCACTCAAGATAAAAGCGATTTCACCCTCTGCGCGCGGTTGAATCAGGTTGTATTCGCGCATGCTGATAGCGACGCCGTTTGCAACGTGCATACGATCAGTGAGGAAGCCAAAGTCTGGCTGATGGACATTCAGCATGTCCTGCACAGCTTTACTGGTTACGCCAATCTTCTTGCCGACAACGGTTTCGCCCAGCGCCTTGCGTTGCTGCAGAAACTGCAACGAGATGCGGTACGCGTCAGCAATAGACATATCTGCGTGACGGGCTGTCAGTGGTTGTAGTGTTTTTCTTTCACGCAAGGCGTGAAACAACTCATTGCCCAAGGCCTGAATCAGTTTTTCATCAAGTGCCATTCAACTGCCCTCAAGTCGGAAATACGCTGGACTCAGCACCGCCATCCACTTCAATAACCTTGCCAGTTACCCATTTGGATGCCGGGGTTGCCAGGTAGAGTGCTGCGGCAGCAATGTCATCAACATCACCGAGACATTTCAGCGGTGTGTTTTGCTCCATGATCTGACGAATATCGTCGGTCATAACGCCCTGCAGGGCGTCGGTCATAATCGGGCCCGGAGCAATCGCATTGATGCGGATAGTGGGGGCAAAGTCCTGGGCGAGCATAAAGCCCAATTGGGTCAATGCAGCTTTGGCTGCGGCGTAGCGGCTAAATCCCCGTTGTATGTAACGAGCAGCGCCAGAGGTGATGTTGATCACGTTGCCTTGGCCAGCTTTGAACATGTGTGGCGCACTAAGCTGGATAAAGTGATAGGCGGAGGTCACATTGAAGTGCATCGACTTATCAAACTCTTGCCAGCTGAGTTTGAGTGGGTTGTTAGGACCACCGCCACCCGCGTTATTGACCAGGTGCGTCAATTTGCCAAAGGCGTCGACGCTGGCAGCAACGGCAGCTTCACGTTGCACAGCCTCATTCACGTCACAGCTGATAGCAATGGCCTCACCACCGGCAGCACGGATGAGTTCCGCCACAGCGTCAACATCTGCCTGGGTGCGAGCTATGCAGGCTACTTTTGCACCTGCTTCGGCATAAGCAAGGGCAATGGCTTTGCCAATGCCCTTGCCGGCACCAGTTACCAGTGCAACCTGGCCTTGCAGGGTAAACTTGTCGATCAGTGACATAGGATTGTATTCCTCAGCAGTCAGGCGGATTTCTCAGTCGGTTCAGCAACCCATAAATCAGGAATGCCTGGATCCGTAGCGGTGATAAGGCGCTTCAGCAGAATCTTCAGGGCCTGGGTATCACCAGCACCGAGTTTTTCAGTTACTTGTTCCTCGACGGCTTTGGCCAGGGCAACATGTTCCAGAGAGACTTCGCGGCCCTCAGCAGTCAATACATAGCGATCCTTGCCATCACGATGCTCAAGCACGACATAGCCTTGCTTTTGCAGGAATGCCATCAGTGCCAGATTGACTTCGCGCCCGGTGTAGGCAACGAAATGATTGATCTGCTCAAGCGTCAGTTTGTCTTGAATGCTCAGGACGGAAAGAACAAAGAAGGCGTGCTCATCAAGCTTGTGGTTCTGTAATAAAGTGCGCAGGAAGGCAACCAGCTGGTAGTGAGCCCGGCCCGCCAGATAGCCAAGCAAGTCTTCAGTGTAACTACACTCCGGAGCATGCTCTTCAATGCTGGAAAGGCGTACTCCCTCGCGTGGTTTGCGTGCGGCCAGGGCATATTGGCCACTTTGAAATGCCAGCGGTGGAAGCTCGCTTTTGTCAAAGCCAAGAACTTCACCTACAAAAATAACGTGATCGCCGCCCTCGTACATGAACGCCGTACGACACTGGAATCTGGCCGTACAGTTGCCGAGCAAAGGGATATCGTTAATGCCTTTTTCCAGCTGAATGCCGGCAAACTTATCTTCCCCGCGGGAGGCAAAAAGCCCTGATAATGCCTCTTGCTCCGTAGACAGAACATGCACATTCCAGTGTTTATTGGCAGAAAAGGCTTCCAGGCTGAATGCTGACTTGGCCAGACTCCACAGTACCAATGGTGGGTTGAGAGATACCGAGTTGAAACTATTGGCAGTAATGCCGATAGGCTCGCCATCGCTGTTTCGTGTAGTGATAATGGTCACACCTGTGGTGAAGGTGCTGAGCGCGTCTCGGAACGCCTTAGGGTTAAAACTTGCCTGAGCAGTCATGGTCTGCCTCATCTTATTCGTGTCAGTGAGGCAAGTATTGTTTTTACCGGGGTCAGGCTTCATCGTCTTTATGGACTATCGAGCCTGTACATGCCCTTCGTCCATATGGACGAGGTGATCAGTCAAGACTGTGGGCTAGTGTCTTAAATAATTACAATAATGCACCCCATGCGGGGAAGGAGTCCTACTGACATGCGCGCCTACCTATCATCTACTGAAGAACTGGGTTCTCTGTTGGCTTTGCAACGTCAAGCCTATGACCGGCAAGGAGTGGTCAGTGTTGAAGACCGGCAACGCCGAATTCAGTCAGTCATAGATCTTCTGGTTGATGATCACGAGGCCTTGGGCGCGGCAATGGATGCTGACTTTGGCGGGCGTCACGCAGGTTACGGGCTGATGAATGATGTCCTGGGTTCACTGACATCACTGAAATATGCCCGTGATCATTTGCATGAGTGGATACCGGATCAAAGCAGGCAGGTTTTCTCTCCCTACGATCAGTTGGGCGCCGAAGCATGGGTGCGCTATCAGCCCAAGGGTACCGTAGGCATTATGGGTACCTGGAACGCGCCATTATTTACCCTGTTAAGCCCCTTGGCGGGCGCCTTTTCTGCCGGCAATCGCGCAATCCTGAAGCCATCTGAAGTCACTCCGCGAACAGCGGAAGTACTCGCCAATGCAATCGATAAGCGTTTTGATCCGCTTGAGTTGGCTGTCATTACCGGCGGTATTGAGGTCGGGCAGGCTTTTGCCAGTCAGCCATTCAATCACCTGGTCTTTACCGGTAGCACCGCAATCGGGCGCGATATCATGCGGCGTGCGGCCGAAAACCTGGTTCCTGTTACCCTCGAGCTGGGTGGTAAGTCGCCGGTTATTATCAGTCGTTCAGCTGATATCGCAGAAACTGCTCGGCGCCTGGCGGTTGCCAAAGGAACCAATGGTGGGCAAATCTGTATTTCGCCCGACACCTTCTATGTGCCTGTAGAGCTGCGCGATACCTTCATTACCGAGTTCTGTTCAGCCTATTCTTCGCTTTACCCGCAAGCAGCGAACAACCCTGACCTGGTCAGTGTGGTGAACGATCGTCACATGCGCAGGCTGGATGCTTGTATTGCTGATGCCGAGGAGAGTGGCTGTCAGTTGATTCGTACACCGGAGGAATTGCCCGGTGAGACCCGTCAACGCCCTTTGACTCTGGTGGTTAATCCGCCGCGAACCAGTCGCATCATGCAGGAAGAGATTTTTGGCCCAGCATTGATTCTGCTTACCTACAACGAGATGGCTCATGTGCTTGAGGAGATCAATCAAGGTGAGCGGCCATTGGCGTTGTATTACTTTGGTGCTGACCAAAACGAGCAGGACCTGGTGTTGAATCACACGCTATCTGGCGGTGTAACCATCAACGATGCCTTGATGCATGCCGCTATGGAAGATGCTCCTTTCGGTGGTGTTGGTGCGTCTGGAATGGGGCATTACCACGGCCGTGAAGGTTTTGCAGAATTCAGTCATGCACGCACCGTGTTCAAAGCACCTGCATTTGATCCAAGAGGGGAGTGGGGCATGCTGCCGCCCTATCATGCTGGCTTCACCGACGTGATCAAGAGTCAGATCACGCGCTGAGCCAATCTGTCAGCAGTTTCATTATTGCCTGGCATGTTTGCCAGGCAAGACCTCCCTCTCTCGTCTTTTCGGAGACTCCGCATGAAGATTGCCGCTTTACGGTTGAGTATTGCTGCGCGCTTGTTGTTGTGGGCGGCACTGGCCAGCGTGTTGTTTTATTCCGCAGTTGGGCTCGGTTGGTATGGACTCAAGCTGTCTCGTGACAGTTTGCATGCCGTGCAGGAAGAGCGTCTGTCGGCTATTCGTGAAACAACAGAAATTGAACGTCTACTGGACCAGAATCGACGCCTGGTGTTGATTGCTTTCCAGTACGACCCGGATGGCAAGTTGTCGATTGCTCATGATCATGCGTTGGGCGTTTATCTTGATGAGATTCGCGCTAACACAGAGCAGATCGATAGGTTGCTTGACGGTTTGCAGCAGCATGTAAGTGACGAGCAGGACGCTGAGTTGATGGCGCGCTTTGCCGAACACTACCAGTTATGGGTCGAGGATCTTGACGCCATGCTTGCGCACCTGGAAATAGAAGACTTTGGTGCTCATGGCATGCGCATGTTCTTGCAGGTTGGCGCTGAAGAAGGGCGGCAGGCTCGTGATGTATTGGCGGAGTTGCGGGCTTACCAGGAAGACAAGACAGCAACTGATTTTCTGCTGGCTGAACAACGCTATCAGGTGACGGTCATGGTGTACCTTGGTCTGGCGGTATTTGGCCTGATAGTCGGTAGTCTTGCTGGTATTTTCACGCTGCGCCGTTTACGCGGTGGCCTGGCACTGGTGACTGAACAGGCCGAGGCCATTGCTGGGGGGGATCTGGCGCGTGATATTCGCATCACTGGTCGGGATGAAATCGCTGATTTGCTCACGGTGTTCGTGCGTATGCGCGATAACTTGCGGGAGCTACTTATGTCCTTGCGTGATCAAGTCGCTTTGCTCAGTGGTTCTTCAGCGCAAATGGCTGGACTGTCCGATTCGTCAGCCAGGCTTGCACGCCAGCAGGCCGATGGCGTGAGCAGTATGTCAGCGGCCGTCGAAGAGCTGTCTGTTTCTATTGACGATGTCCGCAATCATGCAGAATCAACGCGCAAAATTACTCACCATGCGGCATCGGCAAGCCACGATAGTGAGGAACTGATCGGTAAGATGGCAGCGGAAATGCAAGAAATCGCGTCAACCGTAGCCAGTACCGCTGAGCATATGACGGCCCTGGAGGGGTTCTCGCAGCAAATTGGTCGGGTAATTCAAGTCATCAATGAAGTCGCGGAGCAAACCAATCTGTTATCTCTGAACGCGGCTATTGAGGCGGCGAGGGCTGGTGATATGGGTCGGGGTTTTGCGGTCGTTGCAGGTGAAGTCCGACAACTGGCTGAGCGAACATCGCAGTCGACGCTGGAAATTGCTGAAACAGTAAAGCAGATTCAGCAAGGAACGCATGATGCAGCTAAAGGCATGCGTGAATCAGTGGCCAGAGTAGAAAGCGGGGTTGAGTTGGCCGCCAAGGCCAATGCCTCGGTCGCCACTATCCGGAGTGGCACCGCTGAAGTAATCACGGCAGTTAATGAGATCAGCGAAATTCTTAACGGACAGGCCGGTGCAACGCGAGAAATTGCACAAGAGGTTGAGGGGGTTTCGTCTGGCGTCTCTGAAATGTCGCATAGCGCTAGCAATAGCGCTCGCGCAGCAGAAGAGCTGGAGCGGCTTGCAGGTGAGCTGGAAACCATGGCGGGTCGTTTTACCCTCAGGTAGCTTTGTCGGACGATGTTGTGTGCCAGGCTGGTCGGTACTCCAAGGCCAGCCTGGGGCCTTGTAGTGCGCTGCTTTGCCCGATTAATTACACGTTTTGTAATGTCTTTTGTGGCCCTTTTTTACAGCATAGTCCGCTTTGACGATGAGTGGCAGCCATGCCCTTCAGATAATCAATCACAGCCGCACATATTGTTGTTGCGGATGACTCTTTGGAGGATCTAGTGATGGTTGTCACTCGCGAAAGAACACAAAAAGAACTCGAGATGCTGGACGCCGCACGTAAGTTGGTTCCAGTTCTGCGTGAACGTGCAGAGCAAGCTGACCGTGAGCTCAAAATTCCAGACGAAACCGTGGCCGATATGCAGGAAGCCGGTCTGTTTCAGGCAATGCAGCCTAAGCGTTTTGGCGGCTATGAAATGGATCCCCGTGCGTTTTTTGATATTCAGATGATTCTGGCTGAAGGTTGCATGTCAACCGCGTGGATCTATGGCGTTATGGGTGTTCACCCCTGGCAGTTGGCGCGCTATCCGGTTGAAGCCCAGGAAGAGGTATGGGGCGATGACCCGAAAACTCTGGTGGGCTCTACCTATATGCCGGTAGCCAAAGTGACTGAAGTTGATGGCGGCTACAAGATCAGCGGTCGCTGGGGCTTTTCCAGTGGCAGTGAACACTGCAAATGGACTTTGCTGGGCGGTATTATTCCGCCGGACGCCAATGGCGAAGGCTCCGAGCATGGTACCTTCCTGGTGCCGCGTTCAGACTATCGTATTGAGCGTAACTGGGATGTGTTGGGTCTGCGTGGTACAGGCAGTCATGACATTGTCATTGATGAGGCCTTTGTACCTTTTCATCGGGTACAACGCACCAACAATACCAGCATGGAAGCAACGCCTGGCCGTCAGGTGAATACCAGCCCCTTGTTCGCGATTCCCTTTGCTCAGGTTTTCACCCGTGCTGTATCCAGTTCGTGTCTGGGTGCTTTGCAGGGCGCAATCAATGCGTTCCGTGATAATGCTGCCAAGCATATCGGTAAGCATGGTGCAAAAACTGCTGAAGACCCACTGGCGCAAGAAGTGGTTGCCGACGCCATGTTGACCCTTGACTCCCTCAAGCTGGTACTAGAGCGCAATTTTGAGCATCTGTGGGAGCTGGCAGAGCGTGGTGAGTTCCCTGAAGTGGAGACGCGCTTACTGTATCGCTATCAGTCTGCGCATGTGACCAACGTATGTGCCGACAAGGTGAGCCAGTTGCTGCGCTGTATGGCTGCTTCCGGTTTGTACAACACCAATCCGGTGGCGCGTATTTTCCGCGATCTGCATCAGGCGCGTGGCCATATCTCCAACAATGTGGCTGCCTTTGGTCGCGCCTACGGCGCCGTGCAGCTTGGCCTGCCCAACCCGGACCCTTACGTCTGAGGTTGATAAAAAAAGCCGCCACTATTGTGGCGGCTTACTTGTTGCGTTTTTGGTTGGATGAGCAAAAAACATGCATAACAATAATGAAGCGGTTGCCGACGTTGATGTGGTAGTTGTGGGCTCTGGCGCAGGAGCGATGACGGCTGCTGTTACAGCGGCTGATCAAGGTCTTCAGGTCCTGATGATTGAAAAGGCCAGCCAATATGGCGGCACATCGGCCTTATCCGGTGGTGGTATCTGGATTCCGAATAATCATTATTTCAAGGCCATTGGTGGTAAAGATAGTGAAGAGCAGGCTTGGACCTATCTCAAGGCCGCTATCGGTGATCGTGTTGATGAATCCAGGTTGCGCACCTACCTGAAAAAAGCGCCGGAAATGATTGCCTGGTTGCAAACCAATACCCAGGTCAATTATGCCGTGGCAGACAAATATCCGGATTACTACCCGCACTTACCCGGCTCACTGGCGGGTGGCCGTACACTGGATCCCGAACTCTTTGACTTGAGCAAACTTGGCGCCGAATTGCCTAACCTGCGTGAAGCTGCACCTGGCAATATGCTGATGGGTCGCATCGCCTGGACAGCTCGCCATGCGCACAAGGCCATGTCCAAATCACGTGGCTGGCGGCTGATGATCATTTGGTTGATGCTGCGCTACAAACTTGACTTCTCCTGGCGTAAAAAAACCAAGAGTAAACGCGATCGCAGGTCCGCACTGGGCAATGCGCTGATAGCAAGTTTGCGTGCTTCCATGCTGGATCGTGATATTCCGCTGTGGTTGAACACGGACCTTGCCGACCTTGTAGAGCAGGAAGGTCGAGTTGTTGGCGTTCTAGCCAATCGCGAAGGCAAGCAGGTAACTATTAATGCGCGTTATGGCGTGGTTTTAGCAGCCGGCGGCTTTGAGCAAAATCAGTCGCTACGTGAGAAGTATTTGCCACAACCCACTGAGGTTAAATGGAGTGCGACGCCTGCCGGCGCTAACACCGGTGCAGCTCTGGAGGCTGGCCAGAAGCTGGGCGCTGCCACCGATCTGATGGATTGGGGGTGGTGGGCGCCATCGCTCATGGTGCCCGGTGAAGATCGTGCCCGTGGTGTATTTGCCGAGCGTGCATTTCCTGGTGCTATTGTGGTGAATGCCAACGGCCAGCGCTTCGTCAATGAAGCGGCGCCCTACCTTGAGTTTGTTGATGCCATGTATCGCGATCAACAAGCCTCAGGCGGCAAGTCGATACCTGCCTGGGTCATTTTTGACAGCAAGTTCAGATTCAACTATGCCATGGGCCCCTTGATGCCAGCGCAAATCATGCCTGATAGCCGCCTGCGCAAGGAATGGCTCAATTCCCTGTATTACAAAGCTGATTCCTTGTCAGAGCTGGCACAACAGATTGGTGTCGATACGCAGGGCCTTGCTGACACTGTGAAACGCATGAACGGCTTCGCAGCCAGTGGTGATGATGAAGAGTTTCAGCGTGGCGGTAATGTCTTTGATCAGTACTACGGCGACAGTAACGTCAAACCGAACCCCTGCCTTGCGCCTATCGAGAAGGGGCCTTACTACGCGATGCCGATGTATGCCGGCGATATCGGCACCAAGGGCGGCTTGTTGACCAATGAGCACGCCCAGGTACTGCGTGAGAACGCTGAGCCGATTGACGGTCTGTATGCGATAGGTAACACCTCAGCCTCGGTGATGGGAACCACTTATCCTGGAGCCGGTGGCACGCTCGGTCCGGCCATGACCTTCGGTTATGTTGCTGCGCATCATCTGGCAGAACAAAAAAGGAACGCGGTATGAGTCAACGCTTGCAAGATAAGGTCGCGCTTATTACCGGGGCGGCTAGTGGTATCGGGGAGGCCTGTGCTCGCTTGTTTGTAGCTGAAGGCGCCCGCGTCGTGATGACCGACCTTAATGTAGCGGCAGGAGAGCGGATTGCTGCCGAGCTTGGCGATCGGGCGCGCTTTATTGAGCATGATGTCAGTGCTCCTGAGGCGTGGGCAGTAGTCATTTCAAGCATTCAGGCGCATGAGGGGGGGCTTCATGTGCTGGTCAACAATGCCGGTATTCTTATGCCGGGAACCATTGAGCAAACAAGCCTGGAGCAGTGGCATACGCTGATGCGGGTCAATGCTGACAGTGCTTTTCTGGGTTGCCAGGCAGCTTTGCCACTGATGAAAACTCATGGTGAGGGTGGATCCATCGTCAATATTTCATCCATCGCTGCACTGGCTGCGCGAGATGACTATATGGCCTATGGCGCCAGTAAGGGTGCTGTGGCTGCCTTAACGCGCAGCGTAGCGGTGCACTGTAGAAAGCAGAAATATCGAATCCGATGCAACTCTGTGCATCCCGACGGTGTGCTGACTGCCATGACGCGTGCTGCCTACCCAAAAGATATGGATGACGCCTTGTTTACCATCGATAGTGATCCGATGAACCGGGCTTGCCGACCAGAGGACGTTGCACAGGGTGTCTTGTACCTGGCTGCAGATGAGTCCCGTGCGGTTAACGGGATTGAACTGCGGATCGATAGTGGCCAGTTCATTATGAGTATCTGACTATGAGTAATGCTTATTTTCCATTGCAAGTGGCTGCTGTTATCCAGGAAACGCACGATAGTTGTTCGTTCGAATTCCGCGTGCCGGCAGAATATGCAGAGCGTTTCAGCTACAAACCTGGCCAGTTTTTGACCTTGCGCATTCCGTTTGCCGATGACTGGCTGCCTCGTTGTTATTCGTTGTGCAGCACACCCTTCAGCGATAAAGAGCTGCGGGTTACTGTCAAGCGCGTTGATGATGGGCGCGGCTCTAATTGGTTATGTGACACGCTCAAGGCAGGTGACCAAATAGAAGTCTTGCCGCCTGCTGGTGTTTTTGTTCCGAAAACACTGGACAGTGACTTTTTGCTGTTGGCGGGTGGTAGTGGGATTACCCCTGTTTTGTCGATCTTGCGTTCTGCACTCAGCCAGGGGAAAGGGCGTGTGCGTCTGGTGTATGCAAACCGCGACGAGCAGTCGGTTATTTTTCGTGACCTGTTGAATGAGTTGGTCAGTGCGTTCCCTGATCGCTTGCAGGTGGTGCATTGGCTGGCCAGTGTGCAAGGGCATCCCAGTGTCAAGCAGTTGATGCATCTGGCTGCAGGGTTTGAGGCTGCGGAAGCCTTTATATGTGGGCCAGAACCCTTTATGGATGCCGGTGCAGAGGCTTTGGTCAAGGCTGGATTGTCGGCCAAATCCGTCCATGTCGAGCGCTTTGTATCCTTGCCCAGTGAAAGTGAACAACCCAACACCGAAAAGGTTGAGCACGCTGGTGCAACAGCAACCCAGCTGACCGTAGAGCTGGACGGCGAAACCCACACACTTGATTGCGAGCCTGGTGAACTTTTGCTGGCCGCCATGCGTCGTGAGGGTATTGAAGCACCCCATTCCTGCCTGGTTGGTTCCTGTGCTTCCTGTATGTGCACGCTGGTATCCGGTGACGTGGATCTGCTGCACAACGATGCCCTGGACCAGCAGGAGCTGAGTGAAGGCTGGACGCTGGCCTGCCAGGCTGTTGCTACCAGTGACCACGTCCACTTGCGTTTTCCTTGATTGCTAACAAGAGAGTTGCCCATGACTGCTGTATTTGCCACGCCGGCTGACCTGCCGCAATCGATTCCGGAACTGGTTTTTCATGCAGCCAGGCTACATGCTGGTCGCTCGGCGCTGGAAGAAACGGGCCGCCGTATCAATTATGCAGATCTGCCCGAGCATATGTTGGCGGTTACCCGGGCTTTGTTGGCTGCCGGCATCAAGAAAGGTGACCGCATTGCATTGTGGGCGCCAAATACCGTTGAGTGGGTGGTGTTGGCATTAGGCCTGCAGGCGGCAGGGGCAGTACTGGTTCCGTTGAATACGCGCATGAAGGGTGCTGAAGCTGCTGATATTGTTGCCCGCAGTGGTGCGCGTATTGCGTTTGTACAACAAAGCTTTCTTGGCAATGATTACCCTGCAATGCTCGCGGCTGTTCGTCCAGCAACGCTGGAGACCGTTGTGGTAATCGGCGAGTGTCAGGCTGAATCGGGCCAGATCGCTTTGGTTGATTTCATCGCTGCGGGGACTGAGGTATCGCGTGCTGCCGCAGAGGCGCGCGCCGCCGAGGTGTCGGCTCATGATCTGTCTGACCTGCTGTTTACCTCGGGAACGACTGGCAAGCCTAAAGGTGTGATGTATGCGCACGGCCAGAGCCTGCGGGCGTTTAATGAATATGTGCGCATTATTGGCCTGGTTCCAGGGGACAGATACCTTATCGTCAATCCATTCTTTCACTCGTTTGGCTACAAAGCTGGCTGGTTAACCTGCCTGTTAGGTGGCGCAACTATTTTGCCGCAGCCCATGTTTGATGCTGAAACGGTATTTCATCGGGTTGCGCAGGATAAGGTCACGATCATGCCAGGGCCGCCAACCCTTTACCTGTCTATGCTCGATCACCCTGCATTGTCGAAGGCCGATCTCTCTTCCTTGCGCGTCGCCGTTACGGGCGCATCAACCATACCGCCGGTATTGATCAAGCGTATGCGTGAGGAGTTGGGCTTTGCTGTGGTGACTACGGCTTACGGACTCACAGAATGTGGGGGGCTGGCAACTATTTGTGATCCGCATGATTCGGCAGAAACGATCGCGCTGACCAGTGGCAAGCCGATCCCGGGTACCGAGTTGGCCATTTTGGATCAGCACGGGCAACGGTTGCCTGCCGGTGAGCAGGGTGAGATTTGTTTGCGCGGCTTCCATGTCATGCAGGGGTATTTCCAGAACGAAAAGGCCACTGCTGAGTCGATAGATTCCGCCGCCTGGCTGCACACGGGTGATGTTGGCAGTCTCGATGAGGCCGGTAACTTGCGTATTACTGGCCGCCTCAAGGATATGTTTATCGTTGGTGGATTCAATTGTTATCCCGCAGAAATTGAGGCGGGATTGAGTGAGCATCCTGCCATTGCTCAGGTTGCGGTGTTCGGTATTCCTGACCCACGCATGGGGGAGGTTGGTTGTGCTTGTGTCGTACTGCGTCAAGGCAGCGACCTGGATAGTGATGCCCTGATCAGCTGGGCTCGGGAGCGCATGGCCAATTACAAGGTTCCGCGCAAAGTGGTCTTCATGCCATCACTGCCCACCAATGCGTCAAACAAGGTCGACAAGCTGGCTCTTAGCCGTCAATTAGCTGCATAGCATTCTCCGTTAGCCCGCCTAACTCATTTGGAGTAGGCGGGTTTTTTTTACCTTGGGGATACTGTTTATACACCCGCAAGAGGTGTGGATAATAAACAGGAGCTCAATGTGAATAAAAACCTCAAAACGCTTCAGGGTCTGCCTCTGCTGAAGCCACTGGCATTTGCCGTCGCTGCCAGCATGGCGCCTGCTGCCATGGCCTTTCCGACCATCGAGTTTGATAATGGATTGACCATCGATTCTCAGGTCACCGTTAACTACACCTACTCATTCCGTACCCGCAGCCCGGATAGCCACTATCTGGCTGACCCGAACAATGATGATGGTACGCGTAACTTCAAGCGTTACCGTCCAGTGAATAACCGAGTAAGTCTGTTCGGCGAGGTCATCGCACAGAAAGACAATATCGGTGCGGTGCTGCGTGGCAGTCATTTTTACGATGAAGTCTACAAGCGCGACAACAACAATGACTCGCCAGATACCGTTAACCGCGTCGTTGCCAACGTGGGTGATGAAAAGCGCTTTGTCGGTAAAACCCGCAATGATAGTGGCAGCCGTTTTCAATTACTGGATGCCTACGTTTACGGCAACTGGCCGATCGGTGAGCGCCAATACCTGTCACTGAATGCGGGGCGTCATCTGGTGGCCTGGGGTGAAAGCCTGTTCTGGCCCAATATCAGTCAAGGGCAGGCGCCTGTTGATGCGACCAAATTCAACGTGCCGGGTACCGAAGCTAAAGATGCCTACCTGCCGGTAAATCAGGTTTCATTCACCTATGCACTGAATGACAGCTGGGCTCTGACTGGTTTCTATCAGCTGGAGTGGGAAGAAACCCGCCTTAACCCGGTTGGTGACTTCTTCGGTAGTGACTTCTTTGGTCCGGGTTCACAGTTTTTCAGACTGGCTCCGGGTGTGATCGATACGCTGCCTGACAATACGTTTCGCGTCGTTAATACAGCTGGTGAGGCTGAGCCGCGTGACTCTGGCCAGTGGGGTGTGGGCCTGCGCTGGAATGTTGACTTCAACACAGAGCTGGGCTTGTACCATTACCGTTACCATGATCGCGTGGCTGCGATGTTCTTTGACTTCAGCGGGGCGACACAGTTCTCCTCATTGAGCAGTATCGACAAACTGGGTTTTGGAGCTGGTGTTCCGGCACTCAAGTTTGGTTACTTTGAAGATATCAAGCTTACCGGTCTGAGTTTGACCTCAAAAGTGGGTGATGTGCAGGTCGGTTCTGACCTGAGTCTTCGTCAGGACGCCCCCGTTTATCTGGACAACGGCGCACCAACGACTGGTGACCTGCTGATGTCCAGCCTCAATGCGGTCTACATTCAAGGCCCTTCACGGCTAGCGCAACAGACCACTTGGTTGGGCGAAATCGTCAATGAGCGGGTACAAAGCGTAGACACATTGCGTGTGACGGGTGGTGGTCCGGGCGTTGATGGTAATTTCAAAGACTACGGAACCCGTTCGGCAACCATTATCGGCTTGGGCTCTTATTTCGACTACCCCAGTATCATGCAGGGCTGGGACCTTACCTTGTCAGCCGTTTGGCAGCAGAACCTCGACGGGTTTGCTTACCAGGGTCTGGGTGAAAGTGAGAAGCGTCTGACTCTGGGTGCAGACTTCAGTTACCTCGGCAACTTCGAGATTGGTATGACCTGGGTTAATTATCTTTCGTCCGCGAATGTTGATAAGGGACGTACCATGTCCGACCGTGACTACCTCTCAATCAACGCGAAGTACACCTTCTAGGGAGCAGTCAGTATGCGTGTAATTAAACCTTTTTGTATGACTTTGCTGGCTGCGCAGTGCGCAGTGGCGGCCACCTTGGCCCAGGCTGCGGCAACGCCTGAAGAAATTGCCCGGCTAGGCCAGGATTTGACTTGTGTGGGTGCTGAAAAGGCAGGTAATGCCGATGACAGCCTCACTGCGTGGACTGGCAAGTGGCTGGGTGCGCCTGACCATATCGACTTCCAGGGCACTGGGCACCATCCTATTGATCCATACCCGGATGATCGTCCCTTGTTCGTGATTACTGCGGACAATGTGCACGAATATGCTGATCGCCTTTCAGCTGGTCAGAAGGCATTGTTTGAGACCTACCCTGACACTTTCCAGATGCCTGTCTATGAAACCCGCCGTGATTTCCGTTTCCCGGACTCGGTCTGCGAGGCAACCCTGGAAAATGCCAAGTCAGCCAAGCTGGTTGATGATGGTGAAGGCGTTGTTGCAACTACCGGTGGTATCCTGTTCCCGTTCCCTAAAACCGGGTTAGAGCTGATGTGGACATCGTCCTTCTTCACCTACAGGCCCTGGACTGAAGAATATGTCTCTGACAACGCCTACGTTCTGAATAACGGGCGCATTAACTGGGGTCGTGTGCAATCCAGGAATCTGGCGCCACAACTCGAGCCTGGCCGAATTGGCAAGACTGAAGGCCCCTCTTCTTTTTATCTGAACGAAACGCTGTTGCCTCAGCGTGACCGGGGTGAGATCAATACTGGTATGGAGTTCTTTAACCACCGTACTGATCCTCGTCAAAGTTGGCGCTATGACCCTGGTACCCGTCGTGTGCGTCAATCCCCAGAATACGGGTTTGACATGCAGTTCCCGGGGACGGGTGGATCGATTACGGTTGACGAAGTCCGTATCTTCAATGGTTCAGGGCAGCGGTATAACTGGAGTATTGTAGGCAAGCAGGAGATGTATATCCCGGCTAACACCTATCGTATTCATTCCAATGACTTGAGCTACGATGAGTTGTTGCAACCTAATCATGCCAATCCTGAGCATATGCGTTATGAGCTGCGCCGTGTCTGGGTATTGGAAGCCAATCTGAAAGATAACTATCGCCACCTGTATACCAAGCGTCATATGTATATCGATGAAGATAGCTGGTTAATGATCATGGCTGATAACTATGATGCCCGTGGTGGTTTGTGGCGTACATCGATGATGAACTATTTCTACGCACCTGAGGCTGAGACCTGGCAGGCTGGTGTTGGTCTATATCATGATCTATTGGCGAGAAGCTATCTGGCATTTAACCTGATCAATGAGCAGCCACGTGGTTATATTCTCAATCGTGGTGATTTGTCTTCACGTGACTTTGGACCTGAGGCGGCTCGCCGCGCCGGTCGATAATCGAAGGTAAAATCGTCTGGTTAATAAAAACCCCACCAACTATTCAGTTGGCGGGGTTTTTTTATCGTCTGATTAAAAGGTTAAGCAGTAAGACTGCCGCCATTGAGTGGTAGCACTTGCCCTGTGACCCAGCTAGCTTCGCGTGAAGCAAAGTAGGCCACGCCGGCACCAACATCCTCTGGCGAGCCCGCGCGGGGAACAAAACAGGTCTTTTTCGCCAGCTCGTCGGAGTCCCAGTTATTCATGGTGCCGAGTGAAAGCGCATTGACCGTGATCCCTTTGCGGCCAGTTTCTGCCGCCAGGTGGCGAATAAAGCCAACCGCGCCGGCTTTAGAGGCTGCATAGGCAGCAATTCCCATGGGCAAACCGGCCCGCCAGGACTCCGACGTGATGGCGACCACACGTCCGTACCCGCGCTCTATCATGCCGGGCACTATGACATGGCACGCATTCATCAGGCCGAACAGGTTTAGGTTGATAAAGCTTTCCCAGTCTTCACGACTGGATTCGATAAATTTCTTGTAACCCATGCCATTGACGGGAACACCTGCATTGGAGACCAGAATATCGATAGGGCCTGCTTCCGCTTCAACATGATCAACCATCGCCTTGATTGCAGCATAGTCAGTAACATCGGCCGGAGCAGCAATAGCCGAATAGCCTTTTTCCTGCAACTGGGTGGCAGCGGCTTGAGCGCGCTCTGGGTAAAAGTCATTTATAGCAACGGTCGCCCCAAGTTTCGCTAGTGTTTCAGCGATACCCAGGCCCATGCCTCGACCTGCGCCAGTTACAAGAGCAACTTGCCCGGCTAAAGAAAAAAGTGCTTGGTTCATTAAGGATTCCTTGATGTTTATTCGCCAGTGAATTCAGGGCGACGTTTCTCTATAAAGGCCTGCATGCCTTCTTTTTGATCCCTGGAGGCAAACAGCAAGGCATTGGCTTTGCGCTCGAGTGCGAGCCCGGCTTCCAGAGACGCATCCATGCCAGCGAGGATCACTTCCTTGATCTGCTCAGCAGCCAATGGAGGCATGGCGGCAATAAGCTTGGCTTGTGATAAAGCGGTATCTTGCAGTTGATTATCATCGGTGACTTCGCTGACCAGGCCCCCAATCCATGCTTCTTCAGCCGTGATCGGTCGGCCAGTCAGAGCCATTTGCATTGCTTTGGCTTTGCCCAGGGCGCGCACCAGGCGTTGTGTGCCGCCAATCCCGGGCATGATGCCAATGCGTATTTCCGGCTGACAAAACCTGGCACTTTGACTGGCAATAATAATGTCGGCGTGCATGGCTAGTTCGCAGCCGCCGCCATAGGCGTAACCCGCTACGGCGGCAATCACTGGCTTGGGGCAATGTTGTATGGGAGCCCATACGCGCTCCGTGTGGCGCTGATAAATGTCGATAGGGCCAACGCCGGCCATGCTGGAAATATCACCTCCCGCGGCAAAGACCTGGTTACCTCCAGTCAAGATGATGCAACGCACTTCAGGATCATGGCCGTAATGGCTGAAGGCTGCGGACAGTTCAGCCTGAAGCTCCAGGCTGAGCGCGTTACTTACTGCTGGGCGGTTCAGTTGCAACCGCACAACACCGGTTGCGGGCTGATCAATCAGCAGTAAGTCGGCTATAGGGTCAGGCATGACGCAGCACTCCGGTAATGAATGGCAATACTCGCAATGATTGTCTGTACCCGATGGGTGCAACTCATCGTCCGTTCAGACGAAGTGCCTGTGTGGCCCAAGCCCCTACAGTGATGTCATGACGAAATAGGGGGTCATGAATGAACCTGACAGAGCAGCTGAACTATAGCGACAAGGTTGTACTGATTACTGGCGGTACCAAGGGTATTGGTGCCGGTATCGCCTGCGGTTTTTTGCAGGCTGGAGCCAGCGTTATCGTTTGTGGTCGCCAGGAACCAGAAGAGTTGCCGCAATTCAATGGCCGGAAAGCACGTTTTCTTGCTGCAGATGTGCGTGATGGCGAAGCTATGGCCGAAGTATTCGCAGCCATTACTGAACACTACGGTCGCCTTGATGTATTGGTCAACAATGCTGGTGGCAGTCCGCAAGTTGACGCGGCCACGGTTTCGCCACGGTTTAGTGAAAGTATCTTCCGTCTTAATCTTCTGGCTCCGCTCAATATTGCACAACAAGCCAATCAGGCAATGCAGAAGCAGCCTGAAGGTGGTGTGATCATTTTTATTGGTTCAGTCAGTGCATCTCGTCCCTCGCCAGGCACTGCGGCTTACGGCGCGGCCAAGGCGGGTATTGTCTCGCTGGCCAGTTCGCTGGCGGTTGAGTGGGCGCCCAAAGTCCGTGTGCTATGTATCAGTCCTGGACTTATCCGAACCGAGCAATCGCATCTCCATTATGGCGACGACGCAGGTATAGCGGCTGTCGGGCAAACCATTCCTGCTGGGCGTATGGGTGAGCCGGACGATATCGCCAACGCTTGTCTTTACGCCGCCTCACCAATGGCGGCCTATTTCAGTGGTACCAATCTGCTCTTGCACGGAGGTGGTGAGAAGCCGGCATTTCTGGCGGCCTCCACAGCGGGCAAGGCGTGATCCAACCTGACCGTGCCCGAAAGGCATTGTCCATGAGAATAATCAGGAGACGAACTTGGCTGAACAAGCATTAGTCGACAAGGTGCAGGCCATGGTTGGGCGCGAATACGGTCGCGTCTATGCCTGGGACCGGGTGAATGCCCCTATGATCCGCCACTGGTGTGAGGTAATGGGGATTACCAATCCGCTTTACACTGATTCCGCCTATGCCCGTGATCAAGGCTATGCCGATGTGGTTGCACCGCCGGGTATGTTGCAAGTGTGGTGTATGGGTGGGCTTGATCAAGAGAACTTCCCGGAGGGCTCATCGACAGAGAATAACTTTGAGGTTCTCAAGGTTATTGAGCCTTATGGCTACCCAGCGGTTGTGGCGGTGAATTCGGATCTGACCTTTGATCGCCAGATTGTTGCTGGTGAGCGCCTGTATTTTACCAGTCGCCTGGATAGCGTCAGTGAAGAAAAAACAACCCCTCTGGGTACAGGCTTTTTTGTCACTGTGTTGATGACCTATTTCTCGCAATCAGAACAAGGCGAGGATGAGCAGGTAGGTAAGCAGTTGTTCCGGGTATTCAAATTCAAGCCCGCTCAACGTCCAGAAAATAAACCTGACGCCAAGGCTGAGGCTAAGGCTATCAAGCGGCCCTTGCCGGGCGTCAGTGATGATACGCGCTTTTTCTGGGAAGGCTGTGAAGCAGGCAAGCTGATGATCCAGCGTTGCAAGGATTGCCAGACATTACGGCACCCTCCTGCACCTGTTTGCAGCAAGTGCCATAGCTTTGAGTGGGATACCCAGCAAGCTAGCGGCCGCGGTGAGCTGTATTCCTTTGTTGTTATGCATTATCCCGAAGTGCCCCCATTCGATTACCCGAATCCGATTGGCCTGATTGAGCTGGATGAAGGCGTGCGCTTGATTGCTGGCCTTGTTGGTGTCGGTCCGGCGGAATTGGAAGTCGGCCAGCGCGTTGAAGTCGAGTTCGCGCGTTTTGATGATCAGCAGACCCTGCCGCAGTTTCGGCCGGTCGCTCAGTAAGGAGGCGGTATGGATTTTTCGTTAACAGACGATCAACGCGCAGTGGCTGACATGGCTGAGAGCGTCTTCCGTGATTACTGCACGGATGATCGCATGCGTGAGTTTGATCTATCCGCCGAGCCATTTATGCAGGCTCTGTGGCAAACCTGTATTGAGACTGGCTTGCATGCACTCATTATCCCTGAGCGTTTTGGCGGCAGTGGCATGAGCATTACTGATCTGTACTGCGTGCTGAAAGCGCAAGGTGCCGGTCTTGGACAAGTGCCGTTATGGCAGCATCAGTTGGTTGCAGCTTGCCTGGCTGAGTTTTCTGCTGAGCAACATGCAGGTCTGGTTGAAGAAGCCGCTGGCGGTTCAGCTTTGTTGAGCTTTTCGCTGAATGGACTGGCTTCAAGTCATGGCATTGGTTTGCAACTCGAGCAACAAGATGGCTGCTTTATTTTGCAGGGGAGTGTCGGTGCTGTTGATGTTGCCGCTCAGGCCAAAGCAGTTTTGCTGCTGGCTGAGTCTGAAGAGGGGACTCATCTTGTAGTACTGGACCCGCAAGCCGAAGGTGTCGAACTGGTTGAGGGTGTTTATAACCATGGCCTGGCGGTTGCTGATGTGCATTGCAATCAGGTGGTTGTCTCGGCTCAACAGATTCTACCTGCAGCCGCAGCGAACTGGTTGGAGCAGCGTGCGATTGCTGCCACTGCAGCCTTGCAATTAGGTGTCAGTGAGGAGCAGGTCCGTCGCACGGTTGAGTACATCAACCAGCGCGAGCAATTCGGGCGCGCGATCGGTACTTTCCAGGCGGTTCAGATGGGAATGGCTGATGGCTACATGGCGGTTGAAGCGCTGCGCAGTGAGTTGTATCAGCTGTGTTACCGGCTGGATAACAACCAGCCCAGTGACTCTGAAGCCTTGGCCACACGTTACTTGTGTACTGAGGCCGCGCACCAGGTGGGCCACAAGGCGCAGCATGTGCACGGTGGTATTGGTGTTGACCTGACCTACCCGATACACCGTTTCCTTTATTGGAGCCGCTACTTGAGTCAGGTACTCGGTGGTTCTTCTGCCAGCCTGGAGCGTTTGGGTGATTGGTTGGCCAACAATGACAAGCTGGGATGGAAATATGACCTCGATGAAAACCAAAGCCTTTGCTGAGACCTGCGTGGGTGAGCAATTGCCTGAACTGGCCATTCCGGTCACGGTCACGTTGATCAACGGCGGTGCAATTGCAACGCGCGACTACTTTCCAGGGCACCATGATGCTGATGCCGCCCGGGAGCTTGGCTCGCCACATATTTTTATGAACATTCTGACGACAACCGCTCTGGTTCAACGCTTTATTGAGGCCTGGAGCGGCCCGAAGGTCAGCTTCAAGGATATTCAGCTCAAGCTGGGTGCGCCGAACTATCCCGGTGACACCATGACCTTCAGCGGAGAGATCAGCGAGCGTGATGAGGCTGCCCGAACCCTGGTGATCAGCCTCAAGGGTAAAAATTCCATGGGCAATCACGCAACCGGTAAGGTTACTGTGGCGCTGCCTGCATAACGGAGAAAAACAAATGACTGATGCATTGCTATCTGGCAAAGCAGCCATTGTTGGTTTGGGGGCAACCGAGTTTTCCAAGAATTCGGGGCGTACCGAGCTGCGCCTGGCGATGGAAGCAACACTGGCAGCCCTGAAAGATGCCGGGATTGATCCCAAGGATGTAGATGGTTTCAGTTCCTACTCGGTCGATAAAGTCCCTGAGTATGAAATTGCCCGACTGTTGGGCTGTGATGATGTGCGCTTTTTTTCGCAGGTTCCGCATGGTGGCGGTGCTGCCTGTGGCCCTATCATGCATGCGGCGATGGCTGTCGCGACAGGTGTGGCTAAAACGGTTGTGGTCTACCGTGCCATGAACGAGCGCTCATGGTACCGGTTTGGTAATGGCAGCTACGGCTTCGGTAATACGCCGATCTTCGAGAATGTTAACTATGGATGGTACATGCCCCATGGTTTTCATACTCCCGCAGCCTGGGTTGGCATGTTTGCCCGTCGCTACATGCATACGTATGGTGCAACCTCTGAAGACTTTGGTCGTGTAGCCGTTGCAGCACGTGACTTCGCGGCCACTAACCCGGCGGCGTTCTTTTACCAGAAGCCCATCACCTTGGAGGAGCATCAGCAGTCGCGCTGGATTTGTGAGCCTTTGCATCTACTTGATTGCTGCCAGGAATCTGATGGCGCTGTTGCTATGGTGATCACTTCGGCTGAGCGTGCCAAGGATTTGCAGCAGAAGCCGGTGATAATCAAGGGCGCATCCCAGGGGATCGCTGACGGCCAGCAGAGCATGACCTCGTTCTACCGTGACGACATTACCGGTCTGCCGGAAATGGGCGTTGTAGCAAAGGAAGTCTATCGGCAATCCGGGCTGGGTCCGGACGCCATCCAGACAGCCGTGATCTATGACCATTTCACCCCCTTTGTACTGCCGCAATTGGAAGAATTCGGCTTCGCTGAGCGGGGTGCTGCCAAGGACTTTATCCGGGCTGGTCACCATGCCCGTGGCGGCCGCTTGCCGATAAATACGCATGGCGGACAGCTCGGCGAGGCCTACATTCATGGCATGAACGGTGTCGCAGAAGGTGTACGTCAGGTGCGTGGTGGCGCGGTTAACCAGGTCAGCGGTGTCGAGAATGTCCTGGTGACAGCGGGTACAGGCGTACCGACCAGTGGTCTGATTCTTGGCGTAGCCTGAGGGAGGTTAATATGTTTGTTGATTTGACAGCAGAGCAGCACAAGCTGCGACGGGAAGTCAGGGATTATTTTAACACCTGGATGACCGATGAGTTGCGTCAGGAGCTTCGCGGTGCGGAGGGAACTGATACCTCGCACAAGCTGGTGCGACAGATGGGCAAAGATGGCTGGCTGGCAGTGGGGTGGCCAAAAGAGTTTGGTGGACAAGGTTACGGCCCAACTGAGCAGCTGATCTTTTTTGAAGAGGCCAATATTGCTGGGGCCCCGCTGCCTTTTGTAACCATCAGTACTGTAGGTCCTTCACTCATGACTTACGGCACAGACGAGCAGAAAGAGTTCTTTCTGCCGGGTATTGCCGCGGGTGAAATCCACTTCGCCATCGGTTATTCCGAGCCTGGTGCCGGTTCTGACCTGGCCACCCTGAAAACCTCGGCTTCACTTGAAGGTGAACACTTTGTTGTCAATGGCAACAAGTTATGGACTTCCGGCGCGCATTCTGCCGACTATGTCTGGCTGGCTGCACGCACCAATCCTGATGAGCTTCGCCACAAAGGCATTTCCATTATGATTGTTGACTGCAAGAGTGAGGGCTTTTCGCACACACTTATTCCGACGTGCAGCAACCCCACAGCAGCCACTTATTACGATAACGTGCGGGTTCCCAAGAACCGCCTGGTAGGTGAGCTCAACAAAGGCTGGCAGCTGGTTACAGCTCAGCTTAACCATGAGCGCTTGGGTTTGGGTTCATGGGCCGACAGGGTAGTCAGCATGTTTCGTAAGGTCTATCTGTGGGCTAAAGAGCCTGATGAGCTCGGCCGGCGGGCCATGGACAAGGCATGGGTGCGACAGTCAATTGCTGAGTGCTACGCCCGGATTGACGCCATGCGTCTGATCAACTTCCGGATTGCAGCAGATCTTGAGCAGGACAAGATGGATGTTGCGCTGGCTTCTGCTACCAAGGTCTATGGCTCCGAGTCGGTTGTTGAGATTTTGCGTAAACTGACCGAAGTTGTTGGTGCCAATGGCCTCGTGCGTGATGGCAGTTCTGCAGCCTTCCTGATGGGTGAGCTGGAATATGATGTACGAGCCTGTGTAACCTTGACCTTCGGTGGTGGAACCAATGAGATTCAGCGTGAGCTGGTTGCTCAGTTTGGTTTGGGGATGCCGCGTTCCCGCTAAGAGGGCTCTGTAACCACATAAGGCCAGCGTTTGCTGGCCTTATGTGGTTATGGGGTTTGATTCCGCGAACTGGCCGGCTGTCTTGTGTCAGCTGCGGCTTATCGCGGGATAACCTGATGCAAGCTGATTGGGCTGGCATTGCAACCCTGGAAAGAGCAGTCGGCCTGTGCTGAGTTGGCAAAAGGTGAGCTGGTCGCAAGCGCGAGTAACGCGACCAGAGACAGGGTTGTAATGGCAAAAACCCACAACGGATTTTTAGCAGTTTTCATAGCAGGGCCTCTTTGTTGGGTTTATTGGCTCCATATCTGCTAGCAAATATCCCCTTTAAGGGGGATGTTTTTCCTCGTCCAAATGGATTAGGTGACTCGCTGGTCGACGAACGGTTAGCCCATCGTCCACACAGACGATGTTAGAGCCACCAGCTGTTCACAGAATCAAGCCTGACCAATCAGGAGCAGGCCATGAATGATATTGAGCAGGGTGGTGTGGCTGTCGTCACAGGGGCTAGCCGCGGGGTAGGGGCAGGTATTGCTGCTGCGCTGGGCAGTCAGGGCATGACAGTTTATCTGACCGGGCGAACCTGGCAGGGAAAGAGTAGCGATCGGGTTCGTGGGCAAGCGTTGTCGGGTGATCTGCAGCAAGCCGCTACCGCGGTTGATGCAGCGGGTGGCCGAGGCATTCCTGTGCAGTGTAATCACGAAGATGACTTGCAGGTTGCCGCTTTGTTCGAGCGGATTCATGCCGAGCAGGGGCGCTTGGATCTTTTGGTCAATAACGCAACTTGCTTGCCTGCTGAATTGATAGAACCGGGCCCTTTTTGGGAAAAGCCTTTGAGCATGGTGCGCATGCTGGATGTCGGTTTGCGTTCAGCCTATGTTGCCAGTCATATGGCAATGCCTCTGTTGCTGCGCAGCACGCAGGGCCTGATTACCTTTATTTCCAGCTACGGCGCCAACTGTTATATGCACGGTCCGGCCTATGGCGCGCAGAAAGCGGGCAACGACAAACTGGCTGCAGATATGGCAGTTGATCTGGAGGGTACGACGGTATCCGCTGTATCACTCTGGTTGGGTTTGCAAAAAACCGAGCGCAGTGCATTGGCGGGTGCGGATGAAGGCGGTAACTATGCCGCCTTTCTGGAGCAGGCGGAAAGTCCTGAGTTTACCGGTCAATTGATTTATCGGTTGTGGGCAGACAGACAACTCAAGCAGCTAAGTGGACAGACTCTTATTGTTGCTGAAAAAGCCAGAGAGTACGGGCTTGAGGATGGTGGCCGCCGCCCGGCGTCGTTACGGCATCAATTGGGTGGTCCTGTTGCCCAGAATCCGGCGCGGGTGGGGTGAGCCATGCAGGATATGTTACAGCGGCTGCAACGACTGGAAGACCTGGAGGCAATCCGTCGTCTCAAGCATCGTTACCTCAATGCCTGTGATCGCAAAGATATCGAGGCTATTCGTTCTTGCTTTGCAGCAGGTGATATTCACATCGATTTTGGTCCTATCGGGTTGTTTCGAACTCGGGAGGCCTTTCTGGCTATTTACCAAGCGCTGGCTTGCCATGCTGCGGTCATTGATTTGCACCATGGCGCCAATGAAGAAATTGACCTGGTTGGTACTGATGAAGCCACAGCTACCTGGGCGCTTTACTACTTTAACCTTGATGCAAACAGCGGGTTGACGCGCCAGCTAGGTGGAACATACGAGGATCGGTATCGGCGCACGGATATGGGCTGGCAGATCGTTTCCAGTGTGGCGCGCATGCACTCAGCAGTTGTCGGTCGAACACTGGAGGATTCGCAATGACAGATCAGCATTCTGACCATCTTGAACAGGCATTTGAGCCCTTTGTAATCGGCCCTTTGCAGCTTAAAAACCGTTTTATCAAATCAGCCACCAACGAAGGCATGTCACCAGAGGGTATCCCTTCACGTCAGTTGGTAGACTTTCATGCGGGCGTGGCCGCTGGTGGAGCTGCCCTGACAACAGTGGCCTATTGTGCCGTCAGCGCAGATGGCGGCACGCTGCCCAATCAGATTTATCTTAATGAAGCGACCATGCCGCATTTGCAGGCATTGACGGCAGCAGTCAATACCGCCGGGGGCAAGGCATCTGCGCAAATTACCCATGGTGGTTGTTTTACCTTTACCAAGCGAGAAGGCCAGTCCAGGCCGCTATCTGCCAGTGGTGGGTTCAACAAGATTGGCTTGATGAGTGGGCAGTTTTTCAAGCGAGAAATGTCTGCCGAGGATATGCAGCGAGTTGCTGATGACTTTGCGCAAGGGGCTCGTTTGGCACGGCAAGCCGGATTCTCTGCAGTTGAAATTCACATGGGGCATGGTTATCTGCTCAGCCAGTTTTTATCCCCTCTGTATAACAAGCGCCAGGATGAATATGGTGGCAGCCTGGAAAATCGTTTGCGTTTTCCGCGTTATGTTTTGCGCAGAGTGCTAGATGCGGTAGGTAGTGATCTGGCCGTGATCTGCAAATTCAGCATGACCGAAGGCGTGCGAGAAGGAAACCGTATTGCCGATGGTGTTGGTATTGCCCGTGGCCTGGCTGAAGAGGGTGCACATCTCTTGGTATTGAGCGCAGGGATGAATGCCGAGTCTATTACCACCATGTTTGGTTCGTCCTTCCCGCCAGAAAATCGCGCGGTGGTTACCAATCCAGTGATGAAAGCGGCCATGTTCTTGCAGCAAAAACTGGAAAAGCCCCGCGTCTTCAAAGAACTCTATCTATTGGACTATGCCCGCCAGGTTCGTGCGGCAGTAGATACGCCACTTGCCTATCTGGGCGGCTTGACCTCGGCAGACGGGGTAAGAACCCTGATGGCAGAAGGTTTCGACGCCATGGCCATGGGGCGGGTATTGATTCATGACCCGGCTTGGGTAAACACATTAAAAACAGATGCCAGTTTGATGTCTGGTTGCACGGCCTGTAATCGCTGCGTTGCCATGATGTATACGGATGGGGGCACGTCTTGTGTTCTGGGCCAGCCGGGTAATCCGCAGCGCAATCGGATGCCTGCAGCAAGCTGATGGGTAACCTATCTAACAACAAGGTACAACTTTATGAAAATCAGTTATTCACCCGCCCGGCCCTGTGCCTTTGAACAGGTCAGCCATTGGGATATCGAGACCGATGTCATCGTTGTGGGCTTTGGGGCCGCCGGCGCCTGTGCTGCCATTGAAGCACGTGCAAGTGGTGCGCAGGTTAGCGTGTTTGAAGTCGCTGCTGCAGGGGGTGGCAGCGCCAGTTGGTCCGGCGGCGAAGTCTATGTCGGTGGCAGTGGCGGTACCGATGTGCAACGCGAGCATGGATTCACTGACACAACTGAAGACCTGCAAGCTTACCTGATGATGGCCGGTGGATCGGCGGCAGACGCTGCGCGCGTCAAGGTTTATGCGGAACAGGCCAGCCAGCACTTTGACTGGTTGAGAGCTCAAGGTGTGCCGTTCAAAGGCACTTACCTGCCCGGAAAGTGGATTGAGCCACCGACCGATGACACGCTGCTATGGTCGGGCAGTGAGCAGGCCTGGCCATTCAATGAGCAGGCAAAACCAGCCCCTCGTGGCCACACGGTTCAGTTTACAGGCTGGGGTGGCGGCAAGGTATTAATGGAAGTGCTCTGCCAGCGAGCGATTGATGCCGGCGCTGAGGTGTATTACAACACCCGAGCGCTTAGCCTGATTGCTGACGCGGACAGGCAAGTGCGCGGAATAGTGGTGCGTCGGGACGGAAAAGATACCTTCGTTCGGGCCAGGTCAGGCGTGATTCTGTGTGCTGGTGGTTTTATCTGTAACACTGACATGGTTAAACGTTTTGCCCCTGACGCCGCGGAATGCGAGCTGCCGGTCACTGGCGGCAATGATGATGGGTCGGGTATTCGTATGGGTATGAGTGTGGGCGCGGCGACCCTCAATATGCATGAGTTTTTTGCCACCTTGCCTTTCTTTCCTCCCGCATCGCTGGTCAAGGGGATTTTTGTCAATGAGCAGGGCAGGCGCTTTATCAACGAAGACTGCTACCACGGGCGCGTAGCCCACCATGTAATGCGGCAGCCCAATCAGCGTGCCTGGTTGCTGGTTGATAATGAAATTTTTGGTCGCCCCATTATTCAGGAAGACATCAAGGTGACAGCTGTCGGAGAGACATGGGAGGAGGTGGAATCTGAACTGGGACTCCCATCCGGATCTCTGGTACACAGTGTCAATGAGTTCAACCGTTATGCCGAGACAGGCGAGGATCCCTACCTGCACAAGTCTCAAGACTGGTTGCGGCCGTTGACTGAACCTCCTTTTGCTGCGCTGAGCTATTGCAAAGGCGATTACCAGGGGCATGCATTCACCTTGGGTGGTCTTTCGACCAATCCTGATGGCGCAGTTTTAGATGCAGATGGACAGCCAATCGTTGGCTTGTATGCCGCGGGTCGCACGGCATGCGGGCTGCCTCGTTGGGGAGAAGGCTACAGTTCAGGCCTGTCGCTGGGGGATTCGACCTTTTTCGGTCGCCAGGCGGGTAAGGCCGCGTCCAGTCGAGTCAGCTGATCTGCGGTTAATCGTCCATCCGGACGACGCCTATGTTGCTGGCTACCCGTTAGATTCAAATCGACATCTTGAAAAAGCCAGGCACATTCAAGCCTGGCTGCCTTTTGGCGAACTTTTGCTCCAGCGGTACTAAGACTGCATGGCATACAGGAATAACAATGAGCGATATCGACGACTTCCGTAAACAGACACGGGCCTGGCTAGAAGCCAACTGTCCTGAGTCTATGCGCACTCCCATGCCCTCCGACGAAATGGTATGGGGCGGGCAAAACCTTGAATTCAAACATGATGATCAGCGCTTGTGGTTTGAGCGGATGCGTGACAAGGGTTGGTTCTGTCCTGATTGGCCTGAGGCATACGGTGGCGGTGGTTTGAATGCGCAGCAAGTCGCGGTACTTGAGTCTGAAATGCGCCGTCTGCATTGTCGGCCACCACAAATTAACCTGGGCATCTGGATGCTGGGACCGGTTCTGCTTGAGTCGGCCAGTGATGCACAAAAAGAGCGTTTCCTGCCACCGATGGCACGTGGTGAGGTGCGTTGGTGCCAGGGTTTTTCTGAGCCCAATGCCGGTTCTGATCTTGCAAGCTTGCGAACCAGCGCGGTTCTTGACGGTGATGATTACATTGTCAATGGCACCAAAATCTGGACCTCTTACGGCAATAAATCGGACTGGATGTATGCCTTGGTACGAACCGGGCCTATGGAACCCAAGCAGGCCGGCATCAGCCTGATACTGCTGGATATGCATGCGCCTGGCGTGTCGGTCAGCCCGATTGACTTGATCAGTGGTAAGTCGAGTTTTTGTCAGGTGTTCTTCGATAATGTGCGTGTACCCAAAGACCAGTTGATCGGTGAGGTCAATCAGGGCTGGGCGCTGGGCAAGGCGCTGTTACAACATGAGCGGCGCGCGATGTCCAAGTTCAGTGAATTTGCGCTGCCTACCCATTTTGATTTGCATACTTATTTAGAATCATTTCTTTCTGAACCCACTACAAGTGCTGATCAGGCATTACATCAGCGTGCCATTGCCTGTTTGATGGATGAGGAAGCCTACAGCCTGACCAATCGCCGTATCGGCGACACGATGCGCGTTCGTCAGGATGCCTCAGGCTTGATGGCTATCTCCAAGCTGGTTCACAGCGAACAGGAGCGTGACAAGTTCGAGCTGCTGCTGGAGATTCTTGGTAATAAAGCGTTGGGCTGGTCGGGAGACGGTTTCCTTGAGCGGGAGCTGGAGCTGACTGGTTCATGGTTGATGAGTTTTGCGCAAACGATAGCCGGTGGTTCATCGGAAGTGCAGTTAAATGTCATTGCCAAGCGTGTCCTTGGCTTGCCGGATGCCAAGTAAGGAGCGCGCTATGAATCTTGTTTACAACGAAGACCAGCAACAGTTGCTGGACAGTGCCAGAGACTTTCTGGCAGCAAAATCTCCAGTCAGTGTTCAGCGTCGCTTGCGCGATGAAGCCTCGTCATCTGGTTTTTGCCCTCAGGTATGGCAGGGCATGCGTGATCTGGGCTGGAGTGCTGTCGCCTTTGAGGAAAAGGTTGGCGGCCTTGAGTTTGGCTTCGCAGGTTATGCACCCATCTTTGAGCAGATGGGGCGTCACCTGGCAGCTTCGCCTTTACTCTCGAGTATCGTTTTGTGTGGTGGACTAGTCGAACTTATGGGTTCTGAAGAGCAGCAACAGCAGTTGTTGCCCGCATTGATCGCTGGTGAGCTGCGTGCAGCACTGGCGTTGGAAGAAAGTGAACGTCACCAACCCGATCTGATTAAAACCCGGGCGCGTATGGAGCAAGGTGGTTGGCTGCTTGATGGCCGCAAAGAATGGGTGGCAGACGGTAATGAAGCCGATGCCTGGCTGGTAGTAGCGGCTGTGGATGCTAATGAGCTGGGCGTTTTTCTGGTTCACGCCGGAGCAAAGGGCTTAAGTCTTGAGCCGCGAACAATGATTGACGCTCGCAACATGGCAGCAATGACACTGCAGGGTGCCAAGGCTGAGCGTATCGGTGGGTGCGCAGCAGAAGCACTTGATCTGGTGCTGGATCGTGGTCGGGCATGTCTGGCGGCGGAATTATTGGGCGTGAGTGAAGCCCTGTTCGACATGACGGTGGAATACCTTAAAACACGTGTTCAGTTTGGGGTGCCGATTGGCAGCTTTCAGGCTCTGCAACACAGGGCTGCCCGGTTGTATGTAGAGCTTCAATTGGCACGTAGCAGCACCATGGCGGCTTTTTCTGCATTGGAAAACCAGGCTATAGAGGTCAATGAGCGCCGTCGACTGGTCAGTTTGGCCAAATGGAAAGCTAATATCTGCGCCCAGCGCATCAGTAATGAAGCCGTTCAGATGCATGGTGGAATTGGTGTTACTGATGAATATGATCTGGGGCTGTTTTTGAAGCGCACCCGGTTAGCACAAAATCAATTGGGACATACCGACTTTCACTGCGCGCGCTATGCCTGCAATCTTTCCACGAAAAACGCATAACAAGATCAAGGTGAGTTACCTATGGATACTGAAATGATTGCCCAATGGCAAACGGCTGCTGCGCAGCTGACCCATACACAATCGCCATTTGCGCTGGGTAAGGATGAGCAAGGGTTATCTGTCTTTCTTAATGCGCCACATAATTTGATTGAAGCGATTCAGGCTGGGCGCCGTCATGCAGATTTACCTTTCCTGGTTTGGTTAGGCCAGCGTTATAGTTTCGCTGAGTTTTACGCGGCTGCTGATAAATTGACAGCGGCCCTGCAGCAAGTGCTTGACATCAAGCCCGGTGAGCGCGTTGCCATTGCCATGCGCAACCGGCCTGAATGGATGATCAGTTTTGTTGCCTGTGTGCAAGCCGGGGCTATCCCTGTGCCACTGAACAGCTGGGGCCTGCAGGATGAGCTTTTGTATGCCATCAAGGATGCTGGTGCAAGCGCAGTGATTTGCGATCAGGAGCGGCTGAAACAGTTGAATGGCACCCTTGGGCACACCCAAGTCATTCTGGTCGATGGTGAGCCGAATCCTGATGAAGGTGAGCATGGTTGGAGCGATTTATTAGCTAAAGACTTGGCGCCCATGCAGCTTGCTAGTGTCACTCCAGATCAACCTGCACTCTTGTTATATACCTCTGGAACTACCAGTCGAGCCAAGGGTGTCGTTTCTTCACACCGGGCAGTAGCGCAGACATTGTTTGCGCTCGACTATCAAGGTGCTTTTGCCGGGATGACCTCCCCTGAGCGTATCAAACCCATCATGGAATCAGGCCTGCAGCCAACAGCGCTGCTGTGCTTTCCGCTATTTCACGTCAGTGGGTTACACGCCCAGTTTCTCAGCATGCTGAGAGGTGGCCGTCGTATGGTCATCATGTACAAGTGGGATGTCGATGAAGCTCTGCGCTTGATTGAGTCCGAGAAGTGCACCCAGTTCAGTGGTGCACCGGTCATGATGCAACAGTTGCTGAATCATCCACGCTTTGACAGTGAAGCGACGGCAACACTGTTTTCGCTTGGCTTGGGAGGTGGGGCTTCTTCAAGAGCGATGCTCGACCGTTTGCTGTCAATCAAACCGATGGCGATGGCAGGTACCGGTTATGGCATGACAGAAAGTAATGGAATCGGTGCTGCCCACTCCGGTGAACAGTTTGTGCATGCCTCAGACAGTGCTGGCTGGCCGCTGCCGCTGGTTGAGATGGTGATAGGCGACGAGCCGCACAAGCCACTGCCGACAGGTGAACAGGGCCCGATTTGGCTGCGCTCAGTAACACTGATGCAAGGCTACTGGAATCGGCCAGAAGAAACCAACCAGGCCCTGAAAGACGGTTGGTTGTTCAGCGGTGATGTCGGTTACCTGGACGAGCACGGCATGGTACACATCACCGACCGTATCAAGGACATTATCATTCGGGGCGGCGAGAATATTTCCGCATTGGAAGTTGAGCAGTGCGCCAGTGAACATCCGGATGTCATTGAAGCTGCTGCCTTTGCTTTGCCCGATCAAGAGCTGGGTGAAATTGTCGGCCTCGTAGCCCGTACTAGTGCCGAAGTCTCTACTGCCGATCTACAAGCTTTTATGGCCAAGCATCTTGCCGGTTACAAGGTTCCTTCCAAGGTCTGGTTTACAGAGCAGGCGTTGCAGCGTAACGCAACGGGCAAGCTCCAGAAACCTTTGATAAAGCAAACACTGGGCATCGCCTAAGCAGTGCCTATGCACGCATGGAGGGCATCATGAACCAATTGCATTCGCGTGTTGCAATCGTTACCGGTGGGGCACTAGGCATTGGGCGAGGGATCGTTGAGGCACTGTTGGAAGCAGGTGCGTCGGTTCAAATAGCTGACATCAATAAAGACGCCATCGATGAGTCCGTTGCAACTTTAGACAACAAGCATGCTGGTCGAATTGCTGGTTGTAGGGTCGATGTTACCGACAAGAGCCAGGTACAGATGATGGTGTCCGAGGCGGTCAAAACCTTTGGTCGCTTGGATATATTGGTCAATAACGCCTGGAAAGGCAGTGGGTTGGCACGTCTGGAAAAATTATCAGATGAGCAGTTTCAGGGTGCATTTGATATGGCGGTAATGGCCGCATTCTGGGCCATGCAAGCGGCTTTACCAGAATTCCTGCGTGTGGGGAGTGGGCGCATTATCAACATGTGCTCCCTCAACGGAGTCAATGCGCATATGTACAGCGCTGACTACAACACTGCCAAGGAAGGGTTACGCAGTTTAACCAGAACCGCTGCACGGGAATGGGCGGAACATCAGGTCTGCTGCAATATCATTTGCCCGGGTGCGGCCAGCGATGCTTATCAACGGTTTGCTGCCGCAAATCCAGAAAATGCTGCGGCCATGGCCAAGGCCAACCCTATGGGGCGCATTGGTGATCCTTTGCAGGATATTGCTCCGGTTGCCGTTTTTCTAGCCAGTGATGCCTGTCGTTATGTAACAGGTAATACCTTCTTTGTTGATGGTGGGGCGCACATTAATGGTGTGCATTGGGCACCCAAGCTCCGCGATTGAAATGTTCAACAACTGATTTAACAACAACAAGTAAAGAGGCGTTAATGAGCAAATCAACCAACCCCTGGGTCAGCTTTATTGCCCTTCTGTTCGCCACTTTTGTCACTATTGAAGCGGCCGCTTTTCAGGCACCTGTACTGCCTAGCGTAACAGCTCACTTCAATATCCCGGTCAATCTGGCTGCTTTGATTCTGATTTCCTATTTTATCGCGGTAGCTGTCTTTGCGCCTATGATGGGGAGGCTGGGTGATCAATTTGGCCGCCGGCGGATGGTTGTCATTGGTCTGGTGGTTTTCGGGATATCTGAGTTCATGGCAGCCTGGGCACCCAATTTCGGAATTTTCCTGGTCGCCCGCTTTCTTCAGGGTTTAGGTGTTGCCTGTATTTTTCCGGCCGTTTTCAGTTATGTGAACCGGTTGTTTGCAGAAGAGCAACGCGGTATGGCTCTGGGCGTCATGATGTTCATCATGACATTGGGTGCGGCTACTGGTGGTTTGCTGGGCGGCATACTGATTGATGCTTTTGGCTGGCCAAGTGTGTATATCATCAGCGGTATCTTGGCTTTATTGGGCTTGGTGCCTCTGCTGGTATGGGTGCCAGAAAGCAAAGGGGAGCCGGCTACTGGCAAGTTTGACAGCCTGGGCGCGGTGATGCTGTTTATCACTATTGCAGCATTGCTGTCCTTGCCCACTTGGGCGGCTAATTTTGGTCGTGAGTCATGGATTACCTGGGCCGTTGTTGTGGTAGGCGTTATCAGCCTGATACTGCTATGGCGTCACAGTGGTCGGCAGGCAGCCCCCATTCTGGACGTCAGCCTGCTCAAGGATCGTCGCTTTGCTGTACCCAGCGCGATTTACTGGATTCAGATGCTGATGAATAGTGGCATCGTTTACTCACTCGCCTTCTTCATCAATAACCGTCCAGGGGGGTCAGCGTCCCAGTTTGGCATGGTGACCCTTGCATTATTTGGATGCACCATGCTGGCATCACCCATTGCAGGCAAGTTGATCGATCGATTTGAGCCTAAATTGATTTCTATCCTTTCCTTGTTGGGTAGCTTGCTAGCAATGCTCTATTTCGTCCAGATGGATACTACGGTTCCATTAGCAATGGTGCTGATTATGGCGGGTTTTATCGGTGTCATGCTTGCCGCCAACAGTACTGCTCTGATGAAGTTGGCTTTAGGAGCGGTTCCCCCACACAAGTCAGGTGCAGGTTCTGGCCTCTTCAGCATGTTGCGTGATCTGGGCTTGCCAACAGGATCGTCCTTTGCATTGGCGATTTTTGGGTTGTCTTCTGCATTGCATACGCGGCGAGTAGTGGAAGAAACGGCTGAAAGAATGGAGTTGAGTGAAAGCCTTGCTGAAGAATTACTGGCTGCAGCAGGGACGAAGTCAGCCGAGCTCAGTGCCGACCTGACTTCTGCGCTATTGGCAACGGGCAATGAGATTGACCAGGTCCTTGAGCATATCAATGTTGCCTCTCTGGGCGGTGCAATTACCAATGTCGGTTACTTGATGTTGGTGATGCTGACTGTGGCGCTTGCATTAACGCCGTGGCTAGCCAAGCGTAAGGATATTCAGGCCGTCTCAGGTTGATAAACCGGCATTAAGGGCCAGCAGATCGGGTGCTGGCCCCGGCAAACTAAAACCAGCCTGCGGGTTGGTTTTTTTTAATGCAAAAAAAACCGGTAGGGCTGGAGGCCTTACCGGTCAAAGACAGCAACGGAGTTGCTGTGCGTGGTTGCTCTGCGACTAGTCACCGCTACCCACGCTACGAGGGAACAGCTTCAATCAAACGCAAACCCAGTATAAGTACTCTAGCCCCAGTGTTAATCGGCTATTGAGACTAGTCTGTAGGGCGGTTATATCTTCAGGACTGTATCGGTAGCTGCGCGGATTGCGCCTTCGATATAGCCCAGTTCGTTGCAGTCGCCCATGGGATCAACGGGTATTCCGGTTTCAGCCAGACGCGTGCTCAGGCTGTGATCTGGGCCTGCCCCCAGTGCCAGAACCACGGAGTCCATTGCAAGCTGATGAGCTTGGCCTTCGGCATCCTGAAAGTGCACACAGTCGCTGGTGATACTGGTTACTTGCACATGCTTGAGCAGTGCAACATTATGTTGTTCCAGGTTGTCCAGCACGCGCCAGCGGCGAACAATGGACAGTTCTCGGCCAAGGCTTTCACTTGGCTCCAGGACACTGACTTCGCGCCCGCGTTCGACAAGAAATTCAGCCAGTTCAAGCCCCACCAGGCCGCCGCCAACGATAACAACGCGTTTACCCAGAGGCATCCACAACCTGGACAGCTGTTGTAGCGCATCGGTGCTGTTGTTGGCCCCGGTCAAGCTGCCGGCTTTCATCAGGGTGCGCTGTGTCAGGGAAAGCTTGGACTTGGCAATCTCTTCTGCACCATCGCCCGTCATCAGGCGTCTTAACTCGTCGCCACTCCAGACGTGTTTGGCGTTAGCCCCCGGAATATCCGGAGCTGCTCGCTTGGCACCGTTGGCAACCAGAATCCGGTCAGGATTGATTTGTTTGACCAGTTCGTTGGTGGCTTCGGTGTTAAGGCGAATATCGATAGGGAGTTGCTTAACCTGATGAATCAGGTTGTCAAGCAGCGCACCATTTTCCGGGTATGCCAGGGCAGCAAAGAACAAGGTGCCGCCAAGACGCTTGCCGCGCTCTACCAGAGTTACCTTATGGCCTCTGAGGCTGGCGAGGCGAGCTGCTTCCAGACCTGCTGGTCCACTGCCAACGACCAAAAGGTGTAATGGGGTATCGGTTGGCGTAATAACGCGTTGACTCTCATGACCGGTAAAGGGGTTGACCGCGCACTTGACGCGCTCATTGACAAAAATCTGGCTGACACAGACATAGCAATAGATGCACGGCCGGATGCTGGCTGCATCATTGCGGGCCAGCTTGTTTGGCAATTCCGGGTCAGCCAGCATTTTCCTGGCCATGGCTACAAAGTCACACTGGCCTTTGGCAATCGCTTGGTCGGCAACATCGGGTTCAAGCCGGCCTACAGCGATGACGGGCACTGAAACTGCCTGTTTGACTGCTGCCGCCCACTCCAGAAAGCCAGCTGGTTTTTGCACCAGGGGGGCCTCGGTAAAGGCAACGCCAGTTTTGATCGAGGCATATGCTGATACTGAGACAGCGTCAGCACCCGCCTGCTCGGCAAGCTGCGCAAAGCGTTTGCACTCGTCCAGGGTTATTCCGTTTTCAGTCTGCAGCTCATGGGCATCTAGACGAACCCAGACGCCAAAATCACTGCCTGTGCGATCGCGTGTTGCTTGTAGAATTTCCAGTAGCAGGCGGGCGCGGTTCTCAAGGCTGCCGCCGTACTCATCGTCACGTTGGTTATAGTGCGATGAAAGAAAGCCAGCGATGATATAGGTGTGAGCGGCATGGATTTCGACACCATCAAAGCCAGCCTTCTTGGCCCGCTCAGCAGCACTGGCAAACCACTCAACCATTTGCCGGATGTCATCTTTGTCCATTACCCGAACAGCTGGCTTGCCGCGTGTGCGGCTGCCGCTGATAAACGCATTAAGCTCTTCTGGGGTAAGTGCGTTCATCATGTTTGTTTTGAACGGCGGCGGCAGTGATGGAACCCACAGTTCACGGCCTTCAGCAAGATCGCGGGTTGCTGTTTTGCCGGCGTGCTGGAGTTGCATGGCAATTTTTGCGCCGTGCCGATGTACGCGTGCAGCCAGTTGCTGCAAGCCGGGAATAAAGCGATCCTCGGACACGCCGACCTGATAGGGTTCTGCGGTGCCGGCAGGAAAGGCAACCGAACATACACCCATGATTAACAGCCCGGCGCCACCGGCGGCACGCGCTTCGTAATAGGCTTGAATGCGTTCACCACAGGTGCCGTCAGATTCTGCAAAGTTGGAACCCATGGGGGCCATGATGATGCGGTTGCGTAACTCGAGTTGACCAATACGGGAGGGGGAAAGCAGGTGCTGGAAGGACATGCAAATACCTCAAAGCCGCTCATCGAATGAGCGGCAAAACGTTAATCAGGCGTCCTGCAGGAAATCAAGACATTCGCGGTTGAACAGGGACTGATGTTCGACTTGAACCCAGTGGCCGCAACGGTTCAACAAGACAAAGCGTGCATTAGGCGCATTTTCCAGAATCTTGAAGCATCCAGCTGGAGGGTTGAACAGATCATTGCTGCCCCAAAAGCCCAGAATGGGAACCTTGATTTCATTCAGCTGTTCGGTCATGTTGGGAACCATCATGGTAGAAAACAGGTTGGCTGGCTGTGTGACTGCTACTGCGACACGTTCCTGGAGCAAACTGTCTTGCAGTTGACTGCTATCAAACAGCTGCAGGCTCATAACCTGGCGCATTTGCTCAATACCCATAGGTCCCTGGCCGTAAACCTCCACCATGCGCTTGATCCCTTCCATCTGGAAATAGGTTTCACGTTCTTCAACACCACCCGGTGCCATAAGAATAAGTGAAGTGATCAGTTGCGGATAAGCAAGCGCAGTGCCCAGTGCAATGGCGCCACCCAGTGAATTGCCAAGTAAAGTGGCTTGGGTGATACCAATTTTATCCAGCAGGGCTTTGAGGTTGCTGACAAAGAAAGCGAGGTCGTAATTCACATCTTCCGGTTTGTCGGATCGACCGAACCCTGGCAGGTCAATAACAATATTCCGGAAACCGGCTTTTTCAAAAACCGGATAGTTTCCTTTGAAGTTACTGAAGCCGCTTGCGCCGGGACCGCTCCCGTGCAACCAGACAACAACGGGGCCTTGGCCAATATCAAGGTAGTGAAGGGTCAAGCCGTTATCGAGGGTGACATACTCCCCGGTTGGCAATGGCAAATCAGTATTTTTTGGCATTATCAGGATCCTTGTATCAGGCGCATTCAGGTAGCCCGATAACCTTTTGCGGTGCGTTATCGGACTATATTATTCGACCGCAATACCTGATCATCCTTGCCCTCATGCCCCTTCTTCATCGTCCATCCGGACCATTAAAGTTCTCCAGACCAGAGGTCCTGACTGCTTAGTCTCAATGGACGATGTTGGTCCTTGTCAAGCAATCAATCATAGCTGCAACCGTAATCGGCTGAAACAAATAAGCCAGTAAGGAGCAGCGATGAAATTAAATAACAAGATTGCTTTCGTAACGGGTGCAGCCCAAGGCATGGGTGCCGCAATCGTACGTGAATTTGTCAGTCAGGGTGCAACTGTCTATGCCGCTGACATCAACGAAGAAGCTATTACAGCCAGCGTCGCCCCGCTTGCTGGCAAGGCTCATGCCGTTGTTTGCAACGTTATGGACGAGGCTTCTGTCCAGGCGGCGATGGAACGGATCAAGAGTGAGTCTGGTCGGCTCGATATTCTGGTCAACAATGCCGGCACTGGTTCAGTCGATAGCTTTCTTGAGACACCGGTCGAGAACTGGGATCGGGTGGTTGGCGTCAACCTGAAAGGTTCTTTTCTCTGCGCCCGTGAAGCAGCGCGATTGATGGTTGCCACTGAAACTGCTGGCAGCATCATCAATTTTTCCAGTACCGGTGCCGCAACCGGAGAAGGTCCGAGTCATTACATCGCTTCCAAGGCGGGTGTCATGGGTCTTACCCGCAGCCTGGCGCGTGAGCTGGCGCCTCAGCGCATTCGCGTCAATACCATCGTTCCCGGGCCAACGGACACTCCGATGATGTCGGGTATTCCAGATGAATGGATGCAGTCGATGATTGCAGCTATCCCTCTCGGCCGCCTCGGCCAGCCAGCTGAAATTGCCCATGCCACCGTCTTCCTGGCGAGTGACGATGCAGCCTTCATTACCGGACAAAACCTGACCGTCAATGGCGGCTCGGCTTTTCTTTGAGGAGACAGATATGACGGCTCGTATGCAAGACAAGGTGTGTTTCGTGACCGGTGGTGGTTCCGGTATTGGTGCGGCAACAGCACGCAAAATGGCGGCTGAAGGTGGCATCGTGGTGATTTGTGGTCGCCGTGAAGAGCCCTTGCAACAGGTAGTTGAAGAGATCAAGCAAGCAGGGGGTAACGCGTCTTACCGGGTTGCTGATGTCAGTGATGAGAACGGTTTTGTCGCCGCAATCGAGTCAGTTGCCAAAGAGTTTGGCCGGCTTGATGTGATGGTGAACAACGCGATGGCTTATACCTGGGGCGCGGTTGAAGAGATGACGACTGCAGACTGGCACAGCAACTTTGCGACTACGGTTGATGGCACTTTCTGGGGTACGCGTACCGCCATGAAAATCATGAAGCAACAGGGCGGCGGTGCCATTGTGAATATCGCCTCCATCTGTGGCGTATTCGGCACAGCCTGGATGTCAGGTTATTCGGCTTCCAAGGCGGCTGTAATCAACTTTAGCCGCGCTGTTGCATCCGAAGGCGCCGCCAGCAAGGTGCGCTGCAACGTTGTGGTGCCTGGTGTGGTAGCGACACCCGCAACGGCTGGCATGCTGACCGATGACAAGTCTCGGACCAACACCGAGAAGCTGATTCCGATGCAGCGTGTTGGTGAGGCCGATGAATTGGCCAATGCCGTTTTCTTCCTTGCTTCTGACGAAGCCTCATACATCACCGGTGCCAGTCTGGCGGTTGATGGTGGGCGCAGCTCAGATCTTTACACCGTTTTCGAATAACAGGGCGAGCCCTGCGCCCGTTACTGAGCAAAAGGCATAGTTATGGATGAGAGTACATTCGCACAGCGGCTCGACCGGCTGGAATCAATTGAAGCTATTCGTCAGTTGGCTGGCAAGTATTCGCTGTCACTGGACATGCGTGATCTGAATGCACACGTCAATCTGTTTGCACCAGATATCCGCGTAGGCCGGGATAAAGTTGGCCGTGCTCATCTCAAGGCATGGGTTGATGACACGCTGCGGCACCAGTTTACCGGAACGTCGCACCATCTGGGGCAGCACATCATCGAGTTCGCTGATCCGGACAATGCCATCGGCGTGGTGTACTCGAAAAATGAGCATGAGGCAGGTGCTGAGTGGGTCATCATGCAAATGCTGTATTGGGATGACTACCAGCGTATTGATGGGCAGTGGTATTTCCGTCGCCGCCTGCCTTGTTACTGGTATGCAACAGACCTTAACAAGCCGCCCATTGGTGAGATGAAAATGCGTTGGCCTGGTCGTGAGCCCTACCACGGCACCTTCCATGACCTGTTTCCTTCCTGGAATAGCTTCTGGCGCAATAATCCGCAGCGGGATGAACTTCCCGAAGTGGCAGCGCCTGCGGAACTCGAGCACTTTCTCCGTCAAATGCGGGCCGATACGCCGGCTCCGAAAATCCGCGTGCGTTAGGAGCCGTTATGAATCCTTTGCTGAAGCCTCTGCAGTTAGGCGAGCTGGTGCTCAAGAACCGCATCGTCATGGCACCGATGACACGAAGCCGGGCCGACCAGGAGGCCGTGCCTACGCCCATCATGACTGACTATTACGCGCAGCGTGCCAGCGCCGGGCTGATCGTTACCGAAGGCACATCGCCTTCAGCGGATGGTCTGGGCTATTGCCGAACGCCTGCCATCTATTCGGATGCGCAGATTGCTGCCTGGAAAAGCGTCACTGATGCGGTCCATGCCAAAGGTGGCTGCATTGTTGTCCAGTTGATGCATTGTGGCCGGGTAGCCAGTCGGCACAATAAACCTGCCGCTTCACGCACATTGGCGCCGTCAGCGATCAAAGCCGACACCGAGCTATTTACCGATGCAGTCGGCATGGCACCGACCGAACTTCCAGAGGCCATGACCCTGGACGATATCCAGCAGGTGGTTGCTGACTACCGACAGGCTGCACTCAATGCCCGCGCTGCTGGCTTTGATGGCGTTGAGCTGCATTGCACCAGTGGTTATTTGCCCATGCAGTTCATGTCAGAGAATGCCAACCAGCGCACTGATGCTTATGGCGGCTCCGTTGCCAATCGTGTGCGTTTTGCCTGTGAGGTGCTCGCTGCTATGGCTGATGCCGTTGGCCCTGGCCGGGTTGGCCTGCGCTTCTGCCCGGGAAACAAGTTTAACGATATTGCCGACAGTGACCCGGCAGCAACCTTTCATGCGTTGCTGGATGGCGTGAGTCATATGGGGCTTGCGTACTTGCACATCATGAAAGCGCATACGCGAAAAGTGGATGCCTTCGCCGAAGCCAGGGAGCGATTCCCTGGTGCCTTGATCGTCAATGATGGCTTTGAACCTGATACAGCGATCGACATGTTGGCCAGCGAACAGGCTGATGCTGTGTCATTCGGGCGGCACTTTATAGCCAACCCTGACCTCGTTGAACGTATTCGAGATGAGCTGCCGCTGTCGGCATTCGACCGCAAGACGCTCTATTCACCAGGCCCTGAGGGTTATACGGATTATCCCCAACACAGCAATAAGACCGTGGAGGAAAACGCATGAGTGCGCACGGAGTCGTTGAACAAAAACAACAAAACCGACAAGTCAGCATTCCCAGTCGAGAAGAAACGCAAGCCAAGCTGGATTTGCGTTCTGCCGCTGCAACCCGCATCAAGCCTGCGGATCATTACACGCTGGCCGATCGGTTCGAGCAGCAAGTGGCCCAGCATGCCGACAAGGATTTCCTCGTCTATGGCCAGCAGCATTTTACCTATGCCGCAGTGGATGCTCGGGTAAACCAGTACGCCGCTGTTTTCATTGCTCGTGGCTTACGTGCTGGTGATGTGTGCGCTATGGCCATGGAAAATCGCCCGGATTTCTTCTTTTGCTGGTTTGCTCTCACCAAGCTTGGGGTCACCACGGCTTTTATTAACTATCACTTGACTGGCAAGCCGTTGCTTCACGCTTTGCAAAGCACCCGTGCTAAAGCGGTAGTGGTGGGTGAAGAGTGTCTGGATGTTTTTCTGGACACCGATGGCTCTAAGGATTACCCGGTGTGGCTGGTTCCTGATAGCGAAAAGCCTTCCAGCAGAGAGTTGCCCATCTGGGTAGATCAGGCGTTTTACCCGGCCATTGAAGCCGCAAGTACTGATCAGCCCCCACGCAGCCTGCGTGAGCAGGTGAAGGCCGAAGATGACATGCTGTACATCTTTACCTCCGGTACTACCGGCTTGCCCAAGGCTGCTCGCTACAGTCACATGCGTTGGATGACTTCCGGTGATGTAATGCAGGTGTCACTGGCTGTTCAGCCAGAGGACGTCTTTTATTGCTGTCTGCCCCTTTATCACGGTGCTGCTGCCACTTCGATTACTTCAACTGCACTTGCAGCGGGCGCCTCGATCGTATTCCGCCGCAAATTCAGTGCACGCGCTTTCTGGCCGGAAGTACGTGACAACGGCGTTACGATTTTCCAGTACATCGGTGAAATCTGTCGTTATCTACTCAATAAGCCGGCACAGGCAGATGATCGAGATCACAAGCTGCGCTGCATGTTGGGCGCCGGCCTGAGCAAGGATGTCTGGACGCGCTGGATTGATCGCTTTGGGCCGATTGAAGTCTTTGAAGGCTGGGGCTCGACTGAGGCCAATGCGGCGACAATCAATCTGGACAATTATCTCGGGTCCTGTGGCCGCGTACCTTTCTGGGACAAAACTAACCTGCGGTTGCTCAAGTTTGATACTGAAACCCAGACCCATGTGCGGGACGAAAAGGGCGCCTATGTCCATTGCCAGCCAGGCGAAATTGGTGAGGCAGTGGGTTACATCGTCAATCACCCTGAAATCGGAGCTGGCCGTTTTGAAGGCTACACCTCGGAAGAAGCAACAGAAAAGAAAATTCTGCGCAATGTCTTTGCTGAAGGTGATGCCTGGTGGAGTTCAGGTGACTTGCTGCGGTATGACGAAAATGGCTATTGCTACTTTGTCGACCGTATCGGCGATACCTTCCGCTGGAAAAGCGAAAACGTCTCCACGCAAGAAGTTGCTGATGCACTGGGTGATTTCCCCGGCCTTGAACTGATCAATATCTATGGCGTTCTGGTGCCTGAGCACGAGGGCCGGGCAGGTATGGCCGCGGTTCTCATGCAGCCGGGAGTGTCATTTAATCCGGATGCCTTCTACCGCTTCGCTATCGAGCGTGTGCCGCATTATGCGGTACCCGTATTTGTCCGTGTCTGTGAAATGGCGGATCTGACTTCGACCTTCAAACTACGCAAGGTTGACCTTCAGCGTCAAGGGTATAGCACTGAGCAGGTCAAAGATCCGATGTATATCAAAGATGACCAGACGCAAAGCTATCAGCCTTATAGCACCGAAGTGTTGGCGCGCAATGGGTTGCTGCCCTTTGCAGGAGAGACAGCGTGAGTGATCTCGACCTGCAGGCCAAACTTCGTCATAACGCGCTTGAGTTCCCCTGGTCTGAGCCGCCAGAACAGGGACATTTACGTGAGCTTGCCGATGGCCTGCTTTGGTTGAGGATGCCGCTTCCTTTCGGTCTCGATCACATCAACCTCTACCTATTGCGCCATGAACATGGATGGGTCGTAGTTGATACCGGACTGAACACAGATCAAAGTATTGCGGTATGGGAGCGCGTCTGTAGTGAGGTACTGCAAGGTGAACCTGTACTAGCAGTGATCGCTACTCATTGCCATTACGATCATACCGGTATGGTGGTCTGGCTAAGCGACCGTTTTCAGTGCCCGGTCTATATGACCTTTGGTGAGTACAGTTCCATCTTGCTGCCCAGCGCTGCAGTCGATGAAGCGCCCTGGCAATTCCGTCAGTTTTACCAGCGCGCAGGTCTGTCAACCGATGAAGTTGATGGGTTGCATGCCGCCGTAGGTTCTTCAATGTTCAAAAATGAAGCACCTCACAGTTACCGACGGCTGCGTGATGGCGATCTTCTTAGCATTGGCAAACGCCGCTGGCGAATTGTTGTTGGCGCTGGCCATTCGCCCGAACACGCCTGCCTCTACAACGAAGAAGACCAGTTACTGATTTCCGGTGATCAGGTCTTGCCTCGTATCACCTCGAGTATCTGCATCACGGTAACTGAGCCAGAAGCCAACCCGCTTCAAGAGTGGCTTAACTCCCTGAAACGGTTGCGTAGTATTCCTGACACTGTGTTGGTTTTACCGGCACACGAACTTCCCTTTCGTGGCTTGCACTTCCGTTTACAACAACTTCAGCAGCATCACGAATTACACCTGGACCAGCTCATGTCGGCTCTGGAAAGCCCGCAGTCGGTTGATCAGTGTCGTGCGCTGCTATTTCCTCGGGTTCGCAACAGCTTTGACCGCTTGATGGCCATCGGCGAAACCCAGGCCCACCTGAATTTCCTCATGGAAGAGGGAAGCCTGCAGCGTGAACTTTGTGATGAGGTCTGGCGTTATAGCCTCAAGCACAGTGACGCCCAGGCAGTGACTTTGGCAGAAGACATACACGTGTAACACAACGACATGAAGGGTTCGTTGACCCTGAAATGATAGGAGCAGTTATGAACAAAAATAAAAAGAAGAGTACGCCTCGCGCGTCAGCTACTTTTGCTGTTGCCTCGCTGGCACTGGCAGTCGCTGCAGTCTCTTCCACCAGCGCGCACGCAGGCGAGCCTATTAGTTTTTCTAATGGCGGTACCCTGGATTGGACCGTGACTACCGGCTACGGCATCGGTGTACGTATGCGCGGTCAAGACTCTAAACTTATTGACAACATTAATGCCGACGATGGCAATCGAAACTTCGATCGTCACTCACTGACGACTAATCGGCTGAGTGTGCTGGCCGAGATGATTTACCGTAAAGATAACTATGGCGCTGTTTTGCGCGGTAGTACTTTTTACGATCATGTTTATCACAGTAGTAATGATAATGACTCTCCTGGCACGGTTAACAAAGAAGGGCGAAATGATCGCTTTACCAGTGATGCCAAAAAGTATTCTGGTGGTCAAACACGCTTTCTTGACGCCTATGTGTTTGCTGATTTTGATCTACCTAGTGAGCAACGGTTAAGCGTTAAAGCCGGTCGACATATGGTCGCCTGGGGTGAAGGGCTTTTCTATCCAGGTGTAAATGGTGTGCAGGGTCCTGTTAACGTAGTTAATTCGGGTCAACCGGGTGTTGAAGTTAAGGACATCTTGTTGCCCGTAGGTCAGGTTTCTGCTGCATGGTCGGTTACTCCGGACTTTGGGCTGGAAGCCTATTACCAATATGAGTGGAAGGGTAACGAGCTCAACCCGGTAGGCTCCTACCTGTCGACTACAGATGTAGTTGGTCCGGGTAGTGAGTTTATTCTGGTCAACCTGGCCCCGGGCTTTAATACCCAGATTAATTATGCAGGCACTAATAAGCCTCGTTCGAATGGGCAATATGGTATTCGAGCCATGTACCGTCCAAACTTGGATTGGGAGCTTGGTCTTTTTCATGTGCGCTACCATGATCGAAACCCCTCTGGCGTGACCCAAGGTGGCTTTGGTCTTAATCCAATCAGCCCTATGCTACCGACAACCTATGAAGTGAACTACTTCGAGGATATCAAACTGACCGGGGTGAGTGTTTCAACTCGTTGGGGTGATACCCAGATCGGTGGTGAGTGGTCTTATCGTACCGGTGCGCCGATTAATGTGATGACGCCTGGTGGTCCTTCAGCCACTAAAGGCTCTGGTCAGCAAATGCAACTAAGCTTCATTCATGCGCTGGGGCATATGCCATGGGCAAGCTCAACAACTTTTGTTGGTGAAGTGGTTCATCAGCGTGCAAACAGCGTTGATCGTCACCCAAGTGGCAGTAAAGACTTTACTTACAGAACTGATACAGCATGGCAGACCAAGTCAGCAACCGCCTATACACTTCAGGCTGTGCTGTCATACCCAGGGATTTTTTCAGGTTGGGATCTTAACGTACCGGTTAACTGGTCTCATGTTGTAGAGGGTGCAACACCGCTAACCGGAACCATTGCAGCCGGGCAAGACGATAAGCGCCTATCAGTTGGTATGACTTTCCGTCGCTTGAACAATCTTGAGCTCAGTACAACCTATACGGCTTATCTGAGTTCAGCGAATCCTGAAAGACGTCGCACACTTTCAGATCGCGACAATATCACTTTTGGTGCTAAATATTCCTTTTAATAGGGTTGTATTTCGTAATGGCCAAAGGCGATAGCGATAGTCTGATTGGACGATGAGTGCAGGTTGCCGACGATCATAATGTATGAAGATACAACACCAGTGGAGACAAAAATAATGAGTAAACATGGTGCAGTAATTACTCTTGCAGCTGCAGTTAGCTTGGCTATTTCCAGCCTGGCCAATGCTGCTGTTTCACCAGAAGAAGCAGCTCGACTTGGGCAGGATCTGACGTGTGTCGGTGCAGAACGCGCAGGTAATGCTGATGGATCAATTCCTGAATTTACCGGAAAATATGTTGGTGTTGTGCCGGGCTGGACCCCGGAACCCAACAGCGGTGAACATCCTGTAGACCCTTTTGCGGATGATCCGATCCTATTAGAAATTAATGCTTCTAATTACAAAGATCATTTGGAGAACCTGACTGACGGCCAGGTTGCCATGTTCGAACGGTATCCAGATACCTATGTTATTAATGTGTATCAAGGGCGACGTGATTTCGCCTATCCCGATTTCGTTTGTGAGCGGGCTAAGTGGAATGCGTTAAATGCAGAGTTGACCCATGATGGAATGGGGATTAGTGCCAAAGGCTTTATTCCTTTCCCGATTCCGAAAAATGGTTATGAATTGAAATGGAACCATCAGGTTCCGTTCCGCTCAACGACACAGGATGAGACGCGAGATATTGGTGCAGTCACCGCCAGTGGTAATATTAGCTGGGGGCGTTCACATGGCATATGTCTTAATTCAGGTAACTTTGCTGACCGAGAAATAATGACAAATGAACCGCCAGGCGTAATGGCGTACTGCTCCACACAGGTTCTGCTGCCTTTGCGCGAACGCGGCAATATGTCCATGAATCATGAGCCATTTAACTGGGCGACATCCGCACGTACTGCGTGGTCTTACAATACGGGTACACGACGTGTTCGGCTAGCGCCGGGTTATGGTTTTGATCAGCCAATGCCTGGTAGTAATGGCACGATGACTATTGACGAAGATCGCTTGTTTAATGGATCGCCTGAGCGCTATGACTGGACTTTGGTAGGTAAGCGTGAAGTTTATGTCCCTGCTAATGCTTACAAGCTGAACTCAAAAGAAACATCCTATGATGAGCTGCTTACAGTAAACCACCCGAATCCAGAATTTCTTCGCTATGAAAAGCGACGTGTGTGGGTTTTGGAAGCCAACCTGAAGTCAACAAGTCGCCATCTGTATTCACGACGTGTGCTGTTTATTGACGAGGATAATTGGCATGGTGTTATGGCTGATAATTACGATACCCGCGGCAACCTTTGGAAGCACGGTATTTTAAGCTACTACTATCATCCGGACACTAGTGCATGGCAAGCGGGTACATCTTTTTATCACGATTTGAATAGCAGCTCCTACGTTGGATATTCAATGACTATGGATCGTGAAAAGGGGCCTATATTGAATCGTAATGACTTGACTCCATCTATGTTCACCCCTGATCGCTTGCGTGCTATGGGGCGTTAAATTCTATATTTCCAGTGTTAATGGAGCGGCGCCTTGTGCGCCGCTTTTTTTAAGCAAAGGTATTCTTATGAAAGCTTATAAAAAAATATTGCAATTATCAGTTGCGTCGATATTTAGTTTGTCTATTGGATCTGGGAGTGCAGGCCAAGATGGTAGTTTCAATAGTGTTGAGATGAGAGCTGAAGTATTCAAGAAATATCCTTCAGTTCTTGAAGCTTTAACATCAAATTCTAATATTGGTTTTGGCGGTGCTTTTTCACATGCGATCGCTAATAACATGCACAGCAGAACCAACCCCAAAGCCATTCAAGATGCGTACGATTTTCTTGAAGTGGAAGCCTATGGTGACGGGGTCTGGTTATTGCGTTTTCCTTTTGTCAATGTGGCTGTATTTGAAACAAGTGAAGGTTTGGTTCTAGTTGATGCTGCTTATGCTCCGGCAGGTCCGGCATTACTTGACGCGATCAGGGAAATAAGTGACAAGAAGGTGCATTCAATTATTATCACCCATCATCATGCAGATCACGCTTACGGGGCTTGGTCAATCATAGAGGCTGGGGATAACCCTCAAATTATTACTACATCTGACTATATGTATGAAATGTATCTTGATACCAAACTTGCATCTCACACACTTGTTGGTTTGAATAACCAGCATCCTGATAATGTGCCGAGATCAGTAAGTGACGTTTTGCAACCAACGGTAACCTTCAATGGCGAAATGGAGTACATTGTTGGTGAGACTACCTTTAACCTTTATAGTGCCCGCGGCGAAACGGCTGACCATTTATGGGTTCATGTGCCGATGCACGATTTAGTTGTCAGCGCTGATTTGTGGCAACCTTTTTTGCCAAATGCAGGTAATGGAAAGCGACGCCAAAGATATGTCGGGGACTGGGCTCGTGCTTTGAGATCTATGATCGCATTGAAGCCAAATATTTTACTTCCTATGCATGGTTCCGCGATGCACGGCTTTGAGGAAATTGAAGATAAGTTAGGTGCTACTGCTTTGGTTTTTGAGTCAGCTGTTAATCAGGTTACAGAAGGCCTTAATTCTGGTTTGCGCCGTGATCAAATTATCGAAAACATGCAAATGCCTAAGGAGTTGGTCGGCCGTCCAGATATGGCCGAAACCTATAATCGTTTCAGTGACATAGGTAAAACTGTCTTTAAGGAATACAATGGTTGGTGGGATGGCGTTCCTTCAAATTTTACAGAGGCTGATTTTGTTTCTAAAGGTGCTGCCCTGGCTGACATGTCTGGTGGGCGTGATAAGTTTTTGGCTCATGTAAATAAACTATCCGATAGTAATATCAAGCTGGCGAGTTACTTTTCAGATATTGCTTATTATTCATGGCCTAAAGATCCAGATGTGTTGAGTCTTTCATTGGACGTGTATGCTAAAAGGATAACACCTGACGTTCCAACTCAAGAGTTAACGATTTATCTTTCTCATATGGCTGAATTAATGCATGCTCTTAAGTCTTTAGATGATTGAGTTGACGCCTGATCTACCATAAGCCAGTATTTTGGAGTGTAAAGAATGCCCGCCTTTGACGCGGGCATTTTTTTAGCGATGCAGAGTGCCTGATATTTTCGAATCGAGCTGCCTGCTTAAAACTGTAGCATTTAATCTTACTATGGTCGGTGTATAAGGATGACCAGAAACGGTTCGAGTCCATCCTTGCTGCATTTCACTGTAGCTTCTTTTTAACATGTTCCAGCGTGGTATTATGTTATTGTGTTCGTTGTCAGGATAGAGCTCATTAATTTCGTCATCGAGTATGGATACCAAGTCGCTGAGGTGCATTGTATAGTAGTTGCTTGCTAAGCCTTCATAGCTCTCAGCAAGGCCAACATAGCTTTTATATAAATAGCGCAAGCTAAGGTAGTTATTCACTAAAATACTATTATAGAGTTTGTCCTGCTCTGGTGTATGCAGTTGATCTAATGCTTGTAGTAATATTAGATATAGATTGCTAAGTTCCTCGGTAGTTGGGGTCTTGCCTTCCTCAAGGCCTTGAACCATGTTCTTTAGACCACTGGTAAATTGACCAAGGTTGTTTGGTGTGGCCTGTGATGCCCGTTCCTGGCGTTGATTTGCATTTTCAATAATTTGGAGTGACTGTTGCAGTTCATTGCGTTCGCGACGTTGAAGGCCTTCTGCTTGCATATGCAAAAGTAGTGATAAGGCGTGCATGCTCTCCCGTTGGAGCGCAACGTTCTCTGGGATGGTGGCGCCCGTAGCAGCAAAGCTGAATAAGGTACTTAATACCATGACACTGATGAGTTTTTTTATCATATTCACTTCCTTGCAGGGTGTTTTCAGGTTTGCCTAACCTTTGAGTGGATAGGGCGTTCTAATAATCCGAAAAATTGATTGTGGCAGCCTCGTCCGTTTGAAGATGCTTGCAGGGGTATATATAGGCCTTATGGACGATGAACTGGCCTATCAGGCACCAGACAATGCTGATATTGGTTAAACAACAACACCTGCTTTGCGTTTTTAACGCCATACAAGGGGAAGAGCATGGGTTTGAAAGGTACAGCGGCGATTGTCGGTGCCGCTCAATACAAGCCGGAGAAGTATTCGACGGCGCCACAGATGTTTCATCTTGAGCAGGTCGCTGACCTGGCGGCTCAGGCGTTGGCTGATGCAGACTTGCAAGCAAGTGATCTTGATGGTCTTTGCATCAATGGTCCGCACTTCCATGAAGCGTCCAGCTTTGTGCCTGCCATGGCAGCGGAATACCTTGGCATTGGTGTTAATTTCGCAGAAGTCGTTGATCTGGGCGGTACTACTGCTGTCGGGATGATCTGGCGTGCTGCTGCGGCAATTGAGCTTGGTATCTGCCAGGCGGTGCTCTGTGTTTTGCCGCAACGCATGGCGCCTTTTGGTCCTGATGATGATCCTTCAGCCATGGCTCGGGCCATGCGCTTTGGCGGCCATAGTACTCAATACGGTGCCCCTGAAGCAGAGTTTGATTTGCCCTATGGTCACATGGGTCAAAATACCGGTTATGCCATGATTGCCCAGCGCTATGCCGCCCAGTATGGTTATGATCAGCGCGCTATGGCAAAAATTGCTGTGGATCAGCGTATCAGTGCCCAGGCTCACCCGGATGCTATCTTCCGTGGCCAGACGTTGACTATCGAGGATGTGCTTAACAGCAAGATGGTGGCTGATCCGCTGCATATTCTTGAAATTGTAATGCCGGTCGCAGGTGGTGCTGCAGTCATTGTTGCGTCTAAAGAAGTGGCTGCCAAGGCTAAAGGTCGCCCGGCTTATATCACGGGCTTTGGTGAGCGTTTGGGTTACAAGTCGCCCAGTTACTCAGCCGATATGACTGAAACCCCGGTAGGCCCGGCAGCGCGTAGCGCTTTTGCCATGTCGGGCCTTCGTCCTTCTGATATGCATGCTGCGCAGATCTATGACTGCTACACCATTACTGTCCTCCTCAGCCTTGAGGATGCGGGCTTCTGCGCCAAAGGTGAGGGTATGCGCTTTGTGCTGGAAAACGATCTGACCTTTAAGGGTAACTTCCCCATGAATACGCATGGCGGTCAGCTCAGTTTTGGCCAGGCCGGCGCTGCCGGTGGTTTTTCTCAGGTGATTGAGGCTTATCAGCAAATCGCTCGCAAGGCCGGCGATCGTCAGCTCAAGCTGTGTGATCAGGTGTTTGTCTCAGGCACCGGTGGTGTCATGAGCGAGCAGGGCGCATTGATTCTTCAGGGAGCTTGAGTTATGTCGAATAAACCCATGCCACTGGCAACGTCAATTTCCGCACCTTTTTGGGATGGTCTCAAACAAGGCAAGATTTTGCTTCAGCAATGTAACAGTTGTCAGCAGTGGACCTTTTATCCCCGTCGCCATTGCAGCCACTGCTTGTCTCATGACTTGTCCTGGCAGGAGGTTTCGGGTCAGGGTACTTTGTATACCTATACAGTCGCCCGTGTTCCTACGTTGCCCGAGTTTGCTGGCGCTGAATTACAAATTCTTGCTGTCGTAGATCTTGAGCAGGGGGTGCGAATAAATACTACCCTCATCGGCCTTGAGCCTGATCAAATCAAGATTGGTATGCCAGTGAAACCTGTGCGCGCGCGGGTCAAGGATGATGGCACCGTTCTGTTGCGCTATACCGGCGTGGACGTTGACTTGACTGAGCGTGACGAGGTGCTCAAGGCGCCACCCGTAGCGGAACATAATGATGCACCGCTCAAACGCAAGATTGACGTCAAGGACACAGATGCACTCAAGGCGCTGGTATCTGATGAGTACAGTGACTGGAGTAACCAGATCCTGGTGGATCAAGGGCTGATCAATGATTTTGCCCAGCTGTCTGGTGACGATTACTGGATTCATACCGACCCTGAGCGAGCGCGAAAGGAGGGCCCATTCGGCGGGACCATTGCACATGGTGCTCTGGTTCAAGTGTTGATGTCGCGTATGCAGGTTCCGCTGGAGTTTGAAGTGGTCGGCTTTACCAATATGGTGAATTACGGTTCTGAACGCTTGCGTTTTCCGAGCCCTGTTCCGGCGGGGTCGCTGTTACATTCACGGGCCAGGGTCAAGTCTGTTGATGTCTCGGCGCGAGGCACCCAGATGGTGCTGGAGATCAATGTGCATGTCGTTGGCCAAGAGCGTCCTGCCGTGATCAACGACCTGGTTATTCTTTATATGTAAGTTCATTGTGCTGTTCTGTCGCCTTCGTTGCGACTCTCCTCCCGCCTCTGTTCGCAGAGGCGGTTTTTTTTATCTGAAAATCGTAAACCCCCGTTTTTATTGGTCTCCCGGCTTTAGTCTCAATGGACGATGAAGCTGGACTGCCCTGCGCGCAACAATCACTGCAAGCCCTGAAAGCAATGATTAAGGAGTGGTGGCATGAGTGAGATCCGCGCATTGAGTTACTTTGTTGCACAGATTGATGATGTGCAAAAGTGGCAGCGGTACGCCGAAGATGTGCTCGGCATGATGACCCATGAAGCGCCAGGTGGTGGCCTCTATATCAAGATGGATGATCGTCCCTTCCGGATGCTGATTGTACCCGGCACGCCGGCGCGCTACCTCGCCTCTGGTTGGGAATTGGCTAACAAGACGGCCTTTGACGCCATGCTGGCCAAACTGGACCAGCTGAATGTGTCCTATGAGCGAATGGATGCTGAGTTTTGCACTCTGCGCGGTGTCAATGAAGCTGTCACCCTGCAAGACCCCTCCGGTAACCAGCATGAATTGACCTGGGGTTACCTGTCTGATTGTGCGCCGTTTGTTTCCCCTCAGGGTGTCCCGCGCTTCCTGACGGGCGATATGGGGATGGGGCATACCGTTATGCCGGCCCCTGACTTTGATAAGTGCGCAACATTCTACCGTGACGTCATGGGCTTTGAGATTTCTGACATTTTCAATTTCCGCCCGGCTCCTGACGCGCCTCCTGTGCGTATCCATTTCATGCATTGCGCTAACACCAGACACCACAGCCTGGCCATTGCTGAATATGACGTGCCGAGCAAATGCGTTCACGTGATGGTTGAAGTTGACTCCATGACGGAAGTCGGGCGCGCGCATGACCGCCGTATTGCGAATGATGTACCGCTTTCAGCCACTCTGGGCCAGCACCTCAACGACAAGATGACGTCTTTCTACATGAAAACACCGTCAGGTTTTGATCTTGAGTTTGGCTGGGGCGGTCTGCAGGTCGACTGGCAGCAGCACACCGCATTTGAATTCACCAGTGTGAGTATTTGGGGCCACGACTTTGGTGTTGGCCAGCAAGGGGAAGAGTAATGAACAAGTTGATGACAGCTGCCGATGCAGTGGGCTATCTACAGGATGGCATGACCATCGGGTTTGGTGGTTGGGGCCCTCGGCGTAAGCCCATGGCAATTGTGCGGGAAATTCTACGTTCAGACGTAAAAGATCTCACGGTAGTTGCCTATGGTGGTCCTGAGGTGGGCATGTTGTGTGCGGCAGGCAAGGTCAAAAAGCTGATTTTTGGTTTTGCCACCATGGATGCAATTCCGCTTGAGCCTTATTTCCGCAAGGTGCGCCAGGCTGGAACCCTTGATGTCATGGAGCTGGATGAAGGTCTGTTCCAGTGGGGGTTGAAAGCTGCAGCTATGCGCCTGCCTTTCTTGCCAGCGCGGGCAGGCTTGGCGACTGACGTGCTGACACATAACCCTGAGTTGAAGTTGATCAGCTCCCCTTACGCTGATGGTGAAGTTTTGCTTGCCATGCCGGCACTGAATCTTGATGTCGCTTTTGTTCATGTCAATCGAGCAGACAAGCTGGGTAATACCCTGGTGACTGGGCACGACGTTTATTTTGACCACCACGTTGCACGCGCTGCCAAGCAGTGTTTCGTTTCGGCAGAAGTGGTTGAGGACAAGCTGGAGCTGGATGCAGCAACCGCCCGGTTCAGTACCTTTGAGCGTTCGCTGGTTACGGGTGTCGTTGCTGCGCCACTGGGCGCGCACCCGACCAGTTGCGGTCCTGAATATGGTTGGGACATGCAACACCTCAAACAGTATAGCGACAGTGCTAATGCCGATGATGGTTGGCAGGAGTATGTGTCGACTTTCATTACCTGTTCAGAAGCCGATTACCAAGAGCGTAATGGCGGTACTGAACGGATCAGCAGTCTGCCACTGCCAACATTCTGAGGAGATTTCCATGAGCAAGCCTGAATTCAGCCTGGCTGAACTGATGATCGTCGCCGCCTCGGAAGCCTGGCGTGGTAATGGTGAGTTACTTGCCTCGGGGTTGGGGATCATTCCGCGTTTGGGTGCGAGCCTGGCCAAGGTAACCCATAGTCCTGAGCTTTTGATGACAGATAGCGAAGCGTATCTGGTTGAAGAGCCGATTCCAGTCGGCCCGCGCGGTGACTATGTGCCCAAGTATTCCGGCTACATGCCCTTTGAGCGCGTATTTGACTGTGTCTGGCACGGTAAGCGACATGCCATGGTAGGGCCAACCCAGATTGACCGTTGGGCGCAAAGTAACCTGTCTGTTGTCGGCGATTACCATAAGCCTAAGGTTGCCATGTTGGGCGTCCGTGGTTTGCCGGGTAACAGCATCAACCATATCAATTCGTTTTTTGTTCCTAATCACAGTAAGCGTGCCTTTGTCGCTGGCGAGGTTGACATGGTCTCGGGTGTTGGCTTCAACCCCGAGCGTTGGGCGCCAGGTGTGCGCAATGATCTGATGGGTATTGGTGTCGCTGTTACTGACTTGTGTGTGATGGATTGGCAGGGCCCGGATAACGCACCACGGGTTGTTTCGCTGCATCCTGGCGTAGATTTTGATCTGGTTCAGGAGCGCACAGGATTTACCTTGCTGAAAGCCGAGAATTTGAAGGAAACAGCACATCCAACGGTGGAACAGTTAGCCCTCATTCAGCGGCTGGATCCGCATAACCTGCGAGCCAAGCAACTCAAAGGTAATCCGGCAGGCGTGCGAACTGCCGAGGAGTTGCGCGCATGAGTTCCCAGGATGAGTTCGTCAATCGGGAAGATACAGCCGTTTACGAAACCGAGGAACCGGTTAGTTATCGGGTCGAGAACGGCATTGCTATCGTCACCATGAGTCGCCCGAAATACAACAATGTGCAGAACTCGCAAATGACCTATGCGCTGGATGATTGTTTCCGGTGCGCCATAAATGATGATGCGGTCAAGGTCATTGTGTTGTGCTCAACCGGAAAACATTTTTCTGCTGGTCATGATATTGGCACCCCCGGACGCGATGTGACTAAATCCTTCGAGCACAAGCATTTGTGGTGGGACCACACCAATAAACCCGGTGGTGAATTCCTCTATGTGCGTGAACAGGAAGTCTATCTGAACATGTGCCGTCGCTGGCGCGACATGCCTAAACCAACCATTGCGATGGTACAGGGTGGATGTATTGCCGGTGGCCTGATGCTGGCCTGGGTGTGCGATCTGATTGTGGCAAGTGATGATGCTTTTTTCCAGGATCCTGTCGTCCGTATGGGTATTCCTGGTGTTGAGTACTTTGCGCATGCCTTTGAAATGCACCCTCGCATTGCCAAAGAGTTTCTATTTCTGGGTGAGCGCATGCCGGCACAGCGTGCCTATGAACTGGGCATGGTCAATCGTGTGGTTGCTCGTGATGACCTGGAGTCAGCGACGCTGGATATTGCGCAGCGTATTGCTCAGCAACCCCGCATGGGTCTTGCCTTGACCAAGCAGGCTGTCAATCACATTGAAGACCTGCAGGGTAAGCGCACTGGTATGGAAGCTGTTTTTGCCTGGCACCACTTTGCCCATGTTCACAATGAACAGGTGTCTGGCGACAAGCTGGGTGGCTTTGACGGCAAGGCCATGGCGTCAGCGAATAAAGCCCAGGCTGAAAAGTCAGGAGGCAAGTCCTGATGAGTATCCTGCAGACAAGGTTGACTGAGGCGCTGGGTTGCCGTTATCCGATCATTCAGACTGCAATGGGATGGGTGTCAGACGCTAATTTGGTTATTGCTACGACCAGGGCGGGTGGCTTTGGCTTTCTGGCCGGAGCAACCATTGCTGCAGACCAGCTTGAAGATGAAATCAAGAAAGTCATTGCGGCTACTGGCGGGAGTCAGTTTGGCCTCAATTTTCACATGTTCCAGGATAACGCTGCCCAATGTGTTGATCTGGCTATCAAGTACCGTTTGCGTGCCGTCAGCTACGGCCGCGGCCCCGATAAACAGACCATCCAGCGTTTCAAGGATGCCGGTGTGTTGTGCATTCCGACTGTGGGTGCCGTTAAGCATGCCGTGAAAGCAGTCGAGCTGGGTGCTGACATGATCACCATCCAGGGTGGTGAAGGCGGTGGGCATACCGGTGGTGTGCCAACAACGATTTTGTTGCCGCAAGTGCTTGATGCCGTGTCAGTACCCGTGATTGCAGCCGGTGGGTTCTCCACCGGTCGTGGATTGGCCGCAGCGCTGGCCGCTGGGGCGGAGGGTATCGCGATGGGCACACGTTTCATGATGACCAGCGATTCGCCGACTCCGGCGGCAACCATGCAGCGGTATCTGGCAACCAAGGATACCCAGCAGATTCGGGTGACGCTGGCGGTTGATGGTATGCGGCATCGCATGGTCGACAACCCCTTTATCAAGAAACTCGAATCGGCCAGCCCGATGGGACGCTTGTGGATTGCCTTGAACAGTGCTCGCAAGTGGAAAGCCCAGACGGGGATGAGTACCGGCCATATGTTGAAAACCTTCTTCAAGGCTATCAAGGATGACCCTGCAGCTATGTCTCAGGTTGTTATGGCCGCGAATCAGCCTGTTCTTCTGCAGCGCTCCATGGTTGAAGGTTTTCCGGATGAGGGTATTTTGCCCAGCGGCCAGGTCGCTGCCGCGATTGACCAGTTACAGAGTTGCCAGGAGGTTATCGAGGGCATTGCCAGCGAAGCCGAACAGTGCCTGCATAAACTTTATCAAAGAATGCCTATTACGCCTTCGCCGTCTGGCGATGGCGTAGAGGGGAGAGCCCAAGCATGACAACAGCATTTAACAGTGAGATTTCCTCCGGTATTGCCGAACTGGTTATTAACAAGCCACCAGTTAATGCACTGGATAGTAATGAATGGCTTGCGTTGGCCGCCGAAATTGATGCACTCGGGGCGAACCCTGATGTGCGTGTCGTGATCATTCGTTCTGAGGGTAGAGGGTTCTGCGCGGGAGTGGATATCAAGGAGCTTGATGCGCACCCGGAACTGATTGTGAAGGTCAACGCAGGTAACTACGCCACCTTCAAGGCCATTCACCGTTGTCAGGTGCCGGTCATAGTTGCTGTGCACGGTTTCGTTCTGGGCGGCGGTATTGGTATGACCGGCGCAGCAGACATTGTAATTGCTTCACGTTGCGCAACGTTCGCCCTGCCTGAGGTAGATCGCGGCGCTATGGGTGGCGGTGCGCACTTGCAACGCCTGTTTCCGGTCCAAAAAGTCCGCTACATGTTCTTTACCGGTGAAGCTGTGTCGGCCCCGGACGCCATGCAATATGGTTTTATCGAGCGCCTGGTAGAGCGTGATGAGCTGGCTGCGACTGCGCGTGAAGTTGCCGGCAAGATTGCTGCCAAAAGCCCTGCCATGATCCGGATTGCCAAGGAAGCACTCAACGGCATCGAGGATGGAAACCTGGAAGACAAGTACCGCTGGGAGCAAGGCTTCACCCTCGAGGCCTACACCATGCCTGATTCTGCCGAAACCCGCCGCGCCTTCGTAGAAAAACGCGATGCCAGCTTCTGAGAGTAATGCCATGCAACTTAACTATACCGATAGACAAAAAGCTTTTCGTGCAGAAGTCAGAGCCTGGCTGGCAGACAACATTCCGTCTGAACCGCTGTCCAGTTATGACACCCGCGAAGGGTTTGAAGAACACCGTGCATGGGAGCGGAAGCTCTATGACAGTCGCTGGTCAATGGTTATGTGGCCAGAACACCTGGGTGGCCGTGGCTCTGACCTGATTGAGTGGCTGATTTTTGAAGAAGAATACTATGCCGCCAACGCACCGATGCGTGTGAATCAGAATGGTCAGTTACTGCTGGGGCCAACCCTGATGGAGTTTGGTACCGAGGAGCAAAAGCGCCACTTTTTACCGCGTATCGCTTCCAGTGAGGATATGTGGGCGCAAGGCTGGTCAGAGCCGAATGCGGGTTCTGATATGGCGGCTATTGGCAGTAAAGCCATTCTGGACGGTGACCACTATGTCGTTAACGGTCAGAAAACCTGGTCAACGCGGGCAATTTTTGCTGATTGGACCTTTGGCTTGTTTCGCAGTGACCCACAAAGCAAACGCCACCACGGCCTGACTTATTTGATGGTACCGCTGGATAGCCCGGGTGTGACTATCCGTCCTATCAAGGCGCTGAACGGCAAAGAAGCCTTCGCTGAAATCTTCTTCGACGATGTGCGTGTACCCGTTGAGCATCGCATCGGTGCTGAAGGGCAGGGCTGGCATGTGGCGATGGCTACAGCGGGTTTTGAGCGAGGGCTGTTGTTACGCTCACCTGCGCGCTTCCAGCAAACGGCCAAACGTTTGATTGATCTGTACAAAGCTCATCCGCAAGTGGCAGAGCGCGACCCTGGGGTTCGTGATGCTGTGATCGAGAGTTGGATGGGGGCAGAGGCTTATGCGCAGGCTGCCTACCATACTGTTGGCCTGGTAGAAAAAGGCGCCAAAATTGGCGCGGAAGCCAGTATCAACAAGGTCGTCTGGTCTGAGCTGGATCTCAAAATGCATGAGACGGCCATGCGGATTTTGGGTGCCTTCGGGGAGCTTCGTGGCTCAGCACCAGAAGCGGTCGATGCCGGTAGTTGGCTCGAAGGCTTCCTGTTTGCCCAGGCCGGCCCTATTTATGCCGGCACCAACGAAATCCAGCGCAATATCGTCGCCGAGCGCATGCTCGGGCTGCCCAAAGCCTGAAGGAGCTGATGATGGACTTTACTTTTACTGATGATCAGCTGGCTTTTCGTGAAGCAATCAGCCGTTTTCTGATGACCGAAGCACCCCCTGAAATGTTGCGTGAAATCTGGGAAACGGAAGAAGGTCGTTCGCCGGAAATGCGTCGCAAGATGGCAGATCAGGGTCTCACTGCCCTGTCGGTTCCTGAAGCCCAGGGTGGCTTGGGTATGGACGACATAGCCTGGTCGTTACTGACCCAGGAACTCGGCTATTACGCGATTGCCGACTCGATGGCAGATACCGCCTATGTTGCTACAGGGCTGTTAGCTCAGTTACCCGACAATACCCCGCGCCGTGATGAGTTGTTGGCCAGGATTGCCGAAGGTGATGTGCGCATTGCTGTGGCGCATTCTGTTAACCCATTGGTGGCGGATGTGCATTTGGCTGATGTTGTGCTGTTGGAGCATCAAGGAGCCGTTCATGCACTGCCGCGTGAGCAGCTTGGCTACGAGCGCAACCCCAGTATTGATAGTTCGCGTCGATTGAGTCGCATTAATGCTAACCCGACTGCAGAAACCTGTCTGGTCGCAGCAGACCAGGGTCAAGTGATCTGGGCTCAGACGCTGAATCGCGGTGCGTTGGCTGTGGCAGGTCAAAGTCTTGGTCTGGCTCAGCGCATGCTCGATCTGTCCGTTGATTACGTGGTGCAGCGCAAGCAGTTTGGCAAGCAGATTGGTAGCTTTCAGGCGGTAAAACACAAACTGGCTGACGTCGCCGGGAAAATCGAGTTTGCCAAGCCCGTCTTGTATCGCGCTGCGCATGCATTGGCCAAGGGTGAGTCTACTGTCGACCTGAATGTGTCCCATGCCAAGCTGGTTTGCTGCGAGGCGGCCTGGTTGGCGGCAAAGCATGGTATCCAGGTTCATGGTGCTATGGGCTACACCTGGGAAGTGGATCTGCAAATGTTCATGAAGCGCGCCTGGGCACTCGACTCGTCCTGGGGCGATCGTGCTTTCCATAACTCACGTGTTGCCAATGCCGTTCTGGCAGATGACGCCCGCGTTGGCCCACAATTTACCTTTGGGGAATAAGCTCATGCCAGAAGCCTATATTGTTGATGCCTTGCGCAGCCCCACGGGCAAACGTAAAGGATCACTCGCCAACATTCATGCCATTGACCTGGGGGCGCATGTTCTCAAGGCACTGGTAGAACGCAATGGTATTCCAGCTGATGAATACGATGATGTGATCTTCGGATGTGTTGACACCATTGGTTCTCAGGCAGCCGACATTGCGCGGACCAGTTGGCTTGCTGCAGGCTTGCCGCTCAATGTACCCGGGACCACTGTTGATCGTCAGTGTGGTTCCTCCCAGCAGGCGCTGCACTTCGCCGCTCAGGCGATCATGAGCGGTACTCAGGATGTGATTGCGGTTGGTGGTGTGCAAACCATGACGCAAATTCCGATTTCATCCGCCATGCTGGCCGGCCAGCCATTGGGTTTCCCGGATCCTTTTTCCGGGAGTACGGGTTGGCAGAGCCGCTTTGGCAACCAGCCGGTGAATCAGTTTTACGCTGCTCAACGTATTGCAACCCATTGGGGTCTTTCGCGCGCTGATATGGAAGCCTTTGCTTTGCAAAGCCATGAGCGTGCCTTGGCTGCCATTAATGCCGGGCACTTTACGCGGGAAATCGTTCCGCTTAACGGGCTGGCACAGGATGAAACGCCGCGACAGACCACGCTGGAAAAAATGGCCAGTCTTGATCCGGTTGATCCCGAGTTTCCTGATATCACTGCTGCGGTATCCAGTCAGACCTGTGATGCCTCTTCAGCCCTGCTTGTTGTTTCCGAGCAGGCACTGCAGCGATATCAACTAACCCCACGTGCGCGTATTCATCACCTGAGTGTGCGTGGGGATTGCCCAATCTGGCACTTGACCGCACCGATCGAGGCCACTCGATTTGCACTGCGTAAAGCCGGAATGCAGATGTCAGACATTGATCGCGTCGAGATCAACGAAGCCTTTGCTTCTGTGGTTATGGCTTGGCAAAAAGAACTGGATTACGACCCGGCGAGAACCAATACCGTCGGTGGCGCCATTGCGCTGGGTCACCCTCTGGGTGCTACCGGTAGCAAGTTGATGACTACCTTGTTGCATGAGTTGGAAAGAAGCGGTGGCCGTTATGGTCTGCAGACCATGTGTGAAGGTGGCGGCCAGGCCAACGTTACTATTATCGAGCGACTTTAAGTCAGCCTAAGACAGTTTCCGTGAGTCGTGAATCAGGCCATTTCCTGCAATGGTCTGGTGCTCTTCGACCCGGTGAAAGGAGAACACGATGGGTATTTTGAATGATCGGGTAATTATTATTACGGGTGCCGGTGGCGGCCTAGGTGCTGCACATGCCCGCGTTTTGGCAGCTGAGGGCGGCTGCATCGTCGTCAACGATATCAATCAACAGTCTGCCCAGGCAGTGGTCGATGAGATCCAGGCTGCGGGCGGCAAGGCCATCGTCAATACCTCTGATATTACTGACTATGCCGATAGCGAGAATGCGGTCAAACAGGCCATTGAGACCTTCGGTGATTTGCACTGCGTGTTGAACAATGCAGGTGTGAATCGTGACCGCATGTTTGCCTCGATGACTGAAAGTGAGTGGGACACCATTATGAGTGTTCATCTCAAGGGGCACTTCTGTATCAGTTCGCATGCTGTGCACTACTGGCGTGATCAGGCCAAGGCGGGACATAAGATTGATGCCCGTATCATCAATACTACCTCTGGTGCCGGCCTGCAGGGGTCGATCGGCCAGTCCAACTATGCCGCGGCCAAGGCGGGTATTGCCGCGCTTACCTTGAATCAGGCCGCTGAACTGCGCCGTTATGGAATCACTGCCAATGCCGTTGCTCCCGCTGCTCGTACGGGTATGACAACCGCTGTTGAGTCTATGGCCCAACGGATGGCAAAACCCGAGGACGGCAGTTTTGACTACTGGGCACCGGAAAATGTCAGCTCACTGCTGGCCTGGCTGGCCAGTACTGAATCTGCTTCTATCACTGGTCGTGTATTTGAAGCCGAAGGCGGCAAGATTTCTATTGCTGATGGTTGGCGCACTACTCAGGGCGTCGATAAGGGTGATCGTTGGCAGCCTGCTGAGATTAGCCAGGCAATTGAGCAATTGCTGGCAGCCGAGACCCCGGCACAAAAAGTCTACGGTAGCTGAGACGGAGCAAACCCTATGGAATTTCGTTTCAGCCCTGAGCAGGTAATGATCCGTGATACCGCAGCTGGCTTTCTGCAAGATGTTTCAACGTCAGCTGCTGTCAGGGAGGTGATGGCATCGGAAGCGGGGTATGACCCGCTGTTGTGGCAGCGAATTTGCCAGGAGCTCTGTTTTCAGGCGATGACGGTTCCAGAAGAGTACGGCGGTATGGGGCTTGGTCAAGTCGAGCTGGCTGCTGTACTTGAACAGATGGGCAAGGTGCTGCTCTGTTCACCTTTCTTTGCCACAGTGGGTCTTGGGGTCAATGCCCTGTTGATGCTTGGCAATCCGGCGCAAAAGCGAGCCTGGTTGGAGCCGATAGCTGCGGGTGAAATGACCGCTACATTTGCCTGGACTGGGCCACAGGCTGCGCGCAACGGTGGCCAGTGGGGGGCTGACTCTCTGGGCCTGACGTGGAAGCGCACGACCAATGGCTACCAGCTGGACGGTGAGCTTTGCTATGTGATCGATGGGCATACAGCAGACCTGCTTATTGTCGCGGCACAATCCAGCGATCCCGCTGACGGTAGTGGTATTGCTTTTTTTGCGCTTCCAGCGGGTACCGCCGGAGTCGAGCGACACTGGCAGCCGACAATGGATCAGACACGTCACCAAGGTCGCATTCACTGTGTTGCAGTCGCATTGGACGAAACTGCCAGACTTGAAACGGGGTCTGTGCTGCCTGAGACCCAGTTAGAACACATTCTCAGTCTGGCCAAGGTAGCCATCGCTGCAGAGCAAATGGGTGCTGCACAACAAGTGCTGGATATGAGTGTTGCCTACATGCAGGAACGCAAGCAGTTTGGTCGCACTATTGCGAGTTATCAGGCGCTCAAGCATAAAACTGCCGACATGGTTCTCAAGGCCGAGGTGGCGCGGTCTGCGGTCTATTACGCCGCTTGTGTTGCTCAAGAAGCCTGCGCAACAGATGGCGATTCAAGGATTGCGGCTGAACTCAAGGAAGCTGCTGCCATGGCCAAAGGTTACTGCTCTGACACGCTGTTCTTCAACGCAGGCACAGCCTTGCAACTGCATGGTGGCGTTGGCTTTACCTGGGAGTATGACGTGCACTTATATTTCAAGCGCGCCAAAGCCAGTGAGCTTTACCTTGGTAACGCTGCCGCTCAACGCGAGCAGATTGCACGTCAGCTACTGGATTGAGGTGATGAACGATGAAATTAACCTTTAGTGCAGACGACGAAGCCTTTCGCGATGAGATTGCTACCTGGTTGCATGAGAACTTGAGTGGCGAGTTTGCTGCGCTCAAATTTCGTGGTGGCCCGGGTGATGAGCATATGTTCCCTGCGGAGCGTAAGCAGTGGGAGCAGCGTCTGGCTGCAGGCGGCTGGACAGGCATCGGTTGGCCTAAAGCCTTTGGTGGCCGTGGCTGTAGCATTGAGCAGCAAGTCATTTTCTATGAAGAGTACGCGCGTGCGGGTGCGCCAGGGCGTGTGGGTCATATTGGTGAAGGCTTGACAGGTCCGACCTTGATTGCCTTTGGCAGCCAGTCGCAACAGGAAAAGTACCTGCCGGGGATATTGTCGGGTACCGAGCTATGGTGTCAGGGGTACTCTGAACCCGGTGCCGGCTCGGACTTGGCAAACGTCAAGACACGGGCCCGCCGGGATGATGCCACTGGTGAGTGGCTACTCAATGGTCAAAAGGTATGGACATCCCTGGCGCACGAGTCTGACTGGTGTTTCGTTTTGGCCCGAACGGATCCTGGCTCGAAAGCCCACAAAGGGCTGGGCTTTTTTCTGGTATCCATGCATCAGCCGGGTGTAACCGTTCGCCCTATTGAACAGTTGACGGGTACTTCCGAGTTCAATGAAGTGTTTTTTGATGATGCGGTTGCAGCCGATATTGTTGGCGAGCCTGGTGATGGTTGGAAAGTGGCCATGGGCTTGCTCGGTTTTGAGCGGGGAGTATCGACGCTCGGCCAACAAATGCAGTTCCAGAATGAGCTGGATGAAATAATTCGGATTGCCAAAGCCAATGGCGCCGCAAAAGATCCAATGATACGTCAACGTATTGCTGAGGCGCATACCGGCTTGAGGCTGATGCGCTATAACGCCATGCGCATGCTGTCAGACGAGGCGGGGTCTCAGGGTGATCCTGCTGCTCTGGTGTACAAGCTCCACTGGTCAAGCTGGCATCGCAACCTTGGAGTATTGGCGATGGATGTTCTGGGGCCAGACGCTGAGCTGATCGAGTCAGCTCCCTATAACCTGACCCGGTTACAGTCCCTGTTCCTGTTTACCCGTTCCGACACCATTTACGGCGGTACCAACCAGATTCAGCGCAATATCATTGCTGAGCGAGGCTTGGGCATGCCGAAAGAACCAAAAGGACTTTTATCATGACTTTTTCTTTGAGTGCTCCTGCCTATGTGCCAGGGCATGGCTTGCTGGCCGGTAAATCGGTTCTCATTACTGCTGCCGCTGGCGCCGGCATCGGTTTTGCCGCAGCCACCAAAGCGGTGGAAGAGGGATGCCGTGCGATCGTTATCAGCGACGTTCATGAAGGGCGTTTGCAGGCCTCGGTCGACAAGCTCAAACAGGAAACCGGACTCGATGCTGTCTGGGGCAAGCTGTGTAATGTTACTGATGAGCAGCAGGTACGTGACCTGATTGATTTTGCCGAAGCGCAACTGGCTGGCATCGATGTACTGATCAATAACGCTGGACTTGGCACCAGTAAGGCGCTGATCGATATGCCCGATGAGGAGTGGAATAAGGTCATTGATGTGACCTTGAACGGCACCATGCGAATGACACGTTACTTCCTGCAGCGGGCTCAGGCACATAAGCAGGGGGGTGTGATTGTCAACAATGCCTCTGTTTTGGGCTGGCGTGCACAGAAAGAGCAGGCTCACTACGCTGCAGCCAAGGCTGGGGTAATGGCCTTGACCCGTTGTTCAGCACTGGAAGCTGCGGCCTTGAATGTGCGCATCAATGCGGTAGCGCCTTCTCTGGCAGTGCATCCCATGCTGCGTAAATCAGCACCGGAAGAGCTGCTGCAGAAACTGGAAGCGCAGGAGGCTTATGGGCGCGGCGCTGAATGCTGGGAAGTGGCTAATGTGATGATGTTCCTGGCCAGCGATTATTCCAGCTACATGACGGGTGAGATTGTGCCAGTCAGCTCGCAACAAGCCTGAGGGGGCTATCAGAATGACCTTTCATTTTAGTAATGCTGAGGCTCTCAAGGCCGCAGAAGGAAAGTCGATTGGCGTCACTGAGTGGCTGGTGATTGACCAGTCCAGGGTTAACCAGTTCGCTGAGGCAACGGGCGACCATCAATGGATTCATGTTGATCCTGAAAAAGCCAAGGCAGGGCCTTTTGGCGGCACTATTGCGCACGGCTATCTGACGCTGTCACTGGTGAATTTTTTTCTGCCGCAATTGATGTGCGTAGAAAATTTACAGATGGGCGTCAATTACGGCTGTGACCGTGTGCGTTTCCCGTCGCCTGTGCGCGTGGGTGCTCGCATTCGGGGAGCAGGTGAAATTACCAAGGTTGAAACCCTGGCTAATGGTGCAGTCCAGGTTGTCGTGCGCGTATCCGTCGAGGTGGAGGGCAGTGATCGTCCCGGTTGCGTTGTAGATACGATCAGTCGCTACACCTTCAATCACGATTCCTGAGAGGTTTTCATGCAAGAAGCAGTTATCGTTTCAACCGCGCGTACGGCGCTGACCAAGTCATTTCGTGGCTCTTTCAATGACACTGAAGCCCCGGTGCTCGGTGGGCATGTAGTGCGTGCCGTTATTGAGCGCGCGGGTATTGATCCTGCATTAGTGGGTGATGTGATCATGGGTGCTGCAGTGCAGCAAGGCACCCAAGGCTATAACATCGGCCGTTTGTGCGCCTACACGGGTGGCCTGCCGACCAGTGTTGCTGGTATGGCTGTTGATCGCATGTGTGCCTCAGGATTGATGGCTATTGGCGAAGCGGCGAAAGCGATCATGACCGGTGAGTTGGATGTGGCTATTGGCGGTGGCGTTGAGTCCTTGTCATTGACACAAACCAAGCATAAGAATGCACACCGTGCGCGCTCCGAGGCGGTGATGGACATTGTGCCCACTGCATACATTCCGATGATCGAGACAGCTGAACTGGTAGCCAGCCGTTATGGCATCAGCCGAGCTGACCAGGATGCGTACGCTCTGCAAAGTCAGCAGCGCACGGCAGCTGCACAGGAAGCGGGGCTTTTTGCTGATGAAATTGTTCCGTTAACAGCCAGCAAGCTGGTGTTTGATCAGGATCGCAAACCTGCGGGTCATAAAGAGGTTGTCGCCGATCGTGATGAGTGCAATCGGCCGGATACCACATTGGAGGGCCTTCAGAGCCTGCCGCCGGTATGGAAAGATGGCCAGTGGGTTAGCGAAGGTGAGCACATTACTGCAGGCAACGCCTCGCAGTTTTCTGACGGCGCTGCTGCTTGCTTGTTGATGAGTCGTGAACAGGCCAGCAAGCATGGCTTGCAGCCATTAGGTACTTATCGCGGCATCGCGGTGGCCGGCTGTGAACCTGATGAAATGGGTATTGGTCCTGTGTTTGCTATTCCCAAGCTGTTGCAACGCTTTAACCTGAGCGTGGATGACATCGGCTTGTGGGAAATCAACGAAGCCTTTGCCAGTCAGGTACTCTATTGCCGCGATAAGCTGAAGATCCCCAATGACCGTCTCAACGTCAACGGCGGGGCTATTTCTATTGGTCACCCCTTTGGCATGAGTGGTGCGCGTATGGTTGGGCATGCACTGCTCGAGGGGCGTCGGCGCGGCGTGCGCTATGCAGTCATTTCTATGTGTATTGGTGGCGGTATGGGCGCTGCTGGTTTGTTTGAACTTGACTGACCAGTCATTTTCTGTGCCATGGCAGGCCCGCTCTCAGCGGGCCTGTTGCGTTTTAATCGTTAAAAATCACTATTGCCCTATCAGGAACGCTCTGTTCCGGTGTTTCCCTTCCCATTAGTAGCAACGTAAGCCATTTGGACGATGTTCCCGGTAGCGCTCTGGCTGAAGATCAGCTCAGGGTCTGCTGAGCATTGATTTGTCTCATCCGTGCGACGTTAAGGCAGACAAATAAGAACAATGCTGTGCTCCTTCAGGAGCGCCTCAGTCCGGAATGCACCATGAGCAAACTGATCAGCTATTCATTCTGTCTTGTTGTTGCTGCCCTGGTTGTTTTCGCTTTTTCACCGCGAAGCGACCAGGGCATGCAGGATCTAAATATGGACCTGGGAAAAGTCCAAATCAATGATCTTGTCCGTTTTGATGATCGTCTGGTTGCGGTCGGTGAGCGCGGCACCATTATTCTCAGTGAGGATATGGGCGATACCTGGAAGAAGATCCATAGCGATCGCGAGCTGCCGGTGACATTGACTGGTATCAGCTCGTATGGTGGTGGTTTGCTTCTGGTGGTAGGTCACGATGGGGTGCTTCTTCGCAGCGAAGATGCGGGTGAGTCCTGGACGAAAATTCTGCATTCAGAAGAAAGCGGTGACCCTCTTCTGGGTACCTGGTCTGCTGACGGTACGTCGATATTTGCCTATGGCAGTTTTGGTCGCTTCCTGCGTTCATTTGATGCCGGGCTCAGCTGGGAAGAGTTGGAGCTGGATATTCACGGCGAGCACCTGAATGACTTTGCTGGTGACCAAGACCGCTTGCAGATGATGGTGGGTGAGATGGGCCTGGTACTGCGCAGTGATAACCACGGGCAGGACTGGGATCGTATTGAGCCTTTCTATCGCGGTTCCTTGTTTGGCATTGCTCACCTTCAGGATAGCACCTGGGTTACCTATGGCATGCGTGGTCATGTGTTTGTCACCCACGACGACGGTGAATCCTGGGCCCAGATCGAATTGCCTCATCGCCTCCCGCTTTACGGTCATGCTGAAGAAGCCGACGGCATCGTTATCGTTGGTACAGGTGGCGCCTTCGTCAATATTTCTCGTGCTGGTGAACTGGGTGAGCTGGGCTTCCTGCGCGGGTTAGGTACGCTGACATCAGCCGTTATTTTGCCGGGTGATGAACTCTTCGTTGCTGGCCAGCGTGGCTTGTTGCAGCAAGAACAAAACTATCTCGCAGTTCTCGGTCGATAAGGGGTGGTCATGACCAAGCAAGTTCGTCTGGTGGATCGTTGGGTTGAAGGCTTTGCTGACCTGCTCATGGGGCATCGCAAAGCCTTTCTGGCCCTGTTTGTTCTTATAACTGTGGCATTGGGTTTTAGTGCTACACAAATCCGCCTGGACCCCGGTTTCAATAAGCAGATTCCGATCAGTCACCCCTTTATGGAGAACTATCTCCATTACAGTGAAACCTTCAGTGGTGCCAACACCATTCTCGTCAGTGTCAACTGGATGGGTGAGGGCGATATTTATAACCCTGAATTTCTGGATGTTTTGCGCCAGGTTACCGATGAGGTCTTTTTCATTCCGGGAGTGCGGCGCGCGAGTGTCAGGTCGCTGTTTACGCCTGATGTGCGCTATGTAGAGATCTCCGAGGATGGTTTTGTAGGCGATGTTGTTATTCCGCCGCATTTTAGTGGAACACCGGAAGATCTTGAGCAAGTGCGCAGCAATGCAGCCCGCTCGGGTGAGGTTGGCCGTCTGGTTGCCAATGACTTGACCGCCGCCATCGTCAATGCCGAGTTGCAGGAGTTCAATCCGGATACCGGTGAGCGAATTTCCTATGTCGAGATTGCTGAGCAACTGGAAGATATTCGAGCCCGGTTTGAAAATGAGAATATCGAGATTGATATTGTCGGTTTCTCTAAACTGGTCGGTGATGTGATTGATGGTTTGTTTGCGGTAATGGGCTTCTTTGCCATCGCGTTTGCCATCACTGCATTAATGCTCTGGTTTTATTCGCGCTCAGTCGTGCAAACGGTTGTGGCCTTGCTGGTAGCGCTGGTTCCTGTTATCTGGCTTCTGGGTACTTTGCCGCTGATTGGCATGGGTATTGACCCGATGTCGATTTTGGTGCCCTTTCTGATCTTCTCCATTGGTGTGTCCCATGCAGTTCAGATGACCAATGCCTGGAAGCAGGATATTTTTGCCGGGCTGGATTCATACAGTGCGGCCAAGAGTGCATTCTGCAAAATCTTTATTCCGGGCGCATTGGCGCTACTGACTAACGCGCTCGGTTTTGGCGTGATCATGCTGATCGATATTCCCATTGTGCGCGAGCTGGGTATTACGGCGTGTATTGGCGGTCTTTTAATGATCTTCACCAATAAGATGATGCTGCCGATCATTATTTCGTATCTCAAGCTTGATCGCCGTGCCTTTGCAGATAATGAGGCGCACAAGGGTGAAAAGCACAAACTCTGGTGGCGCTTGTCTGTTCTGGCTACCCCGGGGCCGGCTTTGGTGGTGTTTGCCGTCAGCCTGACGTTGCTGGTCGCAGGCTCCTGGAAGAGCCGTGACCTCATTGTCGGCGATGTGGGGGTTGGTGCGCCTGAGCTGCGTGAGTCAGCGCGCTATAACCAGGATAATTTACGGATTTCCGAAAGCTACTCTATCGGTCTGGATGTGTTGGCCATCTACATCGAAAATGATGTGGATGAGGCATGCCTTGACCCTGACGTGATGCGGGCTGTTGAAGAACTGGACTTTCATGCGCGCAGTATTCGTGGTGTCAACTCGGTGCAAAGCGTTGCTGGAATGGGCAAGGTCTCTATTGCCGGTAATAACGAGGGCAATCCGCGCTGGTCAGCTATTCCTGGATCTTCACGGGGTCTGATGGCCGGCTCGCGTGCATATTCCGAATCGCATGGTCTGGTAGTTGATGGTTGTCAGACCATGCAGGTGCTGTTGTTCCTGAGTGATCATGAGGGCGACACCATTGCCCATGTGGTCGATCAAGTTGAGCGCATCATTGCGCGCATCGATGAACCCAAGGTCGAGTTTCTGCTGGCCGGTGGTAACGTCGGTGTGATGGCTGCCTCAAATGAAGCGGTACAGCAGGCAGAGGCACAAATGCATGGTTCCTTGCTCTTTGCCGTTGCTTTGTTCTGCTGGCTGACCTTCCGTTCTGGCCGCGCAGTACTGTGCATCCTAACGCCGTTGGCGATTGTGGCGACATTGTGCAGTGCGGTTATGGCGCTATTTGGTATTGGCCTGAAGGTAGCGACTCTGCCGGTAATGGCTCTTGGTGTGGGTGTTGGCGTTGACTACGGCATTTACCTGTACGAACGGATGCAGCATGAGCTGGCATTGGGTAAAGACGTACGCATGGCCTTTTATGAGGCAATGTGCCAACGCGGTACTGCGGCCCTGTTTACTGCCTTTACCATGTCAGTGGGTGTTGGCACCTGGGTTTTTGCTCCGCTCAAGTTCCAGGCAGACATGGGGATCTTGCTGGCCTTTATGTTCCTGGTGAATGTATTTGGTGCGATCTTCTTGTTGCCAGGATTGGCCGCCTGGTTCAATCGCAGCAAGCCCTTGGTCAAGTTCACGGCTAAAGCTCCGGCGACAGCCGGCTCAGTAAGCCAGTAAGTGATTATGACTATGGGTGAAAAGCAGTTATACGGCTTGTCACTTGATGCCTACGATGACTTGTTGGCAGAGCTGTATGATGCTGCCATCGATGATCATAGCTGGAGTCGATGCCTGGGGCGTATGCGTGAGCTTTTCAAAGCCAACTTTGTGACTTTGATACTGCGTACCCCGGAAGAGGGCGAAAAGGGTTTGATGGTAGTGGCGGGAAACTTTGCCAATGAAGGCCGCATTAGTTATGTGGCCTACCCTCATACGCAAACGCCCTTCGTTAACTGTCCGCTGAACCAGGTTTTTACCGTTGCTGATATCATGCCTTACAGTCAGTGGCGGGAATCTCTTTACTATCAGAAGTATTGTCAACCACAGGAAGTTTTCCACGTCATGGGGGCGGACATTTCGCCTTCATGTGGCGGGGTTTTTCGCTTTCGGGTAACGCGGCCTGAGTCGGCCGAGGACTTTTCTACTCAGGATCAAATGCTCTGTGCCAGCTTGATTCCTCACTTGCGCCGGGTTTTGCATATCCATAACTTGCTCGGGCGTAACGAATCACTGAACACCCTTTATTCTCAAGCTATCAGCCGTCTATCCATTGCCACACTGGTTCTTGATGAAACCGGCCGCATCATGGAAAGCAATCGTATTGCCCGTGAGATGCTGGATAGTGCGGATGGTCTGAAAATGGTTGGTGGGCGCCTTGAAGCAACCTATCCAGGCGATAACAAGCGCCTGTATCAGGCCATTCGTTCCGCCATCCATTCTGTAGAAGAAAAGCGTCCCACCTTGGCGGAGGCTCTATCGGTCTCTCGCCCGTCTGGCCAGGTCAGCTTAGGGCTGGTTGTTGAGCCCGTTCCGCAGCACGAATGGGCCGACGGCAAGGGTCAGCCCAGTGTGGTTGTGTACGTAAGAGATGCGGTGGGTAAATCATTGCTCAGTGCCGCCATGACGCGTCAGGTATTTGGTTTTACGCCTTCTGAATCCGCTCTGGCCATGGAGCTAGCCAATGGGCTGTCTTTGGAGGAAGCAGCTAATTCCCTGGGGGTGCGAAGAAATACTGCGCGTGCTCACCTGCGTGCCATTTTTTCAAAAACAGGTGTACGCCGTCAGACCGAGCTGGTCCGCATCATGCTCAATAGTGTTGTCAGTCTGGCAGATGAGGCGCAGAGCGAGCCCGTTGATGAGGACAATTTGAATCAGGATAAATAGGTGTATAAACCATTAGTCGATACGCCTATCACACAAAGGAATATATCTTGTAACACACCTGTAATCAGGTACTGTGGATGAGCCGATCATGGACGGTGGCAACCACACTAATAAGCATAAAAAGCCGGACACGAGCCGGAATGCGAGGTTGCGTTGTATGACGATAAAAACAAACCAGGCTCAGCTGGCCTTTGCCAGTGAGCGTATCATTGCCCTTGATGACTATGATCGTGTTGTTGGCGCCATTCATGACGGTGCGCTTGATGACGATGCCCTTTCAACAGCGCTGGACCAGCTGCGGGACCTGTTCAAGGCGAATTACGTTACCCTTATTCTGCGTCTGCCCGGCGTGGAAGACATAGGTTTGATGCTGGTTTCAGGAAACCTTGAGGGAAGCGGGCAGGTTACCTACTTTACCTATCACCAGAAAGAAACTCTGTTCAGTAATCAACCTGTTGATCAAGTGTTTACTGTCTCGGATGTAATGACGGATGAAGAATGGCGCGCTTCAAGCTATTACCAGGAATATATCCAGCATCAGGATGTTTACCATGTCATGGGTGCGGATATCTCGACGCCGGAATCAGGCGTCCTGCGCTTTCGCATAACCCGTCCGCACAAAACACCCGATTTCAGTGCTGAAGAAAAATATCTTTGCACTCGATTACTGCCACACCTGCGCCGCAGTTTGCATGTTCATAACCTGCTTGGGCGAACCCGCTCCCTGGGTAGTCTGTATGCGCAAGCGATCAATCGTTTATCTGTCGCGACACTGGTACTGGATGCCAATGGCAGTGTTTTGCAACTCAATGATGTGGCGCACTCCATGCTGGAGTCGGCTGATGGCCTGAAAATGGTTGGTGGTCGGCTGGAAGCAACATACCCTAGTGATAACCGGGAGCTACACCGTCTTATCAGGCTGGCTGCAGAAGTGCATCAGGGTGGTGAAATGCCTAACCGCGATGCGCTGTCCATTTCGCGCCCATCTGGAGACGTCAGCCTGGGTGTTGTCGTTGAACCGGTACCGGTTACCCAGTGGGCGGAAGGTAAGGGTGAGCCGGCTGTAGTGATCTATATTCGTGATGCGGTTGGACGCGCTCAGGTTGATAACCGCATTGCCAAGGAGCTTTTCCACTTTACCCCGGCAGAAACTGCACTGGCTCTGGAGCTGGCAAATGGGCTGTCCCTGGAAGAGGCAGCAGAAAATCTGGGCATTATGCGAAATACGGCTAGAGCGCACCTACGTTCGATTTTTTCTAAGACAGGTGTCCGGCGGCAAGCTGAGTTGGTGCGGGTTATGCTTAATAGTGTTGTTGCACTGGGGCAAAGTGATTTGTCTCCCCTGGAAAGCCTCTACCCACCGCCCCCCAAGCATTTGCTCAGACCCCTTCACGCACATTAACCGTTAAGTCCAAAGTTGCCTGAGCTGAACACTCAGCTCAGGCAAGCCAAACTTTGATCTGGTCCATTTTAACGATGCCCCTGGCCTTGCTCCCAGCCATGCTGAGAGCTGGTTTCTTCAGGACTTGGTTATGAAAAAAGTTGCTTTGATTACAGGTGCCAGCCGTGGCATCGGGCGTGCCGCCGCCTTGGCGTTTGCTGCCAAAGGGTATGATCTTGTGCTGACTGCCCGTGCCGATAACAGTGCGTTAAAAGCCGAGCATAGTCTGACTGATGCCAACGGAAATCCACTGCCCGGCAGCCTTGAAACCGTAGCCAATGAAGTGCGAGAGCTGGGGCGTAAAGTCTGGTGCCTGCCTATGGATCTGTTAGACAGCGAGTCAGTGCAGCAAGCCGGAGAGCAGGCGCTAAATTTGGCGGGTCAGGTTGATGTGTTGATCAATAATGCCGTTTATCAAGGCAAGGACTTGAATGCGCTATTAAAGGATTTGACCGTTGAAACCCTCGAGCGAGTTGCACAAGCCTATCTTGTTTCTCCTTTTTTGCTGACACGATTTATTGGTGACCATATGCAGGCGCGTGGCAGCGGGGTGGTCATCAATATCACTTCCGGTGCAGGAGAATCAAATCCTCCCGTATCTGCTGATCGCGGAGGCTGGGGCTATGCCTATGGTGCTGGAAAGGCTGCAGTGTCGAGGCTGTCGGGTGTGATCAAGGCTGAATGGGGTAAGCGGGGCATTCGAGCCTATACCGTTAATCCGGGTGTGGTTACTACAGAGGCATTAAGAGCCACTATTGGTGATCAAGGGATCCAAGCTCTAGGCGCCGGCTCTGCTCCCCCTGAGGTACCAGCCCAGGTTCTTGCCTGGTTGGCATGTGACGATCGTGCCGGAGAATTTCAAAAGCGCACTATTCATGCGCAGCCCTTTGCACTTGAGCAACAGATTGTTACACCCTGGTCTAGTCCAACTGGGGGATGAAGCCTTTTTTGAGCGGCGGGATGATGACCTGTATCGGACAGAATGATCCGACAGGTCAAGCCCTGACATAAAGGTTCTGGCGCAGACAATGACGGCTGGACCGAGCCATGCCTAGAAAGATAACAACGCTCAATGAGGATCTGAAGATGACGCAGATGATTGATATTAAAGCGGTTAATGAGACTGCTGAATACCGCTATGCGCGCGGCTGGCACTGTATCGGCGAAAGCAAAGAGTTTCGCGACGGCAAGCTGCATACGTTGAATATTTTTGGTACTCGTTTGGTCGCTTTTGCCAACGACCAGGGCGAAATTGCGGTTCTGGATGCGTACTGCCCGCACATGGGTGCGGATTTGTCCCAGGGTGAGATCGTCAATGGCAGCGTGGTGTGTCCTTTCCATCACTGGGCTTTTGACGCAAGTGGCCGCTGTTCGGACATTCCCTACTGCAAACGTATTCCGCCCAAGGCCAAGACCCGCAAGTGGTTAACCTGTGAAGTCAATAATCTGTTCTTTGTGTGGAATAACCCGGAAGGAAAGCCGCCTGCTGAGGGCGTTGAGATTCCGTATTTCCCAGAGATTGATAGTGATGAGTGGGACAGTGATTGGCACATGGACCTGATGTACATTGATACCAATCCTCGCGAACTGGTTGATAATCTGGTCGATGCTCAGCATTTTGGTCCTGTTCACGGCGCGCCGACCAAGTACTTCCATAACTCTTTCAAAGAGCATATCGGCACTCAGTTGTTCCACGGTGACTCCGAGCGCCTGGGTGGTGACCTGGTTGCAGATTCTGCGTATTACGGGCCAGCCACGCACTTCACACGGATGAGCGCCGAATACGAGGGCTTGAAAGTAGAGAGCATTCTGCTGAACTGCCATGTGCCTGTTGCGCCGAATCGCTTTGAACTGCGTTTTGGTGTTTTGGTGAAAAAGGTGCCTGGTTGGACGGAAGAGCAAAACAAGCAGTTGGCACTTGATTACGTACAGCAAAACCGTACCTCTTTCTATCAGGACGTTGATATCTGGAGTAACAAGCGCCGCGTTGACTTCCCGGTATTGGCTGAGGGCGACGGCCCAATTTATCAGCTGCGCGAATGGTATGAGCAATTCTTCATGGACGAGGCTGATGTGCCCGCGGAAATGAAAGAGCTGCGCGAGTTTGTGGTAGTAGACAAGCGCTGAATGTGTCTATTGTTCGCTGCAACGGCCGGCCTTGATGGCTGGCCGTTTGCTTTTGCGCGAGAGGGTTGGGTCCGTGACTAAAGTGTACTCTGGTCAACAGGTAAGCGTTGAGCTAACTGGTGCCTGCGCTATGTTATTTTTTACCAACTGCAAAGCGCTGAATGCGCTCACGCCGGTTATGGCCAGAGAATGTCTGCAGGCGCTGGAGATGCTGCTGGGCTATGAGCAGATAAGAATTCTGGTCATTCGCGGTCAGGGTAAGGCTTTTATGGCCGGGGGAGACCTTCATGCTTTGGCTGCGGACCCTGTTGCTAACGTCACCGCAATTATCGAGCCTATGCATGCGTGCATTCGGCTGCTGCACGGTGGGCCCTGGGTTGTTGTTGCCGCTGTTCAAGGTGCCGCAGCGGGTGCTGGGCTCAGCATAGTTGCTTGCGCTGACCTGGTTTTGGCCAGTGAGCGCGCCAAGTTTGTTTATGCTTATGCTGATATTGCTACCACGCCTGATTTGGGACTGAGCTGGACGCTGCCACGCAAAATCGGTCAGCAGCGAGCACTGGAGATGGCTTTGCTGGGGAAACGTCTCGATGCTGTGCAGGCGCTGGATGCCGGCTTGGTGACGGCGGTGGTATCGGAAAACGAGTTTGAGCTAAGTCTGGCTGAGTGGGTCTCAAACTTGTCTTCCAGGTACCCGCATGTATTACTCGCTACTCGCAAGATCTTTGCGCTTTCACAAGACGTGCAGCTGGCTGAACAATTGCAGGCCGAGCAAGCCAGTTTTGCCGAGTGCGCAGCCAGATCTGAATTTGTGGAAGCCATTCAGGCCTTTTTGTATTCGCCTTAATAGCAGGGTGTATCTTTCCATACGTCGTCCAACTGGACGAGGCGCGCGACGGTTGGGGCTTGTAGGCTCAATGATGATCGCTTTTTGATCAACCCCTGCCGTCGCCACGCCGAGAGCCCCTATGCCCATAGTTACTCGTATTTCTTTATTCATCATGCTCGCCGTTATCGGTAATGCCTGGGCAAACCCGTATGCAGAGCAAGAAAGCCGCGCAACGGCACTACTTGAGCGTGCAGTGGCTTACTATCAGGAAGAGGGGGAACGCAGCTTTGCGGCCTTCAGTAGATTAGGTCCATTTACTGAGGATGATTTGTATGTATTTGTCGTTAGCCGTGACGGTGTCATGCAAGCAAGTGGTGGCCCCTCTAGAGTATTGATTGGACGCAATATCGCGCCTCTTCTGGATGATCAGTTACGGGCCGGTTTTCAATCCATACTCCAGGCCCCTCGCACTGAAGGCATTCAGGTAGGCGAGTATCGCTGGATCAACTGGCGTCTTGGGCGTGTAGAACGCAAGAAAGCCTTTTATCAGCCAATGAACGGTCACATCCTGGCGGTGGGCTATTACATGCCTCGTGCAGACAGGGCTAATGCACTGAATATGATGGAGCGGGTAGTCGCCGCATTGCATGATAATCCGGCGCTGACCATCGAACAGATTAACCAGCTTGACAGTCAGTTCTATCAAGATGATATCTATCCGGTGGTGGTAGATAACGAAACACGTCGCTTTGTTGCGCATGGCTATAACCGTGGCCTGGTCGGGTCTCAGTTTGAAACCGTCAAGGACAATGCCGGTAATCCACTTGGTGGCCCCGTGGTTGAGCAGATGCAGGACCAGGATTCGGGCGAGTTCAGTTACATGTGGCGAAATCCGGTTACTCAGCAGATCGAGCCGAAAACAGCTGCAATAAGGCGAGTAGGGCGGTATTTGGTACTGGTGGGCTGGTACACTGATTAGCAATGATGTGCTTGCATTGTCCGCTGGACTTTCCTCGCCTATGTATGTCAAGGCCTTCGGTTTGTGACTTGGGTGATTAGGCACACCGAGCCTTCGATATCTATTGTCTCAACGATGGTGGCTGGCAACCTCTGCCAAACTGGCAAGTTGGTCAACATGCTGACCGGTGTTTCATCGGCATGAGCACCGGATGCTGGAGAAGTTCATGCCGCAGCGCTTCCACCAGCGGTTGCAGCTGGACGCCGCAGGTACCGACCCATTCGGCCAAGGTGGAGCGCGGGATTTCCAGGCCTGCTCGACCTCGATAGCGGCCAAGTCGCTGTCCACCAGCTCGTCAAGCAATAAGCCTTGCACCGCAGAGAACTGCTCACTGCGCCGAGCATACTTGTGGCGCTTGAGGATCGCGAGTTCGTGGGTCAGTTTGTCGTTCAGCGCAGTACTGTGCGTCAGCGCCCGATCCTTAGCCGCCAGAGACGCCATCAACTGGGCCGCCAGAGTGCGGAGTTGTTCGGCAGATAGCTGATTGAGGTCGGGCTGCTGTGTCATGAAGGTAGTATGCCTAACCCGCAGTTGGCTGTGCATACACCCTTCAGGTTATGGCGCTTGGCAGCAGACTGTGCTTAAAGTACCGAGATGATGCCGGCGTCACCAATGCGCTGCCAAGGCAGTCCTTGAGCCAGTGCCATTAGCTGTTCATTGGTCAGATTTACCCGGTCACCGCGCCAGGTGTCGGCCCACTGGAACTTACCCCGGTTCAGGCGTCTGGCGCACAACCAGATACCCAGACCATCATGCACCAGGACCTTCATCCGATTACCGCGCTTGTTGGCAAAAAGATAAGCACAGTGCGGTCTGGCCGCCCCGAACACAGCAATAACGCGAGCCAAGGCTTTGTCCGGGCCGGCACGCATATCCAGCGGCTCGGTTGCCAACCAGATTTCGTCGATACGGATCATCGCAGCAGATCACGCAGTAAGGTTGCGCATTGGTGTGCCTGCTCAGCAGGCCACTCAACGACAACGGCACCACCCGTGCGGGGTATTTCAATGCGGATAGCAATAAGCGAACGGGTATCCGATGACAAGGCAGGTACTGGCAGCTTTACCGGCACAAATGCCGGTGTTGAAAAACGAGTATCGCTGCGCTGTGATTCTCGCATCCACCGGCGGACCATATTGGCGTTCAAACGGTTATCCAGTGCAATGCGCGATACAGAGACCCCAGGTTTCAGGCAGGCAGCAACGATAGAGGCTTTGAAGTCTGACGTGAAGCGGCGACGCTTCGGTGCGGGCTTGGCTGAGCTTGGCGTGTTCATGATAAGTGTCCACTAAAGAATAAGTGGACACTATCCTGAACGTACCGTTGCCAGCCTCAAGGTGTGATTACCGGACGGTTACCGGCCATATATATTTCCAAGCTGTTAAATCAATTTTTGAAATTCAGCCACCAGGAGTCCGACATGAACAGCAATGACGAACGCCATCGCCTCGCAGCTGATTTCTGGAAAGCGCGCGACATTTCGATGGTACTGTTTCGGCGAACCAGCGGCGATGGGTTGATGTTGCACGACGCCGTGGTCGCCAGATGGAGTCGATTGGTATTATGTCTGGACGACCAGTTGTCGACACTGACTGAGAGCCTCTGGTCGACTATCGACAAGAGGCACGCCTTTGGTTTCGGCTGTAATACACCGATCTGGTGTGAGTTACTCTAGATACTGTTGGTCGCCCCCCTTTGCTAACGTCTTTTTCTAGCCCAAGGGGCTTTGACCAATGCTGCTTGCGTCCCAGCGCATCGATAATCAGCCGCATGGTGCGGATGTATCGATCATTGGTTGATTGTGAAAATCCCTGATGAATCAGCCAATGATTTTTGATGTATTGCAGGTGTTTGAGCCGGATCTGCTCTGGTTGGTCGAGGCTGAAGTGCTGCCCCATTACATTGCACAGCATCAGTATCTTATTTTTGTCACGGTTTTTGGTTAATTTTGACGCATCAGTAGAGTACTTAACGCGCTGCAGAATTGTTTTGCAGTTCATTCAGTACCCTCCTATGTACGATGTGCTGACGAATGGGCGGCCGTGCCCCAACTGTCTGGCAATTTCTTGTCTGGCCTCTAGGTCTTTTTCTCTGCTCGGCTTTAATGCGCTAAATGGATGGACGCCAGTAATCCTCAGGTATTCTTCTGCCGCAAATGCGGCTCTCAGTTCCCTGAAATGGGGGATTTTATGCTGTTGGAGGATGCGCCGGCACCGATTGCCAATGGTCTGATAAAACCTGCGAACGTTCTCGCTGGGCGCCAGTAGGCAGCTTGACCCTATCGGGCGAACAGATAACGCATAATCCAGGGCGTCAGGGTGTCCCGGTCCAGCGCTACCTTAGAAGGCTTAAACAACGTATGAACTCAGGTTTTAATCCACCCCAAGCGCTTTAATCACGGCATCCACCGGATCTGCGTAAAAGCTGGTCTGGAACTTAGTGAATAGCTCAGCCGGTATGCTTGGAATATCTTTGGCGCTGGTCATCGGCAAGGCGACACGCTTTCCTCCTGCGTCGAAAGCAACCTGCAGGCACTCTGCGATGCTTTCCACGGGCGTTACGCTGCCACCCAGACTCATATCACCCAACACAACCATCTGCCCCTGGGCGGGCTTGCCAAGCAGGCCGGAGGCAAAGGCGACCAGGCTGCTCAAGGCCATGTGGGTTAGTGGGCCTGTGTTTTGCAGCTCGACGACATGCAGATGGAAGTCATGGTCCATTACTTTGGCTGATGCGCTAATGCGCGAGGCATTGGCTTTGAAGTAGTCAAAGGCAATCTTGACCTGCTCTTTGGCTGAGCTTGAGTTCCATAAGCCGGATGTGGCCAGTTTGCCGCTGCCTTTTGTTACCTGCAATTCCAGACGATAAAGGCCTGGCATGCCTTTGCTGCTCAACCCGATGGTGTGAATAAAGCCGGGTTTACCTGGGCCTTCAGGAATCAGCGAGCCGCCACCTTGCTCTTTTACGGTGACAAAATGCTCCTCCATCGAGTCCTTATCGATATAGCTGAAGTGCACATCGTAGAACTCCATCCCGCCGATTTTCTTCAGCTGCTCTTTGATCCGGCGACGTACCTGCAGGGCGTACTCAAGACACTCGCGAACGGCTTCCTTATCAAAGCCGCCATGTGGATAAAGCAGTTTGAGCAGGCCTGATACGGTTTTGCGTACAGCGATCACATCGCGCTGGTTAAGGTTGCTACCCAGCCTAAAGTACTTATCCAGGGCATCAGCAAAGCTGCGCTTGCGCATCTCACGGAAGAATTCTGCCAGGTAATCAACAATCAGCCCGTAGCGATTGGTAAAAAACTCTGGACGCATCTTGGGGATTTCCCAGCCAGGAATGTAGGCATGGAAGCGGTCAAAGAAGGCGGAATCAATCATCTGGTCGGGGAAGGGCGCCAGCAAGTGACTGGTTTTCACCAGCGACTCAACGCTTTGGTTGATATTGCCAACGAAGACCATGGATGCATTTGCCTCCATCTGCTCACGGCCGCGGGCAAAGGAGCCTGAGGCCATGTAGTCTTTCATGATCTGAACGCCATCCTTGTCCTTGAAATTGATCCCTGCCACCTCATCAAAGGCGACCAAGTCCCAGAGGCCGACGAGCCCGATGCGACGAGAACTCATGTTGTAGAAGAGGTTGGCTACTGTCGTCTGGCCGCCGGACACTAGAATGCTGTTAGGCGAGCACTCTTTGTAGATGTGGCTTTTACCTGTGCCGCGTGGCCCTAACTCGCACACGTTGTAGTTGTTTTCGACAAAGGGAATCATCCTGGCTAACAGATGCCACTGAACATCCGTGTCGAGTGTTGAAGGTTCCATACCAATGGAACGAATCAATGTGTGGCGCCAGCTCTCTGTGCTCATGCCGCTACGCCCGTCGAACAGCTCTTGCATGTTCATGTTGGGCATTTGGATTGGCTTCAGCAGATTGACACCGAAGGGCGAGCCAGTCTGGCCTTCTTCGTGGAAGTAGCTGAGGGTGGCGATGACCCAGATACCCCCAACCAATAGCTTCTGATTTTCTTTGACGATACCTGCTGAAATCTCGGCATCCTTGATACCTAGATTGCTGAACGAGGCCTCGTAACGGTCCTTGCGCTCATTGAGTCGCACGGTTACGCGGTCAATGACCTTGAAGCTACCCCGTTCCCTGACCAGTGACTTAACTTTTTCAGCTTCATCAGGCCGGACATAGTTTTCAGCCAGTACCGTCTTGACGTTATTCAAGCCTTGCTCGATCACTTCCGGATCATCACTGGCGCAGTACATGCCCAGCAAGTATTCCAATACATAGACCGGTACGTTGGCACCTTCCTTGATCAACTTGGTAAGGTCTTTGCGCACCACCCGGCCGGCAAACAGGCTGTTGAGTTGCTGGTCAAGGTCATTCTGCTCAGTTGCATCCATAGCATGCGCTCTCGTACTCAGAAAAAGTCATCGGTAAAGGCAAGATCAATCGTAACGCGATAGCGCTCTAGCTCGGTATTGAAATCCTTGTCTTTAATGACCAGGAAATAGTCTTGCCGGCGATCAAAATCGGTACCCGACAGAGACAGCTTCACCTTGCGAGTACGCTCACTCATCAAATCCGTTGCGCAGTCGAAGGTTACCGTCTCTTCACTGGAAACACTTTGATCTCCGTCGTAGATAGCAACAGTGACTGTGACAGGGAGCACCTGTTCACTGACGGCCTCAGTTTGCATGAGGTCAAAGGACTGGATGTTGTTCACCATGCGCAGTGACGACTTGGGTGAAATGATGTTGACCTTGCGTTTGCTCCGCTGCTCAGCTTTTTCACCTCGCATTTGCTGTACCACAACCACCGGGACAACAATCTCCTGCGGCATGGCACCCCCGTGAACAAAGCGGGCTCCACCGACAAAGTGGAAGCGGTTGGCACCTTTGGGGATCCAGAAATGGGTATCTGATGTAGTCCCTGCGGTATTTTTGGTACTGCCATGCCAGAGAGACGGGTTTGCGGGTAGTGAATCGGCAATGACATAGCGTTTTTTGCTTTTCAGTGTATCGCTGGGTTTTTCAACCAGCGTGGTGCGGTCGGCCGCATCGAGTTTGCTGACCTGAAACAGGAAGCCATGGTCGGCGGTAATCAACACAGTGCTGGTGTTGAACTGCAGGATTACTTTCCGCGCCAACTCATCGAGTTCGTTAATCGCTTGCTCAACCGCCAGGAAAGTCTCGGATTCTGTAGCAGCGCTATCACCACGGGCATCGACGACATTGTGGTAGACGTACACCAGTTGTGTATCGCGCAAGGCTTCTCGGCCTTCATCACGTGACCAGGTTTTTAATTGCCCCGCTGTGATGGCAATGCCGTCATGGTTTGTCAGAATCTTGTTGCGTGCCTGAGTGCCTTTGCTCGATTGCCCACCCCCTGTGTCAGCCTAGTTGTCCAGTAGGCAGTTTTGCCTGAAACCACATCACAGGGGGCGGTATGGATGCACACATGCCACGCTATTCCAATGAACGTAAAGCGGCAGTCCTGAACAAGCTGTTG
>JAMCWB010000054.1:0-21622 GCA_023475025.1 Gammaproteobacteria bacterium
GCGCCGGCATGCAGGCGATGCAGGCAGAACTGGCCGGGTTGCGCCAGCTGCTGGAAGTCCAGCTCGGTGGCATGGCCTGGGGCCAGATCAATCAGCAGCAGCCGAAGCAGGCGGCGCTCTGGCGCAAGCTGACCCAGTTGGGATTGCCCGCGGACTTGTCGCAACAGTTGATGACCAAGGTGGCAGACATCAGTGATCAACGTCAGGCCTGGCGCCTGTTGCTGGCGCATCTGGCGCACAGTCTGCCGACCACCGAAGGTGATCTGGTCGACAAGGGCGGCGTGATTGCCCTGGTCGGCCCGACCGGTGCGGGCAAGACTACCACCCTGGGTAAGCTGGCGGCGCGCTATGTGCTCAAGCACGGTAGCCAGCATGTTGCGCTGGTCACCATGGATACTTATCGTATCGGCGCACACGAGCAGCTGCGCACCCTGGGGCGTATCCTCAATGTGCCGGTTCGGGTGGTTGATGAACAAAACAGTCTGGGTGACGTATTGGCGGATTTCTCGTCCAAGCGCCTGGTGCTGGTCGATACTGCCGGTATGCACGGCGATGATCCCGAACTGCGTAGCCAGCTCAATGAACTGGCCAAGCAAGGACCGCGGGTTCAACCTCTGCTGGTACTGCCAGCAACTAGCCAGTATCGTGTACTCAAGGCGGCCTGGCACAGTTACAAGCGCTGCAATCTGGCAGCCTGTGTGCTGACCAAGGTCGATGAGGCCGCTACCCTGGGTGAAGGCCTCGGGCTGGCGATGGAAGTCGGTTTGCCGGTAGCCTATCTGGCCGATGGCCAGCGTATTCCAGACGATATCAGCCAGGCCCTAGGGCATAAGCTGGTTAGCCGGGCGGTTAGCCTGTCCAGTGAGGAAACCCCGGCAGACGCCACCATGGCAGACGTTTTTGCCGGTATACTCAATAGCCAGCGTGCGGGTTGAAGACAACACAGATTAAGGTAAGCAGCAAGATGGCGAGCAATCATCCGGTTCAGGTTATCGCAGTCACAGGTGGTAAGGGTGGCATCGGCAAAACCAATGTGTCGGTCAACCTGAGTCTGGCGCTCGCCGATATGGGGCGTCGGGTCGTCTTGCTGGATGCTGACCTTGGGTTGGCCAATGTTGACGTATTGCTGGGGCTGAAGCCCAAAGCCACCCTGGTCGATGTGCTGGATGGCTCCTGTGAACTGCGCGATGTGTTGATTGACGGTCCAGGCGGTATTCGCATTGTGCCCGCCGCCTCGGGCGCGGCACGCATGGTCAACCTGCAGCCGCAGGAACATGCGGGCCTGATTCAGGCGTTCAGTGAGATCGGACAGAATATTGACGTACTGATTGTCGATACCGCAGCTGGCATCAGTGATTCGGTGGTCAGTTTCGTACGTGCGGCCCAGGAAGTTCTGGTTGTGGTCTGTGATGAGCCGACCTCTATTACCGATGCGTACGCATTGATCAAGTTGCTCAATCGTGACCACGGTATGACTCGCTTCCGTGTGCTGGCGAACATGGTGCACACACCGCAGGAAGGCCGCTCGGTGTTTGCTAAGCTGACCAAGGTAACTGATCGTTTCCTGGATGTGGCGCTGCAATATGTCGGCGCCGTGCCCTACGATGAGTCCGTTCGCAAGGCAGTACAAAAACAGAAAGCAGTGTATGAGGCCTTTCCGCGCAGCAAGGCCTCCATTGCGATCCGTGGTATTGCGCAGAAAGTGGATGGCTGGCCCTTGCCAGCCAACCCACGCGGGCATCTTGAGTTCTTTGTGGAGCGTTTGGTTCAGCAGACCGGATCAGGCTTATGATGGCATCGGCTGGCGGGGTGAGGATGTATACGCGAGCGCAGCATAATAATCATCAGGATCAGTTGGTGGAGCAGTTTGCCCCTTTGGTCAAGCGTATTGCCTACCACCTGCTGGGCCGGTTGCCTGCCAGCGTCCAGGTCGATGACCTGCTGCAGGCCGGCATGATCGGACTGCTGGAAGCATCGCGCAAATTCGATCATGGCAAGGGCGCCAGCTTCGAAACCTATGCCGGAATTCGTATTCGTGGCGCCATGCTGGATGAGGTGCGCAAGGGCGATTGGGCGCCGCGTTCGGTGCACCGTAACTCGCGCATGGTCAGTGATGCCATTCGTGCTGTGGAGTCCCGTTTGGGTCGCGATGCTAAAGATCACGAGGTTGCGGCCGAACTAGACGTAAGCGTTGATGATTACTACGCCATGCTCAACGACACTGCAGGGAGTCGTCTGTTCAGTTTTGACGACCTGTTGGCGGCGGGTATGCCGGCGGAGTCGGTGGGCGAGGAAGGCCCTTTTGACGGTCTGCGTGATGAACGTTTTCGCGCCGCTCTGGTGGAAGCTATCGACAGTCTGCCGGAGCGAGAACGATTGTTGCTGTCGCTGTATTACGACGAAGAGCTCAACCTGAAAGAAATCGGTGCTGTGCTCGGGGTCAGTGAATCCCGGGTCAGCCAGCTCCACTCACAGTCGGCTGCCCGCTTGCGGGCGCGCCTGTCAGGCTGGCATGGAGATTGATCGAAGGCCCGGCTTGTACACTGTGCAGGGATTATTTTCGTCGCTATCGGCAGCGCTGCTGCAGCAAGTCCGGTAGACTGACGGCTGAATTATTAATCGGCTTGTTTGGCCAATAACAATAGGTAGGCGGGGCAGGCTAGCCGCCAGATTCCTGGTTTGTACGGAGGTCGACTTGGACAAGAACATGAAAATTCTCATCGTTGATGATTTCTCAACGATGAGGCGGATTATCAAGAACCTGTTGCGCGACCTCGGGTTCACCAACACGGCTGAAGCCGATGACGGCACCTCGGCGTTGCCAATGCTGCAAAGCGGCAATTTTGATTTTCTGGTCACTGACTGGAACATGCCGGGTATGAGTGGTATCGATCTGTTGCGCGCTGTGCGTGCTGACGAGCGACTCAAGCATCTGCCGGTGCTGATGGTTACTGCAGAAGCCAAGCGCGACCAGATCATTGAAGCGGCTCAGGCCGGCGTCAATGGCTATGTGGTCAAACCTTTCACTGCCCAGGCTCTGAAAGAGAAGATCGAAAAGATTTTTGAGCGCGTACAGGCAAAATAATCAAGCACTGGGGTACAGGTATGGCGTTTATTAAGGATCCCGGCCAGGCGACCGCTCAGGAGTTTGAAAACTCGCTCAAGGATAACGCGCGCCAGTTGGTCGAGTACCTGGAGCAAGGCCAGTTCGGTGAAGCAATCCTGGTGGTACATGCCATCAATCAGGCCCGTGACCGTGGCCTTTATCATGAAGTCGGGCAACTGACCCGCGCACTGCACAATGCAATCGTCAACTTTCAGCTGGATACCAGTCACGCCCTTGGCGAGCAGCACCCGGATACTGAAGGCTCCAAGATTGCTGATGCCTCTGATCGTCTCGATTATGTCGTCAAGCTGACCGAAAGTGCCGCCAACAAGACGATGGATCTGGTGGATGACACCCTGCCCGTGGCTACAGAGCTGGGTCAGCAGGCTGCTGCCTTGAAGGCTGACTGGCAGCGTTTGCAGCGGCGCGAGATGGCTGCCGGCGAGTTTCGTGATCTTTACCGCCGTATGGGCGAGTTCCTCGAGCAGACGGAGCAGTCCAGCGGCCAGATCAGCAGTAATTTAAACGACATCATGCTGGCCCAGGACTTTCAGGATCTGACCGGGCAGGTGATCAAGCGGGTGACCACCCTGGTCCATGATGTCGAGGAAAGCCTGGTCAGTCTGGTGCGCATGGCTGGTCATGTCGACCGTATTGCCGGCATCAAGCACGATGAAAAACAACAAGAAGAGAAAAAAACCTCTACTGGGGGTGAAGGTCCGCAGATTCATGCCGATAAAAGGGAAGACGTTGTGTCGGGGCAGGATGAAGTTGATGACCTTCTGTCCAGTCTTGGATTTTAGGGGAGTGGGTGCATGAGTTTCGATGCGGACGAGGAAATCCTCCAGGACTTTCTGGTCGAGGCCGGTGAGATCCTCGAGCAGTTGTCCGAGCAGCTGGTTGAACTGGAAAATCGTCCGGATGATACCGATTTGCTCAACGCCATCTTTCGTGGCTTTCACACGGTCAAGGGTGGCGCGGGTTTCCTGCAGCTTGATGCCCTGGTCGGCTGCTGCCATATCGCCGAAAACGTGTTCGACATCCTGCGCAAGGGTGAGCGCCAGGTAACTTCCGATTTGATGGATGTTGTGCTGCAAGCGCTGGACAGCGTCAACAGCATGTTTGATGAAGTGCGCGAGCGGCGTGAGCCGACTCCGGCTGACCCCGAGCTGCTGGCCGCCCTGTCAGTGCTGGCTCAGCCGGCATCAGCGGATGAGACGGCTGCCGAGGCTGCGTCAGCGCCATCAGCCGCCGAACAGCACGCCGAGACGGATGCCGATCAAAGCCCCGCAGCCTCACCCGAAGGCGATATTACCGATGATGAGTTCGAGCAGTTGCTCGATGCCCTGCATCAGCCGAGCGACGCGGATAGTTCTGCTGCCGAGGCGCCTGCGGCTGCCACGGCCAATGCCTCGGACAGCGACGAAATCACTGATGATGAGTTTGAAGCGCTGCTCGATCAGCTGCATGGTTCAGGCAAGCCGCCGACAGTAACCGAGCCGCCGGCTGCGCCGACTGCAGCCAGCAATGACGATATCTCCGAAGATGAATTCGAGGCCCTGCTTGACGAGTTGCATGGCAGTGGCAAACCGCCCGCTGCTGCGCCGGTAACGCCCGCTGCGGCTGAAAAGTCAGCCGACAAGCCAGCCGAGGCTTCGGGTGGCGATGATATCAGTGATGATGAATTCGAAGCCTTGCTGGATCAATTGCACGGCAAGGGTAAGGGCCCTGGTATTGAAGCAGCTGACAGCGCTGCGCCAGCGGCTGCAGACACACCTTCAGCCAAGCCTGAACCGGCGGCCAAGGCGGCTCCCAAGCCGGCGCCGAAACCCGCTGCCAAGCCGGCCCCGGCAGCGGCTGCCGAGAAAAAAGCTGTCGCCAAGCCTGCTGCCGGCAATGGCGGCAGTGAGGCGCCAGCGGTGGAAGCCACGGTGCGTGTGGATACCGCTCGACTGGACGAGATCATGAACATGGTCGGCGAGCTGGTATTGGTGCGTAACCGTCTGGTGCGCCTGGGTGACAGCAGTAACGATGAGCAGCTGAGCAAGGCGGTGAGTAATCTGGATGTGGTCACTGCCGACCTGCAGACCTCTGTCATGAAGACGCGGATGCAGCCGATCAAGAAGGTGTTTGGTCGCTTCCCCCGCGTAGTGCGTGACCTGGCACGCAACATGAAAAAGGAAATCAACCTGGAATTGATCGGTGAAGATACCGATCTGGACAAGAACCTGGTTGAAGCCCTGGCCGATCCGCTGGTGCACCTGGTGCGCAACTCGGTTGATCATGGCATTGAAATGCCCGATGAGCGCGAGCAGGCCGGCAAGCCGCGTACCGGCAAGGTGGTTCTGGCTGCCGAGCAGGAAGGTGATCATATTCTGTTGACCATCACCGATGATGGCCGCGGGATGGATGCTGATGTGCTGCGCGCCAAGGCGGTCGAAAAAGGCATGATGGACAAGGATGCCGCTGAGCGATTGAGCGAAAGCGAGTGCTTCAACCTGATTCTGGCACCGGGCTTCTCGACCAAGACCGAGATTTCCGATGTGTCCGGTCGCGGCGTTGGCATGGATGTGGTGAAAACCAAGATCTCCCAGCTCAACGGCATGATCAATATCGAGTCGACCAAGGGCAAGGGTTCGCGGATTGCCATCAAGGTCCCGCTGACACTGGCCATCATGCCGACTCTGATGATCATGCTGGCTGATCAGGCTTTTGCCTTGCCGCTGGTCAACGTGAATGAAATTTACAGCCTGGACCTGTCGCGCACCAACGTCGTTGATGGTCAGGAAGTGATCATTGTCCGCGACAAGACGCTGCCACTGTTCTATCTCAAGCGCTGGTTACTGCCCGGGGTAAACGATACCTCGGACAACTCGGCGGCCAGTGTGGTAATAGTATCAGTGGGTACGCAAAAGGTCGGCTTTGTGGTTGATCAACTGGTTGGTCAGGAAGAGGTCGTGATCAAGCCTCTGGGCCGCATGCTGCATGGCACCGCGGGCATGGCCGGAGCAACCATCACTGGTGATGGGCGCATTGCACTGATTCTGGATATTCCTGGCCTGCTCAAACGTTATGCCCGTCGTGGCTGATAGCGCCGTGTCCACCAGGCGGTCTGCTGCGGGTTGAGTTTGCTTTCTGGGCCCGGTTTGTGACGGCCCGCACAGTGATTGGGAGAAGGTATGGCGGTCAAGGTACTGGTGGTGGATGACTCTGGGTTCTTCCGCCGCCGGGTTACGGAAATTCTTGCGGGTGACGCACAGATCGACGTCGTCGGCACGGCTACCAATGGCAAGGAAGCAATTGAAAAGGTCCAGTCACTGCGACCTGACGTCATCACCATGGATTATGAAATGCCGGTGATGGATGGCATTACTGCCGTCAAGGAAATCATGCAACGCTTTCCAACCCCGGTGCTGATGTTCTCCTCGCTGACCTATGAAGGCGCCCGCGTCAGTCTTGATGCACTGGAAGCCGGCGCCGCTGACTACCTGCCGAAGAACTTTGAGGATATTTCGCGCAATCCGGACAAGGTGCGTCAGTTGCTGTGTGAGCGCGTGCACATGCTGGCCCGCAGTAATCGGCACTCATTGGGCCTCAGCGGCCCCAGCCGCAATGCGCCCGCAGCGCCATCAGCGCCGGCACCGACTGCCGGATTGCGTCGGCCGCTGAATGAGCCAGCTGCACCGCGTAAGGAAACTGAGCCTGCAGCGCCGCGTCAGGCGAGCAGCCCGCCACCACGCAAACGTCAGTACAAACTGGTCGCCATAGGCACCTCTACTGGTGGTCCGGTTGCCTTGCAGAAAGTACTTACCCAGCTGCCAGCCAATTTCCCCGCACCGCTACTGCTGGTACAGCACATGCCGGCAGCCTTTACCAAGGCGTTCGCCGAGCGCCTGGACAAGCTGTGCAAGATTCGCGTCAAGGAAGCTGAAGACGGTGACACCTTGCGCGCCGGTACTGCCTTGTTGGCACCGGGGGGCAAGCAGATGATGCTGGATGGTCGGGGCACGGTGCGTATCCTGCCCGGCGATGAGCGCTTGAATTACAAGCCCTGCGTGGATGTTACCTTTGGCTCGGCGGCCAAGGCATTCCAGGACAAGGTGCTGGCGATCGTGTTGACCGGTATGGGAGCAGACGGGCGTGAAGGGGCGCGCATGCTCAAGCAGGCAGGTAGCCAGGTGTGGGCGCAGGATGAAGCCAGTTGCGTGATTTATGGCATGCCGATGGCGATTGCCAAGGCTAACCTGGCTGATGGTATCTACAGCCTGGACGATATCGGTCGCTATCTGGCGGAGCTGGGCTGATGGATATCCTCAGCATAATTGGCGTCATTCTGGCCTTTGTGGCCATTATTGGCGGTAATTATCTTGAGGGTGGTCACGTCGGCGCGCTGCTCAACGGCCCGGCAGCCATTATTGTGATTGGCGGTACCCTGGGGGCGGCTTTTATCCAGACGCCACTGCCGATCTTCAAGCGTTCACTGGTCATTGTGCGCTGGATTTTTGTGCCGCCCCAGTTGCGCATGCAGGAAGGGATAGTCCGCATCATTGAATGGAGCACCACCGCGCGCAAGGAAGGCTTGCTCGGGTTGGAAATCCTGGCTGATCTGGAGCCGGACCCCTTTGTGCGCAAGGGCCTGCACCTGCTGGTTGATGGCAACGAGCCGGAGGCTATGCGCAGTATCATGGAGGTTGATCTTATTACCCAGGAAAGCCGTGATCTGATGGCTGCCAAGGTATATGAGAGTATGGGGGGGTACTCGCCGACTATTGGTATCATTGGTGCGGTAATGGGGCTGATTCATGTCATGGGTAACCTGGCTGACCCCTCGGCGCTGGGCAGCGGGATTGCCGTTGCTTTTGTGGCGACCATTTATGGTGTTGCCCTGGCCAACCTGTTCCTGTTGCCCATGGCCAACAAGTTGAAGTCAGTGGTCATGCAGCAATCGCGTTATCGTGAAATGTTGCTGGAAGGTCTGTTGTCCATTGCTGAAGGCGAAAACCCGCGCGCCATTGAAATGAAGCTTGAGGGCTTCCTGGAGTAGGCCATGCGTCGTCGTATGCAGCCCGAGCACGAGAATCATGAGCGCTGGCTGGTGTCCTATGCAGACTTCATTACCTTGTTGTTTGCCTTCTTTGTCGTTATGTATTCGATTTCTTCGGTCAATGAAGGCAAGTACAAGGTGCTGTCGGATACCCTGATGGGTGCTTTCAAGACACCGCAACGCTCGCTGCAACCGATCCAGGTTGGCGATGAGGTGCCACGCGGCATCGCCGTCAACGATATTACCGCCAGCGGCAGCGGAGAAGGCGATGGCCGTAACGAGGCGGCGCTGGAGGATATTACCCAGTCGCTGCGCTCGGCGTTCGGTGATCTGATCAGTGCTGGCGATCTTGAGGTGCGCGGCAATGAGATGTGGATCGAGATCGAATTAAACTCCAGCCTGCTGTTTCCCAGCGCCGATGCCTTGCCGCTGGATGAGGCCTTCAATCTGATTGAGCGCATAGCGGTCATTCTCGCGCCCTACCAGAACCCGATTCACGTGGAAGGTTTTACCGATAATCTGCCAATCAATTCGCGTCTCTACCCGACCAACTGGGAGCTGTCTGCGGCCAGGGCAGCCAGTGTGGTGCGCATGCTCAGTATGGGTGGCGTAGACCCGCAGCGTCTCGCTGCAGTAGGCTATGGTGAGCACAAGCCGGTGGCTGACAATACGACGGCAGCAGGGCGGCGAGCCAATCGCCGGGTGGTTTTGCTGGTGTCGCGTTTCACTGATCAGCGGCACTCTCCGTTCAGCAGTGAAGAGTCCCCCATCGACAGCATGCGAGAAGCGCGTTCGCAAACTGGCATGACTTCTGCTAATTGATTGTTAATCGCTGCGTCTGCTGCAGGCAGACGTCAAAACTTTGTTGTTTGCTTATGCTGAGCGCAACCCGCATAACCCGCGGAGGGGTGGTATGAGAGTCTGGGCAGTTGCCAATCAGAAGGGGGGGGTGGGCAAGACCACCACAGCAGTGGCTCTGGCCGGCCTGTTGGCCGATCAGGGGCAGCGCGTCCTGGTGGTTGATCTGGACCCGCATGGCTCAATGACCAGTTATTTTGGCCATGATCCCGACAGCCTGACCAGTAGTGTCTTCAATCTGTTCCAGCATCAGGGGCAGGTGCCTGAGGGCTTGGCCGATGCACTACTGCTGGAGACCTCACATGAGCGCATCAGTCTGATGCCCTCAAGCACCTCGCTGGCCACACTGGAGCGGCAGTCGGCCAGTCAGGGAGGCTTCGGTCTGGTAATCTCGCGCGCGCTGGCTCAGGTATGGGATCGCTTTGACTTTGTGCTGATCGACAGTCCCCCGCTGCTTGGGGTATCCATGATCAATGCGCTGGCAGCCTGCGAACAGCTGGTGATTCCGGTACAAACCGAGTTTCTTGCCCTCAAGGGCCTGGAACGCATGGTGCACACGCTGAATATGGTCAATCGCTCGCGCAAGCAGGCATTGCCCTTCACCATAGTGCCGACGCTGTTTGACCGGCGTACCCAGGCGTCTGTGAGCACCTTGCGGACCTTGCGTCAGAATTACGGCACACACCTGTGGCAGGCGTTTATTCCGATTGATACCAAGCTGCGCGACGCCAGTCTGGCGGGTGTCGTGCCGTCACGGCTGGATGCCTCTGCGCGGGGTGTGCTGGCTTACCGGGCCTTGCTGCGCTATCTGCTGGCTCAGTCACTGCCTGGCAAGGTGGCCGTCGCATGAGTCTGGCTAATGTCCATGCCTTCACGGCCGATACAGAGAGCAGACATGATCAACAAGGCACATTGGCAATGAGTAAACGTCTCCCGGTGCAGGAATATATACCGGAACAGACTCTGCAGCATTATCTCGATGACCTGTTGCAAGAGGCTGCGGTTGCGTTACAGGAAACAGCCGAGTTGCCCGCGGTTGCTGAGCCCGCCGCGCCGGTTGCAGCCCCGGCAGCTCCCCCTGTTTCGGCGCCGGCGGAAGTTGACCTGCCGGCGACGCCTGAGGTCGTAGCAAATGAAGCCTGGCGCGAGGGCGAATTCGAGGCGCTGCTGTTTGATGTTGGCGGCTTGACACTGGCCGTTCCGCTGGTATCGCTGGGCAGTATCTATCCGCTGGATAGCGAGATTACTCCGCTGTTTGGTCAGCCGGACTGGTTTCTCGGTCTGCTGAAGACGCCGTCAGGCAACCTCAAGGTGCTGGATACCGCGCGCTGGGTCATGCCCGAGCGCTACCGGGATGAGCTGAAGGACAGCCTGCAGTTTGTCATCTCGGTGCAAGGCTTTGAGTGGGGTATGGCAGTGCATGACGTCAGCCAGTCGATTCGCCTTGCGCCTGAGCAGGTCAAGTGGCGCTCGCAGCAGGGCAAGCGGCCCTGGTTGGCCGGCACAGTGATTGAACATATGTGTGCCTTGCTGGATGTATCAGCATTGGCGAGGCTGATTAGCCAGCATGGTCAGCAGTCAGGCGGTGACAAGCCACTGCCAGCACATTAGGATGAACGCATAACCTGGAGCGGGAAGTACAACGATGAAAAACGACAACAATCAGAGTGTGGAAGATCCGATCCTGCAGTGGGTTACTTTCCGCCTCGACAATGAAACCTACGGCATCAATGTGATGCAGGTGCAGGAAGTGCTGCGGCACACCGATATCGCGCCGGTACCGGGTGCGCCCTCCTATGTGATGGGTATTATCAACCTGCGCGGCAATGTGGTTACCGTGATCGATACCCGCCTGCGCTTTGGCTTGCCTTCAGCCCCAGTGACGGATAATAGCCGCATTGTGATTATCGAGGCGGACAAGCAGGTGGTGGGTATTCTGGTCGACAGTGTGGCGGAGGTGGTTTACCTGCGTCAGTCAGAGATTGAGACCGCACCCAATGTCGGTACCGATGAGTCGGCCAAGTTCATCCAGGGCGTCTGCAACAAGAACAACGAGCTGTTGATTCTGGTTGATCTGGAAAAGATGATGAGCGAAGAAGAGTGGGCCGAGTTGCAAGGATTCTGATGCCATGATGGCGCCATGGGTAATGTTGCTGACAGGGCTGGGGCTGGGCGTGTTGATTGCTGCGCTGGTGCTGTTGGCCATTGTCTTGCGCCGCCACCTGCAGCGCATGGATGCCGAACGCCTCACGCTTGAACAGCGGGTCGAGCAGCTGGCCCGGGGCCTGGTTGGTTTTCGCCAGGGTACCATTGGTATGGGCGAAGAGCTCAACGTGCTGCGTGACCAGCTCAAGCGCCTGCAGGATCGCCAGCAGCAGGTCGAGCAGCAGGATTCACAGGCCTTGCCCTACAATCAGGCGGCGCGCCTGGTGGGCATGGGTGCCAGCATGGAAGATCTGACCCAGGCCTGCGGTCTGTCTCGCGCCGAGGCCGAACTGGTCCTCAAACTGCACGCGGCGCAAAAGCCTGGCGCCTGACTGGGCCATCCTTCGTATCAGCATAATCGACTCAGGGCACACCTCAGTCTTCTGCCAGATCGCCGTCATGCTCTTCTGGCGGCACAAAACCACTCGGCGTCTTGCCCTTCAGATACCAGGCAAAGGCAATGATTTCGGCGATAGTGCGGTACAGCTCGGGCGGAATCTGATCGCCCAGTTCCATCCTCGCCAACACCTGTACCAGATCTGCATTCTGGTAAATCGGTACTTCATGCTCCATGGCCAGGGCAATGATCTGCTCGGCGACATCGGCCTCGCCCTTGGCGCTTAGCGTAGGCGTGGTGCTGCCGTCATAAACCAGGGCAACGGCCTCTTTTGCTGGTGTGTTGGACATCAGGTGACCTCGTCAATCCAGCGTTGTTGAACCGCTTGTTCGGGCTCGGGTGGGCTGCCACGGTGTGAACTCAGCTTGCCGACTTCCAGTCCCTGGCTTTCGAGGCGCAGGCGCAAGTAATCCAGCTCCTGCCTGATCAGTTGCAAGGTACCGTCCTGCTCGGCCCAGAACTGGCTGCTGACAGTGCCTTTGCTCAAGCGCGCAATCACCTGTAGCGAACCGAGTTGATCCAGGCTGAAGGCCAGGCGCACCTCCCATTGCACACTGGCTTCCTGGTTCTTTTTCTTCGCCGCTTCTTCTTCGCGCTGAATACGCATTTGCACATGGCTGAAGTGCTGGCCATCGCGGACCGGTAATTCCAGTTGCCAGACTGTCTGGCTGCTGCCATCGGCAAAGCTCTGGGTTTGCCCGAGGCTCTGTAGTTGGTGATGCTGGATGCGTGACAGCAGCGCAGCGGTCAACCGAAGCAGGCTGCCCAGGTCGGTGGTGTTGCCCAGTTGCTGCAGCATGCGCGTGGGTAACGGAAAAAGCCCGGGCTTGACCAGAGGGGGTGCTTGCCAGGCGCTTTGCGCCTGCAGCAACTGGCGCAGGCTGCCTGCTGGCAATTGCTGCTGCAAGGTGACCAGCAGGTTCAGCAGGCCACTTTTCAGATCGCTGCCCGGGGGCGGCTCGCTACTGCTGGCCAGTTTGCCGAGCAGCGGGAGCAAGGCCTTGAGATCGGGCAGGCGGGTATTATCCGCTGCCGGGGCCGGGTTGCGACTATCGCCCGGAGTCGTGTTGCCGCTCTGTTGCAGCGCTTGCGCCAGACGCTGCAAACCGGCCTCCATGAACACGCCGCTGCCACCCAATGCGCGGGCGACGCCGGCTTCGCTACTGAGTTGCTGGACAGTGCTGACATATTGCAGCACCTGGCGTATGGCGCTCTGTACGGGTGGCGAGAGCGGCGGGTTGCCGGTAACTTGCGTCAGTTGCTCGGCGCGTTGCAGCAGGGGTTCACCGCTGGCCTGGCGCTGCAGACTCTCGCGCAGCCCTTGCAGCAGGAGCAACTGATGCTGTGCATTCGGCTGGGCAGCGACACGCAGTTCACCCTGCTGACCAACGGTGGCCGTGATCAGGCTACCGACGTCCGCCGGGCGGTTGCTCTGCAGGTTGATCAGCTGTCCGGGCGCCTGTTCGCTGATAATCCGTGCCTGTATCGCATAGCCGGACTGGTTGCCGGTATTCACCGGCTGCTGCTGTACCACGCGCGCCTGCACTTGGGCATTGGGTGGAAAGCGCTGCGGGTCCAGACGGGTAATAGTTGCGCTGCCGGCCGCTGGCAGTGGTGGCGCCAGTACGGCCATCAAACGGTTGGGGTTGACCTGCTGCAGATTGACCTGGCTGCCTTCGGGCAGCGCGCGGGGGCTGAGCACCGGCAGCTGTATACTGCGCTCGCCGCGACTGTCCTGCACCGCAACGCGCAAGACCAGGTCGAACTGGCCATTGGGTGCGGGCTGACTTCTGACCACCTCGGCCTGGGCTGTCTGGTTGGCCAGCAATCCTGCGGCAATCGGACGCACAAGCTGCAGCGCAACCACCAGACTCTCGTTGGGCCGTGCTGGAGCGCCCGTAGTAAGGGGGCTCGGGCTTTTAGGCGGCAGTGGCGGCAGGCTGAAATCTGAGCTCATATTGTCACAAGTTGATGTAAATCATGGTCACTGTAAAAGGAGCTGTATGTATAATGAGCCACATAAATTAAGGGCTTAGCGCGTTTTTTACGTGTCAGGGCAACCAGTATAGCGAGTGCTGACGCTTTATACGTCAGCCTGATGGGATCACTAACGGGGTACAGGTGCAAGCACAGCCGATTACAGTAAGAAATCTGACCTGCGAGCGAGACGAGCGTCTGTTGTTCGGCGGGATGGATTTCGCTGTTCAGCCTGGCGAAGTGCTGCAAGTCGTCGGCCCCAATGGCACCGGTAAAACCAGCCTTTTGCGCATTCTTGCGGGCTTGATGCCGGCGGCAGAAGGCGAGATAGACTACGCCGGCGCCTCGGTCGACAGTCTGGCTGGTCGCGAGCGTTGGCAGCGCGAGCGCTTGTTTATCGGCCACGAGCCAGCGGTCAAGAGCAGCCTGACCGCAGAAGAGAATCTGGCCTGGCTATGCGCACTGAGCACGCCGGTCAGTCGCCGGGCCATCTGGCAGGCGCTTGAGGCCGTGGGGCTGCGCGGTTTTGAGGATGTGCCCTGTCAGCAGTTATCGGCCGGACAAAAGCGCCGGGTGGCCTTGGCACGGCTGTATTTGCAGGCGCATCCGGTATGGATTCTGGACGAGCCCTTTACCGCCATTGACCGCGGCGGCGTCGCCAGTCTGGAGCGGCATGTTCTGGCCCATGCGGAGGCCGGTGGCAGTGTCGTCATTACGACACACCACAGTCTGGATCACCTGCCTCAGGTGCGCCAGCTTGACTTGCAGCAGGTGGCTTGATGCGCCGCGTTCTCTGGTTATTGTTCTGTCGTGAGTGGCGGCTGGCCTGGCGGCGACCGGGTGAGATGCTCAATCCACTGATTTTTTTTGCCATCGTCATCAGTCTGTTTCCGCTGGCGGTGGGGCCCGAGCCGGGTACCTTGCAGGTGATGGCGCCGGGTGTGGTCTGGGTGGCTGCCTTGCTGGCCACGCTGTTGTCGCTGGACGGTCTGTTTCGTAGCGATTATGAAGACGGCTCGCTCGAGCAATGGGTGTTGTCACCATATCCCCTGGCTCTGATGGTGCTGGTCAAGGTCGGGCATCACTGGTTACTGACCGGACTGGCGCTGGTGATACTGGCGCCGATTTTCGGCATGATGCTGTCACTGCCGCTGGCTATGGCGCCCGTGCTGTGCCTGACGCTGCTGCTGGGTACCCCGGTACTGAGTCTGCTCGGCGCTGTGGGCGCCGCGCTTACGGTCGGTCTCAAGGGCGGCGGGGGAGTTTTGCTGGCACTGTTGATTCTGCCCCTGTACATTCCGGTGCTGATTCTTGGCACTGGTGCGGTAGAAGCGGCCATGCAGGGCTTGCCGGTTGCCGGATATCTGCTCTGGCTGGCCTGCCTGACCGTGCTGGCATTGACGCTGGCGCCATTCGCGATTGCTGCCGGCTTGCGTATCGGGGTCGCGGAATGAATACCCGAGGCTTTCAACTCACGAATACGAGTCTTTGACGCATGAAGTGGACGTTTTTTCACAAATTGGGTTCGCCCAAATGGTTCTACGACATCAGCGGCCGCTGGCTGCCCTGGTTTGTCGGAGCCAGTGCACTGCTGTTGACGACCGGACTGGTCTGGGGGCTGGTGATTGCACCAGAAGACTATCAGCAGGGTAATAGCTTCCGGATCATCTATATCCACGTGCCGGCTGCGTTTCTGGCCCAATCGATCTATATGATGCTGGCGGTGTGCGGGGTGGTGACGCTGGTCTGGCGCATGAAGCTGGCGGATGTCGCGCTGCGCTGCGCTGCGCCTTTTGGCGCCTGGATGACCTTTGTTGCCTTGCTCACCGGCGCTATCTGGGGCAAGCCGACCTGGGGTACCTATTGGGTCTGGGATGCGCGCCTTACCTCGATGCTGATTCTACTGTTTCTGTATTTCGGGGTGATTGCCCTGTCGCAGGCGATCAGCAACCGCGACACCGCCGCCAAGGCGACCGCGGTGCTGGCAATCGTCGGCGTGATCAACATTCCGATCATCAAGTATTCGGTCAACTGGTGGAACACCCTGCACCAGCCGGCCACTTTCAAGTGGACAGAAAAGCCGGCCATGCCAATGGAAATGTGGCTGCCCCTGTTGCTGGCGGTGCTGGGGTTCTATGCCTTCTTCACTGTCTGTCTGTTGATGCGCATGCGCAATGAAGTCTTGCGCCGGGAAGCCAAAACCCGATGGGCGCAAGCCGAGCTGGAGCGTTTGTCATGACTGGATTGAGTGAGTTTTTTGCCATGGGCGGGCATGGGGTCTACGTGTGGAGCTCCTATGCCATCACCCTGGGTATTTTGTTGTTGAATGTGGTCATGCCCTGGCTGGACCGCAAAAACCTGATTAAAGAAGCAGCACGGCGCCGTCGCCGGGAGGACGTTTGATGCATCCGGTTCGCAAGAAACGCTTATCGATAATCCTGTTGATTCTGGCTGGGGTGGGTATTGCCGTTGCCCTGGCGCTGGCGGCCCTGAGCCAGAACATCAACCTGTTCTACACCCCGAGTGAGATTGCCGAGGGTGAGGCGCCTGTCGATACCCGTATCCGGGCTGGCGGTATTGTGGTGGATGGCAGTGTGGTACGTTCGCAGACGGATCTTAACGTCGCCTTCGATCTGACCGATGGCTACAAGGAAATGACCGTAACCTTCAATGGCATCCTGCCCGACCTGTTTCGTGAGGGGCAGGGGATTGTTGCCCTCGGCCGGCTGAATGCTGACCGCGTACTGGTCGCAGATGAGGTCCTCGCCAAGCATGATGAGCAATACATGCCACCGGAGGTTGCTCAGGCGATGGAGCGGGCCATGGAGCGCGTGAACCATTCCAAGGCGGATGAGGCCAAGTCCTCGTCCAGCTACTCTTACTGATTGACTGGAGGCTGCATGATTCCTGAATTGGGTCAGGTTGCACTGATCATTGCGCTGGTGATTGCCGTGTTGCAATCGGTAATCCCCTTGTATGGGGCCTGGCGTGGCGACAGTCTGGCAATGAACTTTGCACGTCCGGCGGCGGCCGGGCAGCTGCTGTTTGTGCTGATCGCCTATTTGTGTCTGACCTATGCCTTTCTGGCCGATGACTTCAGTGTTACCTATGTGGCCTTGAACTCCAATTCGGCCTTGCCCTGGTATTACCAACTGAGCGCGGTCTGGGCTGGTCATGAAGGGTCGCTGGTACTCTGGGCATTGATGCTGACTGGCTGGGGGTTTGCCGTAGCGGTGTTCTCGCGTGACCTGCCGGATGAAATGCTCAGCCGGGTGCTGGCGGTCATGGGTATGATCACCGTCGGCTTTTTGCTGTTCACCCTGATGACCTCCAATCCCTTTGATCGGCAGTTGCCCTTCCATCCGGCTGACGGTAACGACCTCAATCCGCTGTTGCAGGATTTCGGTCTGATCGTGCATCCGCCGACCCTGTACATGGGTTATGTCGGTTTCTCGGTGGCCTTTGCCTTTGCCATTGCGGCCTTGCTTGGCGGTCGTCTGGATGCGGCCTGGGCCCGCTGGTCTCGGCCCTGGACCCTGGCTGCCTGGTCCTTCCTCTCGCTGGGTATCATCCTGGGCTCCTGGTGGGCTTATTACGAGCTTGGCTGGGGGGGCTGGTGGTTCTGGGACCCGGTTGAAAACGCTTCCTTTATGCCCTGGCTGGTGGGCACGGCGCTCTTGCATTCGCTAGCGGTTACCGAGAAGCGCGGGGTGTTCAAAAGCTGGACGGTCTTGCTGGCCATTGCCGCTTTTTCGCTCAGTCTGCTGGGTACCTTCCTGGTGCGCTCGGGCGTACTGACCTCGGTGCATGCCTTTGCTACCGACCCGGAGCGGGGGGTCTTTATTCTCGGCTTCCTGTTGCTGGTCGTCGGCGGTTCGTTGCTGCTTTATGCGGTGCGCGCCCCGGTGGTGAAAAGCAAGATCGGTTTTGACCTGTGGTCGCGGGAGACTTTCCTGCTGGTCAATAACGTGATCCTGGTGGTGTCCACCCTGATGATCCTGCTTGGTACACTCTACCCGTTGGCGCTGGACGCCATGACCGGTGCCATTGTCTCGGTGGGCCCGCCCTATTACAACGCGCTCTTTGTGCCCTTGATGGCGCTGCTGATGGCGGCCATGGGTATTGGCATGCTGAGTCGCTGGAAAGATACGCCGGTACGCTGGCTGTGGGGGCAGATCAAGTGGGTTCTGGCGCTCTCGGCTATTGGCGCGGTGATTACCGCGTTGTGGATCGGTGATCACCACTTTGCGGTCGGCAGCATGATGCTGCTGGTGATCTGGGTGGTTGGCATCAGTATCAAGGATATGCACAACAAGGTCCGGCACAAGGGCTGGTGGCCGGGCATGCGTGGCCTGCCGCGCAGCTACTGGGGCATGACCCTGTCGCACATCGGTATGGCCGTGTGTGCGGTGGGTGTGGTCGGTGCCAGCCTGTTCGACAGTCAACGTGACCTGCGTATGGCGCCGGGTGACTCGGTGACCCTGGGCAGCTACCGTTTCGAGTATCAGGGTACTGAACCCCGTTTTGCGTCCAACTGGCAGTCGGATGTTGCGGTGCTGAATGTCTACAAGGGTGATCGACAGATTACTCAGATGCGTCCGGAAAAGCGGTTCTACACCGTACAGAACCAGATGATGACCGAAGCCGCCATTCACGCTGGCTTTACCCGTGACCTTTTTGTCGCCATGGGTGAGCCACTGGGCGATGAGGTCTGGGCCATGCGGGTGCATATCAAGCCCTTTGTGCGCTGGATCTGGCTGGGTGGTCTGTTCATGGTAGTTGGCGGCTTGCTCTCGGCCAGTGACAAACGTTACCGCCTGAAAGCCCGTCGAGGGCGCTCTGCCAAGTCAACAGTGGAGGCAAGCTGATGCACAGAGGATTGATGTTGCTGCCCCTGGTGGTTTTTCTGGGCATGTCAGTGTTTCTGTTCAAGGGATTGTTTATGGATGACGATACACTGCCTTCGGCGCTGATCGGCAAGCCACTGCCCACCTTTAGCTTGCCGGCAGTGGAGGATGATGAGCGCTTGTTGACCGCGACTGACCTGAAAGGGCCGGCGCTGGTCAACGTCTGGGGCACCTGGTGTGTTGCCTGTCGGGTTGAGCATCCTTATCTGAACCGTCTGGCCCGTGAGGGCGTAGTCATCCACGGTATCAACTACAAGGATGACAATGCGGCTGCGCGTCGCTGGCTGCAGGAGTTTCATGACCCTTACCAGGAAAACGTGGTCGATAAGGATGGTCGGCTGGGCATCGAACTGGGCGTCTATGGCGCGCCGGAAACCTTTCTTATCGATGCTGACGGGGTAATCCGCTACAAGTTTATTGGCGTGGTGGATGACCGAGTCTGGGAAAACGAGCTGGGGCCGCGTTATTACGCCCTGCTGGAGGAGCAATGATGCGCTTTCTGTTAGCCGCCGTGCTCTTGCTCGGCACCGGTCTGGCGTTTGCCGCAGTTGATATTTTTGAGTTTGACAGCGAAGAACAGCGCCAGCGTTACTATCAGCTGGGTCACGAGCTGCGTTGCCCGATGTGCCAGAACCAGAATATTGCCGATTCCGATGCGCCTATTGCTGCTGACCTGCGCCGCGAAGTCTATCGTCTGCTGCAGGAAGACAAGAGCAATAACGAGATCATTGATTACATGGTGGCGCGTTACGGTGATTTTGTCCGCTACCGGCCGGCATTCAATGCACAGACCTTTGTCCTTTGGGTAGGCCCGGGTGTGCTGTTGCTGGCCGGCTTCGCCATTCTGGCGGTGATGGTCAGACGCCGGCGCAAGGCGCTGGCGGGTGAGATCGATGATCTGAGCGAAGACGATCAACAACGTCTGCAATCCCTGTTGAAGAAGCGAGCGTCTGATGACTGATTTCTGGTTATTGAGTGCCCTGTTGATCCTGGCCGGCATGCTGACGCTGGTCTGGCCGCTGTGGCGCACCCGGCAACAAAAAACAGTGGACCGCACTGAGCTGAACGTGGCCTTGTACGAAGAGCGTGTTGCCGAGCTGGCCGCGCAACATGAGCAGGGCGATATTTCTGCTGAGCAAAAGGAACTGGCTGAACAGGAGGCCAGTCGCCTGCTGCTGGAGGATACCGCCAATGCCGATGCTGGCCAGCGCAAGCGTATGCGTGGCGGCTGGTGGCAACTGCTGATCCCGGCCCTATTGATGCCGGTAGCGGTAATCTGGCTGTATAACAGCTGGGGTAACCCCGAAGGCCTGGCCTTGCAGCGTGAACTGCAGCACGCGCCCGCAGCGCAGAGCTTGCCTGAATATATCGAGCGTATGGAGCGGATCGTGCGCGTGCAGCCGCAAAACGGTGAGGGCTGGTACATGCTGGGTCGCGCCTATATGAGTGCACAGCAACCGGAGATGGCCGCTGCTGCATTCAGCAATAGCCTGCAGCGCCTCGGGGATCGTCCTGAGGTGATGGCTCAGCTGGCCCAGGCGCGCTATTTTGCGGCCGGCGGTCAGCTGGATACCGCGGCAGTGGAGGCGCTGGACCGGACGCTGGAGCTCGATCCGCAGGAGCCTACTGCCTTGGGCTTGCTGGGCATTGCTGCCTTTGAAGGTGGCGACTACAGCGGGGCGATCAGTTACTGGAACCGCTTGCTGGCCGGTATGCCGGAAGACAGTGAAGGGGCAGCGACTATCCGGAGCGGGATTGAGCGTGCAGAGCGACGCATGAACGAAGAGGGTGGTGAGCCAGTGGTGGATCATGAGGCGGTCATTCGCGTGCGCCTTGAGCTGCATTCCAGCTTGCTGGATGAAGCCAGTGACGATGCGGTGGTGTTCCTCTTTGCCCGTGACCCGCAGGGTCAGCCCATGCCGCTGGTGGCCCGCCGTTTTGATCTGGATGAACTGCCGGCCGATGTTGTGCTGAGCAGTGCTGACGCCATGTTGCCGGGCATAAGCCTGGAGCGGGGTCAGGATCTTGAGGTGATTGCCCGCCTGTCACCGGATGGCAACGTCATGCAGGGCAGTCACGAAGGCCGTGTGAGCTCCGTGATCGTTGGTTCGGAAGAATCGGTTACGCTGCGCATTGATCAGGCCCTGGAGTAATCCGGGCCGATCAACGTGCACCTGTCGCCATCAGGGTCATGCCTGATGGCTCACTCGCCCAGCATGTGCCTTGCCTGCACGTGCTGGTCGAATTCCGCCTCACTCAGATACCCCAATGCCATCGCCGCCTGTTTCAGGCTGGACCCTTCCTGCCAGGCCTTCTTGGCAATCTCGGCAGCCTTGTCATAACCAATCAACGGGTTGAGCGCAGTGACCAGCATCAGGCTGTTGTCCAGGTGCTCGTGCATCTTGTCCGCATCCACCTCCAGGCCCTGCAGGCAATGCTGGCGAAAGCTGTTGCTGCCATCGGCGAGCAAACGGATGGACTGCAGCAGGTTGTAGATGATGAGCGGCTTGAACACATTCAGCTGCAGATGACCCTGTGACGCAGCCATGCTCAGGCTGCTGTCATTGCCGATGACCTGACAGGCGAGCATCGACAGGGCCTCGCACTGGGTCGGATTGACCTTGCCTGGCATGATCGAGCTGCCGGGTTCATTGGCCGGCAGGCGAACTTCGGCTAGCCCGGCACGCGGGCCACTACCAAGCAGGCGCAGGTCATTGGCCAATTTCATCAGGGTCACGGCAATCTGTTTGCAGGCACCATGCAGGCGCACCAGGGGTTCGTGACCGGCAAGGGCGGCAAACTTGTTGTCGGCACTGGTGATGGGCAGGCCGGTCTGCTCGCGCAGACGGTCAGCGATTGCCCGGGCAAAGCCCTTGGGGGCGTTCAGGCCGGTGCCGACAGCGGTGCCACCCTGGGCGATGGCACAGACCGAGGGGAGTGCCTGCTCGATGGCTTCGATACCCAGATCCAGTTGACTGACAAAGGCCGACATTTCCTGACCAAAGGTCAGGGGTGTGGCATCCATCATATGGGTACGGCCAATCTTGACCTGGTCCTGGTAACGCGCAGCAATGTCCGCCAGGCAGTCGCGCAGACCATGCAGTGCGGGTATCTGAGTGATGCGGAAT
>JAMCWB010000054.1:21632-23329 GCA_023475025.1 Gammaproteobacteria bacterium
TGCGGGTAACAGGTGCTGGTCGGTTTCGCTCACAGCGGCCAGGTGCATGGCGCTGGGAAAGGTGTCGTTGGAGCTTTGCCCGCGGTTGACGTGATCATTCGGGTGAACCGGCTGCTTGCCGCCCAGTGGCTGCCCGGCAAGCTGGTTGGCACGGTTGGCGATCACTTCGTTGGCGTTCATGTTGCTCTGGGTGCCGCTGCCGGTCTGCCAGACTGAAAGCGGGAACTGGTCATCATGCTGACCGGCAATAATCTCATCGCAGGCCTGCTCGATCAGCTTGGCCAGCTCTGTATCCAGATCACCGCTGGCCGCATTGCAGCGGGCGGCAGCCTTTTTGATCTGGGCCAGGGCATAGACCACCGGCAGTGGAATGCGCTCTTCGCCGATGGCGAAAAACTGCAAGGAGCGCTGGGTCTGGGCGCCCCAGTAAGCGTGATCGGCGACCTTGATGCTGCCCATGCTGTCGGTTTCGCTGCGGCTGCTCATAAAGGCTCCTCAATTGCGCTGTGGCCTGTCAGTATAGCTGCCTGTCTGTCAGAACACAGGGGAGGCTGTTGTGGCTAAATTATTCAGGACGGGTCTGATACTGGCCGGGTTATGCTGGTCTTCGTTGATCCTGGCCGCTGCGGATGCCGAGCATCGAGCTGCCGCCGAGCGCTTTCTCAAACTGGCCAAGGCCGAGAATATGACCGCGCCCTTGTACCAGCAGGTCAGCCAGTTGTTGACCCGGCACTTTTCCGAGGTGGGGGGCTCTTTCCAGTTCGAGTCGATTTTACGCGAGCATCAGCAAATGGCGCGGGAAAAACTCGATGAACAGCTGGCCTGGGAGGCGATCAAGGATGAGCTGATCGATCTTTACCTGCCCTTGTTCAGCGCCGAGGAGTTCGAGCAATTGGCGGATTTTTACCAGTCGGAGGTGGGCCGCAAGCTGATGGATAACTTGCCGCGCCTGAGCAGTGAATCCATGGCGATTGCCCAGCAGCGCTGGGATGAGCATCTGGCGCAGGACATACAGCAGGTGCTGGACAAGATGGATGCTGAGCTGGAAGAACGCCAACTTGGCCCACGGGAAACCCCCGATGTGGGTGAGTACTGAGGTAAACTCGTGCGAATGATATTAGAGTTCGTGCGCTGCGGCATTGCCAGCCAGCTGTTCCAGACACGCTACGAGCCGTCCCTGGGGCTCGACGATGTACATCCCTGTACATCGACGGTCCGGAACAGCTGGCTGGCAATACCGCTTGAGCTTTTGAGCCGCTGCCCAACAAAGCGATACAAGCAGGAGATAGCCCCATGACAACCACCCAAACGCTGCTGGATCAGGCCTTGCAACGCCTGTCCCCCGTGCATCTGGAGCTGACCAACGAAAGTCATATGCACAATGTTCCGCCCGGTTCGGAGTCGCATTTCAAGGCCGTGGTGGTCAGTGAGCACTTTGCGGGTCTGGCACGAGTCCGGCGGCACCAGGCGGTGTATGCCGCCCTCGGTGATCTGATGCAGCGTATTCATGCACTGGCGTTGCACACCTATACCCCGGAAGAATGGGATGCGCGCATGGTAGCCCCCGATTCGCCACAATGCCTGGGTGGCAGCAAGGCGGATGCCCGATGACTCTGCGGATTGGTCATGGTTATGACGTTCATCGTTTCGGGCCTGGTGACAGCCTGATGCTGGGTGGTTGTCATGGGGCTATCTCC
>JAMCWB010000054.1:23339-33276 GCA_023475025.1 Gammaproteobacteria bacterium
TGCGCATTGTTCATCATAAGGGCCTGGTTGCCCACTCGGATGGCGATGTGTTGTTGCATGCCGTTACCGACGCTCTACTCGGCGCTGCCGCCCTGGGTGATATCGGTCAGCACTTTCCGGATACCGACCCCCGCTATGCCGGTGCTGACAGTCGGGTGTTGCTGCGCGATGCCCTGGGACTGGTGGCCGCTCAGGGTTGGAAAGTCAGTAATGTCGATGCCACCATTGTGGCTCAAGCACCGAAAATGGCGCCGCACATTGTTGCCATGCGTGCCAACCTGGCGGCCGACCTACGGGTGGAGCTGGATCAGGTCAACGTCAAGGCAACAACGACGGAAAAGCTCGGCTTTACCGGGCGTGAAGAAGGTATTGCCGTGCATGCTGTGCTGCTGTTGGCGGCCTTGTGAGCGAGGTTGATCGGTTACTCGGCCCGCTGGCCTGGGGAGAAACCTGTGGCCAGGCGCGACTGAAAGCCAGTGCCGAGGACTTTTCCGTTACCGAGGTATTGGATATTACGTTCAGTGGTACAGGTGAGCATCTGTGGTTACTGATCGAGAAGCGCGAACAGAACACCGAAGCGGTTGCCCGCTTGCTGGCCAAAGCCTCGGGTATCAGCTTGCGTGATGTCGGTTACGCCGGTCTCAAGGACCGTCAGGCAGTAACCCGGCAGTGGTTCAGCCTGTATTTGCCGAGGCGTGATGACCCAGACCTGTCAGCACTGTGGCAAAGTGATCTGCGTCTGATCGAACAGCAGCGGCATCAACGTAAATTGCAGCGTGGTGCACATCAGGCCAATCGCTTTGCCATTCGCCTTACCGAGCTGCAGGCTGAGCGGGCGCAACTGGATAATCGCCTGCACCAACTGGCGCAATTTGGCGTGCCGAACTATTTTGGCCCGCAGCGCTTTGGCTATGGTGGTCAGAATCTGAGCGAAGCCCGCGACTGGGCTGGTCGCGGGGCTTTGCCACCAGCGCGCGGCAAACGATCTCGCTTGCTCTCCAGTGCCCGTAGTTACCTGTTCAATCAGCTGCTGGCGGCGCGAGTGGCAGAGGGTAGCTGGCAGCAGATTCTGCCTGATGATTGTGTGGCCTTTACTGACAGTCGCAGTCATTTTGCGGCCAGCCGGCTGGCCGCTGATGATCCGCGAGTGGCGGCGCTGGATATTCACCCAACCGGCCCGTTGTGGGGCGAGGGTGAGCCACCTGTCACTGGGTCGGTGCTGGCCCTGGAGCAGGCAATTGCTGCGACCGAACCGGTGCTTACTGCCTGGCTGGCAGCGGCGGGTCTGAAACAGGAGCGGCGCATATTGCGCCTCCCCATTGGCGAGCTGACGTGGCATTATCCCACGGCGGATTGCCTGCAACTTGAATTTACGCTGCCTACCGGCTGTTTCGCCACCGTTGTGGTGCGCGAGTTGGTCAGCTTGATCAGCAGCCCGGCAGGCGAACTGGATAGCGAACACTGATGCGATTACTGATAGCCAATGATGACGGTGTGCTGGCCCCCGGCTTGCAGGCCCTGTACGACGCCTTGACCGATTATGCCGAGTGCAAGGTCATTGCCCCGGCAGAAGACCGCAGTGGGGCCGGGAGTTCTCTGACCCTGGACAAGCCGTTGCGGCCCTTTACGCTGGATAATGGTTTTGTCAGCCTGAATGGTACCCCGACGGACTGTGTGCACCTGGGGTTGAATGCCCTGTATCCGGATAGCATCGATATGGTGGTGTCCGGGATCAATCTGGGCGCCAACCTCGGTGATGATGTGCTCTATTCGGGTACAGTAGCCGCGGCGCTGGAAGGGCGTTTCCTGTCCCGTCCGGCGATGGCTTTCTCATTGACCAGCCGGCAGACCGAGAATCTACCGGCAGCGGCGACCATTGCCCGGCGTATGGTCGAGGCCCATGAAGGTCTGGAGTTGCCGCCGCGTACTGTGCTCAACGTGAATATCCCCAACTTGCCGTTGGAGCAGATCAAGGGTATTCAGTTGTGTCGCCTGGGTCATCGCTCGCGGGCGGCACAACCGGTGCGCTGGGTCGATCCGCGCGGCAAGGAGGGCTACTGGATTTCGGTGGCCGGTGATGCCGAAGATGGCGGGCAGGGCACGGATTTTCATGCGGTGATGCAGGGGTATGTTGCAGTGACACCACTGCGTATCGACAAAACCCATTATGAGGTGTTTGATCATCTCAACGACTGGTTGACCTATCTGGACTGATACTGTGCGCGACCTTCATTACAAGACCGGCATCGGCATGACCTCGCAACGCACCCGTGAACGCCTTATGCAGCGGTTGTTCGAGGAGGGCATCCGCAACCTGCATGTGCTGGAAGCCATACGCCGTACCCCGCGCCATCTGTTTGTTGATGAAGCCCTGGCGCATCGTGCCTATGAAGACACTGCGCTACCGATCGGGCATAACCAGACCCTGTCACAGCCCTATATCGTCGCCCGCATGACCGAGTTATTGCTTGCAGGTGGCCCGCTGGACAAGGTGCTGGAAGTCGGGACAGGCTCCGGTTACCAGACCGCCATTCTGGCCCAGGTGGTCGAGCGGATTTTCAGCGTGGAGCGCATCTACCCCTTGCAGGAGCGCGCCAAGGCAGTGCTGAAAGAGATCGATATCCGCAATGTGGTGTTCCGCCATGCTGACGGTAACTGGGGGTGGCCAGCTTACGGTCCCTACGATGCCATTCTGGTGACGGCGGCACCGTCCGAAGTACCGGTCGAATTGCTCAGGCAACTGGCTGATGGAGGCCGCCTGGTGATTCCGGTTGGCGAGCGTGATCAGGTACTGACCCTGGTCACTCGTGAGGGAGACGAATTCATTCATCAGGCGGTCGAACCGGTGCGCTTTGTCCCCTTGCTGGCAGGAGCCATTTCTTCATGAAACATGAGCAACAGCGGCGGATGGCTTTTGTCCTGGTGTTTTTCAAGGGCATGGCCATGGGCGCCGCTGATCTGGTGCCCGGGGTGTCTGGTGGCACTGTGGCCTTTATTGCCGGTATCTATGAGCGTCTGCTGGCAGCCATTGCGGCCTGCACACCGGGCCGGCTGTGGTCTATGTTGCGCGGTAACCTGCGGGAAAGCTGGCAAGCGATTGATGGCACCTTTCTGCTGGTGTTGCTGGCCGGTATTTTCACCAGCATTGCTACCCTGGCTCGTCTGATCAGTTATCTGCTGGCCGAGCACCCGATTCTGATCTGGTCATTCTTTTTCGGCCTGATCCTGATTTCCATTCCCTTGGTGGGGCGAACCATCGAACGCTGGAATGCCTGGGTAGTGCTCATGCTGGGCCTGGGTACCGCGCTGGCCTGGCTGCTTGGCACCAGTGTGCCCCTGCAGCTGGAGGCCACCTATACGGTCGTTTTCCTGGGCGCTGCGGTGGCCATTTGCGCGATGATTCTGCCGGGGGTGTCCGGTAGCTTCATTCTGCTGCTGCTCGGGCTTTATGCCAGTGTGCTCGGGGCTGTCAGGGATTTCGATATCGGCCTGATTGCGGTGTTTTTGCTCGGCTGCATTGCCGGCTTGCTGAGTTTCTCCAGGCTGCTTAACTACCTGTTGACTCATGCCCGTAATGTCACCCTGGCGTTTCTTACCGGGCTGTTGGTAGGGTCTCTGGCCAAGGTCTGGCCATGGAAGCAGACCTTGAGCTGGCGTGAAAACAGCGCGGGTGAAAGAGTCCCTCTGTTGCAATCCAATGTCTCACCTGCTGAGTTTGCCCAGCTTAACGGTGAGCCCGCGCAGTGGCTGGCGGGGTTGGCGTTGATGCTGGCCGCCGTGGTATTAGTATATCTTCTGGATTATTGGGGGCGTCGCCAGTCAGTCGAGAAAGCACAATGACTGACTGCCTGGTGCCTGATCTGTCGCCAAGGGGGCTGCACATATAATGGGGCTAACGCTGCTATGGGGTTAAAGCTGAGCTGGCATCCAGCCAGCCGTGACTGGCGCTGGCTGATCCCTGTCATTTTGGCTTTTTTATTAGCGGCGTGTGCCGGTCCTTCGGGTAATGTGGCCATTGATGATCGTGGGCGCGGCGGTCAGCCGCCATCGCAGCCGGTTACCAGCGGGTCTCATACCGTACAGCGCGGTGATACCCTGTACTCGATCGCCTTCCGTTACGGCTGGGATTGGCGCCAGCTGGCGGCAAACAACGCTATTGCTGCGCCCTATACCATTTACCCTGGCCAACAGCTGAGCTTGCGCCCTGGTTATGCCGGAGCCCGCCCGCCAGCGACCGCCAGCAGCCGGCCCACCACCACGGCGAGCACCTCATCCAGCCGCCCTGCGGCCAGTACGCCAGCACCCGCCAGCACTCCGCGCAGCGAGCCAACTCCGCCGCGCCCGAGTCCGCCGCCAGCCAGCAGCAGTAGCGCCAGTGTCAGTGGCTGGTCATGGCCAGCTGAGGGGCCCTTGATTGCGCGCTTTCAGTCAAACGACAGTTTGAATAAAGGGATTGATATTGCCGGCGACTTGGGACAGCCTGTGAAGGCTGCAGCAAGCGGTTCGGTGGTCTACGCCGGGCGTGGGCTGATTGGTTATGGTGAGATGGTAATTATCAAACATAACGATACCTATCTCAGTGCCTACGCCCACAATAACCGGCTGCTGGTTGATGAAGGCGACAGCGTCAGGGCAGGGCAGACGATCGCCGAGATGGGCAGTACCGGCACTGACCGGGTCAAGTTGCACTTCGAGATACGTCAACGGGGGCAGCCGGTTGATCCGCTGCGGTATTTGCCCAAGCGGTAAAAATGCCGTAAAAGGATTAACGGTAACCGCGCTGTCATGGCGCTGTTGCAACATGGATGTGAGTATCGGCAGATGCTGTGGGGGCTATGGCCGGATACTGCTGGCCCGCTGGTGACAGTGGTCTGCAATGGCTTGATTATGGGGCATGCACAATGGCAACAAATAAGAATAATGAGCCGGACTCAGGCTGGAACGAGGATGTACCGGTTGCTGATCGCGCTGAGATGGATGAGGAGGAGGCAGCGATGGATTCTCCCGGCAAGCGCAAGTCACCGGCAACACCGCGTACACACAAGCGCGAGAACAGCTTCGAGTTTACCAAGCAGCTGGATGCGACCCAGCTGTATCTGAATGAAATCGGTTTTTCCCCCTTGCTGACGCCGGAAGAAGAGGTGCATTTTGCCCGTCTGGCGCAGAAAGGTGACCCTGCCGGTCGCAAGCGTATGATTGAGAGCAATCTGCGTCTGGTGGTCAAAATTGCCCGTCGCTATGTCAATCGGGGGCTGACCCTGCTTGACCTGATCGAAGAGGGCAATCTGGGGTTGATCCGCGCGGTCGAGAAGTTTGACCCCGAGCGTGGCTTTCGTTTTTCTACCTACGCCACCTGGTGGATACGGCAGACCATCGAGCGGGCGATCATGAATCAGACGCGGACTATCCGTCTGCCGATCCATGTGGTCAAAGAGCTGAATGTCTATCTGCGTGCTGCGCGCGAACTGACCCAGAAGCTGGATCATGAGCCGTCACCGGAAGAAATTGCCGAGCTGCTCGACAAGCCGGTGGAAGACATCAAGCGTATGCTGGGCTTGAACGAACGGGTCGCTTCGGTGGATATGTCATTGGGCCCTGACTCGGACAAGACCCTGCTGGACACCCTGACGGATGAGCAGTCAACCGATCCTTTCGAGCAGCTGCAGGATGATGACCTCAATAACAGTATTGATCAGTGGTTGTCCGAACTCAGTGAGAAGCAGCGTGAAGTGGTGGCTCGACGCTTTGGTCTGCGCGGGCATGAAAGCAGTACGCTGGAAGAGGTCGGGCGTGAAATAGGCTTGACCCGTGAGCGCGTACGGCAGATCCAGGTGGAGGCGCTCAAGCGCCTGCGTGAGATTCTCGAGCAGCATGGGCTGACCGGCGAATCCTTGTTTCAATAACGGCCCGCGGCCGCATCACACCGGCTGGCGTTGATGGTTTCAGGGAGCAGAGATGGACGTCAATCCAATTACTATCGGTGTTGGTTTGCTGGCGCTGGTGGTGCTGATTTATGCGGTGATTCTGTATAACCAGCTGGTGACCATCAAGCATGCGGTGAGCAAGGCCTGGTCGAATATTGATGTGCTCTTGCGCCAGCGGCATGACGAGTTACCCAAACTGGTAGATACCTGTCAGCGCTACATGCAGCACGAGCAGGAAACCCTGGAGAAAGTCGTGCAGGCCCGTGGCGCGGTGTCTCAGGCGCGGCAGCAGGGTGATGTCAAGGGCCTCGGGCAGGCTGAAACCATGCTCCGTGCAGGCCTTGGCCAGTTGTTCGCAGTGGTTGAAAACTACCCTGAGCTGAAAGCCAATGAGTCCTTTCAACACTTGCAAAGCCGCATTACCGGCCTGGAAAATGGCATTGCCGACCGGCGTGAGCTGTATAACTCGGCCGTGAATATCAATAATGTACGCATCGAACAGTTCCCGGATGTGTTGATTGCCCGGGCATTCAACTTTACTGCTGCCGAGCTGCTGCAGTTTTCTGCCGAGGAGAAAGCGGATGTGAATATCCGCGCCCTGTTCACATGATTGATGTGCATGGTCTGTTCTGGCTGCCGCCAGTACAGTTCTGGATGTTTCTGCTGGGCGCCTGCATTGCCACCCTGGTGTGTGCCTGGTTAATGTTCAGCCGCTATCGTCGCGCGCGCTGGATTGAGGATACCCCCCGTTCGCGTATTCGCTCGGCTGCCCAGGGTCTGGTTGAAATTGCTGGCGGCCTGCAAAGCGGCGGCCATGCCCCCCTGGTTTCCCCGCTGAGCGGCTCTGATTGCCTGTGGTACCGCTTTCGCATTGAAGAGTATCGGCGCTCTGGCCGCAGCAGCAGCTGGCGGGTTGTTGAGCGGGGTGAGTCCGAACGTCCCTTCCTGATCTGTGATGAGAGCGGCCAGTGCTGGATTGATCCTCGGGGCGCTGAAGTGCATCCGGCCAGCCGTCGTCGCTGGGAGGGCCGCCACCGCTGGCCGAGCAATAACACGGGCGGCAGCGTGGTAATGAATGTGCTGATGGGCAAGCGCTATCGCTACACGGAGGAGCTGTTGCAGTCAGATCAGGTCCTCTACGCCCTGGGCTGGTTCAAAAGCCGTGGCGGCGGGCGTGAAGTGATTGATGAGCGGGCTATTGCCCGGCGCATTATCAGTAACTGGAAGGCCGATTATAACGACCTGCTGACGCGCTTTGACCACAATGCTGATGGCAAGCTGGATATGCAGGAATGGCAGCAGGTGCAGGCGGCAGCTGCCCGCGAGGCGACCCATCAGGCCCGGGAGCAGAGCAGCTCGGATGTGGTGCATACGCTGTCCAGACCACCGCATCGTGGGCTACCGTTTTTGCTGTCAGATCATCACGAGGAGGCGCTCAGCGGCCGTATGCGGCGCCACGCGCAGTTGAGTTGCGCCGGGTTCATGCTTGCTGGCGTTGGCTCCGTCTGGTTGGCCCTGGCCCTGGTCAGGGCTTGAGTGTGTTGCTGGCGCTGTTCTGACGCTGGTCAAAGGCTGTCAGCCAGTCAATAAAGGCTTTGGCTGCCAGTGGTTTGCTGTACAGATAACCCTGCCCCTCATTACAGCCCTGGGCAATGATGTAGCTTTCCTGTTCGGCCGTTTCCACTCCTTCAGCGATGACCTGCATATTCAGGCTGCGTGCCAGCTGGATAATGGCGCGTACGATAGTGGCGTCATCTTCGTCAACCAGCACATCCTGCACAAAGCTCTTGTCGATCTTGATCTTGTCCAGTGGCAGGCCGCGCAGGTAACTGAGTGACGAATAGCCGGTACCAAAGTCATCAATGGCGATATGCACGCCGGCCTTTTTCAGGCTGTTGAGGTGGGCCGCAGCTGCGCCGATGTCTTCCATCAGGCCGGTTTCAGTGACTTCCATTTCCAGGCTGAGTGGCGGCAGGTCATAGCGTTGCATCAGATTGGTAACCGAGCGCGACAGTTCGCTGTGATGCAGTTGTACCGTAGACAGGTTGATGGCCATGCGCAGGTCGGTGTAACCGAGATCATGCCAGTCGCGCAGCTGCGCACAGGCCTGATCCATCACCCATTCGCCAATCTTGATGATGCTGCCATTCTGTTCGGCCAGGGGAATGAAGAGATCGGGCGGTACCAGGCCGCGCTCGGGGTGCACCCAGCGGATCAACGCTTCGCAACCGGTAACACGCTGCTCGTCGTAGCAGATCTGCGGCTGGTAGACGAGGTGGAATTCGTTGCGCTCCAGAGCGCTGCGCAGGTCCTTTTCCAGTTCACGACGCACGCGCATTTCGCTGTCCAGGCTGGCGATGTAGAACTGGTAACGGTTCCGCGAGCGGGCCTTGGCCAGCATCATGGTCTGTTCGGCTTTTTGCAGCAGCTTTTCGGCGTTGTCGCCGTCATCGGGAAACAGGGTGATGCCGATGGTGGCGCCCAGGCTGACGCGCTGCTGGTCGAGGTCAAAAGGTTGCCCGAGGTCATCGAGAATGGTCTGGGCCAGCTCGGCGGCTTCATAGGGTTCGTTGATGCCGGTCTGGACCAGGGCGAACTGGTCGCCACCAAGGCGGGCAAGGCTGCCGAGGCGGCCGCTGTTGGCCCGCAGTCGATCGGAGACGGCAATCAACAGGCGATCACCGGCCTGGTAACCGAACTGTTCGTTGATTTCCTTGAAGTCATCCAGGCCGCAACAGAGGATGGCAACGCCCCGCTGACGGCGGCCGGCATCGATCAGTATCCGGTCGAGCTGGTCCTGCAGCATGCCACGGTTGGGCAGTCCGGTCAGGTTGTCATGCTGTGCCATGCGCAGCATGTTGGCCTCGGCGTCTCGCCTTTTCATGCTGTTGCGCTGGATGGATTCGAGCAGTTCGTTGGCCTTGCGGATCCATAGCCCGAGTTCATTTTTTTCATGACCGGGAATCATCGGTATTGGGGCGGACCCGGGCTTGTCCGGATTGATTTCAGCGATGTGATGAATGATGCGTGCCAGCGGCTTGGTCAGCAGCAGGTGATAGAGCAGGAAGAGGACAAAGGCCATAGCCATGGCGCGCAGGATGCCGGCCAGCAGGATAACCATGGAACGGCCCAGGAAATCCTGACCAAAGGGGGCGGTATCCAGGGTCAGGCGCAGGTCGCCGTAGTATTCGTTGAACGGGGGGCGGCCAAAGAGTGCAATGGTGTAACTCTGGTCAACGCCAAACAGGTGGTCGGTAAGGCTGCGCAAGGGGGGATTGGACAGCGGGCGTTCGCGCTGTGATAGCGGCGTATCGTCAGGGTGACCGATGGAGGCAAAGCGCACAGCCCGGTATTCAAAGAGGCCTTCAACGACCTGCGCAGCCATCTCCCGATCCAGGCTGTAGACCGCTTGTGTGGCCGGGTCACGTGCCATGGCGAGGATCTGGGTGGCGGTAGCATCGATCAGTTTACGTTCCTGGCGCAGGTCGTACAGGATCTGTCCACAGCTGAGGACGATACCAACCAGAACAGCCCACATGAGTACCAGGCGGAGCAGTTTGACGGAAAGGCTGTGCCGATGCTCTAGTTTCAAGGTCTTGTTATATCCAGAGTCAGGTTTGGCTTTTCCCCATCATGCCGTTTGCGGTGCGCGAGATGCAAGCCCCATAACGCAAACACCCCGCACGGGGCGGGGTGTTTGCTAATGCTGGGCAATGGATCAGGCGCTGAAGTTCTTCGCCACAAAGTCCCAGTTGACCAGTTCCCAGAATGCTTCGACATACTTGGGCCGCGCATTGCGGTAATCGATGTAGTAGGCATGCTCCCATACATCGCAGGTCAGCAGCGGAGTATCGCCATTGGTCAGCGGGTTGCCGGCGCCGATGGTGCTGGCCAGAGCCAGGGAACCGTCAGCCTTTTTCACCAGCCAGGCCCAGCCTGAGCCGAAGGTGCCGATGGCCGTCTTGGTAAACTCTTCCTTGAAGGCGTCGAAAGAGCCGAACTTGGCATCAATG
>JAMCWB010000048.1 GCA_023475025.1 Gammaproteobacteria bacterium
GCCTGAGCTGTTTTTGTTCCTGTCGCGGGTTAATCAGTTCGGTGCCATGTTGTTTGCCGGGGCGGGTACGGCTTTGCTCTGGTATTACCCGACGCAGTTATTCCGTTTTCGTTTCGAGTGGTTGATGATGCCGGCGGTGGCCTTGATTCTGGCGGCCAACTGGGGGCAGTGGGTGCCGAGCCTGGATTTGACGGCACGCTTGCCCTTGATGCTCTGGTTGGTGGTGCATGTGTGGTTGGCGATTATGCAGTGGCAACGCACCCGGCGTGAGCCGGTGGAGCGGGAGCGCCTCAAGTGGCTGATCTATGCCTGGTTTGGCGGCATTGTCGGTTATTTGGGCCTGGTGATCCTGCCGCAGTTGCTGGGGTTGAGCTCTCTGGTGCATCAGACCTGGGGTTGGATCTTTCTGGTTTTGACCTACCTGGGGATTGCTCTGGGGATTGTGCGCTACCGCCTGTTTGATCTGGACCGCTGGATTCTGTTGGCCTGGTTCTGGTTTGGCTTTGGTGTGCTCTTTATTGTGTTCGATGCCTTTCTGGTGCTGGCCCTGAACATTGAAACCAGCCTGGGGTTGCTGATTGCGCTGGCGCTGGCGGGCTGGCTGTATTTGCCGCTGCGGCAGAGTTTTTTGCAGCGCATGTTGCCCAAGGTAGAGCCTACCTTGCCCAATGATCGCTTGCCGGATGTGTTGCAGCAGGCCTTCAGTCAAGGCGGCTCCATTGAGCGGCAATGGCAGCATGCGCTGCGTGAAGTGTTCCAGCCGCTGGTGCTAGAACCGGTGGATGAACGCTTGGAGTATCCAGCGTTGCACGACAACGGCTTGCGCCTCAGGGTGCCTAAGGTCTCTGAGCAGGGTGTCTGGTCACTCGCCTACGCCCAGGCGGGGCAGCGCTTGTTCGGGCGGAGGGATCTGGCCTTTGTCGAACAGGCGTTGAAGCTCTTTCGCTTTGCCGGTGAGTATCATCAGCTGTATCAGCGCGGGGTGACCAGTGAGCGGCAGCGGGTAGCGCGGGATTTGCATGACGATGTGGGCGCGCGGCTGCTGTCCGTGGTTTACCGCGCGCGGCAAGATCCTGAGCTGCGACAGTTGGCGCGGGACAGCTTGCAGGAGCTGCGCGAGGTGATTCAGGGGCTGCAAAAGGAGCAAGTGACGCTGGCCGCAGCCTTTCAGCGCTGGCAGGCGGAGGCGCAGCACCGCTGTCAGCTGTTTGCCTTGTCCCTGGAAATGGCCTTACAGGCGGGCGATCCTCAGGAGTGGCTCAACCCGCGTACCGAGCGCAACCTGACCCGTATCCTCCGGGAGTGCTTGAACAACACGCTCAAGCACGCAGGTGCCAGCCTGGTCAGTATTCAGGTGAGTCTGGCGCAGGATGTCCTGAGCTTGCGCTATCGTGATAATGGCAGTGGCATAAAAGAAGCCTTGGGCCATACTGATGGCATTGGTATTCTCGGGATGCGGCAGCGCTGTGAAGAGCTGGGGGGTGACTTGGCACTATGGTCACCACTGGCCGGAGGGCTGGCGCTGGCGGTGCAGGTACCTTTGCGACTGAGGCAGTACCGCGCTGAGCTGGGTGTTGAGGGCTGCCAGTAGCTGGTCGGTGTTATTGGCACCAAATACAGCAGCGTCAATGGCGTTACGTACCTCTTCATCTTCGGCCAGCAGCTCGATACGTTCGACCAGTTCATTGATTTCATCCAGGGTCAATTCATCCAGTTGGCCAAGTCGGTTGGCAATTTGCTGGGTAATCAGGGTAGTGATGGGGTTGGCTACCAGGCTGTCCCGACTGGCGGGTACGGTATAGGCGAAGCTGCCCAGGTTGACCTGGATATACACATCGCCAGCCGGGCCTTGAGGGCTTTGCACGGTGAACAGGCCATCGTCTTCAGTGACTTCGGTGCCTTCGAGCACCTCGTCATCACCGTCTTCGACAAAGCGCCGCACCGAGAGGTCCTCTGGTTGGACGATAACATCGGCGACCTGGGCCAAGGCCTGACTGATCAAGGTGTTCAGTGCTGCACTGACCAATCGTTCGGCAATGCTGACATCTGTCTGGCCGGCAAGAGGGGCTGAGGGTTGCTCAACGCTGACGGTATAGGTGAACAGCTCGCCAGGCCCTGGACCCGGATCAGCGCCGCCACCGGTGCCACCTGAGCTGGAGCTGCTGGAACTGCCGCTGCCGCCGAGACAACCACCGAGCACCAATGCCGAGGAAACTGCTACGGCCAGAGGCCACTTTTGAAAATCTATCATTAGACTGCCTTCCATGTTGAGGGACATTAACCCCCCTGAAACTAGCCCCCGCTATGGCATCACGCTATTACCAGAATTGGGTATATGGCAGCAGAAAGAAAAAGCCCCGACAGAGCAGCGCTTTGTCGGGGCCAAGGCCAGAGGTCAGGATTGGTCAATCGCGTATTGCAGCAGGCCGGCCCTGGTCGGGTGCGCTGTAATCACACACGCCATCCGGGAAAATTGCATTCAGCTCGGTGATCTGTGCCGGGCTGGGTTCCCAGTTGCCATAGGTGCCGTCACTCAGCGCGGTGCTGACAGGCTTCAGGCTGCATTTGAAGATACTGCCTTCAATGGGGCCGCCGGCGACCATGCGCGAGGTGGTGTAGGTCGGGAACTGCTGGGTGCAGGTTCCTTCCATGTTGTTGTCAATGACTCCGTTCCAGACATCGTCACCCGCCTCGATCAGGCTGCCGTCGCTGTTGAAGCAGCTGTCGACAGCCGCAGCTGGACGGTTCTCACCAATACTGCGTTCGGGGTTTTCGCGGATATTCATCACCCAGTCATGCAGCACATCCAGAGCTTCCCAGGTCTGGTCATGGATATCATTGGGCCGTGGCCGGCTCGGATTGCTGGTATTGGTCGGGCGTGCATCGGTAAACCAGATCACCTGACTATCCGAGTTACCCATGCGGTTGATGATGCGCTGACGTGCCGAGAAGGACTGGTGACTGTTGTGCATATCCAGCACCTCTTCCAGGTAATGGCGCCAGTCGATCACCGGGATGGTCAGTTCACCGTCAAATACCATGCCTGACTCATAGGCTGCCTGAATGGCCAGCAGGTCACCCTGGGTGCGCGGCGCGGGTTCGCCACTGCCGGGGCTCAGGGTCATGTTGCGTCTGCTCCAGGGGTCGAAGCGGGATGGATCAGCAAATGCTTCGCTTTCCGTACCCAGAAAAGGAAAGCCTTCTTGTACCATGTCCTCCGGTTTCTTCCAGCCACCCACGTACCGGTTCAGGTGCAGAAATTCTTCAGCGGTTATGTTGCCGTCCTTCAGTGCCTGCAGGCCGTATTGCACGCCGACGTTATCAAACAGGGTGCGCGGGTTACCGTTTTCATCAACGCCGTAGATATTGCGCAGGTCGTCATAGTGTGTCCAGTTAACGTCCGCCATGATTTCCGGTGGCTGCATTTTTTCCTGGTTACGTGCCTGGCCATACAGCGGGTTCATGACCAGCGGCGTCAGGCCGCGCCAGGCGGGTATGCATTCGGTCATGCCCGGTGCGGAGGATAAGCCAAGCATCTGTTTGGCTTCGAAGAAGGGGTCGGGATAGTCGTCGGTGGCGTTCAAACCGACCAGCAGCGTGCGATTATCGGTGGTGCGCCAGCGGGTATTGGTGCGATCTGTCACATCCATATAGTGCTCAAGCAGTTCGCAATCGCCGATATGAATGGTCTGGGTGACCATGTCTGGGTAGGAGTATTGCGGTACGCCGGCATCCAGCAAGCCCGGGTGGTTCTGGGCGTAGACATACTGCTGAATCCCCCCGCCGGAACCGCCGATAGCCACGGTGTAGTCAGGTACGCCAAAGCGCTTGACGAAGTGTTCCTTGGTCATCAGCGCGGCTTCGCCGCCAACTTCCAGGTTGTAATGGGTGCTGGTACGGGTGCCGGTGGAATAAATGACCGCATAGCCCTTGCCCAGTGCGTTAGGCTCCAGCGCGCGGCCACTGACCCGGCCCTGGCTGTGACCAATGGCTACGCCGCCTTCAAAGTGAAACAGCAGGCGGCCGTTCCAGTTGTCGGTGGCGGCATCCTCGGCAGCATCATCCAGATTGGCCAGGGTGGCAAAGCTGTAGATGAAGCGATTGATGGTGCCGACTTCGCGGCGCACGATAAAGTCCACGGTGCGGCCGTCGGTCAGGGTAGTTGTAGCCATGTCAGCCGGGCGTGAGCCGTCACCGGGCAACGGTTGGTAGCTACCGCCAGTGGTGCGGTAGAGGAAGGTGACTTGTGAATCAATGCTGCAATCTTTGCTGTACCCGATCAGGTTTTCATTCGCATCATAGACCGGGTAGCCTTCTTCAGCGCCCTCATCTACCAGCGGCTGAATGCCCAGCTCTTCCAGTGTGCTACAGACAAAGGGGTATTGCTGCGGGCCGGAAAAGATCGGGCCGGTAATGGGGTGATTGGTCAATGCCAGGTCATGTAACTTGCCGTGGGTAGTATGGTGCAGCTCTAGCTGGTTGTCGCCGAGCGACAGGCCGTCAATCAGCACTTCCAGTCGACCGTTGCGGGTACGCAGCCGGTCAGGCTCGATGACCTGGTTGTTCAGCCAGAGCTCCAGATTATCCAGCTCGCTGTTGATCAGCTCCAGGTCGCCCTCAATGCTCAGCAACAGATCGCCGCCAGACACCTGCTCGGGTGCGCTGGATAATGCGCTCAAGGTGAACTCCGGCATGCCACCGGGTGATGAACTGCTGGTAGAAGAACTGCTGCCGCTGGAGCTCAGGCAGCCACTCAAGGCCAGAGCCAGTGCGCTGAGCGCACAGGGGAGTACATACATTCTTGGACGTAACATGACGGATCCCTCGTTATTGTTGTCGTGATTGCCCGTCGATAGTAGTACTGGTAATAACCATGAAAACAGGTACAGATTGCAGAGTTTTACTCAAACAGATGGCGGGGAGCTTATGTACAAACTGTGTTTTTTCGTTCCTGAATCCCATGTGGAAACAGTCAAGGAAGCTGTTTTCGCCACAGGTGCCGGGAAGATTGGCGACTATGACGCCTGCTGTTGGCAGGTGCTCGGGCAGGGTCAGTTTCGACCACTGGCGGGAAGTCAGCCGTTTCTTGGTCAGCAGGGTGAGCTGGAGCGGGTGATGGAGTATCGGGTGGAGCTGGTGTGTGATGGGGCGGTGATTAAAGAAGCCGTCGCGGCCTTGCGCGCGGCTCACCCTTACGAAGAACCGGCGTTTGATGTACAGCAGTTGGTGGATGTAACTGGCTGGTGAGGCGTGGGTTTGGTTTTTGCTGGGAATGTCGAGCTTCTGCTCGACAGCAGGGCCCGCTGGACGGCGGGGACGCCGTCCTTCCCGGAAAACCGGTGGCGGGGACGCCGTCCTTCCCGGAAAACCGGTGGCAGGAGTGCAGTCCTTCCCGGAAAGCCAGCGAGGGAGGCGCCGTTCTTCCCGGCTATTTAAGGTTTGATTTCTACCAGGGTGCCGTTGGGGACCAGGTCCCAGAGTTCGCGCATGTCGGCATTGGGCAGGGCGATGCAGCCGTCGGTCCAGTCGAGGCCGTGGAAGAACCATTCGGGGTAGTCTTCGTCAATCGGTGTGCCGTGGATCATGATCATGCCGCCGGGGTCGACGCCGGCTTTATAGGCCGCGGCGCGGTCTTTCAGGTTGGGATAGTCGATGTGCATGCTGAGGTTGAACTGTTCGCTGTGGTGGCGCCAGTCGATGGTATAGATGCCTTCCGGTGTGCGCTGGTCGCCACGCTGTAGTTTGTGCCCTACAGGCTGTTTGCCCAGCGAGACGCGGTACTGGCGAATCACTTCGCCCTCGCTGATGACTTTCAGTTGGCGCTCTTGCTTCAGTACCAGCACCTTGTCGATAACGGGCGCTGCGGCGGCCGGTAGCCAGGCCAGCAGCAATAGCAGGCTGAGAAAAACGCGCAGCAGACGGGGCAGCAAAGTGGTCATCGGATGGGGCCGCGTCCGGGTTGATAGGTGATGTCTTCCATGCGAATCGGGTAGTGCTCCTGCTGGCGGTCATCGAAATAGCGCCGCAGGGTCTTGCCAACGGTAGGGAAGGCCAGTTCGTTCCAGGGAATATCGGCCTCATCGAACAATTGCACGTCCAGGCTTTCATCGCCGGCAGCAAAGTCCAGGCCGCGCAATTGAGCGCGAAAGAACATATAGACCTGGTTGATGTGCGGCAGGTTGAACAGCATATACAGCTCTTGCTGGTGCACGCGGGCGCGGGCTTCTTCCCAGGTTTCGCGCAGGGCGGCCTGTTCGGTGGTCTCGCCGTTTTCCATGTAACCAGCAGGCAGGGTCCAGAAGCCGTGCCGGGGTTCGATGGCGCGCTTGCACAGCAGTACCTGCTTTTCCCAGGTCACCAGGCAGCCGGCAACAATGCGCGGATTCTGGTAGTGCACAGTGTTGCAATGGTCGCAGATGTAGCGTTGGCGGTCATCCCCTTGCGGAATACGCGCGCTGACGGTGTTGCCGCAGTGGCTGCAAAATTTCATAACCGGGATCTGGCCCTCGCATGGCTCTGTTTATGAGCGTACATCTTGCGACGCAATGAGGCTGTCGGCAACTGGTTCTGGCCCGGTGATCGTGACATCATTGCAAGAAATTATGAGAGGAAGCGCGCATGTTGGAGCAGATTCGCATGCGAGTGACGCAACACCAGCCGCGCCAGGTGGAAACCCAGGGGTTACCGGAGGCCGGTGTGCTGATTCCGGTCACGTCCATGGCGCAGCCGGAAATCATTCTGACCGTTCGCTCGCAGCAGTTGTCGACGCACTCCGGAGAGGTGGCCTTTCCCGGCGGGCGGCGTGATCCTGGCGATGTCGACCTGCGGTACACCGCCTTGCGAGAGACGCACGAAGAGATTGGTCTGGCGCCGGATCTGGTCGATGTGATCGGGCCGCTGGGCAGCCTGGTGTCGCGCTTCGGTATCAAGGTGACGCCCTATGTTGGCGTGGTGCCGGATGAATGCACGCTCTGTGCAAATGAAGAGGAAATCGCGCATATCTTCCGTGTGCCGGTGGATTTTTTCCTGGAAGACCGGCGTGAAATGACCCACCGCATCGACTATGAAGGGCGCAGTTGGTACGTGCCCAGTTACCGCTTTGAAGGTCACAAGATCTGGGGGCTGACAGCCTTGATGCTGGTCGAGTTTGTCAATGTTGCCTTTGACGCCGACATCCCCCTGCGCACCCCCTACGAACTGGAACGCTGAGGAGCCGTTATGAAATACCGTTTGGGCGAAAGCCGTGTCGAGATGGCCGATGATGCCTGGATTGCCGACACTGCCGCAGTGATTGGCAAGGTCAAACTGGAGGCCGGTGCCAGTGTCTGGTTCAGCGCGGTGCTGCGCGGTGACAACGAATTGATCCATATTGGCGAGCACAGCAATGTGCAGGATGGCGCCGTCATGCATACCGATATGGGCTTTCCGCTGACCCTGGGCAAGGGCGTGACTGTCGGTCACAACGCCATGCTGCACGGCTGCACGGTAGGCGATTACAGCCTGATCGGTATCAATGCGGTGGTGCTTAATGGCGCCAAAATCGGCAAGCATTGCATCATCGGCGCCAATGCGCTGATTCCTGAAGGCAAGGAAATCCCGGATGGCTCGCTGGTCATGGGTGCCCCCGGCAAGGTGGTGCGCGAGTTGAGCGAGCAGCAGAAAAAGCTCATCGAGGCGGGTGCCGCGCATTATGTGCACAACGCCCAGCGCTATCAGCGCGACCTCGTCCCGCAGGAGGACTGAGCATGGTGCGCTCGCCCTGTATCGCGGTCTGCAGCCTGGACGAACGCGATATGTGTATCGGCTGCCAACGTACCGGCGACGAGATTACCCGCTGGGGTCGCATGAGCGATGACGAACGGCGTGCGGTGCTGGTGCTGGTCGAGCAGCGCGCCCGAGAACAAGGCCTGTTGATGACAACCCTGGCAACCCGGGAGACGCAATGAATACTGAAATTGGCACGCCGCTGAGCGACACCGCGACCCGCGTCTTGCTGCTCGGCAGTGGCGAGCTGGGCAAGGAGCTGGTCATCGAGTTGCAGCGCTATGGCTGCGAGGTGATCGCCGTTGACCGCTATGACAAGGCCCCGGCAATGCAGGTGGCCCATCGGCGGCATGTGGTGAATATGCTCGACGGCAAGGCGCTGCGCGATGTCATCGAGCTGGAGCAGCCCGACTTTATTGTGCCCGAGATCGAGGCTATTGCGACCCAGACCCTGCTGGAGCTGGAGCGCGAAAGCTATCACGTGATCCCCACCGCCCGCGCGGCCTGGTTGACCATGGATCGTGAAGGCATTCGTCGTCTGGCGGCGGAAGAGCTGCAGGTGCCGACCTCGCCCTACCGTTTTGCCGACACCCTGGCGGAATACGAAGCGGCCGTCGCGCATATCGGCTTGCCCTGTGTGGTCAAGCCGGTGATGAGTTCATCGGGCAAGGGCCAGAGCTTGCTCAAGTCAGAGGCCGATATCCAGCCCGCCTGGGACTATGCCCAGGCTGGTGGTCGCGCCGGTCAGGGGCGGGTGATTGTTGAAGGCTTTGTTGATTTTGACTACGAAATTACCCTGCTGACGGTACGCCATGTTGGTGGCACTGATTTCTGTGCACCTATTGGTCATCGCCAGGAAGGCGGCGACTATCAGGAGTCCTGGCAACCGCAGGCGATGAGTGAGGCCGCGCTGGCGGAATCCCAGCGCATTGCGCGCGTGGTGACCGATGCCCTGGGTGGGCGCGGTTTGTTCGGCGTGGAACTGTTCGTCAAGGGTGACCAGGTCTGGTTCAGTGAGGTGTCACCCCGGCCCCATGATACCGGCATGGTGACGTTGATTTCCCAGGACCTGTCCGAGTTTGCCCTGCACGCACGGGCCATTCTGGGCTTGCCGATTCCGGCCATTCGTCAGCTGGGCCCGGCCGCTTCGGCGGTGATTCTGGTCAATGGTGAATCCACCCAGGTGCGTTTCGGCAATCTGCAGCAGGCCCTGAGCCAGCCCGATACCCAGCTGCGCCTGTTCGGCAAACCCGAGGTCAGCGGGCAGCGGCGCATGGGTGTGGCGTTGGCGCTGGGTGACAGCATTGACGCAGCACGGGCGGCAGCCAGCAAGGCGGCCGCTGCGGTGGAGGTCAAGCTCTGAGCCGCTGGTGGTATCTGGCAGCGCCGGCCTTGCCGTTATTGCTGCCGCAGGCCCTGTGGGTGAAGCGCACCGCCCTGCGTTTGCCGGATGCTGCGCCGCCCTGGCAAGCACGGGCGTTGCCAGCACAGCAGAACGCGTTAGCGGGTGACCCCCTGCGCCTGCTGGTGCTGGGTGAATCGACGGTTGCTGGTGTCGGTGTGGCCGACCAAAGCCTGGCGCTCAGCGGGCAATTGGCGCAGCAGTGGGCGACCGAGCAGCAGCGGCCGGTTGACTGGGTGGCCTGTGGCCGTAATGGTGCGCGGGCGCGTGATTGCCTCGCTGATCTGGTGCCCAGGGTAGCCGATCAGCACTGGGATATGGTGGTGATTGTGCTTGGTGTCAATGACACCACCCACCTGACCAGCCGCCCGCGTTGGCGCCGTGAGATGCGATGCCTGTTGGACGGTTTTGCCGCGGTCAGTCAGCGCCGGGTAGTGACTGCGGTGCCGCCACTGGCGCATTTTCATGCCTTGCCGCAGCCCTTGCGTGGCTGGTTCGGTTTGCGTTCCGGGCTGCTGGACCGCGATCTTCAGGCGGTGGCAGCGAACGCGGGGGCGGTGCATATTGCTTTTGATATGCCGATGGAACCCTATTATCTGGCCGAGGATGGCTATCACCCCTCGGCGCAGGGCTATCAGCTCTGGGCCCAGGGCATCGTCCGACAACTGGGCAGCGCCGGGCCTATCCAGGATTGAGCAAACTCCAGGCCTCTGGTATCCTGACTTCCCATCTTGACGAGACTTTGGGAAGCCATCCCCAAGACTCCCTTCGATTCCCTGCGGCGCTGCCGCCTAACAGTTCAATCACGGGTTTTTCATGACGCGCTACATCTTCGTCACGGGTGGTGTTGTATCTTCTTTGGGCAAGGGCATCGCCTCGGCATCGCTGGCGGCGATCCTTGAAGCGCGGGGCCTCAAGGTCACCATGCTCAAGCTCGACCCCTATATCAACGTCGACCCCGGCACCATGAGTCCTTTCCAGCATGGTGAGGTTTTTGTCACCCATGATGGCGCCGAAACCGACCTCGACCTGGGGCATTACGAGCGTTTTATCAATGCCACCATGAGCCGGTCCAACAACTTCACGACCGGTCGGGTCTATGAAGATGTGCTGCGCAAGGAACGCCGTGGCGATTACCTGGGCGCGACCATCCAGGTCATCCCGCACATCACTGACGAAATCAAGAGCCGTATTATCAAGGGCGCCGGCGATGCCGATGTGGCCCTGGTGGAAATTGGCGGTACTGTCGGTGACATCGAGTCACAACCCTTCCTTGAAGCCATCCGCCAGCTGCGCGTAGAAGTGGGCGCCAAGCGCGCCATGCTGATGCACCTGACGCTTGTGCCTTACATTGCCACCGCCGGTGAAACCAAGACCAAGCCGACCCAGCACTCGGTAAAAGAGCTGCGCTCCATCGGCTTGCAGCCGGATGTGCTGATCTGCCGTTCTGATCACCCGATCGACCTGTCCTCGCGGCGCAAGATTGCCCTGTTCACCAATGTGGAAGAGCGTGCGGTAATCGGCCTGGAGGATGTCGACACCATCTACAAGATCCCGGGCGTATTGCATGCTCAGGGGCTGGATGATTTTGTTGTCGAGCGTTTTGGGCTGGACTGCGGCGGTGCCGATCTGAGCGAGTGGGAGCGGGTGGTTGACGCCAAACTCAACCCGACCCATGAAGTCACCATCGCCATGGTCGGCAAGTACATGGAGCTGCTGGATGCCTACAAGTCGCTGATTGAAGCGATGAGTCATGCCGGTATCCAGAGCCGCACCAAGGTCAATCTGCGTTACATCGACTCTGAAGATATCGAGACCAAGGGCACTGACCTGCTCAAGGACGTGGATGCCATTCTGGTTCCTGGCGGCTTCGGCCAGCGCGGTGTGGAAGGCAAGATTGCCACTGTGCGTTATGCCCGCGAGAACAAGATTCCTTATCTGGGTATCTGCCTGGGTATGCAGGTGGCGGTGATTGAATACGCCCGCAGCCAGCTGGGCTGGGCGGACGCCAACTCCACCGAATTCGACAAGACCAGCGAGCACCCGGTGATCGGCTTGATCACCGAATGGCAGACAGCGACTGGCAGCAAGGAACAGCGCAGTGAAGACTCTGATCTGGGCGGCACCATGCGTCTGGGCGGCCAGGAATGTGCGCTGGAGCCAGGCTCCAAGGCCCATGATTGCTACGCCAAGGATGTGATTGTCGAGCGTCATCGCCATCGCTACGAAGTCAATAACGTCCTGCTGCCCGAGCTGCAGGCCGCCGGCCTGAAAGTCTCCGGCCGCTCAGTGGATGGTGCGCTGGTCGAGGTGGTTGAAGTGCCTGACCACCCCTGGTTTGTCGCTTGCCAGTTCCACCCGGAATTCACCTCGACGCCGCGCTACGGGCATCCGCTGTTCAGTGGTTTCGTCAATGCGGCGCTGGCCCGGCAGCAAAACTCCAACTGAGGTCTGCGCATGCAACAGAAAACTGTCCAGGTCGGCAATATCGAAATCGCCAACGATCGGCCCATGGTGCTCTTCGGCGGCATGAATGTGCTGGAGTCGCGTGATCTGGCCATGCGCATCTGCGAGACCTACGTCGAGGTCACCGGCAAGCTGGGCATGCCCTATGTGTTCAAGGCCAGCTTCGACAAGGCCAATCGCTCGTCGATCAGCTCCTATCGCGGCCCCGGGCTGGATGAGGGGCTGAAGATCTTTGAAGAGATCAAAAAGACCTTCGGCGTGCCAGTGATCACCGATGTACACGAGCCGCATCAGGCGGCTCCGGTGGCCGAGGTCTGTGACATTATCCAGTTGCCCGCTTTCCTGTCGCGGCAGACCGATCTGGTGGTCGCCATGGCGAAAACCGGCGCGGTAATCAATATCAAGAAAGCCCAGTTTCTCGCCCCGCAGGAAATGCGTCATATCCTGACCAAGTGCGAAGAGGCCGGCAATGACCGCCTGATCCTCTGTGAGCGCGGCTCCAGCTTTGGCTACAACAACCTGGTGGTGGATATGCTGGGTTTCGGCATCATGAAGCAGATGGGCTATCCGGTGTTCTTCGACGTCACCCATGCTCTGCAAATGCCCGGCGGGCGTGCCGATTCAGCCGGTGGGCGTCGTGCCCAGGTGACGGACCTGGCCAAGGCCGGTATCAGCCAGAACCTGGCGGGCCTGTTCCTTGAAGCCCACCCCGACCCGGACAACGCCAAATGTGACGGCCCCTGCGCCCTGCGCCTGGACAAGCTGGAACCCTTCCTGACCCAGCTGAAAGCGCTGGATGACCTGGTCAAGGGCTTCCCCGCGCTGGAAACCGCCTGAGGTTCAATCCAGAACACCTAACCCCGAATTCGACTGACCGTTATTGAATGGAGCAAGCAGCAACCATGGCAAAGATTATTGATATCAAGGGCCGCGAAGTTCTCGACTCGCGCGGCAACCCCACTGTTGAAGCTGACGTGATTGTTGAAGGCAATATTCTTGGTAGCGCCTGCGCTCCCTCCGGTGCCTCGACCGGTTCACGTGAAGCCCTCGAACTGCGTGACGGCGACAAGAGCCGTTATATGGGTAAGGGCGTGCTCAAGGCAGTCGCCAATATCAATGGTCCGATTCGTGAGCTGCTGGTCGGCCGTGACGTGACCGATCAACGCGATCTGGATACTGCCATGATCGAACTGGACGGTACCGAGAACAAGGCCAAGCTGGGCGCCAACGCGATTCTTGCCGTGTCCCTGGCCGCCGCCAAGGCTGCCGCCCAGGCCAAAGGCGTACCATTGTATGCCCATATTGCCGAATTGAACGGCACCCCCGGCGTGTACTCCATGCCGGTGCCGATGATGAACATCATCAACGGCGGTGAGCACGCGGACAATAATGTCGATATCCAGGAGTTCATGGTGCAGCCGGTAGGCGCCAAGAGCTTTGCCGATGCGCTGCGCATGGGCGCGGAAATCTTCCATCACCTCAAAGCCGTGCTCAAGGCCCGTGGCCTGAACACTGCTGTGGGTGACGAGGGTGGCTTTGCCCCCAACCTGGCCTCCAATGAAGATGCCCTGGCCGCCATTGCTGAAGCCGTGGCTAACGCCGGCTATACCCTGGGTGATGACGTCACCCTGGCGCTGGACTGCGCGTCCAGCGAGTTCTACAAGGACGGCAAGTACGATCTGGCCGGTGAAGGCCAGGTGTTCGATGCCGCCGGCTTTGCCGATTACCTGGCGGGCCTGAGCCAGCGCTACCCGATCATCTCGATTGAAGACGGTATGGACGAGTCCGACTGGGCGGGCTGGAAAGTATTGACCGACAAGATCGGTGACAAGGTGCAGCTGGTGGGTGACGATCTGTTCGTAACCAACACCAAGATTCTCAAGCGCGGCATCGACGAAAAAATCGGCAACTCGATCCTGATCAAGTTCAACCAGATCGGCTCACTGACCGAAACCCTGGAAGCTATCCAGATGGCCAAGGCTGCCGGCTTCACCGCCGTTATCTCGCACCGCTCTGGCGAAACCGAAGACCACACCATTGCTGACCTGGCCGTGGGTACTGCCGCAGGCCAGATCAAGACCGGCTCCCTGTGCCGCTCGGACCGCGTCTCCAAGTACAACCAGCTGCTGCGCATCGAAGAGCAGCTGGCCGGCAAGGCGCCGTACAAGGGTCGCGCTGAATTCCGTGGTTGATCAGCCCAGCACATGAAATGGCTCTGGGTCATTACCATCGCCCTCTTGCTCGGCCTGCAGTATCGACTGTGGGTCGGCGAGGGCAGTCTGGGGCATGTTGCCCAGCTCAAGCAGCAGATCCAGCAGCAGGAGCGCGAAAACCAGCGCCTTGAAGAACGCAATCGCATTCTGACCGCCGAGGTGATCGAGCTCAAACAGGGTCTGGAAACCATCGAAGAACGCGCCCGGCAGGAGCTGGGTTTGATCAAGGATGGTGAAATACTCATCCAGTTGAGTGGCGAATGAGCAGTGCAGTGCCTTTCTGGGTCGTGATACCCGCCGCCGGCATCGGTCAACGCATGCAGGCCGATCGTCCCAAGCAATACCTGCCCCTCAAGGGCAAAGCCCTGATTGAACATACCCTGGACTGTTTTCTCGATCACCCGGATTTGCGTGGGCTGATGGTTTGCCTGGCCGATAACGATGGCTACTGGCAGCAACTGGCCTGTGCCACTGATGCCCGTATCCAGTGTTGCAGTGGTGGGCGGGAGCGGGCAGATTCTGTGCTGAACGGTTTGCTGGCTTTGCAGCAACAGGGCGCGCAGGCTGCGGACTGGGTGCTGGTCCATGACGCCGCACGGCCCAACCTGGCGCGCAAGGATCTGGATAAGCTACTCAGCCAATTAGCCACTGATCCGGTCGGCGGCCTCCTCGCCGTGCCGGTACGCGATACCCTGAAACAGGCTGGTCCTGACGGCCGCGTCCGCAATACACCTGACCGCAGCCAGTTCTGGCAAGCCTACACACCACAGATGTTCCGCCTCGGCGCGCTGCAACAAGCCCTGTCTGCTGCCCTGGCCGCTGGCGCCACCATCACCGACGAAGCCTCCGCCATGGAATGGTCCGGCCACGCCCCCCGCTTGATTGAAGGCCGTGCCGACAACATCAAAGTTACCCGCCCGGAAGATTTGGCGTGGCTCGACAGGTAAGTGGCAAGCCCCCATAACCCGTCCCACCGTCATGGCGAAGGCCGCAGGCCTGTGGCCATCCATGTTGACTTGGGTTGAGCGCGCAAAATGGATCGCCACGCCGCTACGCGGCTCGCGATGACGGGATGACGGGATGACGGGATGACGTGATGACGTGATCCTGGACAGTGAGGTAGTGGCCAGCCACAATCTTCCAGCTTCCAGCTTCCAGCTTCCAGCTTCCAGCTTCCAGCTTCCAGCCTCAGCCTACGCAGCATCTGGCTTTGCATCCTGTCCGCAACCGCCCCACCGTCATGGCGAAGGCCGCAGGCCTGTGGCCATCCATGTTGACTTGGGTTGAGCGCGCAAAATGGATCGCCACGCCGCTGCGCGGCTCGCGATGATCCTGGACAGTGAGGTAGTGGCCAGCCACAATCTTTCAGCTTTCAGCTTTCAGCTTTCAGCTTTCAGCCTTCAGCCTTTATACCGTCATGGCGAAGGCCGCAGGCCTGTGGCCATCCATGTTGACCTGGGTTGAGCGCGCAAAATGGATCGCCACACCGCTGCGCGGCTCGCGATGACGGGGATGGCGTGATCCTGGACAGTGAGGTAGTGGCCAGCCACAATCTTCCAGCCTTCAGCCTTCAGCCTTCAGCCTTTCTACCGTCATGGCGAAGGCCGCAGGCCTGTGGCCATCCATGTTGACCTGGGTTGAGCGCGCAAAAATGGATCGCCACACCGCTACGCGGCTCGCGATGACGGGGGAGTAGCGTGATCCTGCGCGGCGATTGGATCAATAGCAGAAATCCAGTTTCACGTAGGGGCACGACATGTCGTGCCCGCCAGGTGGCTAATGCACGCTACTCAGTATGATTATGTCGGGCCCGCCGGATCACAAGTCCACCCTCGTTCCTGAGGGTTGTGCGGTGACAGCACGGTCACGGCATGCCGTGACCCTACGCGGGGCTTGGGTTTGCTTGGCATTTGCCACTAAAGCCTACCCGCTACCAACCCCGCCGTCATGGCGAAGGCCGCAGGCCTGTGGCCATCCATGTTGACTTGGGTTGAGCGCGCAAAATGGATCGCCACACCGCTGCGCGGCTCGCGATGACGGGGATGGCGTGATCCTGGACAGTGAGGTAGTGGCCAGCCACAATCTTTCAGCTTTCAGCTTTCAGCTTCCAGCTTCCAGCTTCCAGCTTCCAGCTTCCAGCTTCCAGCTTCCAGCTTCCAGCTTCCAGCCTTCAGCCTTCAGCCTTTCTACCGTCATGGCGAAGGCCAGCTGAATTCCTCGGCGCCGTTGGCATTCACTTTGAGCCAGCGGTCGGCATCAGCTTCACCGTCGGTTTCCTGCCAGGTGCCGACCGAGCAGCGCACTTCGTGCCCGGTTGCGGCAAACACCTCCTGCGCGCATTCGGCATCGCTGGCCCAGGGCGTATCCGGGCTGTCGAACCAGATCGAGGTCCATTTGCCGGCAGCCTTGGGGATGATCTGCAGCGGGATGCACTCACCCTTGAGTATCAGGTTGCCCTGGCGCTTGCCGGCGGGCAGTTGCAGCTCACCCTGGGTGCCCAGCCAGTCGAGCAGGGCGGGTACATGGTCTTCACGCAGGTAGATTTCAATATCCGGTTGGCGCACAGATAGTCCCTCAGTGTCGTTGCAGCATGATCAGGTCCATGGCGACTTCCAGTCCGGGTACGCCCTGTTCGATCAGTTGATGTTGCCGTTCCTGCTGGCTGCGAAAGCCATGCGGGGTCATGCCGATCAGGTTGGCCAGATCCGTCGCATCCAGGGTTAAAGGATAGCGCAGGGTTTGCTGGCTGACGACTGACAGGCTGTCCGGCAGCGACTTGATCAGCGGTGGAGTCGGGTGGACTTCGGGGTAGAGCCCTTGACGCAAAGCCAGCAGGTGATCACTGTGCGGGCCGACCAGCAGCAGGCGGCCGCCGGGCCTGAGCACAGTCAGGCAGGCATCCCAGTGCCAGGGGCTGAACACGCAGAGCAGGGCGTCGATGCTCTCGGGGGCAAAGGGCAGGCGGGCACTGGAGGCGACCAGCCAGCGCACGTCGCGATTGCGCTTGCAGGCCTTGAGGACTGCATCCTTGCTGATGTCCAGCCCCGCGCAGTGCAATTCCGGCTGGCTGCGTGCCAGGCGATCCAGGTAATAACCTTCGCCACAGCCGATATCCACCAGCGCACCCTGGTTCAGGTCAGCAAACCGGGTGTTGATGGCATCGCTGACCGGCTGGTAATGCCCGGCATCCAGAAAGGCCTGACGACAAGCGAGCATCTGCGGCGTATCACCGGGGTTGCGGCTGTTCTTGTGTTGTACCAGTAACAGGTTGAGGTAACCCTGACGGGCCTGATCGTAGCTGTGGTTATTGGCACAGCGCCATTGCCGCTCGTGTTGCTGCAGCGACGCCTGGCAGTGCGGACAGATCAGTTGCAGCATCAGCTCAATAACCGGGTCAAGGTGGCTTTATAGATGTCGGTCAGAGTGTCCAGGTCGGCGGCGCTGATGCACTCATTGACCTGGTGGATGGTGGCATTGCGTGGCCCCAGCTCGACGACTTGCGTGCCCATGGTGGCGATAAAGCGCCCGTCCGAGGTACCGCCGGAGGTAGACGGTTGGGTTTCACGGCCGGTGACCTCGCGAATCGCTGTGGCGACGCCGTCGAGCAGGTCGCCCGGTTCGGTCAGAAAGGGCAGGCCGGACAGGGTCCAGTCCAGCTCATAGTCCAGCCCGTGCTGGTCGAGCAGGTCGATCACCCGCGCCTTGAGGCCGTCAACGGTTGATTCAGTGGAGAAACGGAAGTTGATCAGCGCGACCAGCTCGCCGGGTACCACATTGGTGGCACCGGTGCCGCTGTTGATATTGGAGATCTGGAAGCTGGTTGGCGGAAAGTAGTCGTTGCCATGGTCCCAGACTTCCGCGGCCAGTGCTGCCAGTGCCGGTGCCGCCAGATGAATCGGATTGCGCGCCAGGTGTGGGTAGGCAACATGGCCCTGTTTGCCCTTGATGGTCAGCCGCGCATTGAGTGAACCGCGGCGACCGTTCTTCACCACGTCGCCCACCTGATCGGTGCTCGACGGCTCGCCGACAATGCACCAATCAACCTTTTCCTGACGCGCGATCAGGGTATCGACCACCTTGACCGTACCCTCGGTAGCCGGACCTTCCTCGTCACTGGTGATCAGAAAGGCAATGGAGCCCTTGTGGTTCGGGTGCTCGGCGACAAAACGTTCGGCGGCAACCACCATGGCGGCCAGGCTGCCTTTCATATCCGCAGCGCCACGGCCATGCAGCATGCCGTCGATGACTTTGGGCGCGAAGGGCGGGTTGTCCCAGCGCTCGACCGGGCCGGTGGGCACTACATCGGTATGTCCGGCAAAACACAGCACCGGGCCTTCCGTGCCGCGTCGGGCCCAGAAGTTATCGACCTCACCAAAGCGCAGGTGCTCGACCACAAAGCCGGCCTGCTCCAGGCGGCTGGCCATCAGCTGTTGGCAACCGGCATCCTCCGGCGTGGTGGAGTCGCGGGCAATCAGGTCACAGGCCAGGGCCAGGGTCGGGGACAGGTCGGTCATGGTGGTGCTCGGTGCGTGGTTGAATGGATAAGGGCATGATACCAGAGTCGGGTGGCTTACTCTGCCGCTTGCCAGCGCGCTCGGCGCCAGGCGCGGCGCTGTTTCTTGTTCAGGTAGGTCCAGGCCAGCAGGCGGCTGTGTTTGTTGCCCTGGGCCATGTCGATTACGCGCAGGTCAGCCGCAGCGTGCTGTTCCAGCTGTTGGCGCAAGGCAGGGAGGTTGGCAGCTTTGGAGACCAGCGTGGTAAACCAGAATACCTGAGTGGCAAAGCCCTGGCTGTCGGCAATCAGGCGCTGCAGAAAACCGGCTTCACCGCCGGGGCAGGCCAGTTCGTTTGCCTGGCCGGCAAAATTGAATCCGGGGTCTTTACGCTGGCTGCGCTTGCCCAGTTGCTGCCATTTCTGTTGGTTGGCTGCCTGCGCGCTGCCCTGATCAGGGTGGAAGGGCGGGTTACACAGGGTAAAATCAAAGCGCTCATCGCTGTGGATAATGCCGCTGAATGCGCGTGCCGGGTCAGTCTGTTGGCGCAGCGTGATGGCCGGTAAAACGTCCGGGTTGGCATGCAGAATGCGTTGCGCGTTATCCAGTGCGGTACGGTCAATATCGCAGGCGACAAAACGCCATTGGTACGCCGCCTGGCCAATCAGCGGGTAGATCAGGTTGGCGCCGCAACCGATATCCAGCCCGCACAGCTGCTGGCCGGGTGGCAGCTGACCGTCGTGGCTGGTACTGAGCAGATCGGCAACGGCATGAATCACATCGGCGCGCCCCGGCACCGGCGGGCATAGATAGCCAGCGGGGATATTCCAGGTGCTCAGGTCGTACTGGGTTTGCAGCAGGGCGCGGTTGAGTTCCTTGACGGCTTCGGCATTGGCAAAGTCGATGGTCTGTTCGCCGCTGGGGTTACGCTTGAGATGCGGCTTGAGCGCCGGGTTGCGGGCGGTCAGGGTGGCAAAATCATAATGCCCCTGGTGCCGGTTACGCGGGTGAAAGGGCATCAGGGTTTACTCCGACATACACGGTGTTGGTGGATTCGCCGCTCTGGAACGGATTGTAAAAGGGCACTACATGGGCTGCGCAGTCAGTAAACAGCTGGTGCATGACGGCCATGAAGTCGTCATCGGGCGGGTCCTGCGACCAGAGCGCAAAGACGCCGCCGGAGCGCAGTTGCCGGGCCATCTTGCCGAGGCTGTCGGTGGTGTAGAAACTGGCGTTGGAGGCATGCAGCAGGGCGCGTGGCGAGTGGTCAATATCGAGCAGGATGGCATCAAACTGACGGCCCGGCGCTTCGGGGTCGAAACCGCCGGCAGGGTCAACCGCCATATCGAAAAAACTGCCGTGGATATAGCGCGTGCGCGGGTCGGCATTCAGCGTCTTGCCCAGCGGGACTTTTTCCTCACGGTGCCACTGGATCACGGTATCCAGATAATCCACGATCAACAGCTCCTTGACCCGCGGGTCCTCCAGTGCAGCCACGGCGGTATAGCCCAGCCCCAGACCGCCGACCACCACACTTGCCGGATCACCTTTGACTGCCGCTAGGCCGAGCTTACTCAGGGCGATTTCTGCCTCGGGGAACATACTCGACATAAGGAATTCGTCGCCGAGTTTGACCTCATAGATATCGCGTTCACCGAGCGCCGGAATCCGTCGCCGGCGCAAGGAGATCTCGCCAATGGCCGAGGGTTGGCAATCAATTTCTTCAAACAAAAGGCCCATGCTGGCTCCGCCGTCAGTTGCAGCGGGCATCTTAGCATTTGCTGAGAGGAGGCGGGCTGGTGGGGTATAATTCAACGCTACAGGTTTAATCCATACATTCAAGACAACTCAGGCTTTGCCCTCAGCTCAGTCTAGCCCCTCTCCCCACCGTGGGAGAGGGGTTGGGGAGAGGGGGAGCGCCCTCAGCCACAGTCACCGAGGCCCCATGACCACAATCGACCCCCGCTTTGGCGGTATCGCCCGACTCTACGGCACCGACGGCCTGGCTCGGCTGCAGGCCGCGCACATGCTGGTGGTCGGTATTGGCGGTGTTGGTTCCTGGGTGGTGGAAGCTCTGGCGCGGACCGGGGTCGGCAAGATTACCCTGATCGATATGGATGATATCTGCGTCACCAATACCAATCGTCAGTTGCCAGCCATGACCGGTACTGTCGGGCAACTCAAGGTCGAGGTGATGGCCGAGCGGGTGCGGGCCATCAACCCCGACTGCGAGGTCAATTCGGTGATGGATTTTGTCACTGCAGCGACCCTGCCGGATTACCTTAGTGGGTCGATTGACTGCGTGGTGGATTGTATCGACAGCGTGGCTGCCAAGGTGGCGCTGATCGCCTGGTGCAAGCGGCGCAAGATACCGCTGGTAACCACGGGTGGCGCCGGCGGGCAGATCGATCCGACCCAGGTTGTGGTTGCCGACCTGTCGAAAACCGTCAATGACCCGCTGGCCGCCAAGGTGCGCTCCCAGTTGCGCCGCTCACACAACTTCCCCCGTGCTGAGAGTAAGCGCAGCTTTGGTGTGCCCTGCGTGTATTCCACCGAGCAGCTGCGTTACCCCATGCCGGATGGCAGCGTGTGTCAGCAGAAATCCTTTGTGGGTGAAGGCGTAAAGCTCGATTGCGCCGGCGGCTTTGGTGCTGTGACCATGGTCACCGCCACCTTCGGCATGGTCGCCGCCGCCGAAGCCGTCAAACGCGTACTGCGCGGCCTGTCGGGTGCCGGTGGCAAGCGGTAAGCCACAACCCCAACCCCGCGCAATAATCCACGAGCAGCACTCGTCATCATGGTGAGACGGGAGCGGCAAGTCATTATCTTTCAGCCTCCAGCCTCCAGCCTCCAGCCTCCAGCCCTCAGCCATCCCCGTCGTCATGGCGAAGGCCGCAGGCCTGTGGCCATCCATGTTGACCTGGGTTGAGCGCGCAACAATGGATCGCCACACCGCTCCGCGGTTCGCGATGACGCAGTGTGGGAGGCTTGCGATGGCGGTGAGCGGCAGCCAGCCTCAAACTTCCAACTTCCAACTTCCAACTTCCAACTTCCAACTTCCAACTTCCAACTTCCAACTTCCAACTTCCAACTTTCAGCTTCCAGCCTTCAGCCATCCCCGTCGTCATGGCGAAGGCCGCAGGCCTGTGGCCATCCATGTTGACCTGGGTTGAGCGCGCAACAATGGATCGCCACACCGCTCCGCGGTTCGCGATGACGGAGGGTGTTGATCGGTTCGCGATGACGCAGTGTGGGAGGTTTGCGATGGTGGTGGGCGGCAGCAAGCCTCAAACTTTCAGCCTTCAGCCTTCAGCCTTCAGCCTTCAGCCTTCAGCCTTCAGCCAAAGCCCCAAGCACCGCCCCGTCAGAGCAGTGCTTGCAGCTTATCGCTCTACCCCCTGAAGGGATCAGTTATGCGCGTGCAACATTTCGTTCAGCTGGATGGCGCTCTTGTTGGTTTTGCACTCGATGGCGCCGGTCTGGGAGTTGCGGCGGAACAGCAGGTCGTTCTGGTTGGCCAGGTCGCGGGCCTTGACCACTTCGACCAGCTTGTCACTGTCATCGAGCAGGGCGATCTTGATGCCGGCGGTGATGTACAGACCGGCCTCGACGGTGCAGCGATCGCCTAGCGGAATGCCGATACCGGCGTTGGCGCCGATCAGGCAGCCTTCACCCACCGAGATGACGATATTGCCGCCACCGGACAGGGTGCCCATGGTCGAGCAACCACCGCCCAGATCCGACCCCTTGCCAACAAACACGCCAGCGGAAATGCGGCCTTCAATCATGCTGGTGCCGTCAGTACCGGCATTGAAGTTGATAAAGCCTTCGTGCATCACGGTAGTGCCTTCGCCGACGTAGGCGCCAAGGCGTACCCGTGAGGTATCGGCAATACGCACGCCGCTGGGTACCACGTAATCGGTCAACTTGGGGAACTTGTCGACGCTGTAGACCACCAGCGCTTCACCCTTGAGACGCGCGCTCAGTTGACGCTGGGGCAGTTCGTTGATGTCGATAGCACCCTGGTTGGTCCAGGCAATGTTCGGCAGCAAGGGAAAGATGCCCGCCAGTACTACGCCATGCGGCTTGACCAGGCGATGCGACAGCAGCTGCAGCTTCAGGTAAGCCTCCGGGGTTGAAGCCGGGGCTTCATCCGTGGCCAGCACGGTTACCACCAGCGGGCGCTGGCTGTCAGCCAGTTGCGCGACCAGTTCCGCGTTATCGGCAAAGCCAGCGGCCTTGAGCGCCTGGCTCAGGCTGGCGCATTGGCTGGTTGCCAGCTCCAGTGCCTGGTTGCCGCCGCTGTAGCCGAGCTGCTCAGCGATGACCTTGACCAGCTGTTCGTCCGGGTTCAGCAGCGGTTGCGGATAGTAGACTTCAAGCCAGTTACCGGCCTCGTTCTGGGTGCCGACGCCAATGGCCAGGCTGAAATATTCGCTCATGGGGTATTCCTTGGATGCTGTGTTGGGTTAGTCAAAAACGGCGGCATACCACTCGGGTTTAAAGCCAACCAGTCGTTGGGAGCCGGTATCCAGCACCGGTCTTTTGATCATCGATGGCTGGGCCTGCATCAGGGCAATGGCCTTGGCCTGGTCGATGTTGTCTTTGTCGGCGTCCGGCAGCTTGCGGAAGGTGGTACCGCGCTTGTTGAGCAGCACTTCCCAGCCCTTTTCGTCGCACCAGGCGCGCAGGGTGTCGGCGTCGATACCAGCCTGCTTGTAATCATGAAACTGGTAGTCGATGCCCTTTTCATCCAGCCAGCTGCGGGCTTTTTTCATGGTATCGCAGGCTTTAATGCCATACAGGGTAATCATGTTCAGAGCCTCTCGATAAAGCGACGTATGCGCTGGGCGGCTTCGATACAGTCGTCCAGCGGGGCGACCAGCGCCATGCGCACGCGTCCGGCGCCGGGATTATACCCATCGAGATCACGTGACAGGTAGCGGCCTGGTACCACGGCAACATTCTCTTCGGCCAGCAGGCGACGAGAGAAACTTTCATCATCAATCGGCGTTTGTGGCCATAGATAAAAACCGGCATCCGGGCGCTGCACATCCATCACTTCGCCGAGAATATCCAGCACCGCGTCGAACTTGGCCTGGTAGAGCGCACGGTTGGTCTCGACGTGGCTTTCGTCCTGCCAGGCGGCAATGCTCGCGCGCTGGGTCTGCACTGGCATGGCGCAGCCGTGATAGGTGCGGTATTGCAGGTAAGGTTTGAGCAGGCTGGCATCGCCGGCGACAAAGCCGGAGCGCAGGCCGGGCAGGTTGGAGCGCTTGGACAGGCTGTGAAAGACCACGCAGCGGGCGTAATCATCACGGCCCATAGCGGCGCAGGCCTGCAGCAGGCCAACGGGTGCCGGCTGGTCGGGGCGATAGATTTCGCTGTAGCACTCATCGGAGGCAATGACGAAATCATGCTCATCAGCCAGTTTGATCAGCTGCTGTAGCCTGTCCTGGGGAATGACGGCGCCGGTCGGGTTGCCCGGGGTGCAGATGAACAGCAGCTGGCAGCGTTGCCAGATACTTGCCGGTACCTGGGTAAAGTCGGGGATAAAGCCGTTGCTGGCATCGCAGGCCAGGTAATGCGGCTTGACCCCGGCCAGGAAGGCCGCCCCTTCATAGATCTGATAGAAGGGGTTAGGGCTGACCACCAGACCCTGCGGGTCGCGCTTGACCAGTGCCTGGGTAAAGGAAAACAGCGCTTCGCGGGTGCCGTTGACCGGAATAATATGCTGCGCCGGGTCCAGGCTGCCTGCCTTCAGGCTAAAGCGTTGGCTCAGCCAGTCAGCAATGCTCTGGCGCAGCTCAGGGATGCCGGCAGTGGTCGGGTAGACAGCGGCCTGATCGAGATTGCTGGCCAGGGCTTCGAGCACAAAGGGGGGCGACGGGTGCTTGGGCTCACCGATGGACAGCGAGATTGGCCGCAGTTCGGGGTTGGGCGTGATATCGGCAATCAGGGCGCGCAGCTTTTCAAAGGGGTAGGGCTGCAGGCGCTGCAGGTCTGGATTCATCGGCATTCTCTCAGAAGGTGATGGCTTGCGCAGCGTGGCTGTTGTCGCCGGTCTGGCTGTCGCTCAGGGTGGCAATAATCGTTTGTTGCAGGCGCTGGCAGAGTTCCGGGTCTGACAGCGCCTGGTTGTCGGCGTCGGTCAGCACGAAAACGTCATCCACGCGCTCGCCCAGGGTCACGATCTTGGCATTCTGGATGCTGATATCGAACTCAAGAAAGATATGCCCCATGCGTGCCAGCAGCCCGGGGCGATCGGGCGCACTGAGTTCCAGTATGGTGTGCTGCCCGGCCGGGTCGTTGAAGATATTGACCTCGGGCGGGAAAGCAAAATGCTTGAGTTGGCGCGGTACCCGGCGCTGGATGATGCTGGGGTAGTCGTCCGGGTTGGCCAGCGCTTCGCTGAGTCCTTCCTTGACCTGGCGGATACGCTCCGGATTGTCGCCGATTGAACTGCCATCGGCGTCCAGCACAATATAGGTATCCAGGCTGAACTGGCTGGTCGAGGTGATGATGCGGGCATCCTGAATGCTCAGGTTGAGCTGATCCATGGCGGCTACCGTCGCGGCGAACAGGTCATGCTGGTCCGGGGTGTAGATAAACACCTGAGTCGCACCTTCGAACTCCCGCTGCGCGGTTTCCTTGATCAGTACCAGGGGGCCTTCATGGTCCGGATGCTGGACAATGGCTTCGGTATGCCAGGCAACGTCACTGGCGGTATGGCGCAGGAAGTAATCCTCGCCCAGCTGCTCCCACAACTCCTCGGCTTCTTCTTCGTCGATGCCGCTGCGCACCAGGATATCCAGTGCTGCCTGCTGGGTCTGGCGCACATGCTCTTCGCGGTTGGGCGGGTTGTCCAGGCCGCGGCGCAGGGCACGCTTGGTCTCGGTGTAGAGTTGACGCAGCAGGGAGGCGCGCCAGGAGTTCCACAGGGTCGGGTTGGTGGCGTTGATGTCGGCGATGGTCAGCACATAGAGATAATCCAGGCGCACCTGGTTGCCCATCAGTACGGCAAAATCATGGATCACCTGCGGGTCGGAAATATCCTTGCGCTGCGCGGTGGTCGACATCATCAGGTGGTTTTCCACCAACCAGCTGATCAAGTGGGTATCCCAGGCTGGCAAATGATGCCGCTGGCAGAATTCGCGGGCATCGATGGCCCCCAGTTCCGAATGGTCGCCACCCCGGCCCTTGCCGATATCATGATACAGGCCGGCCATATACAGCAGGTCCGGCTTGGGCAGGCGGCAGAAGATCTTCCACGCCAGCGGATAGCGTTCCTGGTAATCCGGGCGGCCAAGCTTGCGCAGGTGCTTGATCAGGTTCAGCGTGTGGGCATCCACTGTGTAGATATGGAACAGGTCATGCTGCATCTGGCCGACAATCTGGCCGAATTCGGGCAGGTAGCGGCCAAGAATGCCGTAGCGGTTCATCCGTCGCAGGTTGGCATGAATGCCTTGCTGGCAGCGGAAGAGTTCGACGAACAGGCTGGTATTGCGCAGGTCTGCACGGAAGGCATCATCAATCAGGTGGCGGTTGTCGCGCAGCAGGCGAATGGTATCGGCGCGCACACCGCGGATTTCCGGATGCTGGGCCATCAGCAGGAAGATTTCCAGCAGGGCGAAGGGCGAGCGGCGAAACACCTGCGGGTGGGTCACTTCAATATAGTGATTACGGATCTGGAAGCGATTGTTGAGTGGCTGGATATCGGCTTTTTCCGCATCCCGCAGCAGCATTTCCTCGAAGTGCTGCATCAACAGATCGTTCAGCTCCGACAGTGACATGACGACACGGAAGTAGCGCTGCATAAAGCGCTCCAGGGCCATCTTGCTGTCGCTGTCTTCAAAACCGAGCATCTTGGCAATGTTGCGCTGGTGGTCAAACAGCAGACGGTCCTCGGCACGCCCGGCCAGGCTGTGCAGGGCGAAGCGCACCTGCCAGAGAAAGCTCTGGCCGTTATCCAGCAGGCTGTATTCAGCTTCATTGAGAAAGCCGCGCTCAACCAGTTCGCGCAGATCGCTGGTACCAAAGTGACGCAGGGCAACCCAGGCGATGGTCTGGATGTCACGCAAGCCACCCGGGGAGCTTTTGACATTGGGTTCCAGATTGTATTCGGTGTCGTTGAACTTGCCGTGGCGGGCATGCTGTTCGCTGCGTTTGGCACGGAAGAACTCGGCATCACTCCACATGTGTTCCGGGCTGATGGCGGCCATCATCTGTTGGCGCAGGGCTTCATCGCCAAACAGGGTGCGTGACTCCATCAGGTTGGTAATCACCGTGATGTCGGCGCGCGCCTCTTCGGCACACTCGGCGACGTTGCGCACGCTCTGGCCCACTTCCAGGCCAATGTCCCAGAGCAACATAAGGAACTGTTCGATGCAGTTGCGATAGGGCTCGGCATCATCCTGCAGCAGGATCAGCAGGTCGATGTCGGAATGCGGGTGCAGTTCGCCGCGGCCATAGCCGCCAACGGCCAGCAGGGCAATGCCGCTGTCTTCGGCGCAACTGAGCTGGCGCCAGGCTTGCTGCAGTATCTGGTCGGTAAACCAGGCGCGCTCATGGATCAACTTGCGGATATCGCGGCCGCCCTTGAAGCGGGCCTGAAGTACCGCGTCAGCCTGGCGGATAGCTTTCTTGAAGGCCGCAATGGGGCTGGTTTTCAGTGCCAGTTCGGCCTGGAACTGGCTGGCATCAAACAACTCGTTATCCACGGCAGCAGCCCCTTGGCGTTACTGAAAGGTTTCTTCCTTACGCTTGGTCAGGATCTCGTGACCATCGGCAGTGACCAGAATGGTATGTTCCCATTGCGCGGACAGCTTGCGGTCCTTGGTGATCGCGGTCCAGCCATCACCGAGCAGACGGGTTTCGGCGCGACCCTGGTTGATCATCGGCTCGATGGTGAAGGTCATGCCTTCCTTGAGCTCCATGCCGGTGCCGGCACGGCCGTAATGGACTACTTGGGGTTCCTCATGGAATACCTTGCCAATACCGTGGCCGCAGTATTCTCGTACCACACTGAAGCGGTTGGCGTGGGCGTGATCCTGGATGATCTGGCCGATATCCCCCAGCCGTGCACCGGGGCGCACAACAGAGATACCTTTATATAGGCATTCCTGGGTGACCTTGGCCAGGCGTTGGGCCCATTCGGGTACATCGCCGACCATGAACATCTTGCTGGTGTCGCCGTGGTAGCCATCCTTGATGACGGTGACATCGATATTCAGCACGTCGCCGTTTTTCAATGGCTTCTCATTGGGAATGCCGTGGCAGACAACATGGTTCAGCGAGGTGCAGATGGATTTCGGGAAGGGCATCCGGCCGGGCGCGCCGCCGTAATTCAGCGGCGCAGGGATGGCGCCCTGGACGTCGACGATATAATCGTGGCAAATCCGATCAAGCTCATCGGTGGTTACACCGGCCTTAACATGCTCGCCGATCATTTCCAGCACCTCGGCGGCCAGCCTGCCGGCCACGCGCATACCGGCGATATCTTCCGCAGTCTTGATGCTCACGCTCATGTCGACACCTCTTTTCCGGGCTGCGCCCAGGGCGCAGCAATAAAGTTGTGCGGGCGTGGGGTGGCTGCATGCCACTGCCCGACAAGGCGCATTATTCTAGCAGACAACCCGGCCTGCGAGCGACCCGCGGGCGGACAGTCGGCATTACATGTGCTTTAATTTGTTACTGCAATATGGTATAAAGCGCCGCGCCTGTAAGAGGTCGAGCAATCGGCTGCAGGCGAAAACTGAATCCGCACACATATCGACACGTTGCCCTGGGTGCCCTGCGGGGTTGGACAGCGGGATATGTGGAGGCCCAACCCGATATACATTTTGGAGTTAACATGACTCAAGTCACCATGCGCGACATGCTGAAGGCCGGTGCGCACTTCGGCCACCAGACCCGTTACTGGAACCCGAAAATGGGCAAGTTCATTTTCGGTGCTCGCAACAAGATTCACATCATCAACCTGGAAAAAACCATGCCGATGTTCCACGAAGCCCTGGGCTTTGTGGAGAAAGTCGCTTCTGGCAAGAACAAGATCCTGTTTGTTGGCACCAAGCGTGCTGCCAGCAAGATCATTGCCGATGAAGCCACCCGTGCCGGCATGCCCTACGTTGATCACCGCTGGTTGGGCGGTATGCTGACCAACTACAAGACCATCCGTCAGTCCATCAAGCGCCTGCGTGACCTGGAAGTTCAGGCTCAGGACGGTACCTTTACCAAGCTGACCAAGAAAGAAGCGCTGATGCGCACCCGTGATCTGGAAAAGCTGGATCGTGGTCTGGGTGGTATCAAGGATATGGGTGGTCTGCCGGATGCCATGTTCGTTATCGACGTTGAGCACGAGCGCATTGCTATCACCGAAGCCAACAAGCTGGGTATCCCGGTTATCGGCATCGTCGATACCAACAGCAGCCCGGATGGCGTTGATTACGTGATCCCGGGTAACGATGACGCGATTCGCGCCATCAAGCTGTACGCGGCTGCGGTTGCTGACGCTGTGCTGCGTGGCAAGAACAACGGTGGTGCCGGTGACGAGTTCATCGAAGAAAGCGCCCCTGCAGCTGAAGCCTCGCAAGGCTGAGCTGCCATCGGCATCTGACTGCCGGTTTGAAAAGGGGGCTATGCCCCCTTTTTGCAATGTAGTGAATGCATAATTTTCCCCGCCATGCCCTGACATCCCGGGCGTGGATACAGATCAAGCTATGTAGAGGATAGGTTCATGACACAGGTTACTGCGGCAATGGTCAAGGAACTGCGCGAGCGCACCGGTCAGGGCATGATGGAGTGCAAGAAGGCGCTGGTTGCTGCCGAAGGTGATATCGAAAAAGCGATCGACGATATGCGCGCTTCCGGCGCCATCAAAGCCGCCAAGAAGGCTGGCAACATCGCCGCTGAAGGTGCTATCGCTGCCAAGGTCTCTGCTGATGGCAAGACTGGCATGATCATCGAAGTCAACTCACAGACTGACTTCCTGGCTCTGCAGGACGACTTCAAGGGTTTTGTTGCCGCTTCTCTGGACAAGGCGTTCGAGGCTGGTTACAGCGACGCTGCACCTTTGATCGAAGCACAGGAAAGTGCCCGTGAAGCCCTGGTTGCCAAAACCGGTGAGAACGTCAACATCCGTCGTCTGACCCGCGTTGAAGGCGATGTGGTAGGTGCCTACCTGCACGGCCACCGCATTGGCGTGCTGGTTACCCTGAAAGGTGGTGACGAAGAGCTGGCCCGTGACATTGCCATGCACGTTGCTGCCAGCAATCCGCAGTTCCTCGACCCGAGCCAGGTATCCGAAGATGCCATCGCCAAGGAAAAGGAAATCTTCATGCAGCTGAACGCTGAGAAGATTGCCGGCAAGCCGGAAAACATTGTTGAAAACATGGTCAAGGGCCGTATCAACAAGTTCCTCGCTGAAGGCAGCCTGGTTGAGCAGCCTTTCATCAAGGATGACAGCGTCAAGGTTGGCGAGCTGGCGAAGAAAGCCGGTGCTGAAATCCTCTCCTTTATCCGCTACGAAGTGGGCGAAGGTATCGAGAAGGCCGCGGACGATTTCGCTGCTGAAGTAGCTGCCCAGGTTGCTGCTGCCAAGAAGTAATCAGCCATGTCTGCCAAGACCGGTTGAACCAGAGGCTTTCCGCGTCAGCGGAAAGCCTCTTTTGTAATAAAGCTGAAAAAGTGAACATTGCATCGGTTATGCTGTCCGGTAAGGTGTTTGCTGTTCCTCATCACTCCGCATCCAGAAGAGAGTCGCATATGGCCCAGATACCCAGCAGTCGTCAGCCCAAGTACAAACGGATTTTGCTCAAGCTCAGTGGTGAGGCCCTGATGGGGACCGAGGCCTTCGGCATTGATCCCAAAGTCCTTGACCGCATGTCGCTGGAAATCGGTCAGCTGGTCGGCATTGGCGTACAGGTTGGTCTGGTCATTGGCGGCGGTAACCTGTTTCGTGGGGCGGCGCTGCACTCGGCCGGTATGGACCGGGTCACCGGTGACCATATGGGTATGCTGGCGACGGTCATGAATGCGCTGGCCATGCGTGATTCGCTGGAGCGTTCCAACATCCAGACGCGGGTGATGTCGGCGATCACCATGGAAGGCGTCACCGAGCATTATGATAGACGCAAGGCCCTGCGCTACCTGAGCGGTGGCGATGTGGTGATCTTCTCCGCCGGTACCGGCAATCCCTTCTTCACCACGGACACGGCGGCCTGTCTGCGTGCCATCGAGGTGGATGCTGACGTAGTACTCAAAGCGACCAAGGTTGACGGTGTGTATAATGCCGACCCGATGAAGGATCCGGACGCCGTGCGCTTCGATACCCTGAGCTATGATCAGGTGCTCGATCTGAAACTGGAAGTCATGGACCTGACCGCTATCTGTCTGATTCGCGACCATCAAATGCCGTTGCGAGTCTTTAACATGAATAAACCGGGTGCTCTGCTCAATGCGGTGGTGGGCAGCGCCGAAGGCACACTGATCGAAGGCTGAATAAAGATGATCGACGATATCAAGCAAGACGCGCAGGAGCGCATGAAGAAGTCCATTGAGTCTCTGGGGCACTCTTTCAACAAGATCCGCACCGGTCGTGCGCATCCAAGCATCCTCGACAGCGTCATGGTCTCTTATTACGGCTCGGATACCCCTTTGCGTCAGGTTGCCAACGTCAACGTTGAAGACTCACGGACCCTGGCCCTGACCGTGTTCGACAAGAGCATGATCCAGGCAGTAGAGAAGGCCATCATGACCTCGGATCTGGGCCTGAACCCGGCAACCGCAGGTACCACCATCCGCGTACCTATGCCGGCGCTGACGGAAGAAACCCGCAAGGGTTATACCAAGCAGGCGCGTAGCGAAGCGGAAGGTGCCCGTGTGGCGATCCGCAACATCCGTCGTGATGCCCTGAGCACGCTCAAGGATCTGCAGAAAGAAAAGGAAATCAGCGAAGATGAAGAGCGTCGCGCTGCCGATGACATCCAGAAGCTGACCGACAAGTATGTGGCTGAGGTCGACAAGGCACTGGAAGTCAAAGAAACGGACCTGATGTCGGTCTGATCGCAGCTGCCGGGGAGTTTATGAAGGATACTGCTGCCAAGGCGCGCCCGCAGGGGATTCCGCGCCATGTTGCCATTATCATGGATGGTAATAACCGCTGGGCGCGCAAGCGCCTGCTGCCCGGCGT
>JAMCWB010000017.1 GCA_023475025.1 Gammaproteobacteria bacterium
GCGCGCGCTTCGTCGCGCAGGCTGCGGGCCTCGCGAAGCGTCACCTCCGGGTAGGTGCCGAGCGACATCCGCTTCTGCTTGCCCGCCCAGTAGTAGCGGTAGTGCCAAGTCCTGCCCCCTGCAGCCGTGACGGCCAGGGAGAGGCCATCCAAGTCGGGAAGGGTGTATGCCTTGCCAGTTGCCTTGGCCTGTCGAACGGCCAGGTCTGAGAGTGCCATGCTCTTGCTCCTGAACATGAGTCAGGAACCAGATACTGGTCACGTCGACCTCGCCCCTCCATCAACAATCCGGAATCAGCCGCGCCCTCAAAAATGGACTTGTTTATGGACTCAAAAGTCCCGGCTGTAGGCGGATCGCAGTGGACCACGGCAGAACGTCAAAGAGAGGAAAAGTCTTTGTGTGGCAACGACTTGCAGACTCTCTTGGACTTCTGCGGAAGTCCGCAGATTGATGCAGTGGAGCGGGTGAAGGGAATCGAACCCTCGTCGTAAGCTTGGGAAGCTTCTGCTCTACCATTGAGCTACACCCGCACGCCGCTCTTTATACCTGAGAACGCTGATAAAAACTACAGCGACTATGGGCCTGGTTGCAAACAGGCTTAGAGGCGCTGGTTGACCTGCATCAGACGGCTGTAGCTGTCGTGCCGGGCGCTCTGGTCGTAAATACTGCTGTTGACGATGAGTTCGTTGACGCCGGTACGCTCCAGCAGGCTGGTGAGTTGTTCGCCAACGGCTTGTTCATCGCCGATCAGGGTGCCGGCGAGGGTGGCGAGGACGTGTTGGCGTTCATGGGGTTGCCACAGGGCGTCCATATCTTTGACCGGTGGCGGTAGCTGGCCGCGGGTGCCGCGAATCAGGTGCAGGAAGGACTGCTGGTGCGAGCTGGCGAGGTAATGCGCTTCATCACGGGTTTCGGCAACGAAGGCGTTGATGCCAAGCATGACGTAGGGCTCATCCAGCTGCTCCGATGGTTGAAAGTGCTCGCGGTAGGTGGCCAGTGCGGCGTGCAGGTAATCCGGCGAGAACTGGCCGGCAAAGGCAAAGGGTAGCCCCAGCTGGCCGGCCAGTTGGGCGCTGAAGGTACTGGAACCGAGCAGCCAGACAGGTACCTCGAGGCCGGCGCCGGGAACGGCGCGCAGGCGCTGGTCGGGTTCTGGTTGGGCAAACAGCTGGCGCAGTTCGGCCAACATCTGCGGAAAGTCTTCACCGTCGCTGCGTCCACGGCGCAGGGCGGCCGCGGTGGCCTGATCGGTGCCAGGTGCCCGGCCCAGGCCGAGGTCGATGCGGCCGGGGTAGAGGGATTCCAGGGTGCCGAACTGTTCGGCAATCTGCAGCGGGGCATGGTTGGGCAGCATGATGCCGCCGGATCCGATGCGGATGCTCTCTGTGCCGGCGGCCAGAAAGCCCATGACCACAGAGGTGGCGGCACTGGCGATGCCGGTCATGTTGTGATGTTCGGCAACCCAGATGCGCTGGTAGCCTTTGTTTTCGCAGTGTCGTGCCAGGGCCAGGCTGTTGTGCAGGGCGTCTCGTGGTGTCTTGTCGGCAGGTATCGGGCAGAGGTCAAGCACGGACAGAGGTATGGGCATGGCAGTATTGCTCGCTGGGTGATTGTGAGTTTTATGCTACTGTCGTGGTATTAAACTTCAAGTGCATTCACGGGCGCATTCAAATGGTATTACCTGTGGTGAGGTGGCGGTTACCCGTTGTCGGGATGTGTGCGCTTCTGGCTTTGGCTGGTGCTCGGGGAGTGCTGGCGCAAGCCTTGAGCCTGCACCTCACTGACGCAGACGGGGCGGCCGTCTCCGGGGCCGTGGTACTGGTTGATACCGGTCAGCCAGCAGACCCGGTGCCCACTGCACTGATTGATCAGATTGATATGCAGTTTACCCCACAGGTGCTGGTAGTGCCGCCGGGAACTGAAGTCAGCTTCCCCAACAGTGATGATGTGCGCCACCACGTCTATTCCTTTTCTCCGGCCAAACGCTTTGAGCTGCGTCTGTTCAAGGGCTCTGAAGCGCCGCCTGTTCTCTTTGACCAGTCTGGCGCTGTGGTATTGGGCTGCAACATCCATGATCAGATGCGTGGTTATATCCTGGTTGCCGGGCAGGCTGTGCACGCCTTTTCGGATGCTGATGGCCTGGTGGAAGTAGCTGGCCTGCCTGAGGGTGACTGGCCGGTAGCGGTGTGGCATCCGCGCTTGCAGGATGCGCCCTGGCTGGAACTTGGCAAGCTGGCCCCGGGCAGTCACAGTCTTGTGCTTGATTTACCTGCTGAAGCGGCTGAGGCCGAACCTGAGCTGTCTCCCTTGCAACAACGCTTCCGCCGGGCTGCAGGTCATGCTGACGATTAAACGTTTACGTACGCGCTTGCTGCTGGTGCTGACGGCGCTGTTGGCGTCAGTGCTGATAGCTGTGTTTGCGGCGGTGTTGAATACCACCGGCAACTCTGCCGAGCGGCAGGCGCGTCAGCAACTGGATGTCGGTGCCAATGTGCTGGAGCGTTTGCTGGCACTGCGCGCGCGTGAGTTGGCCAATGCGGCCGAAGTGCTGGTGGCGGACTTTGGCTTTCGCGATGCTGTGGTGAGTGAAGATATGCCGACGCTGGCGTCGGCATTACGCAATCAGGCGGCACGCATCGGGGCTGACCAGGCGTTGTTTCTGGATACCACGGGCAGGGTGCGTGTGACCAGTCAGGGCGTGGTTGCCGGCCTTGATGATCTGGATCTGCAAGCCATGCAGCCCTTGCCGGAAGGCGGCATGTTGGCGGTACTCGCCGGGCAACCCTATCTGCTGGTTGAGGCGTTGGTGCATGCGCCGCGTTTATTGGGGCAAGTGGTACTGGCGTTTGCGCTGGATGCCGAGCTGGCCGCTGATATGCGCGCGTTGACCGGGCTGGAAGTCAGCTTCGTGACCCGTGAGCAGGGGCACGTAGTCGATCAGGTGGCTACCTTGCGTGACTTTGCACCGGCGGCTGAAGCTGACGCTGCGGCCATGCGCATGCTGGCCGGTGAGCCTTACCTGACCACGCGGCTGTATCTGCTGAGTGAAGGCCCATGGAGGGTATATACGGAACTGCTCAGCCCGTTGCATGAGGCCCTGGCTGTTTTTGATGTGCTCAAACGTGAGTTGTGGCTGGTTGCCCTGTTGGCTCTGGTGGTGTCCTTGGTTGCGGCGGTCTGGTTGGCTGGCAGCCTGTCGCGCCCGGTCAGTGAGTTGGCGGCGGTAGCGCGTCGCATTGGCAGTGGTGATTACCGTGCGCAGGCCAGCCTGCAACGAAGTGACGAGCTGGGTTTACTGGCGCAGAGTATTGATCAGATGCGCAGCGGCATTGCCCAGCGTGAGCAACAGATTCAGCATAATGCCCTGCATGACCCTTTAACCGGGTTGGCCAATCTTGCCCGACTGCATGGGCGTATTGATGAGTCGCTCCATGCGCAACAGCAAGGTGTATTGGTGTTGCTGGCACTGGCAGAAACGGATGCGATCATCCGGGTGCATGGGCAGACGGCTTTTGAGCAGATGATGGTTACTCTCAGCCAGTCCTTGCAGGCCAATAGCAAGCAGAGTGAAATGCTTGCCTACCAGCCGGGGGAGGGTTTTTTTCTGCTGCTGGAGCAGGAGTCGCTGGCGCAGGCCGCGATGCAGGCCGACGCTGCGCTGGAACTGCTGTCAACCGAGGTGCGCATGCCGACGGGCAAGCAGAGTCTGACCTGGTTGGCCGGGCTGGTGTTATGGCCTGAGCAGGGCAGTCATGCGGATGAGCTGTTGCGCCGGGTGCGTATGGCGGTGTCTTCGGCGCAGCCGGGTGCTGAACGCATTGCGGTGTATCAGAGTGAGCGTGATCAGGCTTATCAGCGGCGCATGCAGCTGATCCGTGATCTGCGACATGCGGTACGCCTGGATGAACTCTCTGTGGTGTTTCAGCCCAAGCTGTGCCTGGCCAGTGGGCAGGTGCGTGCGGTGGAAGCCTTGATGCGCTGGCGGCATGGCCAGCTGGGCCCGATCGGGCCGGATGAGTTTATCGGCCTGGCAGAAGAAACCGGCAGTATCGGGCTGCTGACGAACTGGATACTTGAGGCCGTTCTGGTTCAGCAAAAACGCTGGCAGGCGGCAGGCTTGTTTATCGAGGTCGCGATGAATGTGTCTACCCGGGATCTGGAAAATGCGGATTTCCCGTCCCGGGTGCGAGACGCCCTGGAGCGGCATCAGGTTGCCCCGCAGTATCTGTCGCTGGAAGTGACGGAAAGTGCCCTGATGCGCGACCCGGAAGGCAGCATTGTCAATTTGCGCCGCTTACGCGAGCTGGGTATCAGCCTGGCGGTGGATGATTACGGGACCGGATATTCCTCGTTGGCGACGCTGAAAAGCCTGCCGGTCCAGGTTCTCAAGATCGATAAGTCCTTTGTGCTCAATCTGGCGCACAGCGAGGACGATGCCGTGATTGTTCGCTCCACCATCGAGCTGGCGCATACCATGAAGTTGCAGGTAGTGGCGGAAGGAATTGAAGATGAAACCAGCCTGAACTGGCTGCGGGAGCACGGCTGCGAGCTGGGGCAGGGGTATTTTATCAGTCGCCCGGTAGCGGCGGCTGAGCTGGCGCAATGGTTGCAGATGCGTGAAGACAGGCTAATCCAGGAAAGCTGATGATGATGTGCAAGGCAGGTCGACTATCGGTGTTACGTGGGCTGAGTTTCGGTTGTGGGCTGTTGGCGATGGCGGCTTTGACCCCGGCATCGGCCGGTGACCGCTTATTGGCGACCGGTGGCGCCAGCAGCATTGAAGGTGCGGCCGGGGGCGGTATTGTGCCCTGGGCGGTGATAGCCGGTTATGGCACCCGTGAGCAGTGGGGCGGTGATGCCTTTGTGACCCATGTTGATACCCGCGACTATCGGTTCAACAGTTATGGGGCCAGCCTCGGTTACGCTAACCGGGTAGAAGTCTCAGTCGCGCGTCAGCGGCTGGATATCAGTAGCCTGAGCCGTCAGCTGAGCCTGCCGGACAGCAGTCTGCATCAGGACGTTTTTGGCCTTAAGGTGCGCCTGTTCGGTGATCTGGTGTATGACCACCTGCCGCAGGTGTCGGCGGGATTGCAGCATAAACGTCAGCGCAATTTTACTATCCCCGAGGCTGTTGGCGCCCGGCGCAGCAGTGATGAGGACGCTTATCTTGCCGCCAGTCGGCTGGTACTGGGTGGGGCCTTTGGCTATAACCTCCTGCTCAACGGCACCATGCGTTATAGCCGGGCCAATCAGACCGGCTTGCTGGGCTTTGGTGGTGATCAACGTGACCGGCATGAGTGGCTGGGTGAAGCCAGTGTGGCGGTGATGCCCAATCAGCACTGGGTCGTGGGTGTGGAATACCGGCAAAAGCCGGATAACCTGTCTTTTGCCGGCGAAAGTGACTGGAAGGATCTTTTCGTGGGTTACTTCCCGAACAAGAATCTGGCGTTGGTCGCGGCCTGGGCTGATCTGGGGTCGATCGCCACGCTGGACGACCAGACCGGTCTCTACCTGTCATTGCAACTGAGTTACTGAGGAGCTGTCATGCGTTTATTGCCCATTGCTGTGCTTTGCCTGGGGCTGACGGCGTGCGCCGGGCCGGAAAAGCCACCGGCCGATGATGACAGCCTGTATCAGGCGCTCGGCGGTCAGGCCGGTATTGCCCTTATTGTTGAAGGCTTGCTGATCAATATTTCCGACAATCCGCGTATTGTGCATCACTTCGAGGATACCGATATTGACCGTTTGCATGACATGCTGATCGAGCAGTTCTGCTTTGAAGCGGGCGGCCCCTGTGAGTACACCGGCGACAGCATGATCGACAGCCATGCCGGGATGCAGATCAATGAAGCGGAGTTCAACGCCCTGGTTGAAGATCTGGTCGATGCCATGCAGGCGCAGGGCGTGCCGGTCACCGCACAAAATCGCTTGCTAGCCCGTTTGGCGCCGATGCGCGGCGATATTATTTACCGCTGAGTATCGACAGTTACCGGGTCGCTGAGCAGCTCGGCGGCCGGCATGCCGATGTAGGCACCTTGCGCAAAGTCGATACCGAGACGTTCAACCTGGTCGAACACCGCCTGGTTGTGGACGAACTCGGCGACCGTCTTGATACCCAGTTCGCGGGCAAACTGGACGATGCCCCGGGTCAGGGTCAGCGCGGTGCTGTCGTGATCAAGCTGACGGATCAGGCTGCCGTCAATCTTGATCAGGTCCACGTTCAGGCGCAGCAAGTGCTCAAAGTTGGAGTAGCCGGTACCAAAATCGTCAATGGCGATCTGGCAGCCCATAGCCTTGGCACGGTCAATAAACTGGCGTACGGCGGCGTAGTTCTCGATTCCTTCCGACTCAAGAATCTCAAAGATTACCTGG
>JAMCWB010000037.1 GCA_023475025.1 Gammaproteobacteria bacterium
CTCTTTGGTGTGGTGCGCCAGAGCGCTGGGGACACTCGCAGCCAGTGGCAGGATTCGCTGCTCAATGTACAGTTCCCTGAGCGACTGGCAACCCTGGAGCAACTGGCAGAAAGCCGCCGGGTGCCGACGGCCGAGGCGCTGGAAGATTTCTGGTTGCTGCTGCAGGAAGACATGACCGCCAGTGCCCGTATTGCCCGTATCAATGCGCCGGTTGTCGGTGCGGATGGCCAGCAGCGCGAGGCCGAGGTGGTGCATATCGGCCCCTTTATGGCCCTGCATGGCGGCCAATACCTGAGTTACAGCAGCGAAGCCAGCCAGTTCGAGGTGCTCCAGCGCCAACCCGGCGGCCGCGGCTTGATCAGTGACTTTGTCGCCCCGCGCACGGACCTGGCCGGTCTGCAGGTCGATGTAACCCGGGGCAATCTGTTGAACCAGCTACAGCGGACCCCGAGCCTGCTTGATCGTGTCCAGCAAGGTGGCCTGGTGGGCTACGTGATTGTTCTGCTGGGTGTGTTCGGTGTGTTGCTGGCGCTGGCGCGCCTGAGCTGGTTGCAACGGATCCAGACCAGGGTCAATCGGCAGGTGGCGGACCTGGACCATTTGCGCACTGACAACCCACTGGGCCGGGTGCTCGGGGTGATCGGCAGCCAGCCGCGGCTGGAGCAGCTGGATACCCTGGAGCTGAAACTGGATGAGGCGATTCTCAAGGAAACCCCGGCGCTGGAGCGCTGGCAGGGGCTGATCAAACTGCTGGCCGCCGTTGCGCCCCTGCTCGGCTTGCTGGGTACCGTGACCGGCATGATTGCCACCTTCCAGGCGATCACCCTGTTTGGTACCGGTGATCCACAGTTGATGGCCGGGGGGATTTCCCAGGCGCTGGTGACCACGGTGCTGGGGCTGATTGCAGCGATTCCCTTGCTGTTCATGCATGCGCTGGTGGCGGCTCGCAGCAAGTCACTGGTGCAGTTGCTGGAACAACAGAGCGCCGGCCTGATTGCCTTGCACCTGGGCGAGGAGCGCCCGCGTGAGTGAAGGGCTCTGGTTGCTGCGTGATTTTCTGGACAGTGGCGGCTGGGTGCTGTGGAGCATCCTGCTCGTCACCATCCTGCTGTGGACGCTGATGCTGGAACGTCTGTGGTTTCTGGCCCGGGTGTTTCCGCGTCAGTCCGGGCAGTGGCAGCAGCGCTGGCAGGCACGCAGTGATCGCAGCAGCCGCGCGGCGCGGCAGATTCGGGCAGCCTGGCTGGCGCAGGCGCAACAGGCATTGGGCCGTTACCTGCCGCTGGTGCGCGTATTGATTGCGCTGTGCCCGCTGCTCGGTCTGCTGGGTACTGTGAGTGGCATGATCCAGGTATTCGATGTGCTGGCGCTCAGTGGCCAGGGTAACCCGCGAGCGATGGCGGCCGGGGTATCACGGGCGACCATCCCGACCATGGCCGGCATGGTGATTGCCATCAGCGGCCTGTTTTGTCTGGCCCGGCTGGATCAACAGTCCCGGCGGGCCCTGCAGCGGTTGACTGACCGCCTGCGTTACAGCGAGGAGCGACCCCATGCGCATGCGCCGGCATAGCAGCAGCGACGAAGATCCCGGTATCGACCTGACGCCGATGCTTGATGTGGTCTTTATCATGCTGATTTTCTTTATTGTCACCAGCTCCTTTATCCGTGAGTCAGGGATCACCGTGCAATCACCCTCGGCCAGCAGTGCTACCGAGCAGACGCGTGGCAATATCCTGATTGCGGTCAATCCACAGGGTGAGATCTGGATTGATCGCCAGGTTGTGGATATTCGCGCTGTGCGTGCCACCGTCGAGCGTTTGCGTGTCGATCAGCCGGATAGTAGCGTGGTGGTCCAGGCCGATCAGGACGCCCGCAGTGGTCTGGTGATCCAGGTGATGGACCAGGTGCGACTGGCTGGTGTGGCTGATGTCGCCCTGGCTGCGACTGTCGAGCGTCGTTGATGCGCCTGTTGCTGAGCTTTATCGCCGCGCTTGGCGTCGCCCTTGGCCTCTTTGCCTTGATGCTGGCGCTGGTCAGCCCGCCACGTGATGACCGCCTGCCGGACGACGAGCTGGCGCGGGTCAGTTTTGTCCGCAGCCTGAGTGACACCGATACCGAGCGACGCGAGCGCCAGCGACCTGAACCACCTCCCCAGCCGCAGCCGCCACAAACACCGCAACCACCACAGCCACCCCAGGCCGAGGTAGCGCCTCAGGTAGAGCTGAATATCGCCTTGCCGCAAGTAGCCAGTGCAATCAGCCTAGACGCTGCCCCGGCGCCCAGCAACCTGGATATGGCTGCCACGCCAGCGCCGACGGCCCCGGTAGCGGACGGGCCGCCGGGTAGCAGTGAAGAGGTCACCCCGCTGGTGGAGATCCCACCGAACTACCCCCAGCGCGCCCTGGCCGCCGGCATTGAAGGGGAGGTTACCCTGGCCTTTACCATTACCGCTGATGGGCGCGTGGACAACCTGCGCGTCGTTCACGCCGAACCGCCCGGGGTGTTCGACCGTGAGGCGCGGCGCGCAGCCATGCGCTGGCGCTTTGCACCACGCCGGGAAGATGGCCAGGCGGTGGCGCGGGAGGCGACCAAAACCCTCTACTTCCGCCTGGATGGAGGCCGCTGATGCGTACTTTGCTGCTGTTGCTCTGCGTGCTGCCACTGGTGTCATTGTATGCGCAAACCCAGAGTGTTGATCCTGCGGTATACCGTGCCCTGAACAGCGCCCAGCAAATGCAGGATGCCGGTGAGCTGGCGCAGGCACAGCGCACCTTGCGCGAGGCGCTGGCGTCAGCCGCGGATAACTCTCTGGAAGCGGCCCTGCTGCATCAGCGCCTCGGTTATCTGGCGATTGCCAATGAAGACTACCCCGCGGCTATCACGGGTCTGCGCTCAGCGCTGGAGAGCGAGCAACTGGCCACTGAGGTGGCGCGGCAGGATCGGCTCAATCTGGCACAGCTGTACCTGTTACGCGAACAGCCGCAGCCCGCCATCGAGCTGTTTTTGCTCGAACGGCAAGCGGCGCCTTTGCCCTTGTCCAGTAAACGCCTGCTGGTTCAGGCCTATATGCAGACCGGCGACTACCGCGCCGCCTTGCCTCTGGCCGAAGCCGTGGTGGCTGCAGACGCCAGCGTTGAAGATACCTGGTACCAGTTACTGGTCGGCCTCAATCACCGCTTGCAGCGCTACTCGGCGGCCGTGGACTGGCAGCAGGTACTGGTGCGGCGTAATCCCGGCAGTATCAGTGCCTGGCGCCAGCTGGCGGGGTTGCAAAGCATGGCTGGTCAGCAGCGCGCGGCCGCTGCCAGCTTGCGCCTGGCCCGGGAGGCCGGATTGAAGCTGACAGAGCAGGACCTGGATAACCTGATTGCCCTGCAGGTGCAGGCCAATGCGCCCTGGCAAGCAGCGCGGTTGACCGAAGAGCTGATGGCTGCCGGCCTGCTGACGGCGCGCCGGTCCCGCCAACAGCAGTTGGCGCAGCTATGGCAGCAGGCGCGTGATCACGAGCGCGCCCTGGCGGCCTGGACTCAGGTAGCTGAAGCCAGTGGCCGCGCGGAGCACTGGCTGCAGCTGGCCGGGTTACATTTTCAGCAGGCTGACTGGTCAGCGCTGTTGGCCGCACTGGAGCGGGCCGAAAGCACTGCCAACAGCCAGCAGCGCCAGCGTATTGCAGAGTGGCGCCGTTATGCGCAGCAGCATACCGAGGCTGCCGAGTAACAGGCGCTGGCGGCGGACGATTGCTGTCAAAAGGGTTTAGTAGACGTAGGGCTCTACATCCGCCGCACTGATGCGATAGCCGGCATTGGCCAGTTCGCTTTCGACCAGATCGACCTGCATTTCACCGCTGATCCAGAATGGCTGGTAGAGATCAGCCAGGGCGATGGCCTGCTGACTTTTTACATGCACAATCTGGTTCGAGGGCGGCGGTGGCACGTGAATGCAGGCGCCGAAGTAGGGCACCAGCAGGAATTCGTCGACCTTGCCTTCCGGGGTGATGCCCAGCGGTACTATGTAGCCGGGTAGCTTGATGCGCTTGCCGTGCAGGTCATCGACCACCGGGGCCATGGGCTCCATCTGCACGGCCGGGTCGCCGTACTCACCTTCCATCATGTCGGCCAGGTCGTTCATGCCATGCATCGGCTCCGGCATGCCGATCATGTGCTGGGCATCCGGTGGTACCAGGTCAAACCAGGTCAGTTCCTGCACATTGGCCAGCACGGGTTGCAGTGCCAGCAACAGCAGGCTGATCAGTGAAGCTCCCAGGTAACGCGACATAAGCAACCTCTCAGGTACGAATCGACAGGCCATCCACCAGGGATTGGCGGTAGGCGCGCCAGGCCGGGGGTGGCTGTGGTGGTTGCGGGGCGAGCAGAATAGCGCCGAGCAGCTTGGCTTCATAGAGCCCGGGTGCACTGATGCCGATATGAATACCGTAATTGGACAAGATCCAGGGCTGAGAAATTCCCAGTGCGATATACAGCAATGCCAGCCCGAGCAGGATGCCGGCCAGCGCCAGGCTGGCCGCCTCCAGCAGCAAAAGGCCGAAGATATGTCGGGGCTTGGCGCCCACCGAGCGCAGGATCGCCATTTCGCGGCGGCGCTCGTTCAGGCTGGTCAGAATGGCGGTGAGCATACCGACCAGACCAGTCAGTACCACGAAGATGGAGACGATAAAGAGTGCTTTTTCGGCGACGCCGAGCAGGCTCCACAACTCTTGCAGGGCGACGCCTGGCAGAATCGCCAACAGAGGTTCGCCGCGATGCTGGTTGACGTCGCGCTGCACGGCAAAAGTGCTGACGCGGTTTTCCAGCCCGACCAGCATGGCGGTAATCGCACTCGGCGTCAGGTCCAGCTCGCGGGCTTCCTCGGCGCTGACGGCCGCGCTGCCGCGCGCGGGCATGCCCTGTTGCCAGTCCACATGCAGGGCTTCCATGCCTTCCAGGCTGATATGTACGGTGCGGTCGACCGGTGTGCCGGTGCGTTCGAGAATGCCGCTGACAAAAAACGGCTTGTCGTCATGGGCGACAAAACTGACGGCGCCGGTGCCATGGGCCAGCACAATCTTGTCACCCAGCTGGTAATTCAGTTCGCGCGCAATATCGGCGCCGAGTACCGCATCATAGAGGTCATCAAAGGCCTCGCCCTGGGCGAAGGCCAGCGGCTGTTGGCGGCCGTAGCGATAGCGTTCGAAATAGGTCAGGTTGGTGCCCATCACCGGAAAGCCGCGGTGGGAGTCACCGAGGGAGATAGGAATGGTCCAGGCGACGCGCGGGTGATCGCTGACGAACTGGTAGCTGTCCCAGCGGATATTGTTGGTGGCATGGCCGATGCGAAAGACCGAATAGAGCAGTAACTGCACCGAGCCGGAACGGGCACCTACGATCAGGTCGGTGCCGGCGATGGTATTGGCAAAGCTGGCGCGCGCCTCGGTACGCACCTTTTCCACCGCCAGCAACAGGGTCACGCTGAGGGCGATAGCCAGTACCGTGAGTAGCGCGGTAAAGCGGCGATTGGCCAGACTGCGCAAAGACAATGAAAGCAGATACATCAGCTTGCCTCCGAGGCCTGGGGTACGCGATTGAGTTGCGGCAGCGACAGGCTGCGATCAAACAGGCTTTCCAGCGCCGCATCATGGCTGACAAACAGCAGACTGCTGCCGGCCTCATCGCAGGTGCGGAACAGCAGCTGCAAAAAGGCTTCGCGGCTGTCGGCGTCCAGGGCCGAGGTGGGCTCGTCAGCAATCACCAACTCCGGGCTGCCAATCAGGGCGCGGGCCGCAGCGACCCGCTGTTGCTGGCCTATCGAGAGCTCGGTGACTGGCCGAGCCAGCAGGGCCGCATCACGCAAACCCAGATGGCCCAGCAGGGTCAGGGCGGCCTGCTCGAGCGTATCTGCAGCGGCCAGGGTGCGTTCACGGCGCAGGCGCGAGAAGCGGCAAGGCAGCACCACGTTCTCGACCACCGACAGGTAGGGCAGCAGGTTGAACATCTGGAAAATATAGCCGGTATGGTCAGCCCGGAAGCGATCACGGCGCACCGAGGACAGCTGCGCCAGATTCTGACCCAGCAGCTGGATCTTGCCCGAGGCCGGCAGGTAAACACCACCCAGCAGTCCCAGCAACGTGGTTTTGCCACTGCCGGAGGGACCTTTGAGAAAGACCTTGTCGCCGGGTTGCAGGACCAATTGCCCGATATCCAGCAGGGTCGGCTGGCCGGGCCAGGCGTAGGTGATATGGGTGAGCTCGATCACCGGTGTGGACATGGACGGCTCCCAGAATAAGCAATGGAAAACAGAGAGGCAGCGTAGCGGCTGCTACCGCGGGCAACAAGGGCCGGCTGTCCGGCCCGCTGGCGTCAGAAGCGGATGCGGTTGTTGCCTGCGCTCAGCTCGCCACCCTGCTGGCCGCTGGGTGTGATGGCTTGCAAGATGAGCGTCTCGGTGCGCGGAAAGTGCTCGAACAGGCTCACGTCCAGGGTGCTCAAGGCCTCCGGGTTGCTGCAGGTAAACTGGTACTGGGCGCTGATGTCGTTGTGTGCACGCGCTTTGTCGCCATGCTTGTGGTCATGGTCATGCTGGTGTGTTGCCTCGACTGCGGCAAAGATCGGGCTCTCGAGTGTTACTTCGTCCAGAGTGCAGCCAGCAGCGGATGGCAAGCTGATCACGCTGTCGGCCTGCCGCAAGGTGTCCATGGCAGCCCGGGTGGTGGCTATATCGGTATTACTGCTGGGCAGGTATTCAAAGCCAAGGATATTGTCTGCCGGGCTGTCCAGTTCGACAGCCAGAATGGCGCCATCCAGTACCAGGTTAAGATTGGCGACGCCATGCACATGTGCACCCAGGCTGTCGCCGTGATCGTGGTGGTGTTTATCATGGCTATGGTCATGCGCGTGGTGTTTGTGCCCATGGTCATGGTTGGAATGGGCATGCAGGGCAAAGGCCAGACTGGTCAAGAGTCCGCCGGCAATCAGGGGCAGTACGCGCATGGTGTTTCCTCGCGATAGGTTCAAGATGCCTTGATGTTATCTTATAACTTTTCTACCAGCCAGTGCCTTGCCGATCTGGTCGATCAATACAGCGCCTGGTAGAGCTTGCGTCGATACTCGATGGTCAATGGGTGGTCATTGCCGAGCAGGTCGAAGACCTCCAGCAGGGTGCGCTGCGGGCTGTTGTCGGCATAGCCGCGATCCTGTTGCAGCAGTGTCAGCAGGCGGGGTAGCGCCTGTTGCGGTTGTTGTGCGGCCAGGTCAAGAATCGCCAGTTGGAACTGTGCTTCGCTGTCAGTCGCCTGGCTGGCCAGGCGCTGCTCCAGGGCTGCGCGAGCTGGTAGGTCAACCGCCTGTTGGCGGAAGCTGATTTGTGCCTTGATGCCATTGATCGCCTGGCGATTGGCATCCTTGTTGTCCAGCCGGGACAGCGCTTCGGTCGCGGCGGTGAATTCATCCTGGCTGGCCAGCGCACTGGCCAGCAGCAGCCAGAGACGGTCGTCGGCTGTGTCGCTCAGGGCCTGTTGCAACAGGGCAGTGGCAGCCGGCAGGTCACCGGCGGCAATCAGGGCTTCTGCCTGAGCGCCGATATCGGTGGCTTCACTGTCAATCACCGGGGCGCTGACGTGGGGCGCGAGCAGCTCGCGAATGGCACTTTCCGGTTGCGCACCATTGAAGCCTTCCACCGGTTGACCGTCCTTGAACAGCACTACGGTGGGCAAACTGCGAATGCCAAAGCGCTGAGTCAGCCCCGGGTGCGCATCGCAGTCGACCTTGGCCATGAGCATCTCACCGCCGAAGCTTTCAGTGATTTTCGCCAGCACCGGCATCAGGGCCTTGCAGGGCGCACACCAGTCGGCCCAGAAGTCTACCAACACGGGTTTGTGGTGCGAGTTCTCGATCACATAGCGGTCAAAGTCAGCTTCGCTGACATCAAAGATATAGTCTGACATGCGTGGGGTCCGATGCTGTTTGAATGTTATGCATAGTGTGGGCGCTACCCGGGTAAATCAAGCTGACTGCGATTGATCAGACGCTCTGGTACAAAGCTACCTGACGAAACTCCAACGGCTCACCCAGATCCGGCCAGGTCTGACCGCTCAGGGTCGCTATCTTGCGGTAGTCAGGGCGCTCCAGGTGACGCACCCTGGAGTCGGCAATCAGGCATTGGCTGGCGCGGGTCTTGAAGTGCTCGAGCAGTGGGTAGTTGTCACGGTCATAGAGCACGTCGGCGGCCAGCAGCAGATCAAGCGGCTGATCGATGGCAAAAAAGTCGCCGGCCACCTGAAGGGGTATCTGATTCAGGTCAGCGTTCAGTTGGCAGGCCCGCTGTGCTCCCGGGTCCAGATCGCAGGCGATACTCGCGCTGGCACCGGCCAGGGCGCAGGCAATGGCGACAATACCGGAGCCGCTGCCAAAGTCGAGCACCCGCTTTCCGCGTACCTGCTCCGGGTGATCAAGAATCCAGCGCGCCAGTGCCAGGCCGCTGCCCCAGCAAAACCCCCAATAGGGTGGCTCATCCAGCAGCTGCTGGGTTTCCTCGCTGGCAAAGGCGCGCTCAAGGTTGTCCGGGTCAAGCAGCCAGAGGCGGATTTCCGGCAGCCCGGGCAGGCTGCTCAGCTTGAGTCGCGCCTCCGGCAAAATCTGTTGTAGCGAGGTTTCGAGCTGCTGGTGCAGGGGCGAGGTTGATACGGTGGTCATGCAGAGAGCCTTAAGAGCGCCTTGACAGGTGGCGAATTAGTTGGTGCCTGGTTTGACTGTGAATTCTACGCTGTTTGCGGCACGGCAAGGCGATTGATCAGCATTTATTCAGCGCCTGCCAGCGGGTAAGATGGGGCCATACCCACTGGTTCAGGAAGCTTGCCATGCATTGCCCCTTTTGTGGTGCCGTTGACACCAAGGTGATTGACTCGCGGTTGGTCGCTGAAGGTGATCAGGTGCGCCGACGGCGTGAGTGCCTGGCTTGTCAGGAGCGCTTTACCACCTTTGAAACCGCCGAACTGGTGATGCCGCGCCTGATCAAGCAGGACGGCCGACGTCAGCCCTTCGATGAAGACAAGCTGCGTGCCGGCATGCAGCGGGCGCTGGAAAAGCGCCCGGTCAGCGTGGAAGAGATCGAGGCGGGTATCGGCCGCATCAAGCACCGCTTGCGCGCCACCGGCGAGCGTGAAGTCAATGCCATGGTGGTCGGTGAAATGGTGATGGATGAGCTCAAGCAGCTGGATGAAGTGGCCTATATCCGCTTCGCGTCTGTTTACCGCCGCTTCCAGGACCTGAATCAGTTCCGCGAGGAGATCGAGCGCTTGTCCCGGGGTGGCCAACCCGATGAGTGATCAGCAGTGGATGCTGCGGGCCTTGCAGCTGGCGCAGCAAGGGCTGTACTCGACCGAGCCCAATCCCCGGGTTGGTTGCGTTCTGGTCCGTGACGGTCTGGTTGTGGGGGAGGGCTGGCATGCGCGCGCCGGGGAGGGCCACGCCGAAGTCAATGCGCTGGCCCAGGCCGGCGCACGCGCGTGCGGTGCTACGGCCTATGTCACCCTGGAACCCTGCAGTCATTTCGGTAAAACGCCGCCCTGCGCCGATGCCTTGATCCGCGCGGGCGTCAGCCGCGTGGTGGTAGGTATGCAAGACCCCAATCCGCAGGTGGCCGGCCAGGGGCTGGCCCGTTTGCAGGCGGCGGGTATTGCCGTCACCAGCGGCGTGCAGGAAGCGGATGCTCGCGCATTGAATCCCGGTTTTATCAAACGCATGCAGCAAGGTCTGCCCTGGGTGCGTCTGAAGCTGGCGATGAGTCTGGATGGGCGCACGGCGATGGCCAGTGGCGAAAGCCAGTGGATAACCGGGCCAGCGGCACGTGCCGATGTGCAGCGCTGGCGGGCGCGCAGCGGGGCAGTGATCAGTGGCGCAGACAGCGTGCTGTTGGATGACTCGGCGCTCACGGTGCGTCGGGAGCAGTTGGGCCTGCCGGAGGCCGAGGCCGCCCTGGCAGCCGAACGCCAACCCTTGCGGGTGCTGATCGATGGCCGCTTGCGTGTACCTTTGCAGCAGCGGCTGTTTCAACTGGCAGGCCCTACCCTGGTTGCAACCCTGAACGATGAGCGCAAGGACGACTATCAGGCCGCTGGCAGCGAGCTGCTGGCGCTGCCGAATGCCGACGCCAGTCAGGTCGATTTGACGGCCCTGCTGACGATCCTGGCGCAAAGAGGTTGTAACGAGGTGTTGGTCGAGTCCGGCGCGCGCCTCGCCGCAGCATTCTGGCAGGCCGGGCTGGTTGATGAGCTGCTGGTCTATATGGCCCCGCGCCTGCTCGGCAGCAGCGCCCGGCCCTTGCTGGACTTGCCGTTTACCCAGATGAGTGAGGCTCAGGATGTGCATATCGAGGAGCTGCGCAGCATCGGCAATGACTGGCTGATTCGTGCCCGGCCGATAGGGCGCTGAGCTAACCGGTCGCCCACCTGATCCGGTCGCCGACACACGGTGATACCGCAGGGGCAGCCAATGGGCCCCGGCTTGGGTATAATGCCGCGTTTTCCATCTTCTGCGAGCAATCAGCCTATGTTCACTGGCATCATTGAAGCGGTTGGCCAGATTCAACGCATGCAGCCGCGCGGCGGCGATGTGCGGCTTTATGTGCAGACCGGCAAGCTGGATCTGGGCGACGTCAAGCTGGGTGACAGCATCGCGGTCAACGGGGTCTGTCTGACGGCCGTGGAGTTGCCGGGTGATGGCTTCTGGGCCGATGTCAGTCAGGAAACCATTCGCCGCAGCGCCCTGAGCAACCTCAAGGAGGGCAGTCGAGTCAATCTGGAAAAGGCGCTGACGCCCGCATCCCGACTGGGTGGCCATCTGGTCAGCGGCCACGTTGATGGCGTTGGCAAGGTGCTGTCCCTGGAGCAGGATGCGCGCTCCTGGCATTTTCGTCTTGAAGCACCGGCCAACCTCGCCAAATACATTGCCGAGAAAGGCTCGATTACCGTCGATGGCATCAGTCTCACGGTGAATGCTGTGGAAGGTGCTATCTTTCATTTGAATATCGTGCCGCACACCATGCAGGAAACCGTCATGGGTGATTATCAGCCCGGCACCACGGTGAACCTGGAAGTGGATGTGATTGCGCGTTATCTGGAACGCCTGTTGCTGGGTGATAAAGCCGCCGAGGCGCACACCGAGAGCAACATCAGTATGGCCTTTCTGGCCGACAACGGCTTCCTCAAGTCCTGATCAAGGTGCCCGGGAGGGCCGCATGCAGCTGAACAGTATCGAAGAAATCATTGAAGATATTCGCGCCGGTAAAATGGTCATCCTGATGGATGATGAAGATCGCGAAAATGAAGGCGACCTGATCATGGCCGCGCAGGCGGTGCAGCCTGAACATATCAACTTCATGGCCCGCTTCGGCCGCGGTCTGATCTGCATGCCGATGAGCCTGGAGCGTTGTGAACGCCTGCAACTGCCGCTTATGGTGCAGCGCAACGGTTCCGGTTTCGGCACCAAGTTCACTGTCTCGATCGAGGCGGCCGTGGGTGTCAGTACCGGTATTTCCGCAGCAGACCGTGCGCGAACCGTGCAGGCTGCTGGCGCTCCGGGTGCTGTGGCCAAGGATATCGTCAGCCCCGGTCATATCTTCCCCCTGATGGCGCAGCCCGGTGGCGTGCTGGCGCGGGCCGGCCATACCGAAGCCTCCTGTGATCTGGCGCGTATGGCTGGCTTTGAGGAAGCCGCGGTGATCTGCGAGATCATGAACGATGACGGCACCATGTCGCGGCGTCCCGAGCTGGAGGCCTTTGCCGAAGAGCATGACCTGAAAATCGGTACTATTGCCGATCTGATCCATTATCGCTTGCTCAATGAGCGGACTGTGCAGCGCGTCTCCGAGCAGACACTGACCAGCGAGCTGGGCACCTTCAATCTGATTGCCTACCGTGACAGCCTGGAAGGGCTGATCCATCTGGCGCTGACCCAGGGTGAGATCAACCCGGAAGAACCCACGCTGGTGCGTGTCCACAACATCGACCCGCTGCGTGATCTGTTGATGGTGCAGGAGCCGGGTCGCTGGAGCCTGCAGGACGCCATGAAAAAAGTCGCCGCCGATGGCAGCGGTGTGGTCTTGCTGCTGGGTAACCGTATCGACAGCGATGGCCTGCTCAATCACGTGCGCAAGCTGTCCGGTGAAGATGTGCCCGCCGCCCGCCGCCCAGCGACCTATAACACTGTCGGCGCTGGCTCACAGATCCTGCGTGATCTGGGCGTGCGCAAGATGCGCCTGCTGTCGACGCCGATGAAGTTCAATGCCATATCCGGTTTTGACCTGGAAGTAGTAGAATACTTGCCACGTCAGTAAATGCACCCCCGGCGGCACTGGCACGTGCCGCCCGTTCTTTAAATTCAGAGAGACTTGTCATGACTGCAATCCGTACCATCGAAGGCGACTTTGTTGCCGTAGAAGGCCGCTATGCCCTGGTGGTTGGCCGCTTCAACAGCTTTGTGGTGGAAAGCCTGCTGGCCGGCGCCCTGGACACCCTCAAGCGTCACGGCGTAAAAGATGAAAACATCACCATTATCCGCGTGCCGGGTGCGTTCGAAATGCCGCTGATGGTGAAGAAAGTGGCCGAGCTCAAGCAGTATGACGCCATCGTTGCCCTCGGCGCCGTGATCCGTGGCGGCACCCCGCATTTCGAATATGTGGCCGGTGAGTGCGTCAAGGGGCTGGGTGTGGTCTCTCTCGAATACGGCGTACCGGTAGCCTTCGGCGTGTTGACCGTCGACAGCATCGAGCAGGCCATCGAACGCTCAGGCACCAAGGCCGGCAACAAGGGCGCCGAAGCCACCCTCTCCGCGATTGAAATGGTCAGCGCGATCAAGCAACTGGGGGCCTGAGTGAGCGAACAGCAGGCCCGACCGGGCCGCTCCGCCGGTCAACCCAAGCCCTCTGCCCGGCGCAAGGCGCGCAGCTTTGCCATGCAGGCACTCTATGCCTGGCAGATGGCAGACCTGCCGATCAACGAGCTGCTCGCCCAGTTTCTGGTCGACAATGATTTCAGCAAGGTGGATCAGGCCTACTTCCGTGAACTGGTCAGTGGCGTGCCCGGCAATCTGGATGTCATCGACAATCACCTCAGTGATGTCCTTGATCGCCCGCTCAAGGAGCTGGATCCGGTTGAGCTGGCGATCCTGCGCCTTGGTGTCTATGAGCTGACCCAGCGTATCGATGTGCCTTACCGGGTCGTGATCAACGAAGGCATTGAACTGGCCAAGACCTTTGGTGCCACCGATGGTCACAAGTACATCAATGGCATTCTCGACAAGCTGGCGCCGCGTCTGCGTAGCGTGGAATTCAACGCGCCACGCCGGGGCTAAGACAGGGTGAGCCAGGGAGGCCCCTCTGTTGTCGGTGAGTTTTCACTGATACGCCGCTATTTCCAGCAGGCCGCCTTGGCGGCTGCCGCGCCGGATTCCCTTCCCGTGCTCGGCATCGGTGATGATGCCGCACTGCTGCAGCCTGCCCCTGGCCAGCAACTGGTGATCTCTACCGATACCCAGGTGTTGGGGGTTCACTTCCCGCACCGCTATCAGGCTGCCGATGCAGCCTATCGCGGCCTGGCGGCGGCGGTCAGTGATCTCGCTGCCATGGGCGCTGAGCCTCTCGGTTTTACCCTCGCGCTGACACTTCCGGATACTGCAGCTGACTGGATGGCCGACTTTGCTGAGGGCCTGGCGCAGTGTGCGCAGGATCATCGCATCAACCTGGTGGGCGGTGATACCACACGCGGCCCCTTGAACCTGGGTTTTACTGTGCTTGGGCAGGTACCTACCGGCCAGGCGTTGCGGCGCAGTGGGGCGCAAGCGGGTGACCTGCTCTGTGTCGGCGGTTCGCTGGGTGATGGCGGCGCCGGCTTGCAGCTGGCGCTGGATCAGCCATTGCCAGCGGGGCTTAGCCGTCACCAGCGGGATTATCTGCAGCAGCGCTTCTGGCGTCCGCAGGCTCAACTGGCTCTGGGGCTGGCCCTGCGCGGGCGCGCCACTGCGGCGCTGGATATATCCGATGGTCTGCTGGCCGATGCGGCGCACCTGGCGCATGCCAGCGGGGTGGCTGTGCATATCGAGCAATTATCCCTGCCCGCCGCTCCAGCCCTCAAGGCCTGGCCGGACAACACCCGCAACCAATGGATGTTACGCGCCGGCGATGACTATCGCTTGCTGTTTAGTTTGCCGCCGGCCAAGCTGGCAAGCTTGCAGACCGAGCAGCCAGATATCCGTGTGATCGGTCAGCTGCAGGTCGGCCAGGGTGTCTGGCTGGACAGTGGTCAGGGCCCGCAGTTGGTAAGCGGTCCAAGCGGTTATCAACATTTCTCCCCATCCTCAGCAGGAGCTGCCGATGACTAGTTCGCCCAATGGACAACCCCACGCCCCCGCGTCGGTATGGCGTAATCCGATCCATTTTCTCGCCTTCGGCTTTGGTAGTGGGGCTATTCCCAAGGCCCCCGGCACCTGGGGCACCCTGGCAGCCGTACCCTTTGTACTGCTCTGGCAGCAACTGCCTCTGACCGGCTATATTGCCGTGCTGGTGGTGACCACGCTGGTGGGTATCTGGTTATGTGATCGTACGGCCAAGGATCTGGGGGTGCATGATCACGGCGGCATCGTTTGGGACGAGTTTGTTGGCATCTGGCTGGCCATGCTGCTGGCGCCTCCGGGTTGGGGCTGGTTGCTGGCCGGTTTTCTGCTGTTCCGGCTGTTTGATATCTGGAAGCCCTGGCCGATTGGCTGGGTCGACCGCCGCGTGGGTGGTGGCCTGGGTATCATGCTGGATGACCTGATTGCCGGGGCGATGGCACTGGTGGTGTTGCTGCTGGCCGAATGGCTGCTAGTCTTGATCTGATACCGGCCTAAGGCCCTGACGGGACACCTGTGATGAACCTCTTCAAGAACCTGGTTGTGTTGCTTGTTTTGATTGGTCTTGCCGCACCGCTGTGGGCCGAGCCCTCGGTCAGGGTGGTCGGCCTGTTCAGCAGTGCTGTGGTGGTCAATATTGATGGGCAGCGCCAGATGCTGCGCGTTGGCCAGCCGGCTGTACAGGGTGTCGAGCTGATCAGTGCCGACAGCCGCAGTGCGACCTTGCGTATCAATGGCCGCGAACGGGTGCTGGGGCTTGAGCGCGATTACAGCGAAGGTTTTGCCGTGCCCGAGCGGCAAACCGTCAGTATTGGTCGCTCTCAGGGCGGCCACTTCCGCACCACGGGCTCGATCAACGGCCATAGCGTGCAATTCATGGTTGATACCGGTGCCACCAGCGTAGCGATGAACTCGCAGCAGGCTGAGCGCATGGGGCTCAACTACCGCGGTGGCAGACAGGTGCAAGCGACCACGGCCAGCGGTCATGTGCCGGGATATCTGGTGACTCTTGACCGGGTGCGTATTGGTGATATCGAGTTGACCCGGGTTGAAGGGCTGGTACTCGAAGGCGGCTTCCCGACCGAGGTATTGCTGGGTAACAGCTTTCTCAGCCGCCTGCGCATGGATGACCGTGGCGCGGTGTTGATTCTCGAGCGCCGATACTGAGGCTTGCGGATGCCAGGTTCGCACATCCGGTCACCATTCAACGTCGCCGCCAGCGCCGACTCCTGCTAAGATAGCGGCCCTTTTGCAAATGCTGCGGCTCACAGGAGTTCGGTGTGGCGGTTAACTATATTGCCTCGTCCCAGTTGCCTACCCAGTGGGGCACTTTCACCATGCACGGCTTCCTCGAAGAGGCCTCCGGCAAGGAACACGTTGTGCTGACCATGGGTGATGTGGCCGACGGCGAGCCGGTGCTGGGTCGTCTGCATTCCGAATGTTTGACGGGTGACGCCTTGTTCAGCCTGCGCTGTGACTGCGGCTTTCAGCTCGAAGCCGCGTTGGCAGCCATTGCCGCCGAAGGTCGAGGCGCGTTGTTCTATCTGCGTCAGGAAGGCCGCGGTATTGGCTTGATGAACAAGATCCGTGCCTACAACCTGCAAGACAGTGGTGCCGATACGGTCGAGGCCAACGAGCAGCTCGGTTTTGGTGCTGATCAACGCGACTATGCCATTTGCCAGCCGATGCTCAAGCACTTGGGCATTACCAGCCTCAAGTTGCTGACCAACAACCCGCGCAAGGTCAAGGCACTGGAAGGCTTTGGCATCGAGATAGTCCAGCGCTTGCCCCTGCAATTCGGGCTTAATCCCCACAACAGCAAGTACCTGGCAACCAAGGCCGGCAAGCTCGGCCATATGCTGGGCAACCTGCATCAAGCGGAGGCCGACTGAGTATGAATCCTGCAGTCAACTGGAAAGCCCTGCAGCGCAACTGGCGCATGCAGACCATCGTGTCCCTGATTCTGCCGATAGCCCTGGTCTGGCTGCTGCGTGACAGTTCCGGCTCCTGGGAAGAGGCAGCCATGCCCTTGTTTGTGCTCGGGCTGGCCAGTATCTTTCTGACCCTCTGGCGCTTCAGCCCTTACAAGCGGGCGCTGGTTGCCGTTGATCAATTGACTGACCCGGCCGCCGCCAAGGCAGAAGCCGCCTGGGCCAGCTTGCAGCATCAGCAGATGCTCGGCCTGCTGAATGCCAAGATTCCGGGCTGGATCGGTATGTTGCACTTTGTCTGTACCGGCGAGCTGACGCCAGTGATTTTGCTGGTGCTTGCCAGTCAGGGTCTGTTGCTGCTCTATCGCCCACCCAGTGCCTGGGTCAACGCGAGCCAGTCATGATGCGTGGCTGGCTGCTGGCCGGCCTGCTACTTGTGCTGCAGCCAGTGCCCGGCGCAGAGCGCGTGGTCAGTCTGGCTCCTTTCCTTACTGACATGATGTTGCAACTGGATGCCGCTGAGCGCCTGGTCGGCATCATGGATGATAATCAACGAGCCCCAGAGTTGCCAGAGGTACCCCGTGTTGGTGGCTACCAGACCCTGGCCGCTGAGCGCATTGTGGCGCAGCGTCCTGACCTTATCCTCGCCTGGCCGTCGGGTAACTCTGCGCAGTTGCTGGCGCAACTGGAAGCCTGGGGTTTGCGCGTCGAGCGTTTTGAGCCCCAGCGGCTGGCTGATATAGAGCCTATGGTGCGCGAGCTGGGTGAGTTGCTGGCGCTGAGCTCCCGTGCCGAACAACTGATTGCCGATTACCGGCGCGCGCTCAAGGCACTTGAACGTCCGCTGACAGACGACTCCCCCGGGGTGTTTGTTCAACTCTGGGATGACCCCATCTACACCATCAGTGACCAGCAATTACTTGGCGATGCACTGCGCCACTGCGGTGCGCGCAATGTGTTTGCCGAACTGACTATTCTGGCGCCTCAGATCGGCCGCGAAAGTGTTATTGCTGCAGATCCGGACATTATTCTGCTGTTTTCCAGCCAGCAGGCAGAGCAACACCCCTGGCTGAAACGCTGGCGTCAGTTTCCACAGCTGCGCGCGGTGCGCAATCAACGCTTGTATACCCTTGATGGCGATACGCTGGTGCGGCCAACGCCGCGAATCGTGGAGGGGTTGCGGGACTTGTGCGGAGTTATCCGGGACGACGAATGACTGGCGAACGCAGTGGATTGCGTTCGCCAGTATTCTTTAACGTGACAGGCTGGGATTAGAGTTGTGGTGTCCAGGTAACAGCCAGCAGGCCGGTGCGGCCGGGTTCGCGGTAGTTGAGCTGGTTGACCCAGTCACGGCTATGAGTGCCCAGAGCGTAGTCGCGATCAAACAGGTTCTGCACCTTCAGGTCCCAGCGCAGGCTGGGGTTGGCTTGCCAACTGGCGCGCAGATCAAGGGTGGCATAACCGGCCAGGGTATCGTCGTTGCTCGGATTGCGATAACGCTGGCTGAAAGCTTGCCACGTAGCCCCAGCACCGAAGGCGCCCCACTGGCGATCCAGGTCCTGACTGATGGTGCGCTTGGCGCGCAGTTGTAGCGTATTACCGGTGTCACGGTCGCGTGGATCGATAACTGTGATGGCTGTGCGGCTGTTCCAGCCCATCAGGCTGGTATTGATAGCGGCTTCAGCCCCCTGGATGCGAGCGCGATTGATATTTTCCACTTGCGCGGTGCTCGGGTTCCAGGCGATCAGGTCCTTTATCGTGTTGTGGAACAGGGAGGCTTCAACTTCAGCCTGGGCCAGTTGTCCACGCCACTGCAGCTCCCAGTTTTTCGAGGTCTCCGCGTCCAGGTCCGGATTGCCGCCCCAGCCGGGTGGTGCATAGAGGTCATTGAAGGTGGGTGCGCGGAAGCCTTCAGCGTAACTCAGAACCCACTGCTGCCAGTCGCCCACCGGAATCGCCAGCGCGGCATTGAAGCTGTTTTCGGTACCGAAATGCTGGTTATCGTCATGGCGCAGGCCCAGCTCGGTAGAGAACTGTTCGTTGCTCCAGCGATGCTGGGCAAACAGCCCCCAGTTTTCCCGCCGGGTCTTGCTGAAATCGTAGGTTGATGTCAGGCGGTCACGGTGCCAGTCACTGCCCAGTGTCAGTTGGTGCTCCGGAGCCAGTGCCAGCTGGTTCAACCAGCTACCGCTGTAGCGGGTAGTGGCAATGCTGTTGTCATCCCAGGGGCTGCCGGAACCGACAGTCTTGTTGCGATCAAAACTGCGTCCTGCCTCTAGTCGGCTAGTCCACACAGGACTCAATCGCCCTTCCAGGTGGGCATGGTAACTGCTGACGCGGAATTGGTCTTCCGGGTTGCCTGGGGGGAACTCAAAAGGCGCGGTTGCAGGGAATGGATTGAAGGCGTCATCAAATTCGTTCTTGCCGCGCTGGTCGCTGAGGCTCAGTCCGCTGCTCCAGTCGGTATTGAAACTATGCTTCAGGTTCAGATAAAGCGACTGATTACGATAGCCATCACGGTCATTATCGTTTCCGGCATTATCGCGGGTAAGGTCAAAGCCACGGCTTTCATCCAGGCTGGCGCCCAGAGCGAAACGGGTGGCCTGATTACCGCCACTCAGGTTAACACTGCGCTCGAAGGTACGCTCGGTACCCGCGCCCAGGCGCAGGGTGGGCTGCAAACCCGCTTCCGGCTGACGGGTGAAGATCTGGATGACACCACCAATGGCATCGGCACCAAAGACCGAAGAACGCGGTCCACGGATTACTTCAACGCGCTCGACATTATCGATGTTGAGATAATCAATGCGGGCAATCCCGGTTGTGGTAGAAGCAATGCGCTGACCGTCGACCAGCACCAGGGTCTGGTTGGTATTGCTGCCGCGCAGGAAGTAAGCCGGCACGCCGCCATTGCGGTTCTGCTGCAATCCGGGCACACGGCTCAGCAGCTCGGGCACGCTGCGAGCTTGCAAGCGCTCGATATCACTGCGAGTAAAGACAGTGTTCGCTGCCAGCGCAGCACTGCGTGGTTGTTCAACACGTGAAGCGGTGACCAGGGTATCCGGTAGTTGATCAACAGGGCTATTGGCATGCGCAATGCTGGTGGCTAACAGCGCCGGCAGCAGATAAAGACTATTTTTCATTATGAATCCTCAAAAGTAATGCTTTTGAGGAGGGCGGGAAGTCAGGGAGGGTGCTGGGGAGTCACAGAGGGCCACAGACCACTACGCCGACCGGTGACGCCCTCCGCGACACCTCAGCAATGCAGTTATTCACGCCGGAGCGTGCTCTGCTTCACACCGGGCCGGTCTCCGGACTCGGGATACCCATGACATCGCCTTTCCGTGCATGCACAGTGGCGTAATGATGTCATCGACAGGCGTGGCCTGTGATCCCTTACCGTTGCGGGGGCAGCGTCGGATTTGCACCGACTTCCCGTTTCACCCGCCGATCGCATGATCGGCCGGGCACCCAGTGTGACTGGAAGCGGGGCGATTCTGGGCGTTTGTGGCCGGGTGGTCAAGCCCGGCGTATCATTGACCGCTCAGGCGGTCGCGAATCTGACGCTCGATGCCGGCGGCATCAAGGCCGCATTCGGCGAGCATTTCTGCGGGCTTGGCGTGTTCGGTGTACTCGTCGGGGAGCCCGAGATTGAGCACCGGAATACGTACCCCCTGCGCTAGCAGCCACTCGTTGACTGCGCTACCGGCACCACCCATTACTGCGTTTTCTTCCAGGGTAACCAGCAGGTCATGGCCGGCAGCCAGGTGTTGGATCAGCTCAGTATCCAGGGGTTTGACAAAGCGCATATTGGCCACACTGGCATCCAGCTGCTCGGCAGCTTGCAGGGCGGCAGCATGCAGGGTGCCGAAACACAGGATGGCAACCTGCTTGCCGTGGCGGGTTTGCACCCCTCGACCAATGGGTAGAGGGTCCAATGACGGGTCCACAGCGACACCGGGCCCGGTGCCACGCGGATAGCGCACGGCGGCCGGGCCTTTATGCAGGTAACCGGTGGTGAGCATCTGCCGGGTTTCATTTTCATCGGCCGGCGCCATGATCAGCATATTGGGCAGGCAACGCAGGTAAGACAGATCGAAGCTGCCGGCATGGGTCGGGCCGTCTTCGCCGACCAGGCCGGCGCGGTCGATGGCGAAGAGCACATCCAGGTTCTGCACGGCGACGTCGTGGATCAACTGGTCATAGGCCCGCTGCAGGAAGGTCGAGTAGATGGCAACCACCGGCTTGGCACCTTCACAGGCCATGCCTGCAGCAAGGGTGACGGCATGCTGTTCGGCGATGGCGACATCAAAGTAACGCTCAGGGAAGCGTTCGCTGAAAGCGACCAGATCCGATCCTTCCTTCATCGCCGGGGTGATGCCGACCAGGCGCGGATCGCTGGCTGCCATGTCGCATAACCACTGGCCAAAGACATTGGAAAACTTCACTTTGCTGGCCGGGCGACTGGCTGCCGGGTTGGGCTCCAGCTTGGTGATGGCGTGATAGCCGATCGGATCTTCCTCGGCAGGGGCAAAGCCCTTGCCCTTGCGGGTGACCACATGCAGCAGCTGCGGGCCTTTGCGTCCGCGCAGGTTGCGCAGGGTGGTGACCAGGGTATCCAGGTCGTGGCCGTCGATCGGCCCGATGTAATTCCAGCCCAGTTCCTCGAACAGGGTGCCGGGCACCAGCATGCCCTTGGCGTGCTCTTCGGTCTTGCGCGCCAGCTCCCAGGCCTTGGGGATTTTCGACAATACCTTCTTGCTGCCTTCGCGCATGTGCGCATAGGTCGAGCTGGAGAGAATCTTGGCCAGGTAGTTGGACATGCCGCCGACATTGCGCGAGATTGACATGTCGTTGTCGTTGAGTACCACCAGCATGTCGGCTTCAACGTCAGCGGCATGGTTCAGTGCTTCGAAGGCCATGCCGGCGGTCAGGGCACCATCGCCGATCACGGCGACACTGTGTCGTTCGATCCCCTGCAGGCGTGCAGCAATAGCCATGCCCAAGGCGGCGCTGATCGAGGTGCTGGAGTGGCCAACGCCAAAGGTATCGTAAGGGCTTTCGGCCCGGCGTGGAAAAGCGGCCAGGCCGTTCTTTTGCCGCAGGCTGCTCATCTGCTCGCGGCGGCCAGTCAGGATCTTGTGCGGATAGGCCTGATGGCCGACATCCCAGACCAGGCGGTCCTCTGGCGTCTCGTAGATATAATGCAACGCGATGGTCAGTTCGATCACGCCCAGGCCAGCGCCAAAATGCCCGCCGGTCTGACCCACGGTCCACAGCAGATAGGCGCGCAGTTCGTCTGCCAATGCAGGCAGCAGCTCGCTATCCAGCTCACGCAGCGCTGCGGTGTCATCTATGCTGTCCAGCAAGGGGGTGCTGGGCCGGGTGCGCGGAATATCGTGAAAAGTTGTGGGCATCAAACAGGGCCTTGGGCGCCAAGAGGCGGGGCAGAATTAAAACGCCAGTTTAACTGATTGGCTGGCATTGCCCAACACTGTGACAGCATGGCATGAGATATCGGTTGGAGCCCAGCTGATCTGTTTCAATGCTTATCAAGGTGGGCGGGCACGCAGAATCCAGGCTGATCGCCGGTCCTTGGTTACAAAAGTGTAATGTCTGGATCAGCCTGATGACAGGCAGACAACAGGATAATGTCTGTTATGATCATAAATCCACGCAATGTCACCGAAGCGGCTGAGGTTGTTTCTTAAGGTCAGTTCCGGTTCCCCCAAGGAGGGCAGCACTATGATGAATGAACACATGATGGAGCACAGCATGGGTACAGGGCATTTTCTGTGGATGCTGGTGATTGCCATTGTCCTGGTGATACCGGCCTGGCGCCTGTGCCAGCGCATCGGATATCCAGGCTGGATGGGCATTTTGGCTATGGTCCCCTTGCTCAATCTCGGCCTGCTGTATTTTATTGCGTTCAGTAACTGGCCGGTTAATAAAAATAGCGAGGACAAGCCCTGATGGATAATACCAGACAGCAGGGCTCCCAGGCTCAGCGTGAGATTGAGCTGATTGTGCCGGGCATGGGGTCAGACCATTGCGCCGGTATTGTCAGCAAGACTATTGGCCGCATGGATGGCATAGATACCGTTAAAACCAATATTGCCAAGCATCGGGTTAGTGTTCGTTCTTTCTCGTCCGGACCTGATGCGCAGGCGCTCAAACAAGCGGTGGAAGGCGCTGGATACGATGTGACCTCAGCCCGGGAGCTCGGTGCCCGTACTGTCAAGGTGACTGTTCCGGGGATGGGCTCTGATCATTGTGCGGGCATTATCAAAAATACTTTGGCCCGTCACAGTGGTGTGCAGTCGACGTCTACCAACATCGCCAACCACAGTGTGACAGTGGTGCTTGGCAAGGATGGGCCAAACGACCAAGCGCTGAAGACGCTGATCGAGGGTGCCGGATACGATGTTGCCGCTATCACGGAGGACGGTGGCGACGATGAGGACCAGGCTGCCGCAGGTGAAGAGGCTTACCTGACGCTGGCCTGGCGCCGGCTGTGGATCGCGGCCATCCCGGCAACGCTGATCATGCTGCTGATGGTGCCACATATGTTCTGGCAACCCATCCCGGGCTATCTGGCCATTGTTGTGGTGTTGGCCTTTCCGGTGGTGTTTCTCTACGGCGGTGCGGCGACCCACAAGGCTGCCTGGCGTTCGTTGAAGAACGGCACCTTCAACATGGACGTGCTGATATCCATGGGTAGCTTGCCGCCCTTTCTTATCGGCCTGGTGGGCTTCGTTTATCCGATGACGTCCTTTGTCGAGATGGCAGCCACCATCATGACATTCCACCTGCTCGGCCGCTTTCTGGAGGCCAAAGCCAAGGGCAAAGCCTCGGAGGCGATCCGGCGCTTGCTCACTCTGGGCGCCAAGACGGCGCACGTGGAGCGCGATGGCGAGGAAGTTGAAATCCCGGTCAAGGAACTGGTCGCGGGCGACATCATGCTGGTTCGGCCCGGCGACAAGGTGCCAACCGATGGTGAGGTGGTGGAGGGTGAAAGCCACCTGGATGAGTCCATCGCTACCGGCGAATCGGTCCCGGTGTATAAAGCCGTAGGCGACAAGGTGATTGGTGCGACCATCAACAAGGAAGGCCGTCTGCGGGTCAAGGCTACCCGGGTTGGTGGTGATACTTTCCTGGCGCAGGTCGTCAAGCTGATCGACGAGGCGCAGGGGTCCAGGGTACCGATCCAGGAATTTGCCGACCGCATGACTGGCCGCTTCGTCCCCCTGGTGCTGTTTATTGCTTTGGGCAGCCTGCTGGCCTGGCTATTGGCCGCAGATTCATTGCGCCCGATTCTTGAGTGGGGTGCCGGTTTCCTGCCCTGGGTTGATCCCTCGGCAGCTACTCCGGTATTGGCCATTCTGGCGGCGGTCGCCGTATTGGTCATCGCTGTCCTTGTGCACTCGGGTTGGCGACGCCAACGGCTCTGATGGTGGGGTCCGGTATTGGTGCCGAGCGCGGCATTCTGATTCGCTCGGGTGAGGCCATCCAGACCTTCAAGGACATCAAGGTCATGGTACTTGATAAAACCGGCACCATTACCCGCGGCGAGCCCAAACTGACGGACGTGGTAACTGCCGAAGGTATTGAGGAAACGGACCTGCTGCAATTGGCTGCCACGGTGGAAAATGCCTCCGAGCACCCAATCGCTCGCGCCATCGTCGAGGGTGCCAGGGAACGCGATATCAAGCCGGGCGATGTGGCCGATTTCCGCTCCACAGGTGCGCGTGGCGTATCGGGCACGGTGGATGGCAAAACAGTACTGATTGGTAACCGCCGTCTGCTTGCAGAGGAGGGCGTCAGCGGACTGGAAGCCCTGGATGAGGCTTTGCAGGATCTTGAGAATCAGGGCAGAACAGCGGTCATTGTTGCCCGTGACAGTCAGGCCTGCGGCATTGTTGCGGTGGCTGACACGCTCAAGGATGAATCGGTTGCAGCCATTCGGGCAATGCACGACGAAGGTCTGCATGTAGTGATGATCACCGGAGACAACGAGCGGGCAGCCAATGCGGTAGCCCGAGAGGTCGGCATTGACGAGGTGCGTGCGGGTGTATTGCCTGAAGGCAAAGTCGATGCGATTCGTGAATTGCAGAAAAAATATGGCAACCACGTCGCCATGGTGGGTGATGGCATCAACGATGCGCCGGCCCTGAAGCAGGCGAATGTGGGCATCGCCATTGGTGCTGGCGCGGATGTGGCCATCGAAGCGGCAGACGTCACCCTGGTGCGCGGCGAACTCTCCGGCGTCGTCGATGCCATGGTGTTGTCACGCGCGACTTTCCGCAAAATCGTCGAGAACTTGCTCTGGGCCAGTGGCTATAACATCGCGGTGATTCCGGTAGCGGCAATCGGCTTGTTACACCCGATGATCGGGGTAGTCGCCATGACAGCCAGTTCGCTGTCGGTGATTGGCAATTCGATGCTGTTGCGCCGGCGGTATGCCAAAGAGCGCCACTGAGCCGTACTTATTGATTATTTGTCGAGCAAGTTGCTACTTGACGTCACGTTGAGTAGCGCTTTCTTGATCACAGGAGACATGGCCATGACATTAGATCGTCGCTACTGGATTACCCTGTCAGCCTTCATTGTGATCGCGCTGGCATTCCTTTGGGGGGAGCACCGAGTGCATATTCTCGGCGCTTTGCCCTGGTTGGTGCTGCTGCTCTGTCCGTTGATGCATATATTCATGCATGGCAATCATGGCAATCATGGCAGTCATGGCGGGCATCAGCATGGATCAGAGAAGGAAGACCATCGTGGGCAGTGAAACAGGTGATTACGGTCTCTGGGGGCTGGTGCTGCTGAATTCGGTGGTTTTCATCTTTTTTGCGTTCAGCTTTTTCAAACCACAAACCAAGCGCGACTGGCGTTCATTCGGGGCATTCAGTGCGTTCCTGGTTGCCTTGTTTACTGAAATGTATGGTTTCCCGTTAACACTCTTTTTCCTTGCGGGTTGGTTGCAAAGCCGCTATCCGGACGTGGACTGGTTCTCCCATGACAGTGGGCATTTGCTGGAAATGCTGTTCGGGTGGCAGGGCTCCCCCCATTTTGGGCCATTCCATTTGCTCAGCACGGCTTTCATCATTGGTGGGTTTTATCTGATAGCCGCCGGCTGGCGCACGCTGTATGCCGCACAGAAAGAAGGCAAGTTGGCGACGACTGGGCTGTACGCCTGGGTACGCCACCCGCAATATGCCGGGTTTGCGCTCATTATGTTTGGCTTCCTGCTGCAATGGCCGACGCTGCTCACGCTGGCAATGTTCCCGGTACTGCTCTGGATGTACTCACGCTTGTCTATTCACGAGGAGCGTGAGGTTGAGAAAATGTTCGGGGATAGCTGGCGCGACTATGCTGCAAAAACCCCACGGTTTATCCCGAGTGTGCGGGCATTGCGGCAGCGAACCTAGCGGGCTGATATGGCTCTCGTCTGGTGCAGGAACAGCTGGCTCAGACTTGAAAAATGGGGGCAAAGCCACCCCCGGGTGTACGGAAGTTGGTGGTTTGCCCCTGGTAAATACGCGCGGCGGTAAGCAAGGTTTTGCTCGCGTAGGTGTACAGACGAATATCGACCTTTGCCGTCGTCACACTATCGTCGATGTTGAGGCTGCGCTCGCCAGCGGGAACCAGCGCCTGGGCAATATAATCGCCGGCCAGTATGTTATCGAAGACGCGCCTGGTCAGCTTGTCACCGCGATAGACGCCTTTGCTGCCATGACCGGCAACGGGCTTGAAGAACAGGCCGCGGCGATCACGCCATAAATCCGCGGCATCATCACGGTAAACCAGCCGGGTCTTGGGCACTACGCGTTCCAGCAGCTCGGCATCCTGGCTGTCCAGGCCCCATTCCTGCAGCCTCTGTGCGGCGGATAACAGCGTCAGGTTGCGCTTGTCAGCGAGCACGGCATGGGTGCGCGGATTCGGCGTGACGACCACCGCAGCATCGAGATAAGCCTGTCTCAAGGCGCTGTGCTGTGGATCCTCCAGAGCAAAATCCACCAGTCGGTTATAGACCATGTCAATCCGCTGGCCGCCGGCGCTTAACGCGCCATTGGCATAGCTGAGTTCGGCAGGATCGAGGATCACGGCATCTACGCCACGGGATTTGAGTAGCCCTTGTGCCAACTGAAATTCGGCGAACAAAAACTGACTTTCCGGAGCAGTGTCTACGATGGCAATACGTTCAGGCATAGCCGTTGAACGCTGATGTTGCCATTCGCGGTTAAACATGGCGAACACAGCATCATCGAACCGGTCCAGAGGTTGGCTGGTCGTCGGCAACGCTTGAGCGGATGAACAACACCGGCGCTGAGCACGGGCGAGAATGGCATTCAGGAAAGCACCGCCGGCATTGGTGTTGATTTCGATCAGCCGCGGCCCTTCAGGTCCCAAGTGGAAGTCATAGCCCATAAAGGCCCCCTGGGGGCCGGGGTCGATATGTGCAATGTCTGGCGCCCAGGACAGCACCTGCTGCAGATAGGCAGGCAGTTTGCTCGCAGCTTCGATGGCCTGAACAGCATCTTCCATGGTCAGAATATCGGCTTCAGGGACGAATACGACGGTATTGGAAAAGAACTGACTCAGTGCTGGCGTTTCCAGCGAAGGCAGTGCAATGTCGGCGCTCGAGAACTGACCTTGAAGACTGGCATCAAGCGCCTGCTGGTCAAGCGTGATGCAGTGACAGTAACGGTTGAGCTGGTCGGCAGTCGAAGTGGCTGTTCGCCGGGTATTGTCAGGTTTCTCGGGCATGGGGGCGCCATTGTCAGGAACGAAATTGATCATGCGAAGCTGATCATACTTCGGTCTGAACACGAAGGCCCAGGCTTTTGCTGGTGGTCAATCAATAATGCCAGGAGGTAGGAGTGGTGGGCTTCAGGTATCAGTTAATGGCGGCGATTCACTTTGTGAGTCGCCGCCAGTGCCAGCCTTACTGGGTTTGCCGGCTACGCGGGTTGTAGGCCCGGTTGGTTTGCGACTGGTCTGATGCTGCCTGGGCATCATGCTGAGCGCGGTGATCGTTGAACATATCCCTCAAACGGTCAGTGCCCTGTTCCGCATAGGCAACATTAAAAGTAACCAGTGCGGCGACCAGGGCTGTCAAAGTCAGTGTGCGTTGCATAATCTACTCCAATTGAATAAGTGAGGACTTCAGCTTCTGTTGGAGTCTGGCAGAGCCGCACTGTCAGCCATATGACAGCAAGATTACAGTTGGGTCAGTTGGGTTATCCGCTGTTGACAGGCGGTCAGTGACATAAAAGGATCAGGAATGGCTATCCGAAATACTGCCTTGCGGGGACACCTTTTCCGCAGGCTTCCCCGCTGGTTGATGTTGTTGATCCTGGCTCATGTGTTGGGCTTGGTGTCGTCTTTCGACGCCATGATGTCAACCCGGACTGCTCCTGGTGCTGTGGCATGGATTGTCTCCCTGAATGCCGTGCCCTATGTCGCGGTACCTGCCTATTGGGTTTTCGGGCGCAGCCGTTTTCAGGGCTATGTGTTGTCTCGCCGCGATGAAGACTCGGTCTTGTCAGCCACCTTGGCGGACAAGCTGGCTGAGCTGCAAGCCCGCCGGTATAGCGGGCAAGACAATGACCGGCATGTTGCCGGTATTGAGCAGTTAGCCAAGCTACCCGTACTGGCAGGCAACAAGGTAGAGCTGCTGATCGATGGGGAAGACGCTTATGGCAGCATTTTTGCCGGCATAGCTGCCGCTGAAAAATATGTCCTGGTGCAGAGCTACATCATCAAGTCCGACGCAGTAGGGCAGCAGTTGCAAGATGCCTTGGTCAGCAAGGCCAAAGAGGGTGTTCGCGTTTATCTGCTGTACGATGAGATAGGCAGCCATGCATTGAGTACCAGTTATCTGGACGAGCTGCGGCTTGCAGGTGTTAACGTGCACCACTTTCATTCCAACCGGGGGCGCGGAAACCGCTTCCAGTTGAATTTCCGCAACCATCGTAAAATTGTGGTGGTGGATGGACAGTCAGGCTGGCTGGGCGGCTTCAACATGGGCGAAGAATATCTGCATGGTCACCCTCAGCTGGGCCCCTGGCGGGATACCCACTTGGTTGTTGAAGGCCCTGCCGCTCTGGCACTTCAGCTGGTGTTTCTGGAGGATTGGCACTGGGCAACCGAGGATATACTGGATTTGCCCTGGACGCCGAGTATCCATCGTGGGCATGCCACACCGGTGCTTGTTTTGCCATCTGGCCCTGCTGACCGCTTTGAAACCGCCAGCCTGATGATTCAGCAGGCAATTCATTCGGCCCATGAGCGCATCTGGATATCCAGCCCTTACTTCGTTCCAGATGAAGGTGTTCAGTCGATGCTTAAACTGGCAGCTCTAAACGGTGTCGATGTGCGGATACTGATTCCTGAGCGGCCAGACAATGCACTGACATTTTGGGCAGCCTATGCTTTTCTTGGGCCAATGCTGGACGCAGGGGTAAAGGTCTATCGGTATCAGGAAGGCTTTCTGCATGGCAAGGCGTTTCTGGTCGATGACAGCATGGCTGCTGTGGGCACGGTCAATCTGGATAACCGCTCATTCCGCTTGAACTTCGAGGTCACTGCGCTGGTGCTGGATAAGCCATTTGCAGCCACGGTTGCCGATATGTTTGTAGATGACTTTGCCAGATCGAGGCAAATGCAGCCGGAAGATATCAGGCAACTGACCTTCGGGCACAGGGCGCGATCACGGGCAGCCTACCTGTTTGCGCCCTTGCTTTAATAACGACTCGGCTAGACTTCACCAATGGCCGGAAACGCCAGGTGAAAACAGGTTAGCCCGTCGGCCGAGGTGCACCAGATACTGCCGCTGTGGGCTTTGACAATGGCAGCGGCGATGGCCAGACCAAGCCCGGCGTTGTTCGGGGTGCCTTCGTGACGGGCGCTGTCAGCCCGGTAGAAGCGATCAAACAGCCGGCTCAGGTGTTCAGGTGCAATGGTTTCGCCAGGGTTGGCAAATGTCAGTTGCACGCCCGCCGGGGTGTCGTTCAGGGTGATTCGAATGGTTTTCCCTGTCGGGGTGTAGCGCAAGGCATTGGACAACAGGTTGCTGATCACGCGGGCGATCAACAGGGGGTCGCCGAGGATCTTGCCGCTGCCGGTCAGCTCGATATCAATCGTCTTGTCCTCGGCGAGGATCTGGTAGTAGTCGAGCTGTTTGGCAATCAGGCTATGCAATGCCAATGTTTCTGGGCGGACCGGGGTCAGGCCATTATCGGATTTGGCCAGAAACAGCATGTCGTCAATCATGCGTGACAGGTGTTTCAATTCTTCCAGATTGGAGTGCAGGTTGTTGGCATAGGTCGCCATGTCGCGTTCACGGGTGAGCACGACTTCGGTCTGGGTCATCATATTGCTGACCGGGGTGCGCATTTCATGGGCGATGTCGGCGGAAAAGTTCGATATGCGCGCAAAGGCATCCTCGAGACGCGCCAGCATGGCATTGAAGGAATCGACCATGGGCACCAGTTCACCGGGCACGCCGCTGACATCAATGCGTTCGCTCAGTGAGCGCGCCGACATCGAGGCAACCCGGCGGGTAATCCTGCGCAAGGGTTGCAGGCCGCTGCGGGCAACCAGCCAGCCAAGGGCGGCACTGCCCACGGCACACAGCAACAATCCGGCCCATAGCCAGTGCAGCAGGGAGCGAAAGAACAGAGTGTGGGTGGTAATGTCCAGCGCCAATACCACTGTCAGGGTTTCATCGGCGACCACGGCGCGGGTCATGGCGCCCCGGTAGTAGGTGTTGCCTTCCTGCCAGGTCCAGTGGTGTTCCGGGTCTGCTGGCGGATAGCTGGGTGGCAGCTCGGCCCCCTGCGGCTCGGCAAAGAGCACCCGGTCATCGGCACCCAGGATCACGGCCCGCAGGGTTTCATGGGCGCCGAGCATGGCATGTAATTGCGGTTGCAGGTTGTCCAGCTCGGCAGTGCCGGGATAGTACTCGAGCAAGCTGTGAATCGAGTGGATCTTTTCCTGCAAGGTGTGCTGGTCGAGCTCCTCGAAGTGGTATTGGCTGAGCAGGTAAAAGCCGGTTGCGGTCAGCGAAATCACCGTCGTGGCCGCCAGCATGAAGGCCAGGCCGATGCGCAGGGTCAATGACATCCGTGACATCAGTCTGCGCATGGGTCATCCAGCATATAGCCCATGCCACGTGCGGTCTGGATCAGCTTGACCTCGAAGTCATCATCCACCTTGGCCCGTAGGCGCCTTATGGCGACTTCAATCACATTGGTGTCGCTGTCGAAATTCATATCCCAGACCTGGGAAGCGATCAGGGATTTGGAGAGGATTTCACCCGGCCGGCGGAGGAACAGTTCCAGCAGAGCAAATTCCTTGGCCGTCAGGTCAATCCGCTTGCCGGCGCGACTGGCACGGCGCTTCAGCAGATCAATTTCCAGATCGGCAATCTGCAAGGTCGTTTGCACCGGTACTGCATTGCCCCGGCGCAGCAGGCTGCGCACGCGGGCAAGCAACTCGGAAAAGGCAAACGGCTTTACCAGATAATCATCGGCGCCCAGCTCCAGACCCTTGACCCGGTCGGCCACACTGTCGCGGGCAGTGAGGAACAGCACAGGTACCGATTGACCGGCAGCGCGCAAGGCGGCCAGCACTTCCCAGCCGTCCAGGCCGGGCAGCATGACGTCGAGAATCAGCACGTCGTAGTTTGCGGTCAAGGCGCTATGCAGCGCATCCGTGCCATTGGTGGCCAGATCGGTATTAAACCCAGCCTCGACCAGGCCTTGCTGCAGGTAGGCACCGGTTTTGGCTTCGTCTTCGACTACCAGAATCTTCATCCATCAACCCTCAGCACCATGGTCGAGTTTGGTTCGGCCGTCAGTCTACGCCTGAATCGATGGACTGATACCTGCTTAGAGCCAAGCTTACAAAAATGTAATGCATGCTTCAGCAAGGTGACAGCCAGATAAGCGGATCATGCCTGCTATTGCTAACACATCCATGTGATTTCACCGAGGCAGCTGGCATGCAAGCAGCAATCCGAAACGTCTGGTCTTTCATTGTGCTGATGAGCATGGTGCCGGCGGTTGTCGTCGCCGCCGACCCCGCAGATGCCGCAGTGCCCGTGGCAGACCAAGAATACCACTCTCCGCTGGCCAATTATCAGCGCTGGGAATACCAGCCCCCCGGTGACTGGCGCGCCGCGAATGACAAAGTCGCTGAAATTGGCGGCTGGCAAGCCTATGCCGCTGAAGTCTGGGAAGCCTCGCAACAGGCGGATGCCGCTGACGACGAGCCGGACACGGCTGATCATCATGGCCATCATCATTAAGGAGCGTTAAGCATGCAGATATCAGGGATGCGGCGACTGCTGGTGCTGGGCTGCCTGCCAGTGATATTGGCAGGTTGTGCCAGCCTGGCACCTGAGCAATCGCTGGAACGTGTCTCTCAGGCCAGCACCGAGCTGACCGCTGGCCACAGCCTGACCCTGGCCAGCAATGAGACGGCTGTGGCAGTGCGCGAGCATGTCAGCACCTTGCTGGCTGAGCCGCTGACGCTGGAAACCGCTGTCGAAATTGCTTTGTTGAACAACCCCGGCTTGCAGGCGAGTCTGTTTGACCTGGGTATTGCCGATGCCGAGCGTGTGCAGGCCAGCCGCTTGCCCAATCCGGGTTTTTCCATCGGCCGCTATACCCAAGGCAGCGAAGTGGAATGGGGGCGTGGGCTGCATCTGAACCTAGCCCGCCTGATCAGCTTGCCGATGACGCAACGTATCGCTGCCGGTCATTCAGAGCAGGTAGAACGTGAGGTCAGCCTGGCGGTGATGCGTCTGGCCACCGATGCGCGTATCGCCTGGTATCGCGCCGTTGCTGCCGAGCAGAGTCTGGCCTATAGCCGACAGGTCATGCAGGCCGCCGACGCCGCTGCCGAGCTGGCGCGTCGCATGGCGCGGGTGGGCAACTTCAATGCCCTGCAGCAAGCAAACCAGCAGACCTTCTATGCCGAAGCGGCACTGGGGCTGCTGCAGGCTGAACGTGAGCGCAATGCCAGCCGTGAAGCCCTGATAAGGACCCTGGGTTTGTGGGGTGATCAGCTGGCGTTCGACTTGCCCGAGCGCCTGCCTGACTTGCCCGAGGAAGCGTTGGCACAACCGGATATCGAGCGCAAGGCAATGGCCAGCAGACTGGACGTGCAGGCGGCGCAGCTGAATACCACGCGGATGGCCGATTCGTTAAGCCTGGGCCGGGCTACCCGCTTTATCAATGTGCTGGAGCTGGGGCTGGAACACAGCAGCTCGAACGAGGCCCCGGTCAAACGTGGTGTTGAAATCAGCGTTGAGCTGCCCTTGTTCGATTGGAGCGGTTCTCGCATGGCGCGCAACGAAGCGGTGTACATGCAAGCCATCCAGCGCACGGCCGACGTGGCCATCAATGCCCGCTCGCAAGTACGCGAAAGTTATCAGGTCTACCGCAACAGCTGGGATGTCGCGGCTCACTACCGGGATGAGATCGTGCCCCTGCGCAAGCGCATCAGCGAAGAGCAGTTACTGCGGTACAACGCCATGTTTGCCAGCGTGTTCGATCTGCTGGCCGATGCCCGCGAGCAGATCACCACGGTCAATAGTTATGTGCAGGCACAGCGTGACTTCTGGGTCGCGCAGGCTGAACTCGATCTGGTGCGTTACGGGCCGGTCAGCCCCAGTCAGAAAACTGTGGCGGCAGCCCCCATCAGTACTCAAGCCAAAGGACACTGAGCATGGTTTCACGGCGTGATTTTTTTCTCGGAGCGGGCGCGCTGACGGCCGCTGTCGCCACCTCCCAGGTGAGCCGGGTAGCCCTGGCGGGTTTACCCGAGCCGGTCATCCAGACCCGGCCCGACACCATGCCGCCGCTGGAACCCGCCAATGGGCGGCCTTACCGTCCGGTGGTGACCCTGAATGGCTGGACCTTGCCGTGGCGCATGAACCAGGGCGTGAAAGAGTTTCATCTGGTCGCCGAGCCGGTGGTGCGTGACATGGGGGCTGGCTTTACCGCACACCTGTGGGGTTACAACGGCCAGTCGCCGGGACCGACCATCGAGGTGGTAGAGGGTGACCGGGTTCGCATTTTCGTCACCAACAAGCTGCCGGAAGCCACCAGTGTGCATTGGCATGGCCAGCGCCTGCCCAATGGCATGGACGGGGTGGCCGGGCTGAATCAACGCGCCATCCCGGTCGGCAAGACCTATGTCTACGAGTTTGAGGCCAAGCGCCCCGGCACCTTCATGTACCACCCGCATGCGGATGAAATGGTGCAGATGGCCATGGGCATGATGGGCTTCTGGGTCACCCATCCAAGGGCCCCACGGGAAGACATTGCCGAGGTCGACCGGGATTACTGTTTCCTGCTCAATGCCTATGAGGTCGAGCCGGGCAGTCATACGCCCAAAATCATGGAAATGCTCGATTTCAATATCTGGAGCTTCAACAGCCGTATTTTCCCCGGTATTGACCCCCTGGTGGCGCGCCAGAACGATCGGGTGCGCCTGCGTATCGGCAATCTGACCATGACCAATCACCCGATCCACCTGCATGGTCATGAGTTCGAAGTAACCGGCACCGATGGCGGGCCGGTACCCAAGGGCGCGCGCTGGCCGGAAGTGACTACGGATATTGCCGTCGGCCAGATGCGGCAAGTCGAGTTTATTGCCGATGAACCGGGTGACTGGGCCTTGCATTGCCACAAGAGTCACCATGTGATGAACCCGATGGGGCACGACGTGCCCACCATGATCGGGGTTGACCACAGTGAGGTGGTGCAGAAGATCAGCGGCCTGATTCCCGACTATATGGTAATGGGCGAGCGTGGCATGGCCGATATGAAAGAGATGGAAATGCCCTTGCCGCTGAACACCGCTCCGATGATGACCGGTGACGGCCCTTACGGCCCGATCGGCATGGGCGGCATGTTTACCATGCTCAAGGTGCGCGATAACCAGGCCCCGGGTGATTACAGTGACCCCGGCTGGTATCAGCAGCCTGAGGGCACCCGTGCGTTTGAGTGGACCGGCTCGACGCCAGAGCCAGCACGTTTCCGTGCTGACGATGAAGCGCCCGTTCCGGAAGCGGAGGTTCAGGTTCGCAAGCCATCCGGGCATGCGGGCCATTAAATTCCCGAGGAGTTACCCCATGAAGAAAGGTTTTGCACTATCACTGGTCACGGCCGCTGTTTTGGCAACAGCCAGTGTGGCCGGGCATGCCCGCGGCCCGTCAACCCACACAGATCATTCGGCTTATCCGCCGGAGCAACAGGACTGGGGGATTCTGGGCGAGGAGGCAGCGGTGGATCGTGTGGTGGAGATTCGCATGGATGACGACATGCGTTTTTACCCTGATCATCTGGAGGTCGAAGAAGGTGAAACCCTGCGACTGGTGATTCACAACGACGGCCAACTGTTGCATGAACTGGTGCTGGGTACGCCGGAAGAACTGGCCGAACATGCCGAGCTGATGGCCGAATTTCCGAACATGGAACATGACGATCCATGGATGGTCCACGTTGATCCCGGCGAAACCGGCGAACTGATCTGGACCTTCAACCGGGCTGGGCGCTTTGATTTTGCTTGCCTGCTGCCCGGACACTTTGAAGCCGGTATGAAGGGCAGTGTAACCATTGCGTCTGACGCTGATGATTCGCACGCCAGCCACCACTGAGGATAGTGAATATGAAAACGCTGAAAGTAGTGATGTTGGGCTTGAGTCTGGCAATGACACCCTTGTTGGCTGGTGCTGCAGAGGATGACAGGAGTGAGGGCGAGGTTCGCCGGGTTGATCTGGATGGTCAGCGGGTTACCCTGCGCCACGGCCCGATCGATAATCTGAAAATGCCCCCCATGACCATGGTGTTCCGGGTTGACCAGCAGGATCAACTGGAGCCGTTGGCTCCGGGTGACCAGGTAACCTTCCGTGCTGAAGAGCGTGATGGCAGCTATATCGTTTTTGACCTGCAGAAGGTGGAATGAGCTAGAATCCTGTTATGAAAGGCTCAAAAGTGCTGCATGTCCTGCTCTGCGTCTTGCTGCTGGGGTTCTCCACCCTGGCGGCAGCGCTGAGCGCGATTGAGCACTGTGTGCAGGAGCCAATGAACCATGCCGATTGTGCCGGCATGGTTGAGCAACCAGCTGACAGCACCTTTGTTCAGATCAGCGCCGATCTGCTCTGTCAGTTAGGTGGCAGTTGCCATGTCAGTGTGGCGACGCTGTACAATGAAGAACCGGCCGACACCCCGTTGTCCGGCTCACTACCACAGGTTTTGCCACCTGCAGACTTTCTTGCGGTGGCTGCACCTCCTTTCTGGCGACCTCCACGCCACTGATTCCCCTTTGATTTTCGCGCCTTGCCGCTGAGCGACAGGGTAGTCGCGTGCCTTGAGTACGCTGATCCACTGGGGATCTATTGTGATGAAGAATTTAATGCTGCGTCAGCTGCCGCGTGTGCTGCTGGTGCTTGGCTTGGTGCCGCTAACACCCTTGTCGGCGTTGACCCTCGAGCAAACGCTGACCCTGGCTGAGCAGCAGGCGCCTGCGCTGCAGTCCTTGCGGTTGCAGCAACAGGCTGCCGGCAGTGAAGCGCAGGCAGCCGGGCAACTGCCTGACCCACGCCTGAGTTTCGGTCTGCAGAATGTACCGATCGAGGGTGGCAATCGCGGCCGGCTGGACGCGGACAGCATGAGCATGCAATCCGTCGGCTTCATGCAGGAGGTGCCGAATCGTGCCCGGCGCTCAGCCCGGCGTGATCTGGCGGAGGCGATTGAATCCAGTGCGGGTGCACAGTACCAGGTCGAACGTTTCGAGGTGCGTTTGGGTATTGCTGACGTGTGGTTGCGTTTGCGCGGCGTCGAGCAACAACTGGCCCTCTTTGACGAGCTGTATAAGCAGAATGATTTGCTGGCGACGGCGATTGCTGCGCGATTGTCCGGCGGGCAAGGAGCATTGGCCGAGCAACCCATGGCGGCGATTGAACGGGCCCAGCTGGAACAGCGCCATGATCAACTGCGGGCTCAGCAAGCAGGTCTGCAGGCCGCCAGTCGGCGCTGGCTGGGCGAACAGGCCATCAGCCAGACCCAGGGTACCTGGCCGCAATGGCCAGTGGACGAAGCTGGCTGGCGCCAGCGACTGCAACAGCAGCAACTCCCCCAACTGGCCCGCTACCAACCGCTGCAGCAGGAAAGTGCCGCCGCTCTGCGTCTGGCTCAGGCCGATTTGCGCCCGGACTGGAGCTGGGGGGTCGCTTATCAACGCCGGGGTATGGGGTTGGATGACATGGTCAGTGTGCAGTTGAGTGTTGATCTGCCGGTATTTCCCGGCAGTCGACAGCAACCACGGATCGACGCACGTGATCTGCAACTGGCAGCCGTGCAGCAAGAGCAGGAAAGCTGGCAACGCCGCCTGGAGGCGGAACTGGCTGCCGAATTGAGCGAATACCATCGCCTGACAGCAGCAGTGGCGCGCAGTGCTGAACAGTTGCTGCCGCTGGCCGAGCAGCGGGCTGATCTGGCAATGGCGGATTATCGTAGCGGTCGCGGCTCGCTGGACGCGCTGGCCGTTGCCCGCAGTGCATGGACAGAAGCGCGCCTGGCGCATGTGCAGTGGCAGACCGAGCGCTCGCTCAGCCATGCGCGACTACAGCTGACCTGGGGAGACAATTGAGATGACTATTCACCTGTTATTGGCAGCCATGTTGCTGCTGTTGGCTTTGCCCTTGGTCGCTGACCCACATGCCGGACACGGCCACACTGAAGCGGGCGATGACGAGCGCCGGGTTTTGTACTGGTATGACCCGATGTATCCCCAGCAGCATTTTGACGAGCCGGGCCGTTCACCCTTTATGGATATGGACCTGGTACCGCGTTATGCCGATGCCGGGGATGATGGCACCAGCCTGCGCATCGACCCCGGCCTGACCCGTAACCTGGGCATGCGACTGACCCGCGTGGAAACGGGGCAGTTGAATCAATCCATTGAGGTCAGTGCCCTGCTGGGGTATGACCAACGGCGCATGAGCGTTCTGCAAACCCGCACCCAGGTGTGGGTTGACCGAGTTGCCGCGCTGGCCCCGGAGGATGTGCTGGAGGCCGGCACCATGCTGGCTGAATTGCTGGTACCTGACTGGGTCGCGGCGCAGGAAGAGTATCTGGCCTTGCGACGGCTGGGGGACGCGGAGCTGACCGCAGCGGCCTGGCAGCGCCTGCGTCTGAGTGGTATGCCGGAGGCGCTGATGCAACAGGTTCGCCAGAGCAATCGGGTGCAAACCCATTGGTCATTGCGTAGTCCGGTTGATGGCGTATTGCTTGAGCTGCCCTTACGCGCCGGTATGAGCTTGCCAGCCGGCAGCACCCTGGCACGCATCAACGGTCTGGAGCAGGTGTGGCTGGAATTGGCCGTACCGCAGTCACAGGCCAGCATGGTGCAACCCGGCCAGGCCTTCGAGTTTGTCCTGCCCGGCCTGCATGAGCAGTCACTGCCAGCGGTCATCGAGCGCGTGCTCCCCGAAGCGGACAGCAGCAGCCGTGTGGTGCGCGTCCGGGCAGTGCTGGATAACCCGGAGCAGCGTTTGCGTCCGGGCATGAGTGGCCGCGCTCGCTTGACGCTGGAGCGTGATGAAGAGCAGTTGCTGGTGGCCGCTGATGCGGTGATACGTACTGGACGGCGGGACCTGGTGATGCTGGCCGAAGAAGGTGGCCGCTTTCGCCCGCAAGAGGTTCGTGTGGGCCGTGAGGGCGCCGAGCAGGTGGAAATCCTCGAAGGCCTGGAAGCGGGCCAGTTAGTGGTGAGTGGCGCTCAGTTCCTGATTGACTCCGAAGCCAGTTTGCGCGGCATTATGGCGCGCGCAGCAGAACCGCTCGACCAGGAACTGCACAGTGCTGACGGCGTCGTGTTGTACCGGGACGAAGATGGCCTGATGCTGGACCACGGGCCCTTTGAAAGCCTCGGTATGGCTGGCATGGCGATGCAGTTCGCGCTGGACCCGGAGCTGGACATGAGTGGTATCGAAGACGGTGACACCGTGCGTGTCTGGGTCCGCGAAGAACCCGATGGCTTGCCGATTGTGCACATCGAGAAACTGGAGGCGCAACCATGATCGCCGCCATTATCCGTTGGTCGCTGGGCAATCGGCTGCTGGTCTTGCTGGCCACGCTGTTCTGTGTGGCCTGGGGGGTCTGGTCCATGCTGCGCATGCCGGTGGATGCCTTGCCGGATCTGTCGGATACCCAGGTGATTATCCGCACCAGCTGGCCCGGCCAGGCACCCCAGATTGTCGAGAACCAGATTACCTATCCACTGGCAACCACCATGATGTCAGTCCCCGGGGCCAGCACGGTGCGGGGGTTTTCATTCTTTGGTGATAGTTACCTGTATGTGCTGTTCGAGGATGGTACCGATCTGTACTGGGCGCGTTCGCGCGTGCTGGAGTACCTGAGTCAGGTGCAGGGTCGCTTGCCGGCCGGGGTAACGCCCGCGCTTGGGCCTGATGCCACGGGGGTCGGGTGGATCTATCAATACGCCCTGGTGGATCGCAGTGGCCAGCACAATCTGGCCGAATTGCGCAGCCTGCAGGACTGGTTTCTCAAGTACGAATTGCAAGCGATACCCGAGGTGGCTGAAGTGGCCACCGTCGGCGGAATGCGCAAGCAATACCAGATCGTGCTGGATCCGGTCAGTATGGCCAATCTGGGGGTTACCCAGCAGCAAGTCAGTGCGGCCATAGGGCGGGCCAATCAGGAGACCGGTGGCAGCGTACTCGAGCTGGCCGAAGCCGAATACATGGTGCGCGCCTCTGGCTATCTGGAGACTCTTGAGGACTTCCGGCAGATCCCCCTGCGGGTGGATTCGGCGGGCGTGCCGGTATTGCTGGGTGATGTGGCCCGCATCCAGCTGGGGCCGGAAATGCGCCGCGGTATCGCCGAGCTGGATGGTGAGGGCGAAGTGGTCGGTGGTGTGGTCGTGCTGCGCAGTGGCGGCAACGCACGGGTCGTGATCGAGAATGTGCGCGAGCGTCTCGATGAGCTGGCTGCCAGCCTGCCGGACGGTGTTGAAGTGGTCACCACCTACGACCGTGCCGAGCTGATCGACAGTGCCATCAGCAACCTGAGTCGCAAGCTGGTTGAAGAGTTTCTGGTCGTCGCCCTGGTGTGCCTGGCCTTCCTCTGGCATCTGCGCTCTTCGCTGGTGGCCATTGTCGCCTTGCCGATCGGCGTGCTGGTGTCCTTTATCATCATGCAGGCGCAGGGCATCAACGCCAACATCATGTCACTCGGGGGAATCGCCATTGCCATTGGTGCCATGGTGGATGCGGCGGTGGTGATGATTGAAAACGCGCACAAGAAACTGGAGGCCTGGCAGCAGGCCAATCCTGATCGGCGCATGCTCCCGGCCGAACACCGGCAACTGATTCAGAACGCGGCCACCGAAGTAGGGCCAGCGCTCTTTTTCAGTCTGCTGATTATCACGCTGTCATTTATTCCGGTGTTTACCTTGCAGGCCCAGGAAGGGCGGTTATTTGGGCCACTGGCCTGGACCAAAACCTGGGCCATGGCCGCGGCGGCAGGTTTGTCGGTCACCTTGATTCCCGTGTTGATGCTGTATGCCGTGCGCGGGCGTATCCGCTCTGAACAGAGCAATCCACTCAATCGAGCCATGATCTGGATCTACCGCCCCGGCCTCTCGGCTGTCATGCGTTGGCCGAAAACCACCCTGCTGGTGGCTTTGCTGGTGTTTTTAACCAGCCTGTGGCCGATGCAGCGCCTGGGCGGTGAGTTCTTGCCGCCCCTGGATGAGGGTGATCTGTTGTATATGCCGACCGCGTTGCCGGGCTTGTCTGCCCAGCGAGCGGCTGAGCTTTTGCAACAGACCGACCGCATGATCATGAGCGTGCCTGAAGTCGAGCGGGTGTTCGGCAAGGCCGGGCGAGCCGATACGGCGACGGACCCGGCTCCGCTGGAAATGTTCGAAACCAGTATTCGCTTCAAGCCACGCGATCAGTGGCGCCCGGGCATGACCCCGGAAAAGCTGATTGAGGAACTGGACCAGGCGGTGCAGGTCCCGGGCCTGGCCAATTTGTGGATTCCGCCGATCCGCAATCGTATCGACATGTTGGCGACTGGTATCAAAAGCCCGATAGGCATCAAGGTCAGTGGCAGTGATCTCCGGCGTATCGATGCCTTGACCCAGAAGATCGAGCAGGTCGCACGCCAGGTGCCCGGCGTCCGTTCGGCTATTGCCGAGCGGCTGGTTGGTGGGCGTTATCTGGATGTCGACATTGATCGCTTCGAGGCTGCCCGTCACGGCCTGAATATCGCTGATGTGCATGACCTTGTAGCCGGTGCGGTTGGGGGTATGAACATTGGCGAGACAGTGGAAGGGTTGGCGCGTTATCCGATCAACTTGCGCTATGCACAGGATTGGCGGGATTCGCCGCAGGCCTTGCGCGAGTTGCCGATCTTTACCCCCGGGGGCGCGCAGATCACGCTGGGCAGCATTGCTGAGGTAAGCATCAGTGACGGCCCGCCGATGCTGCGTAGCGAGAATGCGCGACCGTCAGGCTGGGTCTATATCGACGGCCATGGGCGGGATATGGCTGGGCTGGTGCAGTCACTGCGCGAGCGGATCAATGCTGAGGTGGTACTCGATGATGGCATGAGCTTGAGCTACTCCGGTCAATTCGAGTTTATGCAACGGGCGAACGAACGCTTGATGCTGGTGGTGCCGGCAACCTTGGTGATCATTTTCGTGCTGCTGTATCTGACCTTTGGCCGCGTGGGTGAAGCCCTGTTGATCATGGCGACCTTGCCCTTTGCACTAACGGGTGGGCTGTGGTTCATGTACTTGCTTGGCTATAACCTGTCCGTTGCCTCGGCGGTGGGTTTTATCGCCCTGGCAGGGGTTGCCGCCGAGTTTGGCGTCATCATGCTGCTGTATTTGCGCAATGCCTGGGAGCATCGCCAGCAGCAGGGTGAGCAGGACGCCAATGCGCTGATGGCAGCGATTCGTGAAGGGGCTTTGCAGCGGGTGCGACCTAAGGCGATGACGGTGCTGGTATTGGTGATTGGTTTGCTACCGATTCTGCTTGGCACCGGCACCGGTAGCGAGATCATGAGCCGCATTGTGGCGCCGATGATTGGCGGCATGGTGACCGCGCCATTGCTGTCGATGCTCGTGCTGCCACCTGCCTGGTGGCTGCTCGAGCTCAGGCGCCAGAAGAAAGCAAGGTTGCAGGCGCCGGCTTAAAAGCGGCGCTGGACGATGTAATGCGCCAATTGCCGTAAGGGCTCGGCCTGGGCGGTAAAACCGCTCAGGCTGTCCAGTGCTTGATCGCGTAGGTCAGTTGCCTTGGCGCGTGCGCCGTCGAGCCCGAGCAGCGCCGGGTAGGTCGGCTTGTTGCGTGCCACGTCAGCGCCTTGCTGCTTGCCCAGCACGCTGGTCTCGCTTTCGATATCGAGAATATCGTCCTGCACCTGGAAGGCCAGGCCGATGCAGTCGGCGTAATCGGCCAGTGCACTGAGTTGCGCCGGGCTAGCCTGTTCGCTGGCCAGGGCGCCGAGTTGCACGCTGGCGCGAATCAGTGCGCCGGTCTTGTGCTGGTGCATATGTTCCAGGCTGGCCAGGTCCAGCTGATTACCCACCGAGGCCAGGTCAATTGCCTGACCGCCGGCCATGCCTAGAGGGCCGGCGGCGCGGGCCAGGGTCCGGGTCATTTGCAGTCGGGTTGCTGGTTGCCAGTCACCCTGGTGGGTCAGCCAGTCAAAGGCCAGCGCTTGCAAGGCATCACCGGCCAGAATTGCAGTGGCTTCGTCAAAGGCGCGGTGACAGGTCGGCTGGCCGCGGCGCAAATCGTCATTGTCCATGGCCGGCAAGTCATCGTGGATCAGCGAGTAGGCATGAATCAGCTCAACGGCTGCGGCGGCAAAGTCAGCCTGCTCTGATTGGCCACCACAGGCCTGACAGCTGGCATAGGCCAGTACCGGGCGTATGCGCTTGCCGCCCATGGTCACACTGTAGTGCATCGCGGCATACAGGCGCTGCAGGCGTGCTTCCGGGCTCTGTAATTGCTCGTCGAGCAGAAGGTTGATGCGCGTCTGGCAATCAGACAGGTAGCGGGCAAGCTCAGTCATCGGCCGGCTCGTCAAAGGGTACGCTGCTGGTCTCGCCGTTCTGGCTCAGCAACTGCTGGACTTTCTGTTCCGCCTGGGTCAGTGCCTGCTGGCAGTCGCGGGTCAGTTTGACGCCCTGTTCGAAGGCGCCGAGCGAGTCTTCCAGGCTGAGTTCGCCACTTTCCAGTCGCTCGACCAGGGCCTGTAGTTCGGCCAGGGAGTGCTCGAAATCGACGGCGGTTTTTTTGCGGCTCATGGGCTGTCTCGCTGGTTGACCGGGTGAGCGCTGAACATTACCCAAGGGGCGCGGGTCGGTCAATCGACATACACCTGCCAGAAGTAAAACAGGGTCAGCAGCCAGCCGACCAGAATCACCAGGGCGCGCAGGTTGCGGTTACTCATGCGTCGCGCCAGCAGGCCGCCACAGTAGCCCCCGATCAGGCTGCCGGGCAGCATGCAGAGCAGTGCCAGCCAATGCACGGCGCCAGCGAGCATAAAAGTCATGGCAGCGACGCTATAGATCACCGAGGACAACAGGCTTTTGATCGCATTGATCTCCTGCATCCGTGTGCGACCGCTGATCGCCAGACTGGCGATCATCAGAATACCCATGCCGGCACCAAAAAAACCGCCATAGATCGAGACCAGCCACTGACCGCACCAACCGGTTCGACTCAGGCGCTGCAGGTCTGGTTGCCGCCGGGTCCATTGTTGCAGGCGGTTGGCAATCTGCCGGCTGGCAGTAAACAGCAGGGTCGCCAGCAGCAGTAGCCAGGGGATCAGTTGATAGAAGGCATCATCTGAAATCAGCAGTAATAGAAGGCCGCCGAGCAGCCCGCCGGTTGCCGCCGCCAGCAGCAAGGGCCGCAGATAGTTGCGCCAGTGCAGGCTGCGCAGGTTATGCCGCAAGGCCCAGGCAGTCGACAGGCTGGCTGGCCACAGCGCGACGGCATTGGTTGCATTGGCACTGACCGGGCTGATGCCTGCCAACAACAGGGCAGGAAAGGACAGGAAGGTTCCGCCGCCAGCCAGGGCGTTGAGCAGGCCGCCGGCAAAGGCGCCAACCAGGATCAGCCCGAGTTGCCAGAGTTCGAGACTCATGGGGCTATTAATTCACGCACATACACGGCGAGAGTGTCAGCAGCATGCGCCAGGCTCCTTAGAGCCTGGGCTTGCTTCGCTGTAGGGCAAGGCGCCACCGCAGCCAGGGAAAATGCCATAGTGACGGTTGAAGTTGCCGATGAACTCGAAGTGCTCGGCAAAACGGGTATCTTTCAGCATGCGCCAGGTGTTGCCGCATACGGGGAAGATGCGGCCGGTCTCGATCAGATGATGCTTGTCGAGCAAAAGCTGGTGCGGAGCGCCGTCAATGCTGCCCCGGTAGATCACCGCTTGCCCGTAGTCTTCACAGGCCGGCTCGAGTGCATCGAGCTTGAACAGCCTATAGGTGGCGGAAAAGAAGCGCGCGGTGCCTAGTTTGGCGGCAATCGCGGGGTCGGTAACCTCCAGCGGGCGATCTTCGACCAGGCGTGGGTCAAGAAAGCCGTGACGCTTGGCCAGGTTCTCGAAATCGTTCCAGTAGAGTGCGCCACCCAGACATTCGCCGTAGATCACCTCGTCCTGACGCACGGTGTCGGGTAGGCGGAGATCGGCGTAGATGTCGGAAAAGTACAATTCGCCACCAGGTTTGAGCAGGCGGTAAGCCTCGCGCAGAACCGCATCCTTGTCTGGGGACAGGTTGATCACGCAGTTGGAGACGATCACGTCGAAGTAATTATCCGGCAGCCCCAACTCATCGAGCTGTTCGATATAGCCTTGTTTGAAACTGACATTGGCAAAGCCAAACTGCGTGGCATGGTAGTCCCGGTGCCGGTTGGCCACGTCCAGCTGTTCGGGGGTCATATCTACCCCGATCACTTTGCCTTCGGCACCCACCAGTTGTGCGAGCACATAACAGTCACGGCCCGAGCCGCTGCCCAGATCGAGAACCTTGCAGCCCTTTAATAAATGAGGCGCTACCAGACCACAGCCATAGTATTTCTCGGTCACCTCGGGATGAATCCTGGCCAGCAGGGGTTTCAGCCAGCCCGGCATGCTGCTGATATCGCAACAGGCGCTGGTTTTCAGGTCGCTGGAGGTTTCGAGGATTTTCCCGTAGTAATGTTGAACCGATTCGTGCATGTGGCCCCCTTGGTTGGACTTGCTGGCGTCGATGATCTGATTTTGTTGATTGTTGCATTAATACATTCGGCACGTCGCCGGTTTCTATTATCCGGGGTGGTAAAAGCGGGTCCGGCAGACCCTTGTTACACCTTTACTTTGTAGGGACTATGTTGGGTTATGCATACCCTGTAAACTAAGTGATATCTATTTGACATATCCTTGGTTCTTTCGGGGTATACGTCGGTTTTTTGCGCCTGGCTGTCTCAGCCATGGATGTTTTGCATGGCTGCATGCAGCGTGATCAGGACAGGTTGAATGGTATGTGTGATCGAGTGAAAGTTGTCATGAATACTGCAAGTGCAGAGCTTGCAGAGCAAGTCCGCAGCCGCCTTGAGGATTTTCCCGTCGAGTTGATCTGTGATCCGAAAGAGTGTGATCAGGCGCCTTTATGCCGCTGGCTGGATCCGCAGTCGCTCAATGATGATGGCCAGCTTATGTCGGCTGTTCTGGATGCGATCGAGACGCTGGAAGCTACCCGCCATGCCTTTCGCTCCAAACAATTGGGCAGCTTGCGGCGACGCCTGGAAAAGCTGTTACGAGAGTTGCCAGCCGGCGACACATGAACTAGATTAAACCAACACGTTTGGTAAGGCTTTGCCGGTCAGGATATTAAAGACCTGAAAGACAAGGCGCAGCAGGCCACCCCCGGGTATGGTCTGCTGCGCCTTTTTTTATGCCTTTCAGTTACTGGCTGGTAGCCGCTGATGTGATGTCCAGAATAACAAGATGTACTGGCAGCAGGGTGGCAAAAAATGGAAGCAGCAAGGGATCTGGATAACCTGGTGGAGCGGCTTGGTTTGCACAGCAGGCCACTGCGTGAGCGCCTCGATTTTCTTCAGTGGCAGACCGTTGATGCCCAGCGGCTGGTATCGCTGGCCGAAGCGGGTGAGCTGGTCAGTCAGGACTTTGTTGACCTGCTTTACCAGCACCTGGGGCAGTTTGGCGAGACGGCAGATTTTCTGCGTGACAGCCTGACAGTCAGCCGGCTCAAGCGCCAACAGCTGGACTACTACAAGCGCCTGTTTCAGGGTGAGATTGATGAGTCCTACGTGCGTGAGCGGTTGCAAATCGGCCATGTGCATGAACGTATAGGTATCGAGCTGAAATGGTATCTGGGTGGCTACCGGCTGTTCTTGAGTGAAATGCTGCAGGCGCTTTTTACCTCGGCAGACAAGGCTGACCCTTCGCGTATTGCCGAGTTTGACAGCCTGCTCAAGCGCGTATTCTTTGATATGACCCTGGCCGCCGAAGCCTATGTCGATGCCAAGCAGAGTGCACTACGCGAGAGCGAGAAACGCTTTGCACATGCTCTGCGCGGCGCCAATGACGGCATCTGGGAGTGGGATCTGCAGAGCGGGCACTGGTATGCCTCCGAGCGCTGGGCCAACATGCTGGACCTGCAGGTCAATGAGGTCGGTAACCGGGTGGATGACTGGCTGGCGCGGGTTCACCCTGATGATATCGATGCCTTGCGATATGCCATTGATGGCCATATCAGTGGTCGCGTGCCCTGGTTGCAACATGAGTATCGCATCCGGCGGCGCAGTGGTGACTTCCTCTGGGTGTTGGTTCGCGGGGTGCTGGAGACCGATGCCCACGGCCATCAACGCCTGGCCGGCTCACAAACCGATATCAGTGAACGCCAGCGCATAAGCAGCAAGCTGGAATATGCGGCGCGCCATGACGCTTTGACCGGGCTGTTTAACCGCGGCCAGCTGAATCAGGTGCTGCTGGACAGCATTGACTTGTTGCAACGACCGGGCGCCCGCCATGCGGCTCTGCTGTTCATTGATCTGGATCGTTTCAAGGTAATCAATGACAGCCTGGGCCACGCGGTTGGTGATCAGGTGCTGGTAATGGTTGCTGATCGTTTGCGCGCGGGGTTGCGCCAGGGTGATCATCTGGCTCGCTTTGGTGGTGATGAGTTTGTCATGCTGCTGAATGACCTGGCCAATCCAGTCGATGCTGAACAGGTGGCTGAGCGGGTATTGCACAAGCTGCGTGAGCCATTGTGTTTTGATCAGCGCTGTCTGGTGGTGAATGCCAGCATTGGCATTGCCCCACTGACCCCCGGTCAGGGGCTGCAAGATGCCCTGCAGGCTGCAGATATCGCTTTGTACGCAGCCAAGGCGGATGGCAAAGCTCGCTATATGCGCTACAGCCAGGGTATGCAAGAGCAGGCACACGAGCGCCTGCTGATTGAAAGTAATGTCTTGCAAGCGCTGCAGCTTGACCAGTTTGAGCTGGATTATCAGCCGGTCTTTGATATGTCGCGGCAGGCGCGTAGCTCACCGGTCGCGTGCGAGGTGCTGCTGCGCTGGCGGCATGGCGATCAGCGCATGCCACCGGGGGCGTTTATTCCTGTGCTGGAAGAGTCGGGGGAAATTATCCCTGTTGGTTACTGGATTCTGCAGCAGGCCTGCCGGCAGGCGCGGCTCTGGCAACTGACCAGAAACCCCCGTTTTTGTTGTTCGGTGAACCTGTCCGGTGTGCAACTCAAACAGGCTGACTTTTGCCAGCGCCTGCATGACATCCTGCAACAAACCGGCTTGCCACCTGAAAACCTGGTGCTGGAGATTACCGAGAGCGTGCTGCTTGATCAGGTTGGTCAAACACTGGCGAACCTGCACGAGATTTCTGCGATGGGTGTGATGTTGGCACTCGACGACTTTGGCACCGGGTACTGCTCGCTGGCCTACCTGAACCGGTTTCCGCTGGATATCATCAAGCTGGATCGTGGCTTTCTGCATGAAGCTCACGCGAATCAGCGACAGGCGACCATTTGTCGAAGCATTATCAGTCTGGGCCGCGACCTGGGTATGAAGATCGTTGCCGAAGGTATTGAGACCTCACGCCAGGTTGAGTTTTTGTTGCAGGAGGGCTGCTGTCTGGGGCAAGGGTTCTTGCTGGGGCGCCCCATGTCGGTTGTCGACATGCAGCGGTTGTGGCTGGAGGAAGTAAGCGACGGAGGGTAATGGCGTATTGATATTTTCAGGCTAGACTGAGCGGCTTTTTATTTTGCATAACCTATACAATGAATATATATTGTATAGGTTGTTGGAGCTTACAAGCTTTGCCGGTTGGGACGTACGGGCCCAAAAGACAAGGCGTGCGATGTTGGCGAGAGCCTGCATTGCACGCCTTTTTTATTGCCTGATTATCAACCGCTGGGACAGATCTGGCGGCGAGGATGTAGTGATGCAGATGCAAAACAGGGTGGCAGCCGTCATTGGCAGTGATGAGCTCAACACCCGTCTATCGTTTCTGGATTGGTCGTCGGAGGATACCCGTCGGCTGCAGACGCTGCCTGAAAGCCTGAAAGAGGTAGCCGGTGTTTTTGTCGATGAACTGTATCGGCGCTTGGTGCGTTACCCCGAGCTGGCTGCCGTGCTGGGTAACCAGGCCACCGTGCAGCGGCTGAAAAGCAGTCAGCGTGGCTACTACCAGCGTCTCTTTGCGGGTGAGATCGATGCCCGTTATGTCGAGGAGCGCTGGCGCATTGGCCAGGTGCACGAGCGGGTGGGGGTTGACCTGAAATGGTACCTCGGTGGCTATCGCTTGTTTCTCGCCTCGATGCTGGATGCCTTTGCTGCTAAGACGGCAACAGGTTCGGAGGCTGATCAGGGTCTTCGAGATACGTACCAGAGTTTGTTGAAAGTGGTCTTTTTCGACATCGCGCTGGCTGCCGAAGCCTATGTGGGTGCCCAGCATGCGGCGCTGCGGGCAAGCAAGCATCGCTACATGCATGCGATGCGCGGCGCCAACGATGGACTGTGGGATTGGGATCTTGAGCAGGACAGCCTGTATATCTCTGAACGCTGGGCTGCGATGTTGGGGCTGCAACTGAACGAAGTCGGCCAGCGCATGCAGGACTGGCAGGCGCGCATTCATCCGGATGACCTGTTTGCCTTCCGGGCGGCATTGAAGGCTCACACTGAGGGTGAAACCGAGTTTTTCGTTCATGAGTACCGGATTTGCCATCGTGATGGCCGTTTTATCTGGGTGCTGACACGGGGTGTGCTGGAGGTGTCTGCGGCAGGTGCCCGGCGTATGGCGGGGTCACAAACGGATATCAGTAACCAGCGGCATATCCAGGCTCAGCTGGAGTACGCAGCCATGCATGATCCGTTGACGGGCCTGATCAACCGTAATCAGCTGGATAATATTGCCGGCCAGGTGAGCCGTGAGTTGGCCCGCCCTAGCAGCCGGCATGCTGCACTACTGTTTATCGACCTGGATCGTTTCAAGCTGATCAATGACAGCCTCGGGCATGCCGTTGGTGACCGGGTGCTGGTGCAGATTGCTCGTCGCCTGCAACGCTGCCTGCGCTCGGGCGATGCCTTGGCCCGTTTTGGCGGTGATGAGTTTGTCATGGTCTTGCGCGATCTGGCGGATATGTCAGATGCCGACATGGTCGCCCAGCGGGTACTGATGGCATTGAAAGAGCCTTTGTGCTGTGGCGAGCATACGCTGGTGGTCAATGCCAGCATTGGCCTGGCGCCGATTGAGCCGGAACAGAGTCTCGATGAAGCCATGCGCGCCGCAGACATTGCGCTGTATGAGGCTAAAGCAAACGGCAAAGGGCGTGTTCAGCAGTTCAGCAACATCATGCTGGATCAGGCCCATGAACGCATGCAGATGGAGTCCAGTGTATTGCAGGCCCTGCAGCGCAATGAGTTTGAAGTCTACTATCAGCCGATACACCGGCTATCACAAGACGGTAGTCAGCAGGCAGTCGGGGTAGAGGCATTGCTGCGTTGGCGCCAGGGTAGTCGTATGGTCAGCCCGGCCGCCTTCATCCCCGTGCTGGAAGAGTCGGGTGAGATCGTGGCAGTTGGCTATTGGGTGTTGCAGCAAGCCTGCCGTCAGCTGCGTGACTGGCAGCTGGCGGGTGAGGATGACCTGACATGCTCGGTCAATCTGTCAGGCATACAGCTGGAACGACAGGACTTTGCCCAGCAGGTGCAGCGCATTCTCGACGAGACGGGGCTGTCACCATCCAGCCTGATTCTGGAGATTACCGAAAGCCTGTTGATCGACCAGTCTGGCAGTACCTTGGCCAATTTGCGTGAGCTGGCGCAGCTGGGTATCCGGATTGCGCTGGACGATTTTGGTACGGGCTATTGCTCGCTGGGTTATCTCAACCGCTTTCCCTTGCACGTACTCAAGCTGGACCGCAGCTTTCTGGTCGAGGCAGACCAGTGCAACAAGCAGCGGGCCATATGCCAGGCGATTATCCAGCTGGCACACACGCTGGAAATGGATGTGATTGCCGAGGGGATTGAAACCCAGGAGCAGGTTGATTTTCTGCATCAGGAAAACTGCTTTTTGGGTCAGGGATTTTTCTTGGGTTATCCCATGCCGGCAATAGAGCTTCAGCAGCATATTGATCGGGTGGCCGCACAAGTTTGAGGCGCAACTACTTTGCCAGGAAGGCTGGCTAGCGAGGAATAATGAAAATAAATCTACCTGTCACCGACCACGAAGTAACCTTGAGCAGTGGCGACAACCTGTTGACCACGACGGACCTGAAGGGGGCAGTTACTTACGCCAATCCGGCGTTTGAGCGGATCAGCGGGTATTCCCAGGCTGAAATGTTGGGGAAAAACCATAACCTGATTCGCCACCCGCATATGCCGCCACTGGCTTTCGAGCAGATGTGGAGCACTATCAAATCAGGCAAGAGCTGGATGGGGCTGGTAAAAAATCGCTGTAAAAATGGGGGGTTTTACTGGGTCAATGCCTATGTATCGCCGGTTATGCGTGATGGCAAGATCATCGAGTTCCAGTCGGTGCGGACCAAGCCGGAGCGCCATCAGGTCGCAGCCGCCGAGCGTGCCTATACCGGCTTGCTGGCGGGGCATACACCGCTGGCGTTGCGTTTGCCCTCACCTGGTCTGACGGCCAGCCTGGGGCTGAGTTCCCTGCTGCTGTTTGTGCTGGCCGGACTGTTTGCCTTTCTGGCTACCGACCTTGAGCCCTTGGCTGGTGCGCTCGTGCTGATATTGCTGTGGGGCGCACTGCAGGCCTGCATCTATGGGTTTCTTCGACCGCTGCGCAAGCTGGCAGAAAAAGCCAGACAGGTGGGGGATAACCCTTTGGGTCAGTATCTGTATACCGGCTCAAGAAACGAGATTGGCGCCATTCATTTTGCCCTGGATATGCAGCAAGCCGAATCGGCGGCGTTGGTCGGACGCATGGCTGATGCGGCCAGCCTGTTGCAGCGTGAGGCGCAGGAGCTGGTGGCGGCCGTGCGCATCAGCAGCCAGGGCAACCAACGTCAGCAACAGGAAACCGATCAGGTAGCAACGGCTATCGAGGAGATGGCTGCCAGCATTCAGGAGGTGACCCGCAATGCGCACTCTTCGGCGCAGGCGGCGAATGATGCCGATGCTGAGGTGCTGGATGGTCAGTCGGTGGTAGCGGCATCGAGGGATATTACTCAGGCTCTGGAGGCTAAAATCAGCGATGTCAGCGCGGTGATTGGCAGTCTGGCCGATAAAAGCCAGGAAATCAGCATGGTGACCGAGGTGATCAACGGCATTGCTGAACAGACCAACCTGTTGGCATTGAATGCCGCCATTGAGGCGGCGCGGGCGGGTGAGCAGGGCCGAGGCTTTGCCGTGGTGGCGGATGAGGTGCGTGGGTTGGCAGGCCGCACCCAGCAGTCAACTGCCTCCATTGGTGGTTTGATCAAAGGCTTTCAGGAAGATGCGCGTGACGCGGTCAGCGCCATGCAGTCAGGGCTTGAACAAGTCGCCGCCAGCGTTGATAAGGCCAGAGATGCCGCCGCAGCATTGCATGAGATCAATCGCAAGGTGGCTGCCATCACCGGCAGCAGCGCGCAAATTGCCACTGCGGTAGAGCAGCAAAGTGCGGTGAGCGAAGAAATCATGCGCTCACTGGAGCGCATTCGCACGGTGACCAGTGAAAATGCCGCGGCAGCAGTGCAAAGCCAGACCAATGCCGAGGGTATGGCTGGCTTGGCCAGCAAGCTGGAAATGCTGGCCAATGACTTCTGGTCGGCACATGCGGCGCGCGGTTAGAAGTCTCCCCACAATTGCTGCGCCAGACTCAGGGCCACTACTGGCGCTGTTTCTGTGCGCAGTACCCGCGGGCCCAGGCGAACGGGCTTGAAGCCACTAGCCTTAGCACGGGATATTTCTTCACTGCTCAGGCCACCTTCGGGGCCGATCAACAGGCCCAGGCTGGCGGGCCCGGTCAGGCTGGTCAGAGGTTGCTCCGTGCGGTGATGCAGGACCAGTTTCAAGTCCGCTTGCACCTCATCCAGCCAACTGTCCAGTGCTTGTGGTGGGTGAATCACTGGAACCTGACTGCGCCCACATTGCTCGCAGGCACTGATGGCCACCTGTTGCCAATGCGCCTGACGTTTGTCGGCGCGCTCGCCCTGCAACTTCACCTCGCAGCGTTCGGTAAAGAGGGGGGTGATGCTATTCACTCCAAGCTCAACGGCTTTCTGGATCGCCCAGTCCATACGCTCGCCACGGGACATCGCCTGGCCCAGGTGAATTACCAGAGGTGATTCGGCTAGCCCGGCAAAAGCGGGCCGCAGTGTCAGTGTCAGGCTGCGCTTGCTGACGGCAACCACCTCACCGGGCCACTCTTCGCCGCTACCATTGAAGGCTTGCACCTGATCACCCGGACGCAGACGCAGAACGCGACCCAGATAATGCGCCGGGTCACCGTCCAGTTCCAGTTCGCCGGCCTGCAAGGGCTGGTCGAGATAAAAGCGAACGACGCGCATGCTCAGTCCCGCGTTGCCAGTTGAATGCCTTCCCAGGCGACACTGGCCAGATGGTCGATCTGGTCCGGAGTAATCACGTAGGGCGGCATCATATAGACCACGCTGCCCAGCGGGCGCAGCATGGCTTCATTTTTCAACGCATGTTCATAGACACGAATGCCGCGTCTTTCCTGCCAGGGGTAGGGCGTGCGATTGGCCTTGTTCTTGACCATTTCAATCGCCAGCACCATGCCGGTCTGACGCACGTCGGCGACATGCGGGTGGTCGATAAAGTGCTCGGTAGCCTTGGCCATATGCGCGGACAAAGCCCGGTTGTTTGCAATCACATTGTCACGTTCGAACAGCTCCAGCGTTGCCAGTGCAGCAGCGCAGGCCAGGGGGTTGCCGGTATAGCTGTGCGAGTGCAGGAAAGCGCGCAGGGTGTCGTAATCGTCGTAGAAGGCCTGATAGATGGTGTCATTGGTCAGGCACACGGCCATGGGCAGATAGCCGGCAGTCAATGCCTTGGACAGGCAGAGAAAGTCCGGGCTGATGTCGGCCTGGTCGCAGGCAAACATGCTGCCGGTACGGCCAAAGCCGACGGCGATTTCGTCATGGATCAGGTGCACGCCATAACGGTCACAGGCCTCGCGCAACAACTTGAGGTACACAGGATGGTACATGCGCATACCGCCAGCACACTGGATCAGGGGTTCGATTATTACCGCAGCGACCTGTTCGTGATGCTCGGCCAGTGCCCGCTCCATATGCTCAAACATCAGGCGGCTATGTGCTTCCCAGTCCATGCCGGCTTCGCGTTCGTAGCAGTCGGGCGAGGGGACGGTAATCACATCCATCAGCAGCGGTTCATAGGTGCTCTTGTACAGACTGACATCCCCGACAGCGAGAGCAGCCAGGGTTTCACCGTGGTAGCTGTTACTCAGGGTAATAAAGCGCTTTTTCTCGGGCTTACCGACGTTAAGCCAGTAATGAAAGCTCATTTTCAGCGCGACTTCGATACAGGAGGAGCCGTTGTCGGCATAAAAGCAACGGGTCAGCGGCGCCGGCGTCATGGCCACCAGTTTCTCTGACAGCTCGATCACAGGCGGATGGCTGAAACCGGCAAGGATGACATGCTCGAGCTTGTCCAGCTGATCCTTGATGCGCTGATTGATATAAGGATTGGCGTGGCCGAAGATATTCACCCACCAGGAGCTGACGGCATCGATATAGCGGTTGCCATCGAAATCATACAGCCAGACGCCTTCGCCCCGCTCTACCGGTATCAGCGGCATGCTTTCGTGATCTTTCATCTGGGTGCAGGGATGCCAGAGGACTGCCAGGTCGCGCTGCATCCATTGGTCGTTCAAGCTCATGAAAACCTCGTTGGCCGGTGTTGATTCAGGCGATGATTGTACCTGAGCCAGCGGCTTGCGGGGTTAGCGACTGTTGAACACAACAATGGTTTTACCATCCACGGTGATGAGCTCCTGATCTTCGAGGCTTTTCAGCACGCGGCCAACCATTTCCCGTGAACAGCTGACCAGGCGGGCAATTTCCTGTCGACTGATCCTGATCTGCATGCCATCCGGATGGCTCATGGCATCGGGCTGCCCAGCCAGTTCGAGCAGGGTACGGGCAATCCGGCCGGTAACATCCAGGTTGGCCAAGTCGCAGGCCTTGCGGGTTGTCTTGCGCAGACGTTCGGCCATTTGTCCGCACAGAGCGTACAGCAGGTGCGGATCATTCTGCGTCAGCTCATGAAATTGGGCGTAGCTGATTTCGGCAATCTCACAGGCGGTGCGGGACCTTACCCTGGCGCTGCGATCCTGCTTCCAGTGATCAATGTCGAACAGCCCCATCTCACCAAAAAACTCGCCCTTGTTGAGGTAGGTCACCACCATTTCATGGCCTTTGTCGTTATTGATGAGTACGCTGACTGAGCCGCGAATGATGTAGAACAGAGTCGCCGAACTTTCGCCGGGAAAGATAATGGTGGTTCGCGCAGGCAGGCAGCGAATACGGCAGAGACTGAGAAAGTGCGCCAGTTTTTCATTATTTATTCTGCTGGGTGTATCGGCCATGTAGCTGACATCCGGTTGTTGAGCCGAACAGGCTGAATGCTAAAGACTCACCCTGATACTTTTGCAGATTATGTCCAGTTTGCACCCTGCTGGCCAGCGCTGTGTTTCACCCTGCGGTGAGCAGCCCTGGCTGTGCTATTCTGCGCGGCTGTCAGTCTTTGCTAAGCGAGAACACCATGAAAGCACAGATCAAGTGGGTAGACGGCGCCATGTTCCTTGGCGAGTCTGGTAGTGGGCATACCCTGGTCATGGACGGGCCGCCGGATGCCGGCGGTCGCAATATGGGTGTGCGACCGATGGAAACTGTTTTGATCGGGCTGGGTGGCTGTGCCAGTTATGACGTGGTCAGCATTCTGAAAAAATCCCGTCAGGATATTCGTGATGTGCACACCGAGCTGGAGGCCGAGCGGGCTGCCAGCGAACCCAAGGTGTTTACCCGCATTCATATCCGCTTTGTCGTCAGCGGCAAGAACCTGAAGGAAGCCCATGTGAAGCGTGCAGTGGAGTTGTCAGCAGAAAAATACTGCTCAGCTTCCATCATGCTGACCCGTGGCGGGGTTGAGATCAGTCATGACTATCAGATCATTGAGGTCGACTGAGTAACTCTGAGCGGGCTGCAGGTCTTGCAGCCCGCTCAGGTTCAGGCCTTGTAGGTGGCCTTGGTCATGACTTTCGATAGCAGGATCATGGCGCTTTTCACTGGCGGCGGGAAATCCATACCGCCAGCAGCCAGTGCCTGGCTGCCATGCTCGATCTCATCCTCACGCATCTGCTCGAGAATGGCGCGTGACTTGATATCTTCCAGCGGCAGTTGCATTAGATGGTCGTCCAGGTGGCGCTCGACCAGTTGTTCAGTGGCGGCGACAAAGCCGAGGCTGACACGGTCACTGACCATGCCGGCCGCCGCGCCCATGCCAAAAGACAGACCATAGAACAGCGGATTGAAGATGCTGGTATGGCTGCCCAGTTCGCGCAGACGCTCTTCACACCAGGCCAGGTGGTCTATTTCCTCGGCCGCGGCATGTTCCATTTTCTCCCGCACCTGCGGCAGCTTGGCGGTCAGCGCCTGGCCCTGATACAGCGCCTGGGCGCAGACCTCTCCGGTATGGTTGATGCGCATCAGGCCGGCAATATGGCGCTTTTCCTCTGCATCCATCGGCACGTTGGCCAGGTGCGCGGCCGGTGACGGGCGGTTGGCTTGGGCGGCGCCGGGTGCCAGGGTACGCAATGCTTGGTCAGCCTGACTGAGCAGGCGATCGAAAAAAGTGTAATGTCGGCTACTGGTCATGTGAGCTCTCCGTCAGGCGATCAACCCGGCGGCCACACAAGCTGGCGCTGACCGAGTACATGCAAGTGGATATGGTACACCGTTTGCCCGCCATGTTCGTTGCAGTTGAAGACGGTGCGGAAGCCATCGGCACAACCAAGCTCATTGGCCAGGCGTTGACCGGTATAGATCATGTGGCCGACCAGGGCATTGTCGTCCGGGGTCAGCTCATTCAGCGTGGCGATATGCCGCTTCGGAATCACCAGAAAGTGCACTGGCGCCTGGGGGTTGATGTCATGAAAGGCCAGCACCTGGTCATCTTCATAAATTTTTTTCGCCGGAATGGTGCCCTCGACGATCTTGCAGAAAAGACAATCCACAGCAGGCTCCTGATCAGGTAATAATAAGTATGCTAAGTGTACTCTTGCAGGGCATGGGTATGCCAATAGCGACACAAGGAGAAACAGGTGCGAAATGATATCAAGGACCTCGATCTGGTGCTGGCTTCCCGGGTGCGGCTGATTGTTATCGAGTCCTGGGAGGAGCGCAGGGTGCTGGAACTGATTGCCGGGTTGGCAATCAAGCGAACCATGACCTGGCATACCTGGAACCAGATTGACGGGCTTACCCGGCTGGGGTTTGGCACGGCGACCGGCGAACAGGACGCCTTGTGCGACCCGGAAAAGCTGCTGGAGCACATCCGCCGTTGTGCTGTGCATGACCTTTATGTGCTCTGTGACCTGCATCCCTTCCTCGAGTCTTCACGGGTAGTGCGTCTGCTCAAATGCATGGCGATGAATTGCGATCAGGAAGGCCCGGTCATTATCCTCGTCAGTCATGCCCTCAAGTTGCCACCCGAATTACGCCGTCTGGCGGTACGTTTCAATCTGAGTATGCCGTCCGATGAGCAGCTGGCAACCATTGTGCGTGAAGAGGCCGCGCGCTGGAGCAGCCAGAATCAGGGCAGGCGGGTGCGGACTGATAACCGTACCTTGCAGCAGGTAGTACGTAACCTGCGTGGCACGACCCATGCCGAAGCCCGGCGCCTGGCGCGTAACCTGATTGCTGACGATGGTGCTATTTCCCAGGAGTCCTTGCCGCAATTGAATCAGGCCAAGTTTGAGCTGCTGGATATGGAAGGGGTATTGAGCTTCGAGCAGGACACGGCGCGTTTTGCTGAAGTGGGTGGCCTGGTCAATTTCAAGCAGTGGTTGCGTCAGCGCCAGGCAGCTTTCTGTGACCAGCCGCTGGCCGATGCGCCAAAAGGCGTGATGCTGGTCGGTGTGCAGGGCTCGGGGAAAAGCCTGGCAGCCAAAGCGGTGGCTGGCCTCTGGGGTTTGCCCCTGTTGCGCCTGGATTTTGCCAGCCTGTACAACAAGTACATTGGCGAGACCGAGAAGAATCTGCGTGAAGCATTGGCCATGGCTGACGCCATGGAGCCCTGCGTGCTGTGGATAGACGAGATTGAGAAAGGCCTGGCGCCTGATGGCGCCGATCAGGGCGTTGGTCGGCGTATGCTGGGTACCTTGTTGACCTGGATGGCCGAGCGCAAGACACGGGTGTTTATGGTCGCGACCTCGAATGATGTCAGTCAGTTACCGCCGGAGTTGATCCGCAAGGGCCGACTGGATGAGATGTTCTTTGTTGATCTGCCGCGCCCGGCAATCCGTGAGGATATCTTCCGCATTCACTTGATGCGCCGTGAACTGAACCCTGAGCGCTTTGATCTGCCCCTGCTGGCGGCTGCCAGCGAAGGCTTTTCCGGTGCAGAAATCGAGCAGGGGGTTGTCGCCGCGGTGTACGCTGCGGCTGCGCGCGACGACGAAATGACTGATCAGGATGTGGTAGAAGCTCTGGGGGCAACCTCACCCTTGTCAGTGGTCATGGCAGAAAAGCTGCACAGCCTGCGCCAGTGGGCCGAAGGGCGGACCGTGATGGCCGACTGAGTCGGCCGTCATTCAGAAAGGTTTGACCACTACGAGGATGACCGCGCCCAGCAAAACAAGCACAGGCGCCTCATTGAACCAGCGGTAGAACACATGTCCGCGTTGGTTGGCATCCCGCGCGAACTGCCGCAGCATATGGCCGCAGGCAAAATGGTAGGCGATCAGCAAGGCGACCAACAGCAGCTTGGCATGCAGCCAACCCGCCTGCATCCACGCGGGCGCCAGTTTCAACAACCAGAGACCGAGTGCAACGGTGACCACCATTGAGGGCCACATGATGCCGCGGTAGAGCTTGCGCTCCATGATCTTGAAGCGGTCACGACTGGTCTGGTCATCGGCCATGGCGTGATAGACAAACAAGCGGGGCAGATAGAACAGGCCGGCAAACCAGGTTACTACCGCGATGATATGAAAGGCCTTTATCCACAGATACATGGGTGATCCTTGCTGAGTCAGTCGGTTTTTGTCGTCAAAACAATCTATTGGCAGCTCAGGCATTGGACATGCCGGCTCGCTCCCTTATGATAAACCATTAACCATACAGTCATCCGCAGAATAACAGGACGAAACATGATCAAGATTGGCATTGTCGGCGGCACCGGCTACACCGGCGTAGAGTTGCTACGCTTGCTGGCGCAACATCCCGAAGCGCATGTTGAGGTTATCACCTCACGCTCCGAGGCCGGGCAGCGCGTTATTGACATGTACCCCAACCTGCGTGGTCACTACAACGCCCTGACCTTCAGCGTCCCTGATGCGAAAACCCTGGGCGCCTGTGATGTGGTGTTCTTCGCGACGCCCCACGGCGTTGCTCATTCGCTGGCCGCCGAACTGCTTGATGCCGGAACCCGGATTATCGACCTGTCAGCAGACTTCCGACTGCAGGATGCCGAGGAGTGGGCGAGTTGGTATGGTCAGCCGCACGGCGCGCCTGAGCTATTACCGCAAGCGGTCTACGGTCTGCCGGAAGTCAATCGTGAAGCCATGCGCGATGCTCGCCTGATTGCGGTACCGGGCTGTTACCCGACAGCGGTCCAGCTCGGGCTTCTGCCTCTGATCGAACAGGGGCTGGCCGATACCTCGCAGATCATTGCTGATTGCAAGTCCGGAGTCAGCGGTGCCGGGCGCGGTGCCAATGTCGGTGCGCTCTTCTGCGAGGCGGGGGAAAGTATGAAGGCCTATGGTGTCCCCGGGCACCGCCACTTGCCGGAGATTCGCCAGGGTTTGCAGCGTGCAGCAGGGCATTCAGTGGGACTGACATTTGTGCCACATTTAACCCCGATGGTGCGGGGTATCCATGCGACCCTCTACGCTCGAGTGAACGACCGCAGCGTCGACTTGCAGGCTCTGTTTGAGCAGCGTTACGCCAATGAGCCCTGTGTTGATGTCATGCCGGCGGGCAGTGCTCCGGAAACCCGCAGTGTTCGCGGGGCAAACATGTGCCGGATGGCTGTGCATCGGCCGCAGGATGGTGATCTGGTGGTCGTCTTGTCGGTGATTGACAACCTGGTCAAGGGGGCTTCCGGGCAGGCAGTCCAAGGAATGAATATTGCCTTTGGCCTGGAAGAAACCCTGGGAATTGCTCATCCGGCCATGCTGCCCTGATGGCCCGGCGCAGCTACAGATCCTTACGTGAACACAGCGTGGTGCTGATGCCGCGCAATACGCCATTTGTGCAAGGTTTGAAGCGCCTGTTGCTGCTGGCATTGGTGCTGTCAGTGCCGGCGGCCGCCTGGTTGGGTTGGCAGGGTGGCTTGCAGTCGCAGTCAGATATCGTTGCGCAGCGTGACCGCTTGCTGGTCAGCGAACAGCGTTTGCAGGCAGAGGTGGCGGAGCAGCGTCAGCGCTTACAGCAACTGGATCTTGATGTGCGCCTGGCCAATGAGTCCTTTGCCGAGTCGCAACAGTTGGTGCGTGCGCTGGAGCAGCAGTTATTCCGTTTGCAGCAAGATCTGGCGCAGTTCCAGGGGGCGCTGGGCTCCGATGCCGCTGCACCGGGCCTGCGCATTCAGTATTTTGACCTGCAGGCGGCCGAGGAGCCCAATACCTGGCGTTACCGGATCATGGTGACCCGGGTCGGAAACGAGAGCGACAATGTCACAGCAAGGCTCGAGATGCAGGTGCACGGCGAGCGGGCTGGGGAGGCTGTGAGCTTGTCGCTAGCCGACATGAACACTGAGGGCGTCGATAGCCTGTCACTGGATTTTCGTTATTTTCAGGTGGTACCGGAAGCCGCTGAGCTGGCTGTATTGACGCTGCCCGCAGACTTTCTGCCGGAAACGGTAGAGTTGCGCGCAAAGAACAATGGGGAAACACTGGTCGAGCACCGTTTCGATTGGACAACTACAGGAGTCAGGCCCTGATGTGGGGAGCAGATAAACGCAAGAAACTGGATATCAACCAGTACAGCGGCAAGACCACAATCATTGCCCAGGATGCCGATATACGGGGCAACATCCAGTTTACCGGAGCCTTGCAGATTGACGGTCGCGTTGAGGGCAGTATCGTTGCAGACAAGGGATTGGTCAGAATCAGTGAGCATGGCATTGTTGAAGGTACCATCAAGGCGCCCAGTGTATTGATCAATGGACAGGTAATAGGCAACGTTGAGGCCACCGAGCATCTGGAGCTGGACAGCAAGGCGCGTATTCAGGGTGATCTGCATTATCGCTTTATGGAGATGGTCATGGGCGCCCAGATCAGTGGTTCGCTGCATTATCTGGATACAGATGCACCGGCGTTGCCAGCTGCCGATGCCGAGTCAGATGGCGACAATAGTTGACCAAAAGAGTCGGGAAAAAGGATAATAGCTGTCCTGTCGTATCAAGGCGCCTGGCGCCGGAGGTTGTATGTCCACTGCTGAAGTCTTTACCCCGAGTGCGCTACTGTTTACCGATAGCGCAGTGACCAAGGTGCGTACCTTGATCGAGGAAGAGGGTAATGATCGTCTGAGCTTGCGGGTATTTGTTACCGGTGGTGGCTGCTCGGGCTTTCAGTATGGCTTTACCTTTGATGATGAGCTGGCCGAGGATGACACTATCGTCGAGCGGGAGGGTGTGCGGTTGGTTGTTGATCCGATGAGCTTCCAGTACCTGGCTGGCTCGGAAGTGGATTATCAGGAAGGTCTCGAAGGCTCGCGCTTTGTGATCAATAATCCCAACGCAACCACAACCTGCGGCTGCGGCTCCTCCTTTTCGATCTGAGGCCGGTCAGCGCGGATAAATCGCCCCGAGAACCCGAGAGCCTTTTGCACCTGTAACTGCCGGCAAATTTCCGCTCTGCTCCTGCAGGCAGCGCCAGGCAAGCCATGCAAAGGCCATGGCTTCCATCCAGTCCGGATCGACTCCAGCGTTAGCGGTTGTATGAACCTTGCGCGGTGCCAGCAAGGTTGTAAGTCGCTGCAGTAACTGGGTATTGGCAGCGCCGCCACCACAAATAAACACGTCACGACATTCGCAGCCCTGCATGATGAGGGCGTTGGCGATGCTCTGGGCGGTTAATTCCAGCAAGCTGGCCTGAATATCTGCTGCGGGTAATTGCTCGCCAAACTCCTGCAGTTGCTGTTGTAGCCAATGCGTATTGAAGTACTCGCGTCCGGTGCTTTTGGGTGCCGGGCGGCTGAAATAAGGGTCCTCAAGAAGTTGCTTGACCAGGCCCTTGCTGGCTGTGCCACTGGCTGCCCAGCGCCCTTGCTCATCAAAGGCCTGGCCTTGGTGCTGATGTATCCAGCTATCCAGCAGTATGTTCCCTGGACCACTATCAAAACCTGTGACCGGTTGCCCGGGACGCAATAGTGTCAGGTTGGCAAAACCGCCAATATTGATGACGGCGCGGGTATGTTCCGGGTCTTCCAGTAGCCATTGATGGAAGGCCGGGACCAGCGGAGCGCCTTCACCCCCTGCGGCCAGATCGCGGCTGCGAAAGTCACTGACCACCTGAATGCGACAGCGCTCGGCGAGCAGTGCTGGCGCGCCGATTTGTACACTGAAGCCCAGTTCCGGGTGATGGCGAATAGTCTGGCCATGACTGCCAATCGCCAGTATCTGCTCCGGCTTGAGTTGCTGTCTTGCGAGCAGGGCATGGATGCCTTCGGCCGTCAGTTCAGCCCAGGCCTGACCGGCAATGCCAGCACGACGTATCTCATCGTTGCCTGGTTGGCACAGCGCTTTGAGTTCGTCTTGCAGGGTAGTTGGAAAGGGGAGGCATTCGGCATCGATCAGTTCGATGCCGTGCTCAGGGTGCAGGCGGGTCAGAGCAAGGTCTATACCATCGAGGCTGGTGCCTGACATAACCCCGATCAGCCACCAGCTCACCCTCTACTGGTCCAGCATCGCAAGTTGAATAGTGCGGTGCTGGTCAAGGCTGGCCATCACCTGCTTGCTCTGTGCCATGAAGCGGTCACGCTCATTGGCTGGTACTGGGTCAGCGACTGGCAGATCGACGCGCAGGGGGTCGACATGGCGGCCATTGACCAGGAACTCATAGTGCAGGTGCGGGCCGGTAGCCAGGCCAGTCATGCCGACATAACCAATAACCTGACCTTGAGTCACGTGGCTGCCATTGGACAGGCCGCGCGCGTAGCCATTCAGGTGGGCATACAGAGTCTGATACTGGTTGCCGTGACGGATGACAATGGTATTGCCATAACCGCCTTTGCGACCCAGATGAACAATGCGGCCATCGCCAGTTGCCATAATGGGTGTGCCTGTGGGTGCCGCATAATCAACACCGTTATGAGCACGGATGGTATTCAGGATTGGGTGGCGACGATTGGGGTTAAAACGTGAGCTGATACGGGCAAACTCAACCGGCGTACGAATAAAGGCGCGGCGCATGCTGCTACCGTCAGCGCGGTAATAACTGGCCTGACCCTGACGGTCGACATAACGCACAGCAGTATATTCACGACCACGGTTGGTAAAGCGTGCTGCCAGGATATTGCCGGTGCCAACGCGCTTGTCATTGAGGTGCTTTTCCTCGAACAGCACTTCAAAGCTGTCGCCTTGACGAATCTGGCGCGCGAAGTCGATGTCATAACCGAAGATATTGGCCATCTGCATGGTCAGTCTGTGCGGCATATCCGCCTGTTGCGCGGCGAGAAACAGTGAACTGTTGATCTGACCCTCGGCGTAGCGAGTGCGGACTTCAGGCTCCAGTTGCTCTTTGCTGAACTCAAAGCTGTCATCAGTACGGCTGATCTGAATGGTTTCCAGGTCGTTGAGTTTGCTGCGCAGGGCGAGCAGGTCGCCATCAGCGTCGAGTTGGAATTCCAGGATTTGGCCGACACGCAGGCGGGTGAAGCGCTTGGCATCCTTGCTACTGTTGAGAACCGTGTACATGGTGCTGTTCGGGATGCCGACCTGGTTAAACAGTGTCGATAAGGTGTTGCCGCTTTCAACGGTTACCCGTTTCCAGTTATCACCCGTGCTGCCGGCAGCGTCATGCTCAGGTGTTAATGGCGGCGGCTCTTGATGGGCGACGTGCAGTAGGTCGACAAAGTCACCGCTACTGTTATTCCGCGCCACCTGAGCCAGGCTGCCAAAGTCGCCATCTTTCAGTGGTGTAATCACATTGGCGCTGAGCAGGCTGCTGACTTTCTCGTTCAAGGCTGTGGCTTGCTGGATATCCGGGTTGCTCAGGTCTAGCGGTATAAAGGTCTTGTGCGCTTCAACCTCGGCTGAGGGAATGACCAGCAGAAAAAAACTCAAGGCTGCGGCAATACCGCTGGCGGCGAGAATATGGCTTTTGGGGTATAGCGTGGACTTGTTGGTTTGAGAACCCATAAGCGCTCTTCTGGTTGATTCTAAGATAGGTTAGTAAGTGGCTAAATTATAACTGTTATTCTATTAATACAAGCGCACTGATGCGCCGTTTGTCATTTTCCATGAAATTGGTGTGACTTTCTTCTGGCGGCAGTGAAGCTTGTAATTGGTCAGCAATATTGTATTTTGGTTCCCTTTTTGCGTAGCCCCTTGATATAGCAGGTTGTGTATGAAGTCTGTTGATGAGCAAATGGCGCTGATTCAGCGTGGAACCGATGAGATTCTGGTAGAAGACGAGCTGCGTGAAAAGTTGAGCCGAGGTCGGCCGCTGCGAATCAAGGCAGGTTTCGATCCGACGGCACCTGATCTGCACCTCGGGCACACGGTGTTGATCAACAAATTACGCCAGCTACAGGATCTCGGGCATCAGATCATGTTTCTGATTGGAGACTTCACCGGCATGATCGGTGATCCGACTGGCAAGAATGTCACGCGGCAGCCGTTGACCAAGGAGCAGGTCAAGGCCAACGCTGAAACCTATAAAGAGCAGGTTTTCAAGATTCTTGATCCGGCGAAGACCCAGGTAGTGTTCAACTCCGAGTGGATGGATCAGCTGAGCGCTGCCGATATGATCCAGTTGGCCGGAAAGTACACCGTGGCCCGTATGCTCGAGCGTGATGACTTCGACAAGCGTTACAAGAGTGGTCAATCAATTGCCATTCATGAGTTTCTGTATCCGCTGGTGCAGGGCTATGACTCGGTCGCCATGCAGGCGGACCTTGAGCTGGGCGGCACCGATCAGAAGTTCAATCTGTTGATGGGGCGTGAGCTGCAGCGTCAGTCTGGTCAGGAGCCGCAGGTGATTATCACCATGCCGATCCTTGAAGGCCTGGATGGCGTGAAGAAGATGTCCAAGTCGCTTGGCAACTATATAGGTATCAACGACCGGCCGGGCGAGATGTACAACAAGATCGTCTCCATGCCGGATAGTCTGATGTGGCGCTATTTCGAATTACTCAGCTTCCGTAGCATGGAGGAGATCAATGCCTTGCGCGCGGATGTCGAGTCGGGTGCCAATCCGCGGGACGTCAAGATCAAGTTGGCTGAAGAGCTGGTCGAGCGCTTTCATGGTGCCGAGGCGGCTGCCAGCGCGCACAAGTCGGCAGGCAATAGATTGAAAGATGGCGAGTTGCCAGATGACTTGCCGGAGATCGAGCTTGAGTCGGACGCTGATATGCCGATTGGCGCGGTGCTCAACCGTGCTGGCTTGACCAAGAACGCCGCGGCGGCACGAGACCTGCTGAATGCCGGCTCGGTCAAGGTGGACGGCCAGGTAGTCGAGCGTGACTTTGTCTTTGTGCTGGGTGCGGAGCATGTCTGTCAGGCAGGCAAGAAGAAGTTTGCACGCATTCGTTTGAAAAAGGCTTGACGGCAATTCTGATCGGCCTATAATGCGCGTCTTGCTGAACGGGGCTGTTTTAAAAAGCTCTTTTCAGTCAATAAGTTAGCGATAATTTTGCGGTGACTTGGGGCTTGACAGCAAGGTGCGACGCGGTAGAATGCGTCGCTCGCAACCACCTCCTCTGGAGGTTGCCGGCAACAAGCCTACGGGTTGGTAGCCAGGCAGAAAAAAGGTTGCAAAGAGGTGTTGACGAGCAGGGTTTCTGCTGTAGAATACGCCTCCCTGACACGCGCAAGGCCTTGGCCTGGCGGGTCAGACAAGCCGGATTTGATGTATTGTTGCTTGCAACGAAATGTTGAAAAAAAGCTTGACGAATTAGAGGCTTAGCGTAGAATGCGCGGCCTGGCTCAGCGGAAGCGCTGGTCGAATCGCTCTTTAAAAAATTGGAATCAAGTAATTCGTGTGGGTGCTTGCTCAGGGTCTTGATGGTCGACAGATTATCAGCCAAGCAAGTTACTCTGTGAATTCATGAGTTTATTTGTAAAGGCTGAGCCAAGTTTAGGATTTTTTCAAAATCCGAATTGATTTAAAACTGAAGAGTTTGATCATGGCTCAGATTGAACGCTGGCGGCAGGCCTAACACATGCAAGTCGAGCGGATGAAGGGAGCTTGCTCCTGGATTTAGCGGCGGACGGGTGAGTAATGCCTAGGAATCTGCCTGGTAGTGGGGGACAACTCGGGGAAACCCGAGCTAATACCGCATACGTCCTACGGGAGAAAGTGGGGGATCTTCGGACCTCACGCTATCAGATGAGCCTAGGTCGGATTAGCTTGTTGGTGAGGTAACGGCTCACCAAGGCTGCGATCCGTAACTGGTCTGAGAGGATGATCAGTCACACTGGAACTGAGACACGGTCCAGACTCCTACGGGAGGCAGCAGTGGGGAATATTGGACAATGGGGGCAACCCTGATCCAGCCATGCCGCGTGTGTGAAGAAGGTCTTCGGATTGTAAAGCACTTTAAGTTGGGAGGAAGGGCTGCGTGTTAATAGCACGTAGTCTTGACGTTACCAACAGAATAAGCACCGGCTAACTCTGTGCCAGCAGCCGCGGTAATACAGAGGGTGCAAGCGTTAATCGGAATTACTGGGCGTAAAGCGCGCGTAGGCGGTCAAGTAAGATGGGTGTGAAATCCCCGGGCTCAACCTGGGAACTGCATCCATAACTGCTTGACTAGAGTACAGTAGAGGGTGGTGGAATTTCCTGTGTAGCGGTGAAATGCGTAGATATAGGAAGGAACACCAGTGGCGAAGGCGACCACCTGGACTGATACTGACGCTGAGGTGCGAAAGCGTGGGGAGCAAACAGGATTAGATACCCTGGTAGTCCACGCCGTAAACGATGTCAACTAGCCGTTGGGGACCTTGAGTCTTTAGTGGCGCAGCTAACGCACTAAGTTGACCGCCTGGGGAGTACGGCCGCAAGGTTAAAACTCAAATGAATTGACGGGGGCCCGCACAAGCGGTGGAGCATGTGGTTTAATTCGAAGCAACGCGAAGAACCTTACCTGGCCTTGACATGCTGAGAACTTTCCAGAGATGGATTGGTGCCTTCGGGAACTCAGACACAGGTGCTGCATGGCTGTCGTCAGCTCGTGTCGTGAGATGTTGGGTTAAGTCCCGTAACGAGCGCAACCCTTGTCCTTAGTTACCAGCACGTTATGGTGGGCACTCTAAGGAGACTGCCGGTGACAAACCGGAGGAAGGTGGGGATGACGTCAAGTCATCATGGCCCTTACGGCCAGGGCTACACACGTGCTACAATGGGCGGTACAGAGGGTTGCCAAGCCGCGAGGTGGAGCTAATCTCTCAAAACCGTTCGTAGTCCGGATTGGAGTCTGCAACTCGACTCCATGAAGTCGGAATCGCTAGTAATCGCGAATCAGAATGTCGCGGTGAATACGTTCCCGGGCCTTGTACACACCGCCCGTCACACCATGGGAGTGGGTTGCTCCAGAAGTAGCTAGTCTAACCTTCGGGGGGACGGTTACCACGGAGTGATTCATGACTGGGGTGAAGTCGTAACAAGGTAGCCGTAGGGGAACCTGCGGCTGGATCACCTCCTTAATCGAAAGATCACAAACGCTGTTCAAGCACTCACACGAATTACTTGATTCCCTGGTTTTGGCGATTGGCATGTAGCTCTTTGAGCTGCAACAAGCCCCAAGTGCGGGATGGAAAGCCTGAATTGATTGAGCTGAAGCTCAGTTGGTTAGAGCGCACCCCCTGACCTTGAGGTGAAGAGTAGGGTGAGGTCGACAGACCTGCCGATGCGGTTAGCCCGAGGCAATTGGGTCTGTAGCTCAGTTGGTTAGAGCGCACCCCTGATAAGGGTGAGGTCGGCAGTTCGAATCTGCCCAGACCCACCAATTGTCGAGGTGTGAAGGTCTGAAGGGGCCATAGCTCAGCTGGGAGAGCGCCTGCCTTGCACGCAGGAGGTCAGCGGTTCGATCCCGCTTGGCTCCACCATCGCCGCACGAAAAACCAGATATGACACAGAGTACAGACAGGAATGATCCTGGGGGTTTTAAGCCCTTGAACTAACCGATCATTGCTGTCTGGTCTTTGCGCCAGACGTTCTTTAACAATTAGGGTTTGTGATAGAAGTACAGCATACACAGTGTTTCACTGACGCTGTGTATAGCTAAGGTAACTTGTGATCTCAAGCAAGTTCCGGATTGTCGTGAATCATGTCAAATACATATGACAGCGAATGATCGGCTTATCTGTCGGGTTTACCTGGCGGGTGTGCAGATTGTTTGGGGTTATATGGTCAAGTGAATAAGCGCATACGGTGGATGCCTTGGCAGTCAGAGGCGATGAAAGACGTGGTAGCCTGCGAAAAGCTTCGGGGAGGTGGCAAACAACCTTTGATCCGGAGATCTCTGAATGGGGAAACCCACTTAGCATAAGCTAGGTATCACACACTGAATACATAGGTGTGTGAGGCGAACCCGGGGAACTGAAACATCTAAGTACCCGGAGGAAAAGAAATCAACCGAGATTCCCCAAGTAGCGGCGAGCGAACGGGGACTAGCCCTTAAGCAATTTTGAGTTTAGTGAAAGGTTCTGGAAAGTTCCGCCATAGTGGGTGATAGCCCCGTACACGAAAGACTCTTAGTTGTGAAATCGAGTAGGTCGGCGCACGTGAAACGTTGACTGAACATGGGGGGACCATCCTCCAAGGCTAAATACTCCTGACTGACCGATAGTGAACCAGTACCGTGAGGGAAAGGCGAAAAGAACCCCTGTGAGGGGAGTGAAATAGAACCTGAAACCGTATGCGTACAAGCAGTGGGAGCGGACTTGTTCCGTGACTGCGTACCTTTTGTATAATGGGTCAGCGACTTATATTTTGTGGCAAGCTTAACCGTATAGGGGAGGCGTAGGGAAACCGAGTCTTAATAGGGCGTTTAGTCGCAAGGTATAGACCCGAAACCGGGCGATCTATCCATGGGCAGGTTGAAGGTGCCGTAACAGGCACTGGAGGACCGAACCGACTACCGTTGAAAAGTTAGCGGATGACTTGTGGATAGGAGTGAAAGGCTAATCAAGCTCGGAGATAGCTGGTTCTCCTCGAAAGCTATTTAGGTAGCGCCTCGTGTATCACCACTGGGGGTAGAGCACTGTTTCGGCTAGGGGGTCATCCCGACTTACCAAACCGATGCAAACTCCGAATACCAGTGAGTGTCAGCACGGGAGACACACGGCGGGTGCTAACGTCCGTCGTGAAAAGGGAAACAACCCAGACCGTCAGCTAAGGTCCCAAAGTTATGGTTAAGTGGGAAACGATGTGGGAAGGCTTAGACAGCTAGGAGGTTGGCTTAGAAGCAGCCATCCTTTAAAGAAAGCGTAATAGCTCACTAGTCGAGTCGGCCTGCGCGGAAGATGTAACGGGGCTCAAACCATACACCGAAGCTACGGGTTCATCCTTTGGATGAGCGGTAGAGGAGCGTTCTGTAAGCCTGTGAAGGTCAATTGAGAAGTTGGCTGGAGGTATCAGAAGTGCGAATGCTGACATGAGTAACGACAATGGGAGTGAAAAACTCCCACGCCGGAAGACCAAGGGTTCCTGCGCAACGTTAATCGACGCAGGGTGAGTCGACCCCTAAGGCGAGGCCGAAAGGCGTAGTCGATGGGAAACGGGTTAATATTCCCGTACTTCTAGTTACTGCGATGAGGGGACGGAGAAGGCTAGGCCAGCAAGGCGTTGGTTGTCCTTGTTTAAGGCGGTAGGCTGAGATCTTAGGAAAATCCGGGATCTTAAGGCCGAGAACCGATGACGAGCTTTCTTTTACGAAAGCGAAGTGGTTGATGCCATGCTTCCAGGAAAAGCCTCTAAGCTTCAGGTAACTAGAAATCGTACCCCAAACCGACACAGGTGGTCAGGTAGAGAATACCAAGGCGCTTGAGAGAACTCGGGTGAAGGAACTAGGCAAAATGGCACCGTAACTTCGGGAGAAGGTGCGCTGGCGAGGGTGAAGTATTTACTACGTAAGCCCATGCCAGTCGAAGATACCAGGTCGCTGCAACTGTTTATTAAAAACACAGCACTCTGCAAACACGAAAGTGGACGTATAGGGTGTGACGCCTGCCCGGTGCCGGAAGGTTAATTGATGGGGTTAGCTTCGGCGAAGCTCTTGATCGAAGCCCCGGTAAACGGCGGCCGTAACTATAACGGTCCTAAGGTAGCGAAATTCCTTGTCGGGTAAGTTCCGACCTGCACGAATGGCGTAATGATGGCGACGCTGTCTCCACCCGAGACTCAGTGAAATTGAAATCGCTGTGAAGATGCAGTGTATCCGCGGCTAGACGGAAAGACCCCGTGAACCTTTACTATAGCTTTGCACTGGACTTTGAATTTGTTTGTGTAGGATAGGTGGGAGGCTTTGAAGCGTGGACGCTAGTCTGCGTGGAGCCAACCTTGAAATACCACCCTGGCAACTTTGAGGTTCTAACTCTGGTCCGTTATCCGGATCGAGGACAGTGTATGGTGGGTAGTTTGACTGGGGCGGTCTCCTCCCAAAGAGTAACGGAGGAGTACGAAGGTGCACTCAGCACGGTCGGAAATCGTGCGTAGAGTATAAAGGCAAAAGTGCGCTTGACTGCGAGTCCAACACGACGAGCAGGTACGAAAGTAGGTCTTAGTGATCCGGTGGTTCTGTATGGAAGGGCCATCGCTCAACGGATAAAAGGTACTCCGGGGATAACAGGCTGATACCGCCCAAGAGTTCATATCGACGGCGGTGTTTGGCACCTCGATGTCGGCTCATCACATCCTGGGGCTGAAGCCGGTCCCAAGGGTATGGCTGTTCGCCATTTAAAGTGGTACGCGAGCTGGGTTTAGAACGTCGTGAGACAGTTCGGTCCCTATCTGCCGTGGACGTTTGAGATTTGAGAGGGGCTGCTCCTAGTACGAGAGGACCGGAGTGGACGAACCTCTGGTGTTCCGGTTGTCACGCCAGTGGCATTGCCGGGTAGCTACGTTCGGAAGAGATAACCGCTGAAAGCATCTAAGCGGGAAACTTGCCTCAAGATGAGATCTCACCGGGAGCTTGACTCCCCTAAAGGGCCGTCGAAGACTACGACGTTGATAGGCTGGGTGTGTAAGCGTTGTGAGGCGTTGAGCTAACCAGTACTAATTGCCCGTGTGGCTTGACCATATAACACCCAAGCAATCTGGTGTGTATGGACAGATGAGCGACAAGACGGACTTGCAAGATCATCGTTACCTAACATCTATCACAACCCTATTAGCCCTGGCGTGCTAACCCACGACAGTGCAAAAGAATTGCTTGACGACCATAGAGCGTTGGTACCACCTGATCCCATCCCGAACTCAGCAGTGAAACGACGTATCGCCGATGGTAGTGTGGGGTTTCCCCATGTGAGAGTAGGTCATCGTCAAGCACCTACACCAAAACCCCGATCATCGACAGATGGTCGGGGTTTTACTTTGGGCGCAGGAAAAACGGTCGCTGGCGGCTGAAAGCTGAAAGCTGAAGGCTGGAAGGTCACGCACCCGGCCGTTGTCGTGGCCAGGGCCAGGCCCAGATCCTGGCTTGACAGCCCAACACCCCACCCACAGCCTGATGCTTCCAGCTTCCAGCTTCCAGCTTCCAGCTTCCAGCTTCCAGCTTCCAGCTTCCAGCTTCCAGCTTCCAGCTTCCAGCTTCCAGCCTGCGACTATAGCCTGCGCACTTACGATGAGCTTGCTATCATGCCTGTCTGCTGACAAGAGAGTGGTTGCATGCTGAAAAAGTTGTTGGTTTTGATGGCTGACGGGGAATTTCATTCCGGGGAAAAACTTGCCGCCGACCTGGGGGTTAGCCGTGCAGCGGTATGGAAGGCTTTGCAGCCACTGGTGGAAGAGGGTTTTCCATTACAGCGTGTCCGTGGCCGTGGATACCGTATCCCTCGTGGTGCAGCCTTGCTGGACGATGAGGTTATCCGCGCGGCCTTACCGGAGGTTTGCAGGCACCGTTGGCGCTGGCACTTATTTGACCGTGCTGACTCTACTAATACTCGTGCCCATCATTTGCTGGCCCTTGAGGGCGCGCAGCCACTGATCTGTGTTGCCGAGCAGCAAAGTAGCGGTCGTGGGCGGCGCGGGCGCAACTGGTCGAGCCCCTATGCGCAGAACATTTATCTGACCCTCGTGGAGCCGTTCAGCGGCGGTGCGCAGGCGTTGGAGGGGCTGAGCCTCCTGGTTGGGCTGGTATTAGTTGAGACACTGGCCGAGGCAGGCTTCACTGGTTGTCAATTGAAGTGGCCCAACGATGTGCTTTATCGAAATCGCAAGCTTGCCGGTATCTTGATTGAAATTGGTGGTGATCTGACTGCTGACTGTGTGGCTATCATTGGCGTGGGTATCAATGTCCATATGCGTAATGTAGATAATGAGATCACTCAGCCATGGACGTCATTGGCGCAGCATCAGGCTCAAGGCGAGCTCAACCGTAATGAGCTGATAGCTCTTTTTCTGCAGCGGTTACACCATGCGCTTGAGCGTTTCCGTAGTCAGGGTTTTGCCCCTTTTCGCGCATCATGGGAAGAGAACGACGCCTGGTTCGGTCGCGCTGTGCAGGTGCAGTCGGGTGATCGGGTGGTGGTAGGCGTGGAGCAGGGTGTTGATGCCAGTGGAGGCCTGCGGCTGCTGGTAGATGAGAACATGCTGGTTCTTAGTGGCGGAGAGTTGAGCCTGAGATTGAGCTCGGTGATGGACTGATTTACTTCGGGGCAAGAAAGCTCCACAGGTCTCGGGTAGAAGGCCATAAAAAAACGCCTGATGCCAAGCATCAGGCGTTTTGTCTTGCAGCAAACAGCCCGTTACTTCTTGGCAGCCTGCTTTTCTTTCTCTTTGGCAATGACAGCTTCTGCAACGTTGGACGGGCAGGCTGAGTAATGCGAGAACTCCATCGAGAACTGACCGCGACCTGACGTCATGGTACGCAGTGTGCTGATGTAGCCGAACATTTCTGCCAGAGGGACATCGGCCTTGATGCGGATACCGGTTGCGCCAGGCTCCTGACCAGCAATCATGCCGCGTCGACGGTTGAGGTCGCCGATCACATCACCAACATGATCTTCAGGTGTGAACACATCAACCTTCATGATCGGCTCAAGCAGTTGCGGTGCTGCCTTCGGCATGGACTGACGGAACGCACCCTTGGCAGCAATTTCAAACGCGATAGCTGAAGAGTCAACGGCGTGGAAGCCACCATCAACCAGTTCAAAATGTACGTCCAGCACCGGGAAGCCAGCCAGCGGACCAGTTTCCATCAGAGAAGCAAAGCCCTTCTCGATCGCGGGGAAGTATTCCTTGGGAACGTTACCGCCAACAACACTGGAGTGGAAAGTGAAGCCCGAGTTGGTTTCACCAGGCTTGATGACATAGTCAATCTTACCGTATTGACCGGAACCACCTGACTGCTTCTTGTGGGTGTAGCTGTCAGTCACTTCACGGGTAATGGTTTCGCGGTAGGCAACCTGAGGCTGACCAACGACCAGCTCAACGCCGTAGGTACGCTTGAGAATGTCGACCTTGATGTCCAGGTGCAGTTCGCCCATGCCTTTGAGGATGGTTTCGCCGGAATCCGGATCGGTTTCTACACGGAAGGTCGGATCTTCAGCCACCATCTTACCGATGGCAACACCCATCTTCTCAGTAGAGCCCTTGTCTTTTGGCTCAACAGAGATGGAAATAACCGGCTCTGGGAAGACCATGGCTTCCAGTGTGCAGGGGTGGTTCGGATCGCACAGCGTATGGCCAGTCTGAACGTTCTTCATGCCAACGATGGCGATAATATCACCCGCTGTGGCATTAGTCAGTTCGTTACGGTCATTGGCATGCATTTCAACCATGCGGCCAACACGTTCGGTTTTACCGGTAAAGGAGTTGAGGATGGTATCCCCTTTGGCCAGTTTACCGGAGTAAATGCGAACGAAGGTCAGGGCGCCAAAACGGTCGTCCATGATCTTGAATGCCAGTGCGCGGAAGGGCTCATCAGGCGACACGATGGCGTGCTTGCCGGTGGGGTTACCTTCTTCATCGGTCAGTGGCTGCGGGTTGACTTCCTGGGGAGCTGGCAGGTAATCAACTACGGCATCCAGCAGCAGGTGCATACCCTTGTTCTTGAAAGCTGCGCCACAGTAGGTGGGGAAGAATGCGAGCTCGAGTGTGCCCTTACGGATACAGCGCTTGATGTCGTCAATGGAGGGCTCCTCGCCGTCCATGTAGGCCATCATCAGGTCGTCATCCATTTCCACCGCTGTTTCAATCAGCTGCTCACGATAGGATTCGACATCATCTACCATGTCAGCCGGAATGGGTTCGACTGTGTAGTTTTCTGGCAGACCGGTGTCATCCCAAACGTAGGCTTCGCGGGTCAGCAGGTCAACAACGCCGCAGAATGTGTCTTCGCGACCAATGGGCAGCGTCATGATCAGTGGCTTGGCACCCAGTACATTCTTGACCTGTTCGGTAACGCGCAGGAAGTCAGCACCGATACGGTCAAGTTTGTTGACGAAGATCAGGCGGGATACTTTGGAGTCGTTCGCATAGCGCCAGTTGGTTTCTGACTGGGGCTCAACACCGCCAGAACCACAGAACACACCGATACCGCCGTCGAGTACTTTCAGTGAGCGATACACTTCAACGGTGAAGTCAACGTGGCCGGGGGTGTCGATAACGTTGAAGCGGTGGTTTTTCCAGAAACAGCTGACAGCTGCGGACTGGATGGTAATCCCGCGCTCGGCTTCCTGTTCCATGAAGTCAGTGGTGGACTCGCCTTCGTGGGTTTCGCCCAGCTTGTGAATACGCCCAGTGAGCTTGAGAATACGCTCTGTGGTAGTGGTTTTGCCGGCATCAACGTGGGCGAAGATACCAATATTGCGGTAGAGAGATAGATCAGTCATTGCGTTCCCTGATAGCCGGTTTGGTTGGAAAATAGCGCCATATATTACAGGAATAAGTGAAATCGCGCTCTGTTTTTACGCCCTTGATGATAAGTCGGACGAATGGCAGTGCTTGGTGGGTCATTTCGGCAACGCATTGTGAGCAGAAATCAGGCGGTAGATCTTAACCTGCTGCCTATATATGTATATTTACCATTCATTCCCGTCGCACTGGGCGTTATGATGCGTGATTCTTACAAGTCACGGTGGTAGTGCATGGTGCAGCAGCGATTAAGCGTTCTCATGGACAAGCAAGCGTTCTCCTGGTCAGGAATGGGTCTGGGGTCATTCCATGCTGCTTGAGCTTGACTGCGGGAACACGCTGATCAAGTGGCGCCTGCTTGATCGTGAGGGCCGCGTGCGTGACCGCGATATGGCGCCTGATCTGGTCGAGTTGCAGCGTTTGCTGGGCGGCCAGGAGCGTGAAATCCGTGGCTGCCGGCTGGTCAGTGTGCGTTCTGAAGAAGAAACGCGGGTTGTCATGGATCAGCTGACCAGTTGGCTTAAGTTGCATCCGGTTCTGGCTCGCAGTGCGGCGGAGTTGGCGGGTGTGCGTAATGGCTATGCCGATATCGCGCGCCTGGGGATGGATCGCTGGTTAGCCCTGGTTGCCGGCTACAAGATTTGCCAGCGTGCCTGTGTCGTGATTGACCTGGGTACTGCGGTTACCGTGGATTTCGTTGCTGCCGATGGTCAGCACCTCGGGGGGTTTATTGCGCCGGGTACTGGGTTGTTGCGCAGCAGTCTGCAGCGCCATACGCGGCTGATCCGTTATGACCAGAACCTGCATAGTGATCTGCGCTCACCAACGCCAGGCAGTAATACGGCTGAAGCGGTTGAATATGGCTGCGAGCTGATGCTGGCCGGTTTTGTTCGTGAGCAGCTGCGTATTGCTACCCAGTTACTGGGTGACAAGGTGCTGGTGATTCTGACCGGTGGCGATGCGACCCGTATGGCAGAAATGCTGCCGAGTGAGTGCAATGTAATCAATGATCTGGTCTTTGAGGGGCTTGCCTTGGCTTGCCCCATGGAGCCGGACTGATGCGCTGGGTGTTTCTCTGTTTGTTGTTGGTGAATATCCTTTATGCGCTGTGGCAGGTGCAGCAGGGTCACTTGCAGTTGCGTAGTGATTCAGCCTCGACTGAGGTGGCGGCGTCGACTCGGCAGGTGGCTTCGACTGATACGCTGATAAATGGAGCTGCGCCAGGTTTATGCATGCACCTTGGCGGCCTGGCTGAGGCGGACGATGTGCGGGCCTTGCGCCAACGTTTGCTGGCATTGGGTGTTGCTTCGCGCATGGTCGAGCTCGATACGGTGACAGAAGAAGATTATGTGCTGGTAAAGTCGGTTGCCGGTGGGCGCAATGAGGCGCTGGCCGCTTTGCGGCTGCTGCAGGAAAGCGGCATTGAGAGTTATTTGATGGGAGAGGGCGGCCAGGCTGGAAGGATCGCCCTCGGTGTGTTTGCGACAGAGGAGGCGGCAGCTATCCGGCGTGAACAGCTGCAAGTGCAAGGGTATGAGAGTGACGTCGAGCGGCTTGAGCGCTATGTCAGTCAGTCATGGCTGGAGGTTGATGCCGCTGCACGCAGGTTGGTTGATGCGCGCATGTTGCAGCGCTTGCGTGAGGCCTTTCCGGGCCTGGTACATCATTACCGCCCTTGCGGCAGCTTGCCGCGGCTCAATGGTTGAGAGGTGCAGCGTCCAGTGCAGCTCGGCGGTCAACCTAGCTCCTGCAGGACGCGGTTTCTGTGCTGAAAATGGGCTGTCTTGCTGGCTTGCTTTCAAGTTGCGGTTTTTGCAGAGAAAAGTGTTGACAGCTTGCTATCAAGTGACGAAAATGGCGCCCTCTTGCGGAGGGGTTCCCGAGTGGCCAAAGGGATCAGACTGTAAATCTGACGCGCAAGCTTCGAAGGTTCGAATCCTTCCCCCTCCACCAGTTTTCGCATAGCCAAGTGCTTGGCGGGTATAGTTCAACGGTAGAACCTCAGCCTTCCAAGCTGATGGTGCGGGTTCGATTCCCGCTACCCGCTCCAATCTTGGTACTGCACCCGGTGTAAGCTCATGTAGCTCAGTTGGTAGAGCACACCCTTGGTAAGGGTGAGGTCAGCGGTTCAAATCCGCTCATGAGCTCCAGTTCAAGGCAGATATGTGAATATCTGCCTTTTATTTAATGGTCGCGTGACTCGCGCATTACACTCACGATAGGGGATCTCTCGATGGCTAAAGAGAAGTTCGAACGCAGCAAACCGCACCTGAACGTGGGCACCATTGGTCACGTTGACCATGGCAAGACCACTCTGACTGCGGCTCTGACCAAGGTCTGTGCAGAAGTATACGGCGGCTCTGCCCGCGCTTTCGATCAGATCGATAACGCGCCGGAAGAGAAGGCCCGTGGTATCACCATCAACACCTCGCACGTAGAGTACGATTCGCCGACTCGTCACTACGCGCACGTTGACTGCCCCGGTCACGCTGACTACGTGAAGAACATGATCACCGGTGCTGCGCAGATGGATGGCGCTATCCTGGTTTGTTCTGCTGCTGACGGCCCGATGCCGCAGACGCGTGAGCATATCCTGCTGTCCCGCCAGGTTGGCGTTCCTTACATCGTCGTGTTCCTGAACAAGGCTGACATGGTCGATGATGAAGAGCTGCTGGAACTGGTCGAGATGGAAGTGCGTGATCTGCTGAGCACTTATGACTTCCCGGGCGACGACACCCCGATCATCATTGGTTCTGCGCTGATGGCGCTGGAAGGCAAGGATGACAACGGTATTGGTGTGACTGCCGTGACCAAGCTGGTCGAGACTCTGGATACTTACCTGCCGGAGCCTGAGCGTGATATCGACAAGCCGTTCCTGATGCCGATCGAAGACGTGTTCTCCATCTCTGGTCGCGGTACTGTTGTGACTGGTCGTGTTGAGCGCGGTATCGTTCGCGTCCAGGAAGAAGTTGAAATCGTTGGTATCAAGGACACCACCAAGACCGTTTGTACGGGTGTTGAAATGTTCCGCAAGCTGCTCGACGAAGGTCGTGCCGGTGAGAACGTTGGTGTTCTGCTGCGTGGTACCAAGCGTGAAGACGTTGAGCGTGGTCAGGTTCTGGCCAAGCCAGGTTCCATCACTCCGCACACCAAGTTCGAAGCCGAAGTCTATGTACTGGGCAAGGACGAAGGCGGTCGTCACACTCCGTTCTTCAAGGGCTACCGTCCGCAGTTCTACTTCCGTACAACTGACGTGACTGGTTCTTGTGAGCTGCCGGAAGGTGTTGAGATGGTAATGCCGGGCGACAACGTCAAACTGGTTGTTACCCTGATCGCTCCGATCGCCATGGAAGATGGTCTGCGCTTCGCGATTCGCGAAGGTGGCCGTACCGTTGGTGCCGGCGTGGTTGCCAAGATCATCGAGTAATATCGTTTGATCTTGACTGATCGAGCCGGTAGAATGCCCGGCTCGATCGCGATTACAGGCCAGTAGCTCAATTGGCAGAGCGGCGGTCTCCAAAACCGCAGGTTGGGGGTTCGATTCCCTCCTGGCCTGCCAGATTTTTCTGGCATAGCTAAACAGGACTAGATGATTCATGAGTACGAAGGTTGAAAACCACGATAGTCGCTTGGATACCATCAAGTGGGTATTGGTCTCTGCTCTTGTGGTCGTCGGCGTTGTTGGTAATTACCTGTATTCCAGCGAGCCTGTCCTTTACCGCGCTGTTGTCCTGATTGTTCTTGGTGCTATTGCAGGCTACGTCGCACTGCAGACAGCCAAAGGCAAGACCTTCTGGGCGTTGCTCAAAGAAGCGCGCATCGAGATCCGCAAAGTAGTGTGGCCGACCCGGCCAGAAACCATTCAGACCACCTTGATTGTATTGGCTGTTGTGCTGATTATGGCGCTGCTGCTGTGGGGGCTGGATACGTTCCTGGGTTGGATTATTTCATTCTTTATTGGTTAAAGGTGCTCCGTGGCTAAGCGTTGGTACGTTGTACATGCCTATTCGGGTTACGAAAAGCATGTCATGCGCGCTCTTCAAGAGCGGGTGAAGCTTGCTGGCATGGAGGATCTGTTCGGCGAAATTCTGGTTCCCACTGAAGAAGTGGTGGAAATGCGCAATGGCCAGAAGCGCAAGAGCGAGCGTAAATTCTTTCCCGGCTATGTGCTGGTTCAGATGGATATGACAGAGGCATCCTGGCACTTGGTCAAGGATACCTCTCGTGTGCTTGGTTTTATCGGTGGTACAGCCGACAAGCCAGCACCCATCAGCGACAAGGAAGCAGACATCATCCTGCGCCGTGTTGCCGATGGTACCGATAAGCCGCGGCCGAAGACACTGTTTGAGCCGGGTGAAGTGGTACGGGTTACCGACGGGCCGTTTGCGGATTTCAATGGCGTCGTCGAAGAAGTGAACTATGAGAAGAGCCGTGTTCAGGTGGCTGTTCTCATCTTTGGTCGCCCCACACCTGTGGAGCTCGAATTCAGTCAGGTAGAAAAAGGCTGAGTTCAACAGATCCCCTGAACCCTGCAGTGCTTTCGAGCGGTGCGGGGTTTTGTTGTCAGTGGGAATTATAGCTAAACCGGGGAGCCGCCCTGCGGCGTTTGCACCCATTGGAGAGTACTCATGGCGAAGAAGATTCAGGCTTATATCAAGCTGCAAGTCAAGGCCGGCCAGGCTAACCCAAGTCCGCCGGTAGGTCCGGCACTGGGCCAACATGGCGTAAACATCATGGAATTCTGTAAGGCGTTCAATGCCAAGACCCAGGGTCTTGAGCCGGGCCTTCCGACCCCCGTGGTGATCACCGTTTATGCTGATCGCAGCTTCACTTTTGAAACCAAGAGCCCGCCGGCTGCCGTCCTGCTGCTGAAAGCGGCTGGTCTGAAGAGTGGCTCGGCCCGCCCCAACAGCCAGAAAGTCGGCACTGTTACCCGTGCCCAGCTGGAAGAAATCGTGCAGACCAAACAAGCAGATCTTACCGCTGCTGATATGGATGCTGCCGTACGTACCATCGCTGGCTCTGCGCGCAGCATGGGTCTGAACGTGGAGGGTGTGTAAATGGCTAAGCTGAGCAAGCGTCAAAAGGCGATCAACGAAAAAGTAACGCCGAACAAGGCCTACAGCTTCGAAGAAGCAGCCACCCTGCTGGCTGAAGTATCCAGCGTCAAGTTCACTGAGTCTTTTGACGTCGCTGTGAACCTCGGTGTTGATCCGCGTAAATCTGACCAGGTTGTACGTGGCGCTACCCTGCTGCCGCACGGCACGGGCAAGACTGTCCGCGTTGCTGTATTTACCCAGGGTGCCAATGCTGAAGCTGCGCTGGCTGCCGGTGCAGACAAGGTTGGTATGGATGACCTGGCCGCTGAAATGAAGGCCGGTGACCTCAACTATGACGTGGTGATTGCTTCCCCCGACGCCATGCGCGTAGTGGGTCAGCTGGGTCAGCTGCTCGGTCCGCGTGGCCTGATGCCAAACCCGAAAGTTGGCACCGTTGCCGCTGACGTCGGCACTGCAGTGAAAAACGCCAAGGCAGGTCAGGTTCGCTACCGTACCGACAAGAACGGCATCATTCATTGCTCCGTTGGCAAGGTAGGCTTTGAGCCGGCCAAGCTGAAGGAAAATGTTGAAGCCCTGCTGGCCGACCTGAAAAAGGCCAAGCCGTCTACCTCCAAGGGTGTCTACCTGCAGGGCGTTGCCCTCAGCACCACCATGGGTCCGGGCGTCAAGATCGACCAGGCCTCACTGAATATCTAAGTATTCCGGCGCACTTTCGGGTGCGCCAAACCGATTGGGGTCCCTGTTATGCGGGGGCTGTCCAAGACCGTAGGCGGCGCAAGCCTTAAACCAACAGCCTACGCAGATGGTGCTCCCGATTCAGTACAGGCTGGATCAGACACCAAAACATGCCATCCGTAAGGGTGGTCAATGGTAAATCCAGGAGTGAAACCCGTGGCAATTAAGCTCGAAGACAAAAAGGCCATCGTCGCTGAAGTCAACGAAGCTGCTAAAGGTGCGCTGTCTGCCGTTGTGGCTGATGCCCGCGGTGTAAGCGTTGCTGCCATGACCGGGCTGCGCAAAGAAGCACGCGAAGCTGGCGTATACGTACGCGTTGTACGTAATACCCTGCTGCGCCGTGCTATTGAAGGTACGGATTACACCTGCCTTCAGGAAACCTTTGTCGGTCCTACCCTGATTGCTTTCTCCAAGGAACATCCGGGCGCTGCCGCTCGCCTGTTCAAGGAGTTTGCCAAGGGTCAGGACAAGTTCGAGATCAAGGCGGCTGCCTTTGAAGGCAACTTTATTGCAGCTAACGAAATTGACCGACTGGCAACCTTGCCGACCTACGATGAAGCCATCAGTCAGCTGATGAGCGTTATCCAGGGCGCAACCAGCAAGTTCGTTCGCACTTTGGCTGCAGTCCGCGATCAGAAGGAAGCCGAAGCAGCCTGACAGGTCTGCCTTTGCTTACTTACACGCTATTAATGAAGATGGCCTGAGGGCTGTCCCCAATACAGGAATTTAGAGTCATGGCTCTGACCAACGAAGATATCATCAACGCAGTATCCGAAATGTCTGTTATGCAGGTTGTTGAACTGATTTCAGCAATGGAAGAAAAGTTCGGCGTTTCTGCTGCTGCCGCTGTTGCTGCTGGCCCCGCTGCCGGTGGTGCTGCCGCTGCTGAAGAGCAGACCGAGTTCAACGTAATCCTGGCTGAAACTGGCGACAAGAAAGTCAACGTGATCAAAGCTGTTCGCGAACTGACTGGTCTGGGCCTGAAAGAAGCCAAGGCTATGGTTGACGGCGCTCCGGCCACCATCAAGGAAGGTGTTTCCAAGGATGAAGCCGAAGCTGCTCAGAAGACCCTGGAAGAAGCAGGCGCCAAGGTTGAGCTCAAGTAATTTGAGTGATCTTGCGCTGACAGTCTGCGCTGCGGTGTAGATTGATGGCTGGTGGCCAATGCGCCACCGGCCTTTTTCCGTTGTTGCAGGCATGGCTTGCACAACAGCACCCCGCGGGGTGAGCAGGCCGAGAGGGTCTGCACGCATTTTCAGGTTTGTCTGATCAGACAAACCAATCAAGCAGGTGACCAAGCTGGGGAACGCTGATGGCTTACTCATATACTGAGAAAAAACGTATCCGCAAGGACTTTGGCAAACTGCCGCATGTAATGGACGTGCCCTATTTGCTGGCTATCCAGCTGGATTCCTATCGGGAATTCCTGCAGACGGATATGCCCAAGGAGCAGGTTCGCGACATCGGTTTGCATGCCGCCTTCAAATCTGTCTTCCCCATTATCAGCTATTCCGGTAATGCGGCCCTTGTCATCCTTGATATCGAGGGTGGCGATTTCACCGCGCAGACGCTCTGGCACCAGTTCCAGCTCAAGGGTTTCTTCCTTGACGCTGAACACGTTGGTGTCATAGAAAATATCCAGAATCTCATCAGTCTGGTAGCCCAATGCACGCAGCAATACACTCGCTGGCAGCTTGCGACGGCGGTCGATACGGACGTATACACAGTCCTTGGGATCAAACTCGAAGTCGAGCCAGGAGCCGCGGTAAGGAATCACGCGAGCGGAGTACAGCAGCTTGCCGGAGCTGTGTGTCTTGCCACGGTCGTGGTCAAAGAACACACCCGGGCTACGGTGCAACTGGGAGACGATGACCCGCTCGGTACCGTTGATGATGAAGGTACCATTCTCGGTCATCAACGGGATTTCTCCCATGTAGACTTCTTGTTCCTTGATGTCCTTGATCGCCTTGTTAGATGACTCACGATCAAAGATGATCAGGCGGACCTTGACGCGCAGCGGCACTGCATAGGTCACCCCACGCAGGATACATTCCTTGACATCAAACGCTGGCTCGCCGAGGCGATAACCAACATACTCAAGGGCCGCATTACCGGAATAGCTGATAATGGGGAAGACAGATTTGAAGGCGGCATGCAAACCGATGTCGCGAACCTGCTCCTTGGGCATATCCGTCTGCAGGAATTCCCGATAGGAATCCAGCT
>JAMCWB010000009.1 GCA_023475025.1 Gammaproteobacteria bacterium
GGAGTAGCCGGTACCAAAATCGTCAATGGCGATCTGGCAGCCCATAGCCTTGGCACGGTCAATAAACTGGCGTACGGCGGCGTAGTTCTCGATTCCTTCCGACTCAAGAATCTCAAAGATTACCTGGTGTGCCAGCTCATTCTCGGCGAGCCGTTGCAGGATGAAATCGGTCAGTTCGTCGTCCAGCAGGTCTTCACCTGAAAGGTTCAGCGAGAACTGCAGGTCAGTGCCGCGAAAGAAGTTGACCGCCTGTTCAACCATGGTCCGGGTGAGCAGCCGGTACAGGCGGATTTTTTTTGCCACACCGAGAAACTCTCCCGGGCTGACGGCAATGCCGTTCTCGTCAATCAGCCTGACCAGGCATTCGTATTTACCGATCTGGCCGCTGTGGATATCCATGATTGGCTGGAAATACGGCTGGATACGCTTGCTGTCCAGTGCGGCTTTCAGGCGGTTGGCCCATTGCAGGTTAAGCTCATAATCGCGGCGGATGCCTTGCTCGGGGTCATAGATATGCAGGCTGTTCTGGCTCAGGCGAGCCAGTTTGAGCGCTATGTTGGCACAGGACAGCAGGTCATGAGCCTGGCGTTGCTGTGTGTCTACTTGCCAGCTGCTGGCCAGTCCGAGGCTGGCGCTAAGCGGGATCTGCTGGTTCTCCCAGCAGCTGCTCTGGTTATTGATGAATTGATGCAGGTCGGCCAGGTGGCCCTGTAATGCGGTTGTTGACTGCCGCCCGGGCAACCAGATGGCAAATTCATCTGCCGGCATCCGATAGAGCTTGGCTTGGGCCCAGGCCGGGTAGGTGAGCATGAAATCGTGCAGGTTGTTGGCCAGCTGCTGGATGACATGATCACCGCAGGCGTGACCGTAGACGTCATTGATTTCCTTGAATGCATCCAGGTTCAGCAGCAGTAGAGAGCCTGGTGTTCGCTTGCGCAGGTCCAGCAGCAGGCGCGCCCGGTTGGGCAGCCCGGTCAGGCTGTCGGTATACAGGTTGTGTAGCTGACGTAAAGTGCCGGCGACCATAAACAGAATGATGCCGGAGAGCAGCAAGAGCACGCTGCCAATGCCCAGGGCAATGCGCAGATTGCTTTGGCGCATCGGCGCCAGTACGGCGTCGATTTCAGCCTGGGGTACGCCGATGCCAAAGACCATGCCCGCGCGGGTGGTGGAGAAGAACAGGGCGTAGTCATTGTTATTGAGTTGCAGGCGATCTTTCTGCATGGGAGCCAGCAGCTCACGTTCGGACAGGATCACCTGGTTGCCTGGCTCGATCTCATGTTGGTGCAACGCCAGATCAGTAATCGCATCCATCAATTGCTGCGCTTGAGGCGTTTCTGCCAGGGCCAGGCTACTCAGGTTACGGTTCTCCCGATCCAGCAGGAAGGCAAAGGTCCCGGGGGTGACCTCAACCCGGCTGACCAGGCGGATGATGTCATCAGCACGCCAGTCAGTGCTGGCAATGCCCAGCCAGTTGCCATTGCGGTCGGCCATGGTGGTACTGAGACTGATCACCACGGCGTCGCTGCGGTTGCGATAATAGGCGGGCGTCCAGTGCAGGGGCGATTGCTGCGGGGCGTTTTGCAGGGTGTCGCGCAAGCGGCGATAACCACTTCCGGCCAGCCAGCCACTGTTTTCATCTTCTACCAGAATCTGCTCACCGACTCGGTAGGCAAACAGACTGAATGGGGTATTGCTGGCGCTTGAGTCAGCATCAAACAGCAGTGTGGCGCCGTAGGCGTCGGTAAACTCGCTCAGGGTGGCGTCCAGCATGCGGCGTAAATCCGCCCGATTGCCGCCGAGCGCCTGCCATTGCTCGGTCAGGCGGGCCAGATCACGGGTGTTTTCCTCCATCATGCTGTGATGGCTGTTGATGCGGTCCAGGTTGGCGTAGAAGGTATCGGCAATCTGGCGCTCGCGCAGGTCGGTCATTGCCTGTTGGGCGAAGTTCAGGTTCAGGCTGGACATCAGCCACATGCCGATGACAAACAGCAGCACCAGCAGTCCCAGTACCAGCAGAATGCTGTGGCGGACACTGATCGGGCGCTGTCGAAGGTTCATCGCGGCATCTGGCTGTGGTCGGCGCGGATACGGCTTTGTGCGCTGACCAGCTGTTCGCTGTTGAGCTGGGTTGCGAGCTGTTCGGCGGGCGCTTGAGCTGCACTTTCGCCACCCAATAAGGCCAGGCTGTACCAGATGTAGGCCTGTTCCGGATCGGCGCTACCATCCAGGCCCTGGGCATAGCACTCAGCCAGGCGCATTTGCGCGCGGGTTGAACCCTGGCGGGCAGCACGGGTAAGCCAGGAGCGGGCTGCGCCGGTCTGGGTGCCGGGGTTGTCCAGCAGGCTCTCTGCCAATGCCAGCTGGGCATCCACATGTCCTTGTTCCGCCGCCTGCTGCCAGAAGCTGCGGCTGCGCGCCTGGTCAGGGGTCGTGCCAAGGCCCTGCTGCCAGGCGCGGCCGGCAGCGTATTGGGCGGCTGGCAGGCCTTGCGCCGCGGCGGCTTGTAGCCACTGCAGGGCGGATTCAGCATCACGGTCGCCGCCCTGGGCATTTTGCAATAATTCGGCGTATAGCAATTGCCCGGGCGCATATCCCTGTTGCGCGGAGCGCTGTGCCCATTGGCGAGCGCTGGCGAAATTCTGTTCGCTGCGCGTCAGGCTGGCCATATGGTGCTGGGCCTTGGCATCTCCTGCAGTAGCTGGTTGTTTGCAGTTATCCCGAGCACGCTGCAGGTTGCGAATGGTGAAGTACAGATAACAGTTATTGACCTGGCGCCGGCTGACGGCCTCATCCAGCGGTACTTCTGACGCCGCTTCGGGTTCTGCCTGGCGGGCCGTCTGGTTGGCCTGGCGCTCGACGCTGCGCGCCTGCTCGACACGCTCGGCAAAGGCGCTGACGTCATCCGGGCAGGAGAGCAGATAACCGCGCCGGTAGCGACTGAGGTTCTCGGCCGTTGCTGCACGGCTGCGATATTGCTGTGCGATCTCGGCACAGCGGCGCTCGCGTTCCGCAGCAACCTTGTCGAGATAGCGCGCGTAGCGGCGGTCGTCTTCATGTTGGTCGAGATAGCGGGTCAGCGGGTCGATGTAGGGCTGGTCGAAAAGCGCCTCGACTTCGGCCTCGCGCTGGCTGCTTTTGCCTGCGGTCAACTCGGAGAGGCGTTGAGTCTGGCTGCTGATGACTTCGCCGGAGCGGCTTAACAGATCGCTTGAGCGGTCAACCAGTATCTGGCGGTCGGGCAGGCTGCTGCAGCCGGCTAGCAGGGCCAGGATGCTGATTGCCAGAGGCGCAGATCGCAGGGTCATCACGTCTTGTCTCGGTTAGCCTGAAGGGCGGGAGCTATCACATGGTTTTGAGCATATCACTGCTTTGGGCCAGCGGCAGCCTGCAATGGCTAAAGCCGCTGAATTTTTTTTGTAAGCTGGAACACTTCTTGCTGAGTCCATTGCAACGCGGGTTTGTGCGTCAACATTTTGATGGGGAAAGGACAGGGCATGGCAGTCGATCGCTCACGAGCGCTGGGGAATATGTGGAGTGGCATGGCCGCGTTGCGGCATGGCAGCCTGGGTGTGCCGATTCTGCTGTTGGTGATTCTCGGCATGATGATGCTGCCGATGCCGCCCTTCCTGCTGGATACCTTCTTTACCTTCAATATTGCCTTGGCTCTGGTGGTGCTGCTGGTCTGTGCCTATGCCCTGCGGCCGCTGGACTTTGCTGTTTTTCCGACCGTTTTGCTGGTTGCTACCCTTTTACGGCTGGCCTTGAACGTTGCCTCTACCCGGGTGGTGCTGCTGCATGGGCATGAGGGTGGCGATGCTGCAGGCAAGGTGATTCAGGCCTTTGGTGAAGTGGTGATTGGCGGTAACTACGTGGTTGGTCTGGTGGTGTTCATCATTCTGATGATCATCAACTTCATAGTGGTGACCAAGGGTGCCGGGCGTATCTCCGAGGTCAGCGCGCGTTTTACTCTGGATGCCATGCCGGGCAAGCAGATGGCGATTGATGCCGATCTCAATGCCGGTATCATCAATCAGGAAGAGGCCAAGCTGCGTCGCCAGGAAGTTGCCCAGGAAGCCGATTTTTACGGCTCCATGGACGGTGCCAGCAAGTTCGTGCGCGGTGATGCGGTCGCAGGTCTGCTGATTCTGGCGATCAATATCATTGGTGGTCTGGCCATTGGTATGGCGCAGCACGATCTGGCCTTTGCCGAGGCGGGCCGCATCTATGTCCTGCTGACCATTGGCGACGGCCTGGTGGCGCAGATTCCTTCGCTGCTGCTGTCAACCTCGGCTGCGGTCATGGTTACCCGGGTGTCTACTTCGGAAGACATGGGTGATCAGGTGCAGCGTCAGATGTTCGCCTCGCCCAAGGCCATGGCAATTGCTGCCGGTATCCTGATTGTGATGGGTCTTATTCCGGGCATGCCGCATTTCTCTTTCCTGTCACTGGGTGCTCTGGCTGCTGGTGCGGCCTGGTGGATTGCCCAGAAGCAGAAAGCCAAGGTGGCCGAAGCTGAAGAGGTGGAGCGCAAAGAGGCTGAAGTGCCTGCCCTGCAGAAGCCGGAAACCCGTGAGCTGGGCTGGGATGACGTGACCCCGGTGGACATGCTTGGCCTTGAGGTTGGTTATCGGCTGATTCCGCTGGTGGATCGCAATCAGGGTGGGCAGCTGTTGGCGCGGATCAAGGGTGTGCGCAAGAAACTGTCGCAGGACCTGGGCTTTCTGATGCCGTCGGTACACATCCGCGACAACCTGGATCTGGCCCCCAATGTCTACCGTATTACGCTGATGGGCGTAGGTGTGGCCGAGGCCGAGATCTATGCCGACCGTGAGCTGGCGATCAACCCGGGTCAGGTTTTTGGCGAGATCAAAGGTATTGCCGGCAAGGATCCGGCGTTTGGCCTGGAAGCTGTCTGGATCGAGGCCAGCCAGAAAGAGAAATGCCAATCACTGGGTTATACCGTGGTCGATGCCAGTACCGTGGTGGCTACCCATCTGAACCAGATCATGCATAAGCATGCCCATGAGCTGCTGGGTCATGAGGAGGTACAGCAGTTGATGCAGGTGCTGGCCAAGGCGTCGCCCAAGCTGGCAGAAGAGCTGGTGCCGGGTATTGTCTCCCTGTCCGGGTTGCTCAAGGTCTTGCAGGGACTGCTGCAGGAGCAGGTGCCGGTCCGGGACATTCGTACCATTGCCGAGGCCATCGCCAACCAGGCCAGCAAGAGTCAAGATCCCGGCGCGCTGATCGCTGCCGTGCGTATCGCTTTGTCGCGCTCCATCGTGCAAAGCATTGTCGGGCTTGAGGTTGAGCTGCCTGTGATCACACTGGATCCAAAGTTGGAACAGATGTTGCTTCAGAGTATGCAGAAGGCAGGACAGGGTGGTGAAGACGGCATCATGCTGGAGCCGGGAATGGCAGAAAAACTGCAACGTTCCCTGGCCGAAGCAGTTCAGCGTCAGGAGATGCAAGGCAAGCCAGCGATACTGCTGGTTGCCGGTCCGGTACGCAACATGATGGCCAAGTTCGTACGCTACGCAGCGCCCGGTACTCACGTACTGTCCTACCAGGAAATTCCCGACAACAAACAGGTCACTATCGTGGCTACCGTCGGGCAGAATTGAGCATAAGGGGTGAGGTCAGCCATGAAAGTGAAACGTTTCTTTGCCGCCAGCATGAGCCAGGCGATGAAGCAGGTCCGCGAAGAGCTGGGGCCGGAGGCTTCCATCATCGGCAACCGCCGCGTGGTTGGCGGCATCGAACTGACCGCGGCGCTGGACTATGAGCCAGCGCGCATCACCCCGCCCACGCCGGGTCTGGACCGCGAACTGAAGAAAACCCGTGAACAGCTGGTGACGGCGCGGGCACGGCTGGAAGCCGGCGAGCGCAGCAGCGACAGCCCGGTGGTCAATCG
>JAMCWB010000039.1 GCA_023475025.1 Gammaproteobacteria bacterium
TGTGTGGAGAATGTGGTGTCCTCCACGACCGGGATGTAAATGCAGCCCGGAACATCCTGGCGCTCGGGGCCGGGCATGGCCCTCAAGTAGTTGGAATCCCCCGACTTTAGGCGGGGGAGGATGTCAACTTTTCCGTCTGACTGGAGCCGACAGCATGAGTGATGCCATTTTACAGATCCCCTGTACGACCATTGATGGTCAGCAGAGCAGCCTTGCCGCGCTCGACGGTAAGGCTTACCTGGTCGTCAATACCGCCAGTAAATGTGGCTTGACGCCCCAGTACAAGGGGTTGGAGGCGCTGCATCAGGCCTATGCCGAGCGCGGGCTGCGGGTTGCCGGTTTCCCCTGTAACCAGTTTGGCAGCCAGGAGCCGGGTGATGAGGCGCAGATCAGTGAGTTCTGTGAGCTCAATTACGGCGTCAGCTTTCCACTGTTCAGCAAGATCAATGTCAATGGTGCGGATGCCCATCCGCTGTATGTTGCCTTGAAAAAAGCGGCTCCCGGCTTGCTCGGCAGCGAAGCTATCAAGTGGAATTTCACCAAATTCCTGCTCGATGGTCAGGGCAATGTAGTCAAGCGCTATGCGCCGACAATGGCCCCAGACGAGTTGCGCAAGGATATCGAAAAGCTGCTCTGACCCAGGTACCTGTTCTGCCGCTGCTTATTCAGCGGCAGGCTCTACTGGCAGCCATTGCAGCAAGAGTTTGTGCAGGTCTTCGCGCTTGAAGGGCTTGGCCAGATAGTCATTCATGCCAGCCTCTTCGCAGCGCTGCCGGTCATCCTGCAGCGCGTTGGCGGTCAGGGCAATGATGGGCAAGTCTTGTCGCCCCGGCATCTCCCGAATGCGTCTGCTGGCTTCATAACCATCCATGACCGGCATATTGCAGTCCATCAGTACCAGGTCGCAGTCCTGCTGCTCCAGCCATGCCAGTGCCTCTTTGCCGTGCTCGACGGTTGCCACCTGGTAGCCCATCCGCGTCAGCATGCCTTTGGCGACCATCTGGTTGACGGCATTATCCTCCACCAGCAGTATCAGGGCGCCGTTGGTGCGGGTTGTCGGCTCTTCAGTGCGCGTGGTGGCGGTGCTATGGGGCTCGGCGAGAGCGCGCAAGGCTTTCAGCAAGCGCGCCCGACTCACTGGGCTGGGTAGCTGCTGCGTAATTGCCAGCTTATCCAGCTGGCGATTGTCCAGTTGTTGCCGATAGGGGCACAGCAGCAGTCGAGGGGTGTGTCGATTACGCCGGACCAGTTGTTCAGCCAGGGCCGGGCTGTCGACAATCCAGTAAGTTGCTTCGGCTAGAGGCTCGGGTAGCTGCTCGGTGCTGGCGTAGTCGACAACCTCTGCGTCCAGTTGCCAGTGTCTGAGAAGCTGCTGCAGTATCTGGCCTTGCAGGCGCTGTTGTTGATTGAAGACCAGTATCTTGCCAGCCAGCGTGAGTCTGGGGTGGCTGGCTTCATGCAATGCGCGCAGAGGTAGCTCGACAGTAAAGCGGCTGCCCTGTTTGGGGCTGGAATCAACGTGCAAGGTACCAGCCATGGCATCGGTCAGGCTGCGACACAGGGCCAGCCCCAGGCCAGTACCGCCAAAACGCCGGGAGATGTTGCTGTCGGCCTGGGTGAAGGGTGAGAAGATTGATTCCAGGGCGTCGGGTGCAATCCCGATGCCGGTATCTTCAACACAGATACTGACCTGTGGCGGGTTTTTCTGCGTCTGCCATGTCAGGCTGACCAGAACGTGACCCTGTGCGGTGAATTTGAGCGCGTTGGACAACAGATTGCTGATGACCTGGCGCACCCGGGTCGGGTCCCCCTCCAGTTGGGCCGGGAGTTGCGGATCAACCTGGCAAGCCAGTTCGACTGCCTCCTTGTGCGTGTGCTGTGACATCAGGCTCAGGGTGTCTTCTACCAGTGCGCCCAGGTCAAAGGGGATTTTTTCCAGCTGCAGCTTGCCGGCTTCAAATTTTGACAGATCGAGAATGTCATTGAGCAGCGCCATCAGCACCTTGCCGGAGTCATAGGCCACCGTCAGCTTCTGGCGCTGCTCGTCATCCATGTCACTGTCCAGGGCCAGCCCCAGCATGCCGAGCAAACCATTGATCGGGGTGCGTATCTCATGGCTCATGTTAGCCAGAAAGGCCGAGCGCGCCTCGGCCATGGCAAGCGCTTCCTCGCGGGACTGCTTCAGTTCTTCGTTGGAGATACGCAGCTGGACGTTGGTTTTTTGCAGCTCCTTGGTTCTTGCCTTGACGATGCTCTCGAGCTCTTCCAGGTATTGTTTCAGCCGTTCTTCGGCGCGCAGTTTCTGGCGCAGGTTAACGTCAATGCTCTGCAATTGCCGGTTGATCACTTCTACCAGGGCACCAATTTCGTCGCGCTGGTGACCGGGTGGGCAGGGCAAGCGTTCGTGATCGGTATGTTGGCGGATATCCAGCAGATTGTTGATCAGGTGCACCAGTGGCTTGGTCAGCATGGTGTAGAACAGCACCATCAGGATCAAGGATAGCGCCAGGCTGAGAATGAATGCAGAGAGCATGGTCAACAGGGCGCGGCGCAGGAAGTTGGCGCCATGGTAAAAGGTATCCAGTTCAATCACCAGGTGACCAAGCAATTCATCGGGGGCGAAATCGATATGAAGGGCCTGGGCATAGCTGCGCCGGCGCTCGAACAGGGTGTCGCTGATAAAGCGATAAGGGCTGGATAGCATGGGTCGGCTGACACTGGCCAGTGGCGCCCCGTTGTTATCGATGATTTCAGCTTTGACGATGGGGGGTGCCTGCAACAGGCCGATAACCAGTTCACGGGCCAGTTCGGCATCAATGTTGTAGGCAATGCGCGAGGCCGGACCAAGGCTGACATTGATCTGCGCGGCGATCTCCTGATCTATGGCAGCATTTTCGGCATAATAATCCACAGTGACCTGAATCAGGCCCAGCAGAATGCCAAGGCAGAAGGCGGCCATGACCCCGAGACGGGTCTGCTTGAAGGACAGGCGGTCAGACAGGTTGATTTTCATCAAGGTGGCGAGTTCTCGGGCTGGGCGCGGTCTTGCTCAGCTTAGCCCACCCTTGCCAAGTGGCCAAGCGGGGTGCGAATCATGCTGCCCGCGAAGGAGTAACCAATGAGTGTGACACAGGGCGAATTCATGCAGCGGGTGCTCGATCATCTGGATCGGGCTGAACAGCGACTGCCCAAGGTGCAGCCGGCGATTGACTGGCAGCAGGTAATGGCGGCGCGCTGGATGCCGGGCCAGTCAGGCATGCACGGCTGGCTTCGCCCCTTGCAGGTGCGCCTGGACCTGCAGCTGGATGATCTGCACGGGGTAGACCGGCAGAAGCAACTGCTGGATAGCAATACTGCCCAGTTTGTCGCTGGTTTTCCGGCCAATAATGCCTTGCTCTGGGGTGCCCGGGGGACGGGTAAATCATCTTTGGTGCGCGCGCTGCTGGCGCGTTATGCCGGTCAGGGCATGCGTTTGATCGAGATCGACAAGACTGACCTGTTGCACCTGCCCGAGCTGCTGCAGCAGATTGCGGATCAAGCCTGGCGCTTTGTGCTGTTTTGCGATGACCTGGCTTTCGAGGCGGATGATGCCGCTTATAAATCCCTGAAAACTGTGCTGGACGGGACTGCCGAAGCCAGCCCGGACAACCTGTTGCTCTATGCTACTTCCAACCGACGTCATCTGCTGCCGGAAAAACGCTCGGATAACCTGGCGGCTGAACAGGTCGATGGAGAGATTCATCCTGGCGAAGCCATTGAAGAAAAGATTGCCCTGAGTGATCGCTTTGGCTTATGGGTGTCTTTTTACCCCTTCAGCCAGGAGCAATATCTGGCCGTAGTGCAGCACTGGCTGACGCAGCTGGCTGCAGACTACCAGCTGGAATGGCAATGGACGCCACAGTTGCAGCAGGAGGCCATTCGCTGGGCGACCACCCGGGGTAATCGCAACGGCCGCTGCGCCTGGCAATTTGCCCGCGCCTGGGTAGGGCGGGCGTTGCTGCCGGCTGAGTTGCCGGCTGCGCCCTAACTGGCCTGGCGGTTGGCAGCGAGCTCGCGCAATTTGCCGACTACCTGATGTTCGCCGGGTAGCAGAGCGCTGACGCTCTGTCGGCTGCTCAATTTGCTCAGCAGGCTGGACAGGTTGGGCCATTGCAGCTCATCGATCAGTTGGCCGCCGTGGGCCATATTGATCAGCTGGCTGCCGACGGCGATATCGGCCAGGCTGAATTGCTCACCCAGAAACCAGTGCTTGTTGTCCAGTTGTTGCTCCAGATAAGCCAGCAGCGGCGGCAGGCCCTCGGTCATGGCATGGTTAACCGCTTCTTCATCACAGGGTTTGCCATGCAGCGGGTTGAGCAGGCGGTTGCGGAAAACGGTAAAGGTCGCCAGCGGTGCCAGCTCGTAGTCAGCAAACTTTTCCAGCCAGCGAACCTGGGCGCTCTCTGCGGGAGTGCTACCGTACAGGTTACTGCCGGGAAAGCTGTCATGCAGGTATTGTGCAATGATGGCGGAATCCGCGATAACGCCCTCGGCGGTTTTCAGCGCTGGGATACGCCGTAGCGGGTTGATCTCGGCGAACCATTCCGGCTGGTTGAAGGGGTCGATGGACACCAGCTCGTAATCGAGGCCTTGTTCCATCAGTTGAATACGGTTTTTGCGCACAAAAGGCGACAGAATAGCGCCGTAGAGCGTCAGGCTCATAGTGAAATCCTTGATCTGGTACTTTGTGTCTTGGTGGGAGCTGCGTCAGTCGTCGTAAACGGCTTTTTTCTTCCAGGCAGCGTCTTCTGCCTCGAGCTCGCTGACGCCGGCACTGAGTTCGGTGTTGCCGCTGTCCTGGGCTCTTTCGTGCTCGATGGTCAGTCGCTCGGCATGCTGGTGTTTTGCCTTGAATTGGGCGATCAGGTCGGCGAATGCAGGGTTGTTCTGTTTTTGCAGGTAGGCGATAGCTCGCTCATATTGCAATTTGGCCATGCGCGGTTTGTCTTGCTGCAAAGCCTGCTGGGCCAATGACTGGAACATGTCCAGAGCATTGCCAATCAAGGCCTTACGGATATGGGCTGTCCATTTCTGCCGTTCGTTCTTGTCGATCACCCCCTCGGCGTGAGCCTGACCGATCAGTTTGTGCAGGTCTTCCAGGCGCAGGCGTATTTGCTTGGCCTGCGCTTCGCTGGTGATCTCGGCATCGGTACGAGTCAGTGGTTGCGGGTTCTTGAGTTGTTCACGCGTCTGGTTCAATTGTTGGCTGGCATCGCTATTGCCGCGATCAGACTGTAGCCACTTTTCCAGCAGATTCAGGCGAATTCTGAGTAACAGTTGCTGCAATTCAGGGGTGAACACCTTGGCTGGCAGGTGCTGCTCGATATCATCAATCAACCTGACGCGTGCACGCATCTCTGCAGTGACGCGCGCACGCTGGATGCGAGCACGTTCAAGCCCATGACTGACAATGCCAATCAGAATCAACAGCAGCAGGCCAGCTGCTACCAGACCGCCTATCAGTAGTGGGGACACGTTCTTTTTCTCGCTTGCGTCAGAATGCTATTACCCTTATGCCATAGGGTTGACGCACATTCAAGTTGCCAGGCCTGCAGCTGATGTGCGTGGCTCGCTCCGGGAGCTACCGATTTGCTGGTCAGTGAAAAAAAACCTGAAAAAAGATCGGCTTGGTATTGACGGGTTACCCAGTGCTGCATAAAATGCGCGCCACTTGCAGCGAACAAGCAAGACGTTCAGCAAGTCGCCAACCTCGGTTGGCAGGTGAAGTCCGGATATGTGTCCCCTTCGTCTAGTGGCCTAGGACACCGCCCTTTCACGGCGGTAACAGGGGTTCGAGTCCCCTAGGGGACGCCACTTCGGCGTCAGTTGTTGCGGGAATAGCTCAGTTGGTAGAGCACGA
>JAMCWB010000018.1 GCA_023475025.1 Gammaproteobacteria bacterium
CCACGGCCGGAAAGCGTTCGGGAAAGCGGCGCTGCAGTTGCAGCGCCAACATACCACCCAGCGACCAGCCCACCAGTACACCCGGGCGCAATTGCTCGGCCCACTGGCTCAAACCAGGCTCCAGCTCAGCCATGCGCAAAGCCGGCAGGTTAGCCAGATCAATCTGTGCACCAGGCAGTGCGTCTGACAATGCCTGACGCAGTGGCTGCAAACTGGCAGCATCCAGTGCCCACCCGGGCAGCAGGGTGATATTGGCAGTCGTCAAATCAGTCATCTAAAGCTCCGCTGACGCGCCGATTGGCTTGTTCGAGCGCGGTCAATAAGTGGTCAACATCGGCCAGGCTGTGCTCGGCAGACAGAGTAATACGCAAGCGCGCCGTGCCCTTGGGTACTGTCGGTGGACGGATCGCGGTAACCAGAACCCCCTGCTCACGCAGCGCAGCCGACAGCATCAGGGCACGGGCGCTGGAACCGACCAGCACCGGCTGGATCGGTGTCGGGCTATCCATCAGCTGCATGCCCAGGGACTGAATGCCCTGGCGCAGGCGCGTAATCAGCTGCTGCAGATGCTCACGTCGCCAGTTTTCCTCGCGCAGCAATTGCAGGCTGGTCAGCGTGGCCCAGGCCACGGCTGGCGACTGGCTGGTGGTGTAGATATAGGGCCGGGCAAACTGGATCAGACTTTCAATCAGCGCTTCACTACCGGCAACAAAAGCGCCACTGGTGCCAAAGGCCTTGCCCAGCGTGCCGATCAGTACCGGCACATCTTCGCTGCTGAGGCCGAAATGTTCGACAATGCCGCCACCCTGCTGGCCCAGACAACCAAAACCATGGGCATCATCCACCATCACCCAGGCCCCAGCCGCTTTGGCCCGCGCACAAATCGCCGGCAAATCAGCCAGGTCGCCATCCATACTGAACACCCCGTCAGTCACCACCAGGGTATTACCACTGGCTTTGGCCAATCGGCTGTCCAGACTCTCTGGGTCATTATGCAGATAGCGTGAAAAACGCGCGCCACTGAGCAAGCCAGCATCCAGCAGCGAGGCGTGATTAAGCCGATCCTGCAAGACCGTATCGCCCTGCCCGACCAGCGCCGTGACCGTGCCCAGGTTGGCCATATAACCGCTGGATAACAACAGTGCACGCGGCCGCCCGGTAAAAGCCGCCAACGCCTCTTCCAGCTGATGATGTGCTGCGCTGTGGCCAATCACCAGATGCGACGCCCCGCCACCCACGCCCCAACGCCGCGCACCCTCGGCAGCGGCCTCAACCACCTTGGGGTGGTTGGCCAGGCCGAGATAATCATTGCTGGAAAAAGCCAGCAACGCCTGCCCATCCACCACCACCCGCACGCCCTGCGGCGACTCCAGCAAGGGACGTTGGCGATACAAATGGGCCGCGCGGCGCTCGGCCAGGCGTGAGGGAAGGTCAAAGGGCATAAGAAACCGTTTTTTAGGCTGGAGGCTGGAAGCTGAAGGCTGAAGGCTGAAGGCTGAAGGACAAGGCTGGCTAACAACTGCTGATTGTCTATGCCGGGTCAGCCCGGAAATCATCCACTCACACAGACAAACGGCTTCCAGCTTTCAGCTTTCAGCTTTCAGCCTTCAGCCCTTATCAACCCGCTGCATTCACAAACATCTCACTCTCACGCTGTTCGACCAGCGCCTGCTCGATAGCTGCCTGGTGTACTTCGTCGTCGTGTTCTTCGCGCTCTTCCGGTTTGATGCCGAGGCGTTGGAACAGGCGCATGTCTTTTTCTGCTTGCGGGTTGCCTGTGGTCAGCAGGCGTTCGCCGTAAAAAATCGAGTTGGCGCCGGCAAGGAAAGCCAATGACTGGGTTTGCTCGTTCATCTGCTCGCGCCCGGCGGACAAGCGTACGTGGGACTTCGGCATCATGATGCGGGCGACGGCCAGGGTACGGATGAAGTCGAAGGGGTCGACATCTTCTTCGTTTTCCAGCGGTGTGCCCTTGACCTTGACCAGCATATTGATCGGCACACTTTCCGGGTGCTCCGGCAGATTGGCCAGCTGGATCAGCAAGCCCGCGCGGTCAGCCAGACTTTCGCCCATACCGAGAATGCCACCGGAACAGATTTTCATCCCGGCGTCCCGCACGTAGGCCAGGGTTTCCAGGCGGTCACCATAGGTACGCGTGGTAATAATGTTGCCGTAGAACTCCGGCGAGGTATCCAGGTTGTGGTTGTAATAGTCCAGGCCGGCATCGGCCAGCGCAGCGGTCTGTTCCCTGGTCAGCTTGCCCAGGGTCATGCAGGTTTCCAGGCCCAGCTTGCGCACGCCTTTGACCATTTCCAGTACGTAGGGCATGTCCTTGTCTGACGGGTGTTTCCAGGCCGCGCCCATGCAGAAGCGGGTGGCCCCGATCGCTTTGGCGGCAGCAGCTTCATCCAGCACTTTCTGGACTTCCAGCAGTTTTTCCTTATCGAGGCCAGTGTTGTAATGGCCCGATTGCGGGCAGTATTTGCAATCTTCCGGGCAGGCGCCGGTCTTGATCGACAACAGGGTCGACACCTGTACCCGGTTGGCATCAAAATGCTGCCGATGCACTGTTTGCGCCTGAAACAACAGGTCGTTGAAAGGCTGTTCAAACAGGGCCAATACCTCGGCCGGGGTCCAGTCGTGACGGGTTACGGAAGCGGTCATGCAGAAAATCCTTGGCTGGCTGAATCGGTTGCGGTGGCACGCGGCCTTGCAACAGGCGCTATGCCAGAATGATAACGGCGGCAAGGAGGCTGTCAACCAATGCCAGGACCACTGGTTTACATCAGATCATTTATTGACCAATCACTGCCGCTATTTTCCCGTCACTGCCAGCTGTGCCTGGGGCCGAGCGACAACACCAGCGATATTTGCGGCGCCTGCCAGGGTGATCTGCCCTGGCTGGGACATCAATGCAGCCAGTGCGCGCTGCCCTTGCCTGAGACCAGCAGCACCCTGTGCGGCAATTGCCTGACGCAAGCGCCAGCCTTTCGCCAGGTTATCGCACCCTTTGTCTATCGCTTCCCGCTCGACAGCCTGATCCCCGCGTTCAAGTATCATCATCAACTGGCCTACGGCCGCTTGTTGGTGCCCTTGCTGATCGATGCTATCCGCCATCACCATGCCGAAAACGACCAGGCCTTGCCGGATCGGCTGATACCCATGCCACTGCATCGTCAGCGCCAGGCCCAGCGCGGCTACAACCAGGCCTTTGAACTGGCACGCCCGGTGGCTCGCGCGCTGCAGATTCCACTCGATCGTCACAGTCTGTTGCGCCACCAGAGCACACCAGCCCAACAGGGATTGAGCGCCAGGGAACGCCGACGCAATCTACGTGATGCTTTTTATTGCCCGCATCCGCAACACGTGAACGGACTGCACCTGGCCGTGCTTGATGATGTGGTCACTACCGGCGCCACCGCCAATGAAGTCAGTCGCACCTTGCTACAGGCCGGTGCCGCCAGTGTCAGCATCTGGGCGCTGGCGCGCACACCCTGACCCAGGCAACAAAACCCTTGCAGCCAGCCGCCGAAGGCTTGAAGCTTGCGGGTCGAGTCTTGCTGGAGTTGCCCATGTCCGATCATCCCTTTGCCGCACTGACCCCGGATACCGTGCTGGATGCAGTGGAATCCCTCGGGTTTCTCAGTGATGCACGAACGCTGACGCTGAACAGCTACGAAAACAGGGTTTTCCAGATCGGCATCGAAGGCGACCAGCCACTGATCGCCAAGTTCTACCGCCCCGAACGTTGGAGCGATGCCGCGATTCGTGAAGAGCACCAGTTTTCCATCGAGCTGGCCGAACGAGAGATTCCGGTGATTCCGCCAATGCAGATCGACGGTGAAACCCTGTTCGAACATGCTGGCTTTCGCTTCAGTCTGTTCAAGCGCTTTGGTGGCCGCGCGCCCGAGTTCGACAACCCGGATCATCTGCTGATGCTCGGCCGTCTGCTCGGCCGCCTGCATGCGGTCGGTGCCATGCGCCCCTTTGCGCACCGGCCAGCGCTCGACCCGGCCAGTTTCGGCCATGCCAGTATCGACTGGCTGGAACAGGCCGGTTGCGTGCCGGAAAACCTGCGCCCGGCCTATTTTTCCGTCGCCCGCGATCTGCTCGCTGAGATTGACGTGCGCTGGCAGCAGCACCCTTTCGAGCCCATCCGCCTGCATGGCGACCTGCATGTCGGCAATCTGCTCTGGCGTGACGAGCTGCTATATATGGTGGATATGGATGATTGCCGCATGGGCCCGGCGATTCAGGACCTGTGGATGATGCTCTCCGGCGAGCGCGATCAGCGTCAGGGGCAACTGGCTGAGCTGGTCGATGGCTATAACGAGTTCCACGACTTTGACCCGCGCCAGCTACCGCTGATCGAATCCCTGCGCAGCCTGCGGCTGATCCATTACAGTGCCTGGCTGGCACGGCGCTGGTCAGATCCAGCCTTTCCGCGGCATTTCCCCTGGTTTGCCAGCGAGCGCTACTGGGCCGATCAGGTGCTGACCCTACGCGAGCAGCGCGCTGCGCTCGACGAGCCGGCGCTGCGCACCTTCTGATCTGGTTACATAACAATCATCAATGGCCATTTTCAGTCACGAGATGAACGCATACACTGGCCGGCGTTCAAATTCGAGGTAATCACCATGTCCAATATCCTGCCTGATGCCCGCAATCTAGCCTTCGAACTCTATGAAGTGCTGGATGCTGAAGCCCTGACCCAGCGCGAACGTTTCGCCGAACACAACCGGGAAACCTTTGACGCCTCGATCCAGACCGCGCGCACCATCGCGGAAAAATACTTCTTGCCGCATAACCGCAAAAGCGATGAGAACGAGCCCAAGTTTGTAGACGGTGCTGCCGAGCTGATCCCCGAGGTCAAACCCGCGGTCGAGGCCTTCCTCGAAGCCGGCTTCCTCAACGCCACACGCAGCTTCGAACAGGGGGGCATGCAGTTGCCCACTCTGCTGTCGCAGGCCTGTTTTACCCAGTTCCAGGCGGCCAATATCGCCACCTCGTCTTACCCCATGCTGACCATGGGCGCAGCCAACCTGATCGAAAACTTCGGCAGTGATGAGCAGAAGCAGCGCTTCCTGCAGCCGATGATCGAAGGTCGCTTTTTCGGCACTATGGCATTGACCGAGCCGGACGCCGGCTCTTCGCTGTCAGATATCCGCACCAAAGCTGAACCCGCTGACGATGGCAGCTACCGCCTGAAAGGCAACAAGATCTATATCTCCGGTGGCGATCATCCGCTGTCGGAAAACATCGTGCACATGGTGCTGGCCAAGCTGCCCGACGCCCCCGCCGGGGTAAAAGGCATCAGCCTGTTTATCGTACCCAAGTTCCTGGTCAACGATGATGGCAGCCTGGGCAAGCGCAACGATGTTGCCCTCGCGGGTCTGTTCCACAAGATGGGCTGGCGCGGCACTACCTCTACTGCGCTGAACTTCGGCGAGAAAGGTGATTGCGTCGGCTACCTGGTGGGCAAGCCGCACAACGGTCTGAACTACATGTTCCAGATGATGAACGAAGCACGTATTGGCGTTGGCATGGGGGCAGTGATGCTCGGCAATGCCGGTTACCAGTACTCCCTGGATTACGCGCGCAACCGTCCGCAAGGCCGTCTGCCCGATGGCAA
>JAMCWB010000006.1 GCA_023475025.1 Gammaproteobacteria bacterium
GGGGCGGTGCTTCCGGAGATCAAATCACGTCTGGTGGATGAGTTGGGGCTGGATGTGCCTCTGGGCACTGCGGGGGAGATCCAGTTGTCATCTGACTGGCGTTTTCTGGCTTATTGGCGTGATCCGCAGGCGACTCAGGCGGCGTTGACGCCGGATGGCTGGTTGCGTACGGGTGATATGGCGGTGGCTGATGCGCAGGGTGCGTTGCGCTTGGAGGGGCGGCTTGCGGGGCGCTTTGTGTCTGTGGGTCAGGTGATGGTGCCGGAGTTGATCGAGGAGGCATTGGAGTCGCTGGATCAGGTGGTGCAGGCGGTGGTGGTGTCGGTGACCGATGCGGTGCGGGGTGCGGTGGCTGTGGCTTTTGTGATTCCGGCGGGGTTTCAGGTGGAGGCGACGGAGTTGGAGGTGGCATTGGCTGCTTTGTTGCCGGCCGAGCAGATGCCGGCCCATTGGGTGTTGAGTGCAGATTTTCCGCTGCTGCCGATTGGTAAGCCAGATCGGGCTTTATTGCAAAAGGATGCTGAGCATTTGTTTGCTGGGCGGCTTTAGAACGTGCAAGGCCGAATTCCCGGCCACCGGTCCCAGACACGCTACGAGCCATCCCTGGGGCTCGACGATGCACATCCTTGTGCATCGACGGTCTTGGACCGGTGACCGGCAACACGGCCGTAAAGATTAGCTTTTAATTCACCGTCCCCGTCACCCGCACCCGCTTGCTGCCCGCTACAGGCGCTGCCGCTTTGGCTGCCTGGCGTTGATTGATGTGGTTGTCGATGGCGTTTTTCAGGGCGATCAACAGGCCCATAAAGACGAAGGCGCCGGGTGGCAGGATGACGAAGAGGACGTCTTTGTAGTTGGGGAAGACGATCAGGGTCAGGTCGGCGGCCCAGGGGCCTAGCAGCAGGTCCATGCCGGCGAACAGGGTGCCGTAGCCGACCAGTTCACGCAGCATGCCTAGGGCGACCAGCACCAGCCCGAAGCCGACGCCCATCATGAAGCCGTCCAGGGCGGCGGGGATGACCGGGTTCTTTGAGGCGAAGGCGTCTGCGCGGCCGAGGATGGTGCAGTTGGTGACGATCAGCGGGATGAAGATGCCCAGAATCAGGAAGAGTTCGTAGGTGAAGGCCTGCATCAGCAGTTCGGTGATGGTGACGAGGGCGGCGATGATCATCACGAAGGCGGGCAGGCGAATGGCCGGGGTTACCGCGTGGCGGATCAGTGAGACCAGGATGTTCGAGCCGGTGAGTACCAGTACGGTGGCCAAGGCCAGCCCGAGGGCGTTGACGGTGGTGCTGGAGACGCCGAGCAGCGGGCATAGCCCGAGCAGTTGCACCAGCCCGGGGTTGTTATGCCAGAGGCCGTCGGCGGTGATTGCTTTGGCATTAGTCTCGGCCATCGGTGGTGTCCTCTGCTGCGGGGTTCAGCAAGTCTGCGCGGTGTTGCTCAAAGTATTCCAGGCTGCGATAGACGGCCTGGACAACGGCGCGGGCGGTGATGGTGGCGCCGGTGAACTGGTCGAAGTCGCCGCCATCCTTGCGTACGGTCCAGTTGTCCGGGGCGGGCACTTCGATGCTGGTGCCGTTGAAGCTGAGGATCCAGGGATCCTTGCCAAGTTCGATCTTGTCGCCCAGTCCGGGGGTTTCGCGGTGACTGGTCACCCGTACACCGGCAATGTCACCATTGGCCCGAATCCCTACCAGCAGGTCAATACGCCCGCTGTAACCATCCGGGGTGATGACTGGCAGTATGACCGCGACGACTTCGCCGTCCTGCTTGCCGCGCCAGGCTTCTGCGGGGCGTGTGAGGTTCAGAAAGCGGCGATCCTCGACCAGAAAGCTGTCATCCAGCAGGTCGTTATCGTGTTGGTCGTGGGGCAGGATTTCATTCAGGGCGCTCATCTGCACGCGGCGCTGCTCGTTGGCGATGCGCTCGGCGGTGCCTTGCTGGGTCAGCGCAATCAGGCCGACCGTGGCTATGGCGAACAGGCCAAGGATGATGCCGTTGCGCAGCATTGAGCTGCCGGTGGTGTTGGGATTGTCCATATCAGTCGACCTTGCCCATGCCGCGTTGGGCTTTGCGGTGCCCGTAGGTGCGCGGGGTGGTGTAGTAATCAATGGTCGGTGCGGCCAGGTTCATCAGCAGTACGGCGAAGGCGACCGCATCCGGGTAGCCGCCCCAGGCGCGGATGACATAGACCAGCACACCAACCCCGATGCCGAAGATCAGCCGTCCCAGGTTACTGGTGGCGCCCGAGACCGGGTCGGTAATGATGAAGAAGGCACCTAGCATGGTGGCGCCGCCGAGCAGATGAAACAGCGGCGAGCCGTTGGAGTCCGAGCCTGAGCCGCCCCAGAACAGCAGGCTCATGACAAAGAGCGCGCCAAGCATGCCCACCGGGGCGTGCCAGGTAAAGATCTTCTTGTAGATCAGGAACAGGCCGCCGGCCAGGTAGGCGAGGCTGACCCATTCCCAGGCGTAGCCAGCAAAGATACCGAAGATGGGTTGTTCGGCGCGCAGTTCGTCCATGGTCAGGCTGCTGTTGTTCTTGACCACATCCAGGGGCGTTGCCAGGGTCCAGCCATCAATGACCTGGGTGGCGGGCAGGAAGACCTGGCGCAAGGCTTCCAGCAGTCCCAGGGTGGCATTGAGCTCTGGCATTACCTGTTCAATGCCGCGCCAGGCCGGCCAGGCGGTCATTTCCACCGGGAAGGAGATCAGCACCACGACATAGCCGAGCATGGCCGGGTTGAAGGGGTTCTGGCCCAGGCCGCCATAGAGTTGCTTGCCGAGCACGATGGCGCAACCAGTGGCGACCAGCACCAGCCACCAGGGGGCCAGCGGGGGCAAGGCCAGAGCCAGCAGCCAGGCGGTGACCAGGGCGCTGCCGTCACGCAGGAAGAACTGCAGGGGGCGCTGGCGCAGCCAGAGAATCAGTGCTTCAAAACCGATGGCAAAGATGCTGGCCAGGGCAATATTGATCAGCGTACCCCAGCCAAAGAACCAGGTCATGGCGGCTACGCCGGGCAGGGTGGCGGCAAGGACCCAGAGCATGATGGTCTGGGTATGGTTGGCGCCCCGGGCGTGGGGGGAGGTGATACGAGCCAGTGCCATCAATCGGTCTCCTTGCTGGCCATATGTGCGGCAAAGGCTTTTGCTGCGGCATCGAGTGCCTGTTTGGCAGTGGCCTGGTCGGCCTCCAGGCTGGCAATGGTGTCGGCGCTGGTGTCGGTGTTCTCGGCCAGCGCGCGCTCGGCTTTCTTGAAGGCGGCCTTGGCCATGGCCATGTCGGTTTTCAGTTGCCGGGCAGTTTCATCGACCGGCTTTTTTTCTACCGCTTGCTTGCGTACAGGCGCACTGGCTGCCGGCAGGCGGGCATCGGCTTCCGCCACCTGCTGTCGCAAGTGGTCGATCTCGGCCTGTTGCTCGGCACTGGGCTGGTCACCTGCTGCCCGTTCGGCCTTGCGCAAGCTGGCGCGCAACATGGCCGCTTCGATCTTGAGTTTTTTCGTGGCGTCGTCAGCGGCAGCAGCCGGTGGGGCTGGCGGCTGGGTGCTGTGCTCGCCAATGGCTTGCTGGTAGGCCTGCTCGGCTTGCTCCAGTGCCTGCTCCAGCTGAGGTATCTGGGCTTGCAGATCCTGGTTGTCCGGGTTGGCGGCCAGTTGTTTCTGGGCTTTTTTCAGCGCCATGCGTGCGGTGGCGGCGGCAATCTTCAGTTGCTTCTGCTCATCGCTCAAGGTGCTGCTCTTGTTTGCCTGCAAGCGGGCAAGGTCAGGCTCGGCCGGGCTGTCGCTGGAACTGGCAGGGCTCACAGCGTCATCTGCTTTGGCGGCAGCCGCTGCCTCCTTGGCCGCCTTCATGCGGGCGGCTTTTTCGGCCTTGGCCTGGCGGTCGCGCTCTTTCTGCTCGGCTTCACGTTGCAAGCGGGCCTGGCGCTGTTCGAAGCGCTGTTTGGAGTGCTCGGCCTTGTGCTGCTGCAGTTCCTGTTCGCGAATCTCGGCCTTGGCAGCGCGGTAATACTGCACCAGGGGAATGCTGCTGGGGCAGACGTAGGCGCAGGCGCCGCACTCGATGCAGTCAAACAGGTGCTGGCGCTTGAGCTGGTCGTAATCCTTGCCGAGGGCAAACCAGTGCAGCTGTTGTGGCAGCAGTTCGGCCGGGCAGGCTTCGGCACAGAGGCCGCAGCGAATACAGGGTTGTGCCGGTGGCGGTGGTGGCAGTTCTTGCTGGCTGCCGGCCAGCAGGCAGTTGCTGGTCTTGATCACCGGTGCGTCCATGCGCTGCAGGGTAAAGCCCATCATCGGGCCACCCATGACCAGGCGATAGAGCCGGTCAGGCTGCAGGCCGGCGTACTCGAGCAGATGCCGGATCGGGGTGCCGATCAGGGCTTCCACGTTGGTGGGGCGTTGCAGGGCGTCACCGGTGAGGGTGACGATGCGCTTGATCAGCGGCTGGCCAAGCATAATGGCGTCATGCACGGCGATCAGGGTGCCGATGTTCTGGCAGACCATGCCGATATCCGCCGGCAGACCGCCACTGGGCACTTCCTTGCCGGTAAGAATCTGGATCAGCTGCTTCTCGCCACCGCTGGGGTACTTGGTCGGAAAGACGACGACGCGCATGGGTTTATCACCAACGGCAGCCTGCATGGCGGCAATGGCTTCTGGTTTGTTGTCTTCGATGCCGATCAGCACTTCTTCCGGGTGCAGGATATGCATGAGGATTTCGATACCGCTGACCACTTTGTCGGCCTGGTAGCGCATGGCGGTATCGTCGGCGGTAATGTAAGGCTCGCACTCGGTACCGTTGATGATCAGGGTATGGATTTTCTGTTCCGGCCGCGCCTTGAGTTTGGCGGCGGTGGGGAAGCCGGCGCCACCAAGGCCGCTGACGCCGGCCTGGCGGATCAGTTCCATCAGGGTACCGGCATCCAGGGCGCTGAAGTCATTGACCGGGTTGCACTCGACCCAGGTGTCTTGGCCATCAGGCTCCAGGGTGATCGCCCACTCTTCCAGACCAGAGGCATGCGGGTAGGGCGCCGGGCCGATGGCGCTGATGCGCCCGGAGGTAGGGGCGTGCAAGGGCGTGCTGATCA
>JAMCWB010000011.1 GCA_023475025.1 Gammaproteobacteria bacterium
GGCGCGTTACATTCTCGGCGACCGTTGCCTGCTGGTACACCTGGATACACCGCTGGATGTCTGCCAGGCGCGTGACCCTTCCGGCATCTATGCAGCCAACGCGCCGGATACCATTCCAGGTGTGTCTTACCCCTATGAGGCGCCGACGGATGCCGATCTGGTGCTGGATACCGCCAGCCTGGACCTGGAAACCTGCGTCGACAAGGTGCTTGGTTTGCTGCGCGAGCGCAAACTGGTCTGATGCCGATTGCCGGTGAATGCTTTATCCTCTGCCGCTGCTGACAGAGGATAAACAGATGACACCGGCAGATATCGACTTTATGCGCGCAGCCCTGGAGGAAGCGCGCAAGGGCGCGGCGGCAGGCGAGGTGCCGGTAGGCGCCATACTGGTGCGTAATGGGCAGATTATCGGCCGCGGCTACAATCAGCCCATCAGCTCCCACGACCCCAGTGCCCATGCGGAAATGGTTGCCCTGCGCCAGGCCGCCGCGGCCGAGGCCAACTACCGTCTGCCCGGAACCACCCTCTATGTCACCCTGGAACCCTGCACCATGTGCAGTGGCTTGCTGGTGCACAGCCGTATCCAGCGCCTGGTCTTCGGCGCCAGCGAGCCGCGCTCAGGCGCGGTGATCAGCCGCAGCCAGACCCTGCAGCAGCCCTGGCTGAATCATCGTATTGAGGTGGAAGGCGGGGTGTTGGCGGAGGAGTGCGGTGCCGTGCTGACCGCGTTCTTTCGGGCAAGGCGGGGTTGAGCGGGCGGGTTACTCACCCTCGTCAAAAAAGTTGTTGATCAGCGCTTCCAGGTCGTCCAGCGCCGCCTCAGCCTGCTCCCCTTCGCAGCAGATACACACGTCGGTGCCCTTGCTGGCGGCCAGCATCATCACCTGCATGATGCTCTTGCCATCCACCAGGACCAGGGTATTTTCGCATTTACCAATCTGGATCTGACAGTCGTGCTTCTGCGCGACCGCGACAAACTTGGCTGCTGCGCGGGCGTGCAGGCCGAGTTTGTTGATGATGGTGAGTGTACGAGTTGGCATGGGCGTCAGGGCAGGTCACGGTGGCGTAGTAGCAGGTTCGGGTTGTGGCTGCCGAGTTCCTTGACCAGGCGCTCGGCGATATAGACCGAGCGGTGGTGGCCTCCGGTGCAGCCAATGGCGATGGTCATATAGCTGCGCTCGCCTGCAGCGTAACGTGGCAGCCACTTGCGCAGGAACTGGAAGATGTCCTGGTACATCTCCTCGACTTCTGGCAAGGCATCCAGATAGGTACGAATTTCTTCATCGCGACCGGAAAACGGGCGTAATTCCGGCTTCCAGTAGGGATTGGGCAGGCAGCGCACATCGAATACCAGGTCTGCATCCACCGGCACGCCGCGCTTGAAGCCAAAGGACTGCACCTGGATGGAAACGCCCTGGCCCTGGTTCATCAGCAGCCGCTGTTTGAGCTCATCGCGCAACTGATACAGGGTCAGGTGGCTGGTATCCACCTTCAGGCTGGCGAGGTCAATGATCGGGGCCAGCAGGTCGAGTTCCTGGGCGATGGCTTCCGGCAGGGACAGGTTGCCATCCGTTAGCGGGTGTCTGCGCCGGGTTTCCGAGAAACGCTTGATCAGCACCTCATCGGTAGCAGCCAGAAAGAGCACGTCGCACTGGATGCCCGAGGCACGCACCTTCTTCAGCAGATCGGGGAAACGCTCCAGATCACTGGGCAGGTTGCGCGCATCAATACTGACCGCCACCTTGGGCAGGTGTGCCTTGTGGTTCTTGGCCTGGCTGGCCAGTTCCGGCAGCAGCCCGGCGGGCAGGTTGTCGATACAGAAGAAACCGTTATCTTCCAGCAAATGCAGGGCAGTACTTTTGCCCGAGCCGGAACGCCCACTGACGACCACCAGACGCATACGGATCAGCTCCCGTTGCCGGTGTCGACCATCACCTGGTACAGCTCTTCGGCGTTGGCAGCCTTGCGCAGAGCAGCCCGCAGGGTGGGCTGATCCAGCCGTTCGGCCAGCATCTTGAGGATCTGCAAATGTTCTTCGGTCGCTTCTTCCGGGACCAGCAAGACAAAGATCAGGTCGACCGGTTCGCCATCCAGGGCATCGAAATCAATCTTGCTGTCCAGTTGCAGCAAGGCACCAACGGCCTTGTTGCAGCCAGGCAAGCGGCAGTGAGGGATGGCAATACCATGACCGAAGCCGGTTGAACCGAGTTTTTCCCGGGCAATCAGGCTGTCATAGATGGCATCAGCATCCAGGTTGGTGTGCTGGGCAACCAGTTTACCGGTCAGCTCCAGCACCCGTTTTTTGGAAACGCCCTGAACACCGGCAAAGGTGCGGTCAGGGCTGAGGATTTGTGAAATTGGCATGGGGTCTGCGTTCAGGCCTTAGCGCGCGTGGGCGCCTTGTTGGCGGTCAATGGTCTTTTCCTTGTGCTTGATCAATTGGCGATCCAGCTTGTCGGTCAAGAGGTCAATGGCTGCGTACATGTCTTCATGATCCGCATTGGCAACGACTTCACCACCGGCAATATGCAGGGTGGCTTCGGCTTTCTGCCGCAGCTTTTCTACTTCCAGAGTGACTTGTACGTTGGTGATCTTATCGAAATGGCGCTCCAGGCGGGCCATTTTCTCGGTGACGTAATCGCGCAGGGCGTCAGTGATATCAAGCTGATGACCGCTGATATTGAGTTGCATAGAATGCCTCCTGATTGGCTTTTTTTGCTATGGGCAAAGTTTGCCCGTTCCTGCACTGCATAATCCGGCTGGCTCACACCAGCCGTTTGCGCTCGCTCGAGGGTGCAATATTGAGCGATTCGCGGTATTTGGCGATGGTACGTCGGGCCACGTGAATACCCTGTTCTTCCAGTAAACCAGCGATCTTGCTGTCACTCAATGGTTTCTTCGGGTTTTCTGCGGCTACCAGCTTCTTGATCAGGGCGCGGATGGCGGTAGAGGAGAACTCGCCACCTTCGCTGGTGCTGACATGGCTGGAGAAAAAGTACTTCAACTCAAAGATGCCGCGCGGGGTGTGCATGAATTTCTGCGTGGTAACCCGCGAGATAGTTGACTCGTGCATGCCCACGGCTTCAGCGATATCGTGCAGCACCAACGGCTTCATCGCTTCTTCACCCTGCTCGAGAAAGTCGCGCTGATGCTCGACGATCTGGCTGGCGACCTTCATCAGGGTTTCATTGCGGCTCTGCAGGCTCTTGATGAACCAGCGCGCCTCTTGCAGATGGTTGCGCAGGTAGGTGTTGTCGCTGCTGCTGTCAGCGCGGCGCACCATGGAGGCGTACTGGCCGTTGACGCGGACTTTGGGCACCGCCTCCTGGTTCAGTTCAACCACCCAGCGATCCTTTTCCCGGCGCACAATCACATCGGGAATCACGTATTCGGCTTCGCCGGACGCAATTTCGTTACCCGGGCGTGGATTCAGGGTCTGGATCAGGTTGATGACATCGCGCAGCTGCTCTTCCTTCATCCGCGTGCGGCGCATCAGGGTGGTGAAGTCGCGGCTGCCGAGCAGCTCCAGATGATCCTTGACCAGGCGCAAGGCCTGCTCCAGCAGTGGCGTCTCCACCGGTAGCTGGCGCAGCTGCAGGCTCAGGCACTCGCTGAGGTTGCGTGCACCAACACCGACCGGCTCGAACTGCTGGATGCGGTGCAGCACCATCTCCACTTCGTCGGATTCAATTTCAAGCGCGGGGTCGAAGGACTCAAGAATCTCTTCCAGGGTTTCTTCCAGATAGCCGTCTGAATTGATGGCATCAATCAGCGACTCGGCAATCAGGCGGTCGGTGTCCGACAGCGGAATCAGGTTGAGTTGCCATTCCAGATGGCTCTGCAGGGTTTCACCGGTGCCGGTGCGTGAGGTGTAATCCCACTCTTCATCGTCCTGGCTGGGCAGAGAGCTGGCGGAGGTCTGGTAGACATCTTCCCACTGGGTGTCGACGGGCAGATCATTGGGGATTTCATCGAACTTGCCTTCAGGTGCATCTGCGTTCGGTTGCCGTGACTCGAACTCGACCGGCTCTGGCAGGGTGACGGCAGAGGCTTCCTCGCCGTTGTCATGGTCGCCGCCTTCACTTTGTTCATTCTTGCCGGCCGCCGTGAAGTCATCATCGCCATCATCAGCCATTTCCAGCATAGGGTTGACTTCCAGGGCCTCCTGGACCTCCTGCTGCAAGTCCAGACTGGATAGCTGAAGCAATCGGATGGCTTGCTGCAGCTGCGGGGTCATGGTCAGCTGCTGCCCCATCTTGAGGACGAGTGAGGCTTTCATCAGTGGGCGTTCAACCTTGGCTGCAAAATGAATCTTGTTAAGGCATAGGATGCCTGAAATCGGTGCGCTTTAACATAGCTGCAACAGGCTTGGGGGCTGCGGAACAGGGCGGGTTCGTCCATTACAGGCGGAAGCTGTGGCCGAGATAGACATCACGCACGACCTGGCTGGCCAGCACATCCTCGGCAGAACCCTCGGCAATGATCAGGCCGTCATTGAGGATGTAGGCCTTGTCGCAGATATCCAGGGTCTCGCGCACGTTGTGATCGGTGATGAGTACACCGATACCCTTGTCCTTGAGATGCTCGATAATCTGCTTGATGTCGTTGACTGAAATCGGGTCAACGCCGGCAAAGGGTTCATCGAGCAGAATGAAGCGGGGTTCGGTGGCCAGGGCGCGGGCAATTTCGGCGCGCCGCCGCTCGCCGCCGGACAGGCTCATGCCGCGGGTATCCGCCAGGTGATGAATGTGGAACTCGCGCAGCAGTGATTCCAGCTTGCCCTCGCGACCCTTGCGGTTCAGGTCCTTGCGGGTCTCCAGAATGGCCATGATGTTCTCGGCAACTGTCAGCTTGCGAAAGATCGAGGCTTCCTGCGGCAGATAACCGATGCCGGCGCGGGCACGGCCATGCATGGGCTGGGCGGTCAGGTCTTTGCCATCAATGCGGACGATGCCTTCGTCGGCCTTGACCAGGCCGACCACCATATAGAAGCAGGTGGTTTTACCGGCCCCATTGGGGCCGAGCAGGCCAACCACTTCACCACTGCTGATCGCCACCGAGGCGTCGCGTACAACCTGACGGCCTTTATAGGCCTTGGCCAGGTGCTGGGCTTCAAGGGTTGCCATAATCAGTTGTCACCACTGCGGTTGCGCGGCTGTATGGTGATTTCGATGCGCTGCCCGCTGCCCGCTTCACCTTCGCGGCGACCGGCATCCACTACGCGGCGATTGATGTCGTAGGTGATCAGGTCGCCACTGAAGGTATCGCCGGCCTGATCCAGGTGGCCGCGCTCAATGAGCACGACGCGCTGGGCGGCAGCATGGTATTCAATGGTTTGTGCCCGGGCATTGATCTGGCCACGGCCTTCGGGCGGGTCCTGTCGCCAGGTGGCAGGGCTGCCAATGGACACCAAGGTGTCGATATCGCCATCAGCATTCATCGACAGGGTGACCTGGTTGCCGGTCAGGCGCATGCTGCCCTGGGTCACAATCACATCACCGCGATAGACGGCCGTATTGCGCGCATCGTCCAGGGTGGCGCTGTCGGCCTGGATGTTGATGGGTTGCTCGGCGTCAGCCGCCAGTGCAACCGGGCTGGCCAGTAAAAAGGCGGCCAGCAGTAGAGAGTTAATCGACCTCATGTCGGCCTCGTACCGTGGACAGCAGCTCGATGCGGCTGTCATTGAGAAAAATCTGCATGCCGCGGGCAGTGGTGACGCCCTGAGCGTATTCAATTCTAACGTCTGCAGCGGTTTCCGCATAATCCCGCGGTGGGAACAGGGTCATTGCGTCGGTCAGCAGTCGTCGTTGCTGGCCGTTAGCTAGCGTCTGTTCGATCACCACATCGTCGCTGAGTTCGACTTCATCACCCTCAGCGTTGACCAGCGCGCGGGCCGCCTGGACTTGCCAGGGTGGCTCGGGCTCGGGGCGGTAGAGTGTCAGGTGAGGCTGCGTCAGCCGGCTTTGTCCGCGCGCAGCATCATGCGTGGTACGTTCACTGGTCAAACGGTAGCTGGGCTCGCCGGCGTCATTACGCATCAGGGTCCAGGCCGGGCCAATAATGAAATCCGGCTGTTCCGGGTCGCTGATCACCGGTTCCGGCACGAAGCTGGCCGGGCGAATGTTCCAGTAACCCACCGCCAGCGCGAGGGCGAGAATCAGCCCGCCGACAATACCGGTGACCAGATAACGCGGCAGGCCAAGCATCACAGATAAGCCGCCTGCGCGGCATCCAGCGTACCCTGGGCGCGCATGATGAATTCGCAGAATTCGCGGGCGGCACCGGCTCCACCATTGGCCTGGGTAACACCATGGGCATGCTGGCGCACAAAGGCGTCGGCACTGGCGACGGCCATGCCGAGACCGACACGGCGCATTACTGTCAGATCGGGCAGGTCATCACCGAGAAAGGCAATCTTATCCAGCTCGACCGGAACGATTTCGCGCAGCTCGGCCAGTGCATTGAGTTTGTCTTCGCGGCCCTGGATCAGGTGCTTGATACCCAGGTTGGCAGCACGGCGTTCAACCAGCGGTGACTGGCGGCCACTGATAATCGCCACCTCGACACCACTGTTGATCAGCATCTTGATGCCATGCCCGTCCAGGGTGTTAAAGGATTTGAACTCGGTGCCATCAGGCATGAAGTACAGGCGGCCGTCAGTGAGTACGCCATCGACATCGAAAATGGCCAGGCGGATCGCTGCCGCCCGTTGCTGTAATTGGGCCTGGTTCATACCACCCCCGCGCGTAACAGGTCATGCATGTTCAGGGCGCCTACCGGGTTGCCGGCAGGATCAACCACGAAGAGTCCGTTGATCTTGCCATCATCCATGATCTTTAACGCCTCAGCGGCCAGTGCGCCCTGGCGGACGGTCTTGCAGCGCGGCGTCATTACGCTGTCAATACGGGCCTGGTGGATATCCACCGACTGATCGAGCGTGCGGCGCAAGTCGCCGTCGGTAAAGATGCCTGCCAGGGTGCCGTCAGCGGCCAGAATCCCGGTCAGGCCCAGGCCCTTGCGGGTCATCTCCAGCAAGGCGTCGCGTAATGAGGTGTCGGTGCTGACCAGCGGCATGCGCTCGCCAGCGTGCATGATGTCATCGACCAGCAACAACAGGCGGCGGCCAAGGCTGCCACCGGGATGCGAGAAGGCAAAATCTTCGGCACTGAAGCCGCGCGCCTCGAGCAGGGCAATGGCCAGGGCGTCGCCCATGACCAGGGCAGTGGTGGTGCTGGAAGTGGGCGCCAGGTTCAGCGGGCAGGCCTCCTGGGTGACGCCGGTATCCAGATTCGCCACGGCAGCCTTGGCCAGGGTGGAGTCAGGGTTGCCGGTCAGGCTGATCAGTGGCACACCCAGTCGCTTGAGCAGTGGCAGCAGGGTGACCACTTCACTGGTGTTGCCCGAGTTGGATAGTGCAATGACGACATCCTCACGGGTAATCATGCCCATATCACCATGGCTGGCTTCGCCCGGATGAACAAAAAAGGCCGGCGACCCGGTACTGGCCAGCGTAGCAGCCAGCTTGTTGCCAATATGCCCTGACTTGCCCATACCGGTCACAATGATGCGGCCACGGCACGCCAGCAGGGTCTGACAGGCGCGCTCGAAGGTGTCGTCAAGGCGGCTCAGCAGGCTGTCCACGGCGTCTCGCTCCAGGTCAATGGTGCGCTGGGCAGAAGCAATGAAATCGAAGTCGGCAGTGGGTGTCGGCATGGTGCTCGCTTTCCGGTTCAGTGAGGTGGGGAGTATACCCAGTAATCCGGGTTTTCTCATCCTGCTGTCATCTCTTGCAAGCAGTGTAGCTTGGGCGCAGACCGCCAAGCTGGTATATTACGCCGTTCGTTACTCGGGTAACGCCAATCCGTACTCAGAGCCTGTTCGATGACCGATGCAACCGATTACCTCGTAGAACTGAATGATGTGACCTTCAAAAGGGGTCAGCATACCGTCTTTGATGGCGTTACTATCCGCATTCCACGCGGCAAGGTGACCGGTATCATGGGGCCTTCCGGTTGTGGCAAGACCACTTTCCTGCGTTTGATCGGCGCCCAGCTGCGCCCGGACAGCGGTCAGGTGTTGGTCAATGGCCAGAATATCCCCGAGCTCGGCCGCAAGGACCTGTTCGCTGCCCGTCAGCACATGGGTATGCTGTTTCAGAGCGGGGCTCTTTTTACTGATCTCAGTGTGTTCGAGAATGTGGCCTTTCCATTGCGCGTACACACCGACCTGCCTGAGGACATGATTCGCGACATCGTCATGCTCAAGTTGCAGGCCGTCGGCTTGCGCGGTGCCTGGAAACTGGCGCCGGATGAGCTGTCCGGTGGCATGAAGCGTCGGGTGGCGCTGGCCCGGGCGATCGCGCTGGATCCGCAGCTGATGATGTATGACGAACCGTTCGTGGGTCAGGACCCGATTTCCATGGGTGTGCTGGTGCGCCTGATCCGCCTGCTCAATGATGCTCTGAACCTGACCAGTATCGTGGTCTCGCATGACCTGGCAGAAACCGCCAGTATTGCCGACTACCTCTATGTGGTGGGCGATGGTCAGGTGCTGGGTCACGGTGAGCCGGATGAACTGATGAACTCGGATAACCCGCGCATCCGTCAGTTCATGCAGGGCGAACCGGACGGTCCGGTGCCTTTCCACTATCCGGCGGACAACTATATAGATGACCTGCTCAAGGGAGATCGCAAACTGTGAGTGCCATGATTGATCGTTTGGCGGCTCTCGGTCGCATCGGCCTTGATGTTCTGGCGGCTGTTGGGCGGGCCGGTGTGTTCCTGTTGCATGCCCTTGTCGGACGCTCGTCCTATGGCAGTGGCTTCCACCTGTTATGCCGTCAGTTGTATGCGGTCGGCGTGCTCTCGTTGCCGATCATTATTGTCTCGGGTCTGTTTATCGGCATGGTACTGGCCCTGCAGGGCTACAATATCCTGATCGACTTCGGCTCCGAGTCTGCGGTCGGCCAGATGGTCGCGCTGACCATCCTGCGTGAACTGGGGCCGGTGGTCACCGCCTTGCTGTTTGCCGGGCGTGCCGGCTCGGCCCTGACCGCAGAAATCGGCCTGATGAAAGCCACCGAACAGCTGTCCAGCCTGGAAATGATCGGGGTGGACCCGCTCAAGTATGTGATTGCGCCCCGCTTGTGGGCCGGTTTTATTTCCATGCCGATTCTGGCGGCCATTTTCAGTGTGGTCGGTATCTGGGGCGGCGCCATGGTCGCCGTAGATTGGCTGGGTGTGTATGACGGCTCCTACTGGGGCAACATGCAGGCCTCGGTGGCCTTTGGTTACGATGTAATGAACGGCATGATCAAGGCAGTGGTCTTTGCCTTTGTCGTTACCTGGATTGCCGTCTTCCAGGGGTATGACTGCGAACCCACCTCCGAAGGCATCAGCCGGGCAACCACGCGTACCGTGGTCTATGCCTCGCTGGCGGTACTCGGACTGGACTTTATTCTGACGGCTTTGATGTTCTGATTGGCAAGGAAACTGACATGCGTACCCGTACTCTGGAACTGACAGTCGGCGTTTTCATCCTTATCGGGGTGTTGGCGCTTTTGGTGCTGGCCCTGCGTGTCAGTGGTCTGACATTGAGCGCACCGGGCAATACCTACACCGTGGTGGCCTACTTTGACAACGCCGCCGGTCTCACACCGCGCGCCAGGGTTACCCTGGCCGGCGTTACCGTGGGCCAGGTGTCGCGGGTTACCTATGACCGTGACCGCTTCGCCAGCCGGGTTGAACTGGCCATTAACAGTGAGGTCAACAATGTACCCAGTGACAGTAGCGCGTCGATTCTGACCGCAGGCCTGCTGGGTGAGAAATACATTGGCCTGTCGATTGGTGGCGAAGAGGATGTGCTGCGCGACGGCGACGAGATCTACGACACCCAGTCAGCCCTGGTGCTGGAAGAAATGATTGGCCGGTTCCTGATGAACACGGTCAGCTCGGACTGAACGGAGAATACCCATGCGTAGCCTGATTAACTATTCCCTGGCCCTGTTGCTGGCCTTGCCATTGATGGCCCAGGCCAGTGCCAAGTCCGCACAGGAAGTGGTCGACGATACCGCCAGCCGCATCATGACGCTGCTCAATGACAATCGCGAACAGTACCGTGCAGACACCAGCGCCTTGGTCAATGACCTCAATGACGTGCTGGAGCCGGTGGTTGATTTCCAGGGCTTTGCGCGCAGCGTGATGACGGTGCGCCACAGCCGCAACGCGTCACAGGATCAGATTGACCGCTTTATCGAGTCCTTCAAGAGTAATATCGCTGAGTTCTATGGCTCTGCCTTGCTGGAATTCAATGGCGGCGAGATTACGGTGCGCGAACCGCGTCCGCGTGACCAGCAAGGTCCGGATCGCACCGCCGTGCATATGGATATCAGCACCAGCAACGGTCAGAGCTATCGCGCGACCTACACCATGGTGCGCATCGACGATGCCTGGAAGGTGCGTAACGTCATCGTTGAAGGCTTCAATGTCGGCCTGCTGTTCCGGGACCTCTTTGCCCAGGCCATGCAGCAGCACCGTAATGACCTGGATGCCGTGATCGCTGATTGGGGCTCGGTCATTGCAGCTTCACGCGAAGAGATCGAGCAAGAGGTCCAGCAGTGAGTGCGCAACTGGTAGCTGATCAGGGCGTGATCCGCCTGCAGGGCGCAATCGACTTTACCAACGCCAAGGCCTTGCAGGCACAGCTGCATGCAGCCGTTGCCCAGGCCGGCAGCGAGGTCTGTGTTGATCTCTCGGCGGTCGAGCATGCCAACAGCGTCGGCCTGTCATTGCTGCTGAGTGCCGCGCGCAATGCTGATGAGCGTGGCGCCCGGCTGACTTTCAGTGGCTTGCCGCAACAGCTGCAGAGTATGGCCGCGGTGTGCGGTCTGGATGACTGGTTGGCCGAGCATGCCGCCGGCGAGCAACAGGAGAACGTGTAAATGCAAGCTGCTGAAGTCAAGCAACTGATCGAAGATCAGGTTCCGGATACCCAGGTTGAAGTCGATGGCGAAGGCTGTAATTTCCAGCTGTTTGTCATCAGTGACGAGGTGGCGGCGCTGTCTCCCGTCAAGCGTCAGCAGACCATCTATGCGGTACTCAACGACGCCATTACCGACGGCCGCATTCACGCGGTCACCATGAAATTCTTTACCCGCCAGGCGTGGGCCAGCCGCGCCTGAGGGCGCGCAGACAGAGACCTATTAATGGATAAACTGCTCATCACCGGCGGCCAGCGACTGGACGGCGAAGTACGTATTTCTGGAGCCAAGAACTCCGCCTTGCCGATTCTGGCAGCTACCCTGTTGGCTGATGATGCGGTGACCATCTGCAACCTTCCGCACCTGCACGACATCACCACCATGATCGAACTGTTTGGCCGCATGGGCGTGCAGCCGGTGGTGGATGAACGCCTGAATGTGGAAGTGGACCCGCGTTCCATCTCCACCCTGGTGGCTCCCTACGAGCTGGTCAAGACCATGCGCGCCTCGATTCTGGTGCTGGGGCCAATGTTGGCACATTTCGGCTATGCCGAAGTCGCCTTGCCGGGTGGCTGTGCCATCGGCTCGCGCCCCGTGGATCTGCACTTGCGCGGCCTGGAAGCCATGGGCGCCGAGATCGAGGTTGATCAGGGGTACATCAAGGCGCGTGCGCCGGAAGGCGGCCTGCGTGGCGCCCACTTCTTCTTTGATACCGTCAGCGTTACCGGCACGGAAAACATCCTCATGGCCGCCACCCTGGCCAAGGGCAAGACCGTGCTGGAAAACGCCGCCCGTGAGCCGGAAGTGGTTGATCTGGCCGAGTGCCTGATTGCCATGGGCGCCAGGATCAAGGGGCACGGCACCGCGACTATCGAAATTGAAGGCGTCGAGCGTTTGCACGGCGCACGCTACTCGGTCATGCCTGATCGCATCGAGACCGGTACCTTCCTGATTGCGGCAGCCATTACCGGCGGCCGGGTCAAATGCAAGGATACCGATCCGAGTACTCTGGAAGCCGTTTTGCTCAAGCTGGAAGAAGCCGGCGCCGTGATCGAGACCGGCAAGAACTGGATCAGTCTGGACATGAAAGGCCGCCGCCCCAAGGCGGTGAACGTGCGTACCGCGCCTTATCCTGCATTCCCGACCGATATGCAGGCACAGTTTGTCGCCCTGAATGCTATCGCCGAGGGCACCGGCACGGTGATTGAAACCGTGTTCGAAAACCGCTTCATGCATGTGCAGGAGCTCAGCCGCATGGGCGCGCACATCCAGGTGGAAGGCAACACTGCCGTAGTGACCGGGGTTGACCAGCTCAAGGGCGCACCCGTCATGGCCACTGACTTGCGTGCCTCGGCCAGCCTGGTCCTGGCAGCCCTGGTGGCCAACGGTGACACCCTGGTTGACCGCATCTATCATATCGATCGCGGTTACGAGTGTATTGAAGAGAAATTGCAGCTGCTGGGCGCCAGCATTCGCCGCGTAACGACCTGAGAGGCCGACATGACCCAGACACTGACCATTGCCTTGTCCAAAGGGCGTATTCTCGATGACACCCTGCCGCTATTGAAGCTGGCCGGCATCGAGCCGACTGAAGACCTGGAAAAGAGCCGCAAGCTGATTTTCCCGACCACCGATCCGAACGTGCGCCTGTTGATTGTGCGTGCCACCGATGTACCCACCTACGTCGAGCAGGGTGCTGCCGATCTCGGGGTGGCGGGCAAGGATGTGCTGATGGAGTACGGCAGCCAGGGCCTCTATGAGCCGCTGGACCTGAAAATTGCCATCTGCAAACTGATGACTGCAGGCCCGGTGAATACCCCGGAGCCGGGTGGCCGACTGAAAGTGGCTACCAAATTTGTCAATGTCGCGCGCCGCTATTATGCCGAGCAGGGCCGTCAGGTAGAATTGATCAAGCTGTACGGCTCCATGGAGCTGGCACCGCTGGTCGGCCTGGCCGACAAGATCATCGACGTCGTCGATACCGGCAACACCTTGCGTGCCAACGGCCTGGAGCCGCAGGAACTGATTGCGGACATCAGTTCCCGTCTGGTGGTCAACAAGGCCTCGATGAAAATGAAACATGCCCGTATCAAGACTTTGATTGATGCCCTGGCCGCCGCCGTTGAGCAGCGCAGCGCCGCCTGAAACCGATGTAATCAACCTGAACAGGACCTGATCATGAACGCCAAACCCGTCAAAATCGCCCGTTTGAACGCCAATCAGGCTGATTTCGACCAGCATCTGGACCAGCTGCTGGCCTGGGAAGGCGTGTCGGATAAAGCCGTCAACGAGCGTGTGGATGAAATCATCGCCGCAGTGCGTGCCCAGGGTGATGCCGCGCTGGTGGACTACACTGCACGCTTTGATGCACTGGATGTAGCCAGCATGGCTGATCTGACCCTGGATCGGGCACGCCTGGAACTGGCGCTGGAGCGCATCAGCCCGGAGCAGCGCCAGGCACTGGAAGTGTCTGCCGAGCGTGTCCGGGTCTACCACGAAAAACAGCAGCAACCGTCCTGGCGCTACAGCGAAGCTGACGGTACCGTGCTGGGCCAGCAAATCACCCCGCTGGACCGGGTCGGTATCTATGTGCCGGGTGGCAAGGCTTCATACCCCTCATCCGTCTTGATGAACGCCATTCCGGCCAAGGTTGCCGGGGTGCCGGAAGTGGTTATGGTGGTGCCCACACCGCGTGGAGAAATCAACGAGCTGGTACTGGCGGCTGCCTGTATTTCCGGCATCGATCGGGTATTCACCCTGGGTGGCGCGCAAGCCGTTGCTGCCCTGGCTTACGGCACCGAGACGGTGCCGCGGGTAGACAAGATCGTCGGCCCTGGCAATATCTATGTGGCTACCGCCAAACGCGCCGTGTTCGGCCAGGTCGGTATCGATATGATCGCCGGCCCGTCAGAGATTCTGGTGATCTGTGATGGTCAGACCGATCCGGACTGGATTGCCATGGATCTGTTTTCCCAGGCCGAGCACGATGAAGACGCCCAGTCGATCCTGCTCTCGCCCGATCAGGCGTTTCTTGATGCCGTGCAAGCAAGTCTTGACCGCCTGCTCGGTGAGATGGAGCGCGCTGACATGATGCGCATCTCGCTGGAGAACCGTGGCGCGCTGATCAAGGTCGATAGCCTGGAGCACGCCTGCGAGCTGAGCAACCGCATTGCCCCGGAGCATCTGGAGCTGTCTGTGGCTGATCCGGAAGCCTTGCTGCCGCAGATTCGCCATGCCGGCGCTATCTTTATGGGGCGCTTTACCCCGGAAGCGCTGGGCGACTACTGCGCCGGGCCGAATCACGTATTGCCGACTTCCGGCACCGCGCGATTCTCTTCACCGCTGGGTGTCTATGATTTCCAGAAGCGCTCCTCGATCATTTTCTGCTCGCCGGAAGGTGCCTCTGAACTGGGCAAGACAGCCTCCGTGATGGCCCGCGGCGAAAGCCTGACCGCGCACGCGCGCAGTGCCGAATACCGCATCAAGAACTGAATTATCGCGCTGCGCTGGCAGCTTTTATCGCAAGGAGTTACCCATGGCAGTCGGACTTGGCCCCCTACCCGAAATGCGTCCCGTTCCTGGCTTGCGCCTGGGTATCGGCAGTGCCGGCATCAAGCGGGCAGGGCGCAAGGATGTGGTGGTCATGGAACTGGCGCCCGAAGCCGTGGTAGCTGGCGTATTTACCACCAACGCCTTCTGCGCTGCGCCGGTCACCCTGTGCCAGCGCCGTCTGTCCCAGCACCCGCGCTACTTGCTGGTAAATACCGGCAACGCCAATGCTGGTACCGGCAAGCCGGGTATGGCAGCTGCGGAAAAAACCTGCCAGGCCCTGGCCGAACTGACCGGCGTCAAGGCCGAACAGGTACTGCCGTTCAGCACCGGTGTTATCGGTGAGCTGTTGCCGGCGGACAAGATCATTGCTGCCCTGCCTGATGCCTTGGCCGATCTGCGCCCGGATAACTGGCCTGCCGCCGCCAGTGGCATCATGACCACCGACACCCTGCCCAAGGGCAGCAGCCGTACCCTGCAACTGGCGGGCACCACAGTCACCATCACCGGCATCTCCAAGGGCGCCGGTATGATTCGTCCCAATATGGCGACCATGCTGGGCTATATCGCCACCGATGCGCGCATCAGTCAGGCGCTGTTGCAGAACATGGTTAAAACCGCCGCTGATCAGTCCTTCAACCGCATCACCATTGATGGCGACACCAGCACCAACGACAGTTGCATGCTGATCGCCACCAATCAGGCGGACATGACCGAAATCACCGATGTCGACAGTGCCGACTACGCAGCGCTGGCGCATGCCATCAACGAAGTGATGCGCGAGCTGGCGCAGTTCATCGTGCGCGACGGCGAGGGCGCCACCAAGTTCGTCACCATTCAGGTCAACGGCGGCGGCAACCGTGACGAATGCCTGGATGTCGCCTATGCCGTCGCCCACTCCCCCTTGATCAAGACCGCCCTGTTCGCCTCCGACCCCAACTGGGGCCGCATCCTGGCTGCTGTCGGCTATGCCGGCGTGCCGGAACTGAATGTCGAGCTGATCGATGTCTACCTGGATGATGTCTGCATTACCCACCAGGGCAGCCGCGCCGACAGCTACACCGAAGACCAGGGCGCCCGCGTCATGCAGCAAGCAGAAATCACCATCCGCATCGACCTGCACCGCGGCGACTACCAGGAAACCCTGTGGACTACCGACCTGTCCCACGAATACGTCCGCATCAACGCCGAATACCGTACCTGACGTATATAATCCCTCTCCCACTCGTGGGAGAGGGTTACCCCTCACAATACCCCCACCCAATCACCTCCCTTGACACCCGCACCCGCCCAACCCGATTAACCACCATCACCACCCCCGGCTGGGTCAGATCGTGTGGGCAAAAGCGGAAAGTACCGGCCTGAAAGCCACCATTGAGCAACTGCGACTGGCCCAGCGCGTTATAGCGCACATAGCGTGACAGCGGCGTATTGGCGCGGATATCGGAACGCCCGACTCCCTCAAAGGCGCGCAGGATCGTCTCATCCGCATCCAGTTCGCCGTTGTGGTTGTTATCGATAAATATCACCCAGCCCTGATTCCAGTCGCGCTCAGCGAGGGGCGCGATGGTGATGGTCTGGTTAGTGCGTACCGCCTCCTGACGGGCATAACGCAAGCTACGCAAGAGCTCACTGGCGTCTGCATCCATGCGTGTACGATCAATCAAATTACCAAAGGCAGGCACACCGATAGTCAGCAGCAGAGCGGCAATGGCGAGGGCCACCAAGAGTTCAATCAGGGTAAAACCGTGAAAACGAAACAAGATCATCCGTGATCTCCTTACAGACTGTACAACTCATGTTAAAGCACAGCAGGCCTGGCTGTGCAGCGCAGCAGGTGCAAGCTGTGAAATGGTTCACGGTTTTTACAGTGATTTAGATAAGATCTCCATCAATGTGACCCGAGACGTATAGGGGACATTACAAACTCACGTTAGCGCCCTTTGGTCTTTATCACCGCACTATGCCAAATCCTGAAGACCAGGACGCTGAGTGGGGGTTAGCGCCAACAATCATCAACTGACTTCCCCGAGCCAGTCCTTCCTCTCTCACCGCGTGCATTCAGTGTGAGATTGCCGCAGGCGGTATCACCAAAAGACTGTACGGCTGTCAGAGTGTAGCCGCCATCGTTAGCAGCCGTGCCTATTGTAAGAGTATACAGGTCGGCATAGCGCTGTTCATTCACACCAAGGCGGCTGCGATTTGCGTTATCGGTGAGGTAGGCCGCATTCTGAGCGTAAAAACGCTCCTGGCGTGCGGCCGCCTCTGTCAGTAGCGCCTGACCCTCTGCCCGGTTACCACGGAGCACATACTCACGGTAACTAGGCAGGGCAATAGTTGCGATAATACCGAGAATCACCACAACCACCATGAGCTCGATGAGTGAAAAGCCTCGATTGGTTTCTAGAGTGCGCATCATATCTGCTTAGCCCTCATCAGCTGGATCAGTTTCATCGTCGTCATCATCAGGCTCGGGCGTCGGCATATCCTGCCAGCTGGTCCTGCCCTGGTCTTCTGGCGGAACGATGAACTCAATACATTGACCGTCATTGCCACAAATCAAACCATCCGGTGTAAGTGGAATGCCACCTGGAATAGCGAGATCAATTCCTGAGGGAGGGACCAGATTGCCACCTATGCTCAGGAAGTCATCACCAGATATGCGGCCATCACGGCTAAAGTCAAACGGCGGACGTGAGAGCCGAGCACCTGTGGCAGCATTGATACCGTAAAGCCGGCTACTGAGCCCGTCAGCACAGGGATCATCATTGGGCGTTATGGTACTAAACAGCAATGTGCCGCCGCGAGCCAGCATATCATTGACCATCATCTCACCATCAAGGGTATTGCTGACGGTCAGGTCGAGGGCCCAGCCACGGCGATTGACGCGACTTTCACTGTCTTCATCGGCAGGTGTTGTTCCAGCCTGATACCACTGGATATTATTGTCACTGACCACCCGAACAGTACTGGGAACGCCCCCAAAACTGGTCGTTGTTTCCTGAGTAATGGACTGTATTTGCAGATTGCTTCGACTGGCAAGCGCCAGTGAGCTGCTGGTGGACTGACGGCGCGTATAGCGATCCCAGATTGCATAAACGGTATTGGCTTTGCTGGTATCGGGAGAGGCATCTGACGTTTCGAAATACTTGCCTGTGCCTACAATCACCAAGTATCCACGACGCGTTGGATGCCTGACTAAGGAGGGCAAGCCGGTTATCGCCTGTGGCTGGCCGTTGCTTGCCGTTGCAGTAAACATCGGGCTGCCGCCGTAAGAAACTGCGAAGGAGCTAGGTGAAAGTGTACCGACAACACTACTCGCGAAGGGGTCAGGCGCTGTGACGTTGCCAGTGGTAACCAGGTCAAAACGCCACAGATTGCCCTGTAAGTCACCTGCATAGGCATAGTCAACAATTCCGTCGCTGTTATTATCGGCACCACGAACGCTAGATAGACCATTGGGGCTGTCACTGCCATCATCAACTTCCAGCGCTGCGAGTCTACTCCCGGTTGCAATGTCAATAACATACATGACGGCTTTACCGTCCACGCTGTCGTAACCGTTGCCAAGCAAAACGCCCCATTGGCCACTGTGTAGGCGAGCAATTTCAGGCCGGGCGAAGCTGTAGCCGAGATCAGCAAAATCCGCATCCTGATTGCTGATTTCCCAGAGTAGTTTCACTCCTGAGCCGTCGAGCCCTGGATTGGTTATATCCAAAGCAAAGACTGATTTTCCACCTGCGCGCAGAGTGCCAATCAAGACAGTACGCCAAGCATTATCAAAATAGACGTCCCGGACTACCGGGGTTCCATCAACAAAGAATCTGTGATTACCACCTGTGTAACTTTGTGCAGTGAGTCGAGGAAGGTTGGGAATCACTGCGCTGGGAATAAAACCAAAGGCTTGCTTGCCGCCTTCAAAGCCTTGCTGAGTTTCAGTCGTTTCACGCGAACCGGCAAAAATGGCATGAAGCATGCCGTCGTTGGCACCGACATAAGCAAGCTCAGGACGATTCATTGAGGCGCGTACAAAGTCAAGATAGTCACCGGGGTTACCATCAATCCGGTCCATGAGGTAAGGGATATTGTTAGCAGGACCAACGATTACTGGACTGGAGTTGATGATGTCACCCAAAAGAACACGTCGCTGGCGGAATTGATTGTCATTGACACCCTCTCCAGTCCGCACCCCACGGATATACTCAACACGCTGTTGACCACGGGTTGGATTGGGGGTTGCTGAAGGAGCAAGTGGGTCGATGGCGAAGATGGCTTGCTCTTCAGCTGATAGGGCACTCCAGGAAAAGCTGGTCAGTCCGGATGAACCTGAGCCACGCATGTAAATGTTGCGACTGCTGCCCTGATTGGTGATTTTGTTTGCGGCAGACCAGATTTCGTTGGATGTTACTGTGCCATCACCTTGCCTGACGATATCACGACGAACTATATCGCCTGTCCATCCGTCGGTACTGTCGTAAACAGTCTCAAAGATTCTGTTGGTGATCGTTGCGTCAGCAAGGTCTCCATCAAGACTCACCGATGCTGAAACGCCTGGTCGACCTGCAGTAGAGGTGCGTTCAGCGATACGATTGATGATTTGTTCAAATGCACTGACGATCTCTTCAGGTCGGTCAGCACTGAAAAACTCGCCGCGGGAGTTTACTGCTGCATGCCAGAGATCATAGACGTTATTAGCATGTCCACCTGACGCAGCGGGCCAATTGGCTGTGCCATTCAGGATATTGAGATAGCCACCGGTAAAGGTATCACCTTCCCATGGTACAGAAGCATTGTTTAGCGCTTCATTCAAACCTACACCCACCATGTAGTTGGTCATGCTTTGCCAGGTGGCTGGGTTGTTTCTTGGATCCCAAAACTGAGCTGCGCTGTTGCTGTTAGGGAATCGGATGAAGGGCTTTATTTCATTGTCAAGACTTGTGTTCAAGTCTGTAGCCCAGTAGTGCATCGCCAAGTCAGCTAGTGTATTGGTTGTTGCATTCGCAAATGGGCGACGAGTATTACTGTATTCAGTGCCGTCAGGGGTTGTGAAGTTTGTATGATCGGCGCGCAAAATGCCAGTTGGTGATCCGTTAGCTCCGTTCCACATACCGTCTGTCATCACGATGTTAAAGCTTGGTCGGCAGGCATGAACCGGATTGGTTACTGTCTGGCCATTACCGCCAGATGCAGTAAATGGGTTCGGGTTATTAGCCCATGCAACATCGGACTGCAGGAACTTCCCGGCTCGGTCAAGCTGGAGCCTGAGAGGGGTGCCACCGGAAAACTGGGCATCTATTAGCCACTGCAAAAAGTTGGCTTTGTGGCGATTGGTAAATGCCCGGAATCTATTATTGCCACAGCCCCTAGCACCGCTATTGAGATTGGTACAGTTGTTGAGTGACTGCCACGTCAGACGGGTAGACGACGGTAAGTCATAAAAGGCCAATAGGGCAGCACTCTGAGTCGCCAGGGCGCGATCACGGTAGAAGGAATACCAGATGGCAAAGTTTTGTTGCTCTGCGTTGGTGACGAAATTGATCCGGTAGCAATTATCGTTAGCAGTGGAGCCGTTCGTTGGGCAGCCAGGAACAGTTGGGTCGAACGTGTAATAGTAGGCGGGTACTGCGCGTTGTCTTAGGTCAATACTTATTCCACGGTTACTATCATTCGAACCTGTTACTGCGCAATGGTTGGTATTTCCAAAGTTAATCCCGTTCCATATGAGCTGTGCTGAACAGCTACTACCACTCCTACCAGTCCTACTAACTCTATAGGTTATGCCGCTGGCTGTATTTATGTTCAGGGACGTAGCTGAACCTATAAACTGACTTACCTGGAAATCGCTTGCAGGGTTTTCTGCAAGCTCTTTGATACTGCCAAAGCCATCGTCAGTGTACGAGCAGTCGCCAACAAGATCTCTCGTACAATACCAAGTTGCCCTATAACTATCTCTCAGATCAACAGTGCCGAATTGAGGCTTGAAACCCATATGTGGTGCGTTACTGAAAGTGGAGCTGTAGTTGATATCCGCACCACTTGAGTCCACGCCAGTTGGAATGATGTATTCAACATCAGGGTTGAAATAGATTGGGTTGAAGTCTGAGGATTTCACACGCCTTGTTCGCATCGTTGCATCAGCTGCAATACCGTCCGGTACGTGAGACCTTTTCATACTTCCGGAGTCATCCAGTGAGAAAATAAGATTAGGCGCCACTGAGTCCACCAGCATCAAAGGCTGCTGGCTTACATCCAGTGCTGCGTAGCTGCTGGCTGCATGGAGAAGCAGGGCGAAGGCGCTGCCGCTGATCAAGGTTTTTTTCATGTTGGTTAGCGTATTCATACACTGGATTCCTGTTGATCAGAGGTAGACACGGCGAACGGTCGAACGCAAGCGTGTCTCGCAGGTGTTGTCTGTAGCCCGAGCATTGATTTCGTGAAAGAAGGTGCCGACGCCACTCTGCAGATTTCCATATTCGGGAGAAATGGATTCGCCTTGCGACGCTCCGGCGTCGTAGGGCAGTGCATACCAAACGACTTCCTGGTCCATCACGGTTACGCCATCAGGTGAAAATGCCCGAGCCCCACCAAAACCGTTCGAGCCAACGGTGCCTGATGCCGCCATGGCTGCTTCTTCGGCAGTAAAAACCTGATTAAAGGCTGGCTTGGCGTCGAAAACGCAGGCCTGCTCGAAGCCCAGATCTGAACAGTCGCTTACAGTATCGGGTGGGCCAATCCGATTAATGCCGGCGACAGTCGAAATCGGGATCACCGGATAGCTTCCTGGAGATTCAGGGTGTAGTCGGCCAGCAACGCGGAATTCTCCGTCACGGAGGCCGGCCTCGGCGGCATTGAAACAACTTTTTTGATCAATCAAGTTACCGGTAATGCGCGACTCCAGGGCAACTTCACGCATGTTGGTCACGGCAAGCGTGGTCAGAATGATCAAAAAGACCAGTGCGATAACCAGAACCGCACCCTTTTGCTGTTGAGGGCGGGGAGCATGATGATGGCGGATCGATAGCGACGTGTTCATCGGGTCAGGTTCCTCAAATTGATCGTGCTTTCAGCAATCTGGTAGAGCGCCCGGTCGGGTGCGGTGGCACCTTCAAGGCCATAGCGCGAGCTTTGCCAGCGCGCAAAGACGGTGCTTTCAGTATTGTCGGCAAGGTTTTCGGAGCGACTTTTCACCAAAGCTGCGTAGCGAACGGACTGTATTGCCTCGGCAGCTGTAGGTGCCGAGGTATATGTCAATGCTTCACGCAGATCTTGATCGTTGACGCCAAATTCAAGTTGGAAGTCCACAAGATTGTTGGTCACCGGTTGCCCGTTGCAACGAAGATCGCCAGAGAAATAGTCGAGTTCGACAATAATATTGGGGGCTGCTCCACCAGATGGCGCAGAGCTATTATAAGGTTCCGCAGGGCCGGTCTGCGGGGCGCCATCACAGGCGACCAAACCATCGCGCTGGGGCTGATAGCGCAGACAAATACGCTGTGCGTTTGCATTAAAGTTTATGACTTCACCCCGATCAAAAGCACAATTCCCCCGGCTTTCAGCACGGAATGCTTCCTCTCGGGCTAAATCAGGCTGAATACGGTAACCCGTACGGCGCAGCTCTTCTTCAAGAACCAACAATGTATAACGGGCGTTCTCGTTGTTGTCACTCTGCCCTTGTTGAAATAGATAGTTACTCTTGTTGTCGATGTAAATTTGAGTAATACCAAGAATCAACAGGCTACTGATTGCCAGTGCAACCAATAACTCAATGAGTGATAAGCCGCGTTGTTTTGGTTTCATATTTGTGTCCTTACGCGGTAAGTACAAATTGGTTGCACGTTGTTGCTGTCGTTTAAACAGTTCTCACCTGCAGCACGCCAGGCAACCTGAATTTCAAGCACCGAGCCGTTGCCGCAACTATTCCTGCCGGGTGTATTTGTTCGGCAAACATAGAATAGTGAGCTGACATCAGCATCCGCAGCACCGGGTAGGGTCGTTTGGGCTTTATTTATCCAGCAGCCCATGAAGGTTTCAAGGCTGTCAGTTTCGAGACAGTCTTCTTCCGCATCAGGAAGAGTTCCGTTAAAGTAAATTGGAGAGTTTTCATTGGTTGTAAATGCTGTTGGATTGGCTCGAACAGCTTCAATCAGCTCGTTGGTGAGTATGGCGGCCTGCGTACGATGTAACGAGTCAGCGGTAAACTGAATGGCACGACCTTGCATAGCCATCATGCCTAAAATGCCAAAGGTGACCAGAATGAGGGTGATCAATACTTCGAGCAACGAAAAACCCTTATTGGATGATCTCATACCGAGCAACTCCCCAAAGCAGTTCCATTTTCATTACGACCTCTGGGATGTAGTGTTACTCTGCCGCTACCAAGAACTGAAACTACATAACCTAGTTCGGGCTTGTTATCCCTACAGAAAGCAGCGGTAAAAACACCCGTACTGGACGTGCCGTTGGGCCGGAAGGTGATCAAGGTCGAACTAACATCTACATCGATGACATTCGATCCTACAGTGATGGTGCGAAGTGATTGCCCGCCAGCCATTACATCTAAAACGCCGTCGTTAATAGCAACATTGACGGCACGTCGGCGAATAACCGATTCACTGCGCGCGTACTGGAGCAGGGCATTGAACTCCTCGGCTTGCGCCTGCAATTGATTGTCTCTGATGGTATTCACAAAGCTCGGGACGGCTATGGTGGCAAATATAGCCACTAATGCCAGCACAACGCTCAGCTCAACTAATGTGAATCCTTTTTGGGCTGTGGCTGCCATTGATCTCTCCATGGATTTTCATGCGCTCAACATAGATTTGTTTTTTTGCATATCCCATCGAATGAGGACGAATGGTAGTATCCGCCGACGCATGGATGTATGTGATCGCTAGATAGGCTTGCCACGCGTCAAAAGTACTTCGCTCAACTACACTCCCCAGAGCAACCACGGACCAGGTAACGCTCTGCTGTGTATAACGACCGCCCACCCTCCCGCATTCTTTCCACCGGCCTGGCGTTGGCCGTGTTGCTGTTTCTTGTTGCCGTATATCTGGCTGTGCAGCCCCCTGCGCTGGGTTTGAGTCTTGCGCCTGTGGGTGATCAGGTTGTGGTGTCGCGTCTGGGCAAGGCGGCACCGCAGGGTGTGCAGCTGGGTGACCGTGTGTTGGTTGTGCGTGCGGGGGCGTTGGCGCTGGAGCTGGAGCCGGGTGATCTGCTGGCAGAGCCGGATGATGTGGCGCTCTATGTTGACTACAACCGTTTTTTTGCGCGCCAGGCGGTGTTGTGGCAGATGCAGCAAGCGTCCTCCTTGCAGCTGTTGGTGTCTGCTTACCCTTTCACGGATGCCGAGTGGGTTGAGGTTCGTCTGTTGGGTGCGCGAGCGCTGACGGACTTGCCGTTTAATTTCTGGTACCAGGTGGCCTGCGGTGTATACCACGCGTGAACTGGCGCTGCAGCCTGAGCTGTTTTTGTTCCTGTCGCGGGTTAATCAGTTCGGTGCCATGTTGTTTGCCGGGGCGGGTACGGCTTTGCTCTGGTATTACCCGACGCAGTTATTCCGTTTTCGTTTCGAGTGGTTGATG
>JAMCWB010000051.1 GCA_023475025.1 Gammaproteobacteria bacterium
CAGACACCGTACGCATTACCGCTTTGACAAGCCCGTTTCCGTGTCGCCGCACCTGGTGCGCTTGCGCCCGGCGCCGCACTGCCGCACCCCGGTCGAGGCCTACAGCCTCAAGGTCAGTGGTGGTGAGTATTTCATCAACTGGCAGCAGGACCCCTTTGGCAACCATGTTGCACGCCTGGTGTTTCCGGAAAAGATCGATCATCTGCATATCGATGTCGAACTGATCGCGCCCATGACGGTGGTCAATCCCTTTGATTTTTTTGTCGAAGACTATGCCGAAGCCTTTCCTTTCAGCTACCCGAAGGCGCTGAAGAAAGAACTGCACCCCTATCTGGAGGTCACTGAATCCGGCCCCTTGCTGAAAAAATGGTTGCAACAGGTCAAGCGTGAGCCGCAGGGTATCGCGACCTTTCTGGTCGAGCTGAACCAGCGGGTGCAAAACGACATCAAGTACCTGATCCGTATGGAGCCCGGGGTACAGAGCGCGGAAGAAACCCTGCAGCTGGCTCAGGGCAGCTGTCGTGATTCCGCCTGGCTGCTGGTGCAGATTTTTCGCCATCTCGGGCTCGCAGCCCGCTTTGTATCGGGTTACCTCATCCAGTTGACCGCTGACGTCAAGGCGCTGGATGGGCCTTCAGGTACCGAGGTTGACTTTACCGACCTGCACGCCTGGACCGAGGTGTTCATTCCCGGTGCGGGCTGGATCGGGCTGGACCCGACCTCAGGCCTGTTTGCCGGGGAAGGGCACTTGCCGCTGGCGGCCACTCCGGACCCAAGCAGTGCCGCGCCCATTACCGGTGCGACCGAGCCCTGCGAGGTCGAGTTCGATGTGCATATGTCGGTTGAACGGGTGCATGAAGATCCGCGCGTAACCCTGCCCTATACCCGTGACCAGTGGCAGCAGATCGATCAACTCGGCGACCGGATCGATGCCCAGCTGGAGGCGCTCGATGTGCGCTTGACCATGGGTGGCGAGCCCACTTTTGTTGCCATCGATGATATGGACGCACCAGAATGGAACATCGACGCCCAGGGTCCGACCAAACGCAAGCTGTCTGAACAACTCCTGCAGCGCTTGCGCCCGCATTACGCCCCCGGCTCGCTGATCCATTACCAGCAGGGCAAGTGGTACCCGGGTGAGCCGCTGCCACGCTGGGCACTGGCCTGTTATTGGCGCCATGATGGTGAGCCGGTGTGGCATGACGACCAATGGCTGGCCAACATCGAACAGGATTACGGCTTCAAGGAAGCCGAGGCCAGGCGTTTTGCCGCCGAACTGGTCAAGCGACTTGGCGTGTCTGAGCGCTGCCTGATTCCCTGCTATGAAGATGGCTATTATTACCTGTGGCAAGAGCGCAACGAACCCATAGACGTTGACCTCAAGGGTGAAGATCTGGGCGATGATGCCAACCGCCATCGACTGGCGCGTCTGCTGGAGCGGGGGCTGGATCGCGAAGTCGGCCTGGCCTTGCCGCTGGCGCGCACGGACAAGGACGATGGCTGGCAATCTGGCGAGTGGCCGCTGCGCCGCGAGCATCTCTATCTGGTGCCGGGTGATTCACCCATGGGCCTGCGCCTGCCGCTGTCAGCCTTGCCGCTGAAGCGGCGGGAAGAGCCGCAGCCGCGCTCACTGTTCGATAACCCGCCAGCGCTGCCCGACGTCCATGGCGAAGTGGCCAGTCGTTACAGCCTGACACCGGCACCGGGTCTATCGGGTGTTGGTCTGCATGTGCTGGCAAAGGGGCAGGAGTGGCAGGAGCAGACAGCGGATATTACCCCGCCGGAGATCATTGCTACCGCGCTCTGTGTCGAACCCCGCGACGGTAAACTCTTTGTCTTCCTGCCGCCCACCGGCAAGCTGGAAGATTTTCTTGAGCTGATTGCAGCGGTTGAGCAAAGCGCTGCCGCCCTGACAATGCCGGTGTGTGTCGAGGGTTACCCGCCACCCAGTGATCCGCGCATGGAGAAGTTCATGATCACGCCGGACCCCGGGGTGATCGAGGTTAACGTCATGCCGGCGCGCAGCTGGCGCGATCTGGAGCGCAACACCCGGATTCTCTACGAAGAAGCGCGCCAGACCCGGCTGGGTACCGAGAAGTTCATGCTTGATGGTCGCCATACCGGCACCGGGGGTGGCAACCACGTCACCCTGGGTGGGCCGACACCGGCGGACTCTCCCTTCCTGCGCCGGCCCGATCTACTCGCCAGTCTGCTGACATTCTGGCAGCACCACCCGAGCCTGTCCTATCTGTTCTCCGGCTTGTTTGTCGGCCCGACCAGTCAGGCACCGCGGGTCGATGAGGCCCGCAATGAAGCCCTTTACGAGCTGGAGATCGCGCTGTCGCAGATGCCCGCAGGTGAAGTGCCCCAGCCCTGGCTGGTCGATCGTCTGCTGCGCCATTTGCTCACTGATATCACCGGCAATACCCATCGCGCCGAATTCTGTATCGACAAGCTGTATTCGCCGGATACCGCCACCGGCCGCCTCGGGCTGCTGGAGCTACGCGGCTTCGAGATGCCGCCGCATGCGGAAATGAGCCTGATGCAGCAGCTGCTCATCCGCGCCCTGGTGGCGCGTTTCTGGGCCAAGCCCTATCGCCAGCCGCTGACCCGCTGGGGTACTGCGCTGCATGATCGCTGGATGATGCCGCATTTTCTCTGGCGTGATCTGGTTGAGGTGATCGAGGACTTGCGCAGTCATGGTTTTGCGTTTTCAGCGGAATGGTTCCGCCCGCATCTGGAATTCCGTTTTCCGCAGTTGGGTGAGGTGCAATACGATGGCGTCAGCATCAAGCTGCAGCAGGCGATTGAACCCTGGCATGTGCTGGGTGAAGAGAGCAGCGGCGGGGGCACGGCGCGTTATGTCGACTCCTCGGTCGAGCGCTTGCAGGTCAAGGTGCAGGATTTCAATGCCGCCCGGCACATGCTGACCTGCAATGGATTCAAGGTGCCGCTGCAATCTACCGGTGTGCCTGGCGAGGCTGTGGCAGCGGTACGCTACCGGGCCTGGCAACCCTCGTCGGCGCTGCATCCGATGATTCCGATGCAGGCACCGCTGGTGTTTGATCTGGTGGATCGCTGGAACGAGCGTTCCCTGGGTGGCTGTACTTATCATGTGGTGCATCCGGCGGGGCGTAATTTCGAGCATTTCCCGATCAATGCCAACGAGGCCGAGTCCCGGCGCATGGCGCGTTTCTGGTCCTATGGGCATACGCAGGGGCCGATGCAACGCATTGCCCAGGCGCCGGGGCAGGAATACCCGCATACACTGGATTTACGCCGCGCCGGGGTACCGCCAACTGGTTTATAATGCGCTTTTGTCATCACTGGGCGGGCTGCTGTAGGGCAGCTCGCGGGTAATCTCTATGCAGCACAGCAGCATCGCTCCAACCGCTATCCAGTCGTTGCTGGACGGCTTGCCCGCGGCCACACAGTTCAGTGAGGTACAGGACAGCAACGGCCAGCTGCGTGCCCATTGGCAGCAGCTGCTGGATGAGTTTGCCCAGCTGGGCCCAGAGACCCTCGCTCTGCGTTCGGAAGAAGCGCAGAACCTGCTGCATGAAAACGGCGTGACCTTCAATCCCTACGAGGACCATCCGGGCCAGCTGCGTTCCTGGCAACTGGACTGCCTGCCCTTTGTCATCAGTACGCCGGAGTGGGACAGCCTGCAGGCGGGCTTGACCCAGCGCAGCCGCCTGCTTGAGCACCTGGTGGATGACCTCTATGGCGAACGCCGGGTGAGCCGTGAGGGCCTGTTACCCCCGGAACTGGTGTACACCCACCCGGGTTTCCTGTTTGCTGCCGCCGATGAGCAGCAGGAGCAGGAGCGGCCGCGGTTGAGCCGGCATGGCATTGATCTGACCCGCGATGCCAGTGGCCAGTGGCAGGTACTCGGCGACTGGACCCAGTCACCGGCGGGCGCCGGCTATGCCCTGGAGAACCGTATCACCCTGGCGCGAGCCTTGCCGGGCGTTTACCGCGATGCACCGATCAAGCGTCTGGCCGGCTTTCTGCAAGCCGAGCATCGTTGCCTGGCCGCGTTGGCCAACGGGCAAAAGGAAAATCCCAGCATTGTACTGTTGTCGCCGGGGCCAGGTAGCCCGGGGTATTTCGAGCATGCCTGGCTGGCCAATTACATGAACTTCTCGCTGGTCGAAGGCGCCGATCTGGTGGTGCGCGGCGGCCAGGTGCAGATGCGCACCCTGGGTGGCTTGAGCCAGGTGGATGTCATTGTGCGCATGATCAACGACCCCTGGTGCGATCCACTGGAATTACGTCCGGATTCCCTGCTCGGTGTGCCGGGGCTGTTACAGGCGGTGCGTAATGGCGAAGTACGTATTGCCAATGCGCTGGGTACCGGTGTGCTGGAGCATCCGGCGCTGGCGGTATTCCTGCCGGCGCTGTGCCAGCGCCTGCTGGGTGAAACCTTGCTGTTGCCGTGCCGGGATACTCGCTGGTGCGGTGATGCCCTGGCGCGCAATGAAGTGCTGCATGACCTGGAGAGCTGGGTGCTGCGCGACATCAGCCAACCCGGGGTCAGCCTGTATCCAGACCAACTGGATTCCACGGCCATCCAGCATCTGCGCCTGGATCTGGAGCGCCGGCCGCACTTGTTTACTGCCCAGCGGCCACTGGACACGGCGGTAACAGCGGGCTTCAATCCGCATACCCGCCGCCTGGAAGCCCAGCATACGACCCTGCGTTGCTTCACCCTGGTAGAACCGGATGATCTTGAGAAACCCGTCGGTCAGCGCAACTACCGGGTGATGCCCGGTGGTCTGGCCTGGGTAGGGGAGCCGGGCTCACCCTTGATGCAGAGCCGCACGGTCAAGGATGTCTGGGTGATGGCGCCGGTACCGCAGCCGCATATCAGCTTGCTGCGCCAGGCGCAGGGCCCGATCGTGGTGACCCGGGATGGCAAGGACCTGCCCTGTCGGGTTGCCGAAAGTTTGTTCTGGATGGGACGCTATGGCGAACGCCTGGATACCCGGTCCAGATTGTTACGCGAGTCCCTTGCCCGTCTGTTGCAGGAAGATCGGCTGGAAGCGGGCGTACACATTCTGCCCGACCTGTTGACCGCGCTGGAAATTCCGGTCGATGCCGAGAGTGGATTGCCGACGGATATCGATGAGGAAGACCTGCCGATTGCCAATCAGCGCTTTTCGCGGGATTACATTGCTTTTCGCGATCGCTTGCTGCAGCTGTTCAATGATGATCAGCCGGATGGGCTGCCTGAGCTGTTTGGCCATTTTGTGCGCAACAGCCGCTCGGTCCGCGACCACCTGGGTGATGATACCTGGCGCGCCATCAACGGCATGCGCCAGCGTTTCAATAACCTGTCGCGCACGCGGGGCATCGTCGTCGGGCAGCGTCACCTGGAAGCCATGGTGCTGGATCTGGCGGCCTTTTTCGGCCTGTGCAATGAAACCATGCCGCACCACTATGGCTGGCGTTTTCTCGACATCGGGCGCTTTATTGAACGCACCCTGAGCAGCCTCGAATTGCTCAAGCTGGCCTTGTTGACCGCCAAGCAACCGGGTATTCCGTTGTGGGAAGTGGTGCTGGCGACCACGGATAACTTCACTGTCTACCGCCGGCGTTATCGCTCACAGCTGCACCCTTCGGCGATTCTTGATCTGCTGCTGTTTGATGAGGCCAACCCGCGTTCGGTGGGCTATATGCTCAAGCGTCTGGCGCGGCAGATAGAGCGCTTGCCCAGCCCGGGTAGCTCACCCTACCGCAACCTGGAAACCCGGCTGATCATTGAGGCCAGCAGCAGCCTGCACCTGGTAGATATCAATACCCTGGGCGATCTGGAGCACTCGGCAGAGGCACGTGCCGCACTGACGGATCTGCTTGACCGCTTGATCCGGCCCATGGCCGAGCTGTCCAATGCGGTATCCCACAGTCACTTCAGTCATGTCGAGCTGCCGCGACAGCTGGTCACCATGCAATACGGTAATTGAGCATGAAATATCAGTTGCGCCATACCACTCGCTACGACTACAGCGGCCAGGTCAGCCTGAGCCATAACGAAGCGCGTATGTTGCCGCGTGAGCTGCCCTGGCAATGGGTCGGCGAGACCCGGGTAAGCATCGACCCGGCGCCGGTGCGTCAACGCGAACGAACCGATTTTTTCGGCAACCGGGTGGTGTATTTTTCGCTTGAGCAGCTGCACAGCAATTTGCAGGTAACCCTGACCTGCGAAGTCGAAACCCGGCAACGCCCCAGCCAGGATATTTTTGCCAGCATACCCTGGGAGGATGCCGTACAGGCCCTGCGGCAGGATCTGGCCTACAGCAATGCCGACACCCTGGAAGCCCGTCTGTTTGCGCTGGATTCCGCCTTTGTGCAGCAGCACGACAGCCTGCTCAATTATGCCCGGCAGAGCTTTACCCCGGGCTGCAATCTGGTGGATGCCGTCTGCGCCCTGAATCAGCAGATTTTCAACGACTTTACCTATGATCCGGACTTCACCACGGTAGCGACACCGGTTGATGAGGTGCTCGCCAACCGCCGTGGGGTCTGTCAGGATTTTGCCCATCTGGCTATTGGCTGCCTGCGCTCACTGGGCCTGGCCGCGCGCTATGTCAGCGGCTACATGGAAACCCTGCCGCCACCCGGCCAGGAAAAGCTGCTGGGGGCGGACGCGACCCATGCCTGGCTGGCGGTGTATGTGCCCGGTTGGGGCTGGCTGGAAATTGACCCGACCAATGGCTGCCTGCCGGACGAGCGCTACATCATTCTGGGTTGGGGCAGGGACTTTGCGGATGTCACACCGCTGAAAGGGGTGATGACCGGAGGTGGCGAGCACGAGCTGACGGTTGCGGTCGATGTCATTCCCGGCCCGACCGAAGATAACGACCGGCTACTCTTTAGCCAATAAACACCTGCTAAGAAGCCAGTGGTAGCGATGTGGCTCGGCTTATTGCCGGGCCACATCGGTAGCGGTGCGCCGGTGCACATCCTGGAGCACCAGGTCCAGCGCCTGTCGGCTGCCGCCGGCGGCGCCATGATTGACAATGGCGGTTACCGCCCAGCTCTTGCCGTTGCCATCCCGGGTTATCCCGGCAATGGCACGCACATTGCGCAGTGAGCCGGTCTTGATATGGGCCTCACCGACCAGAGGCGTGTTATGCAAGCGCCGACGCATGGTGCCGTCCATCGCCGCCAGCGGCATGGATGAAATAAATTCGGCGGCGAAGGGGCTTTGCCAGGCAGCTTCGAGCATCAAGGCCATATCCCTTGCGCTCATGCGTTCAATACGTGACAAGCCGGAACCGTTGTCAATAACCAGGCCAGTGGGCTGTATGCCCTTGCCAACCAGCCAGTTCTCGATAACCCGCACGGCGGCCTTATGATCATCTGTATCCGAAGCGTTGCGGTGCTCACGGCCAATGGTCAGCAACAATTGCCGCGCCATGGTGTTGTTGCTGAACTTGTTGATATCCCGTACCACGCTGACCAGATCCGGCGAGGTGTTACGTGCCAGGCGTCGGGCGCCGGAGGGCAGGGTGCCGATACGGTTGTTGCCGGTAATCTTGCCGCCCATCTCGTGCCAGGTTGTGCGCACCAGACTGGCCGTGTAGGTGGCTGCATCCAGCGCCGAGAAATAGCGTTGGGCACTGCAGCCCTGGTGCAGGGAGCCGGTCAAACTCAAGGTGGCGTGGGAGCCATGATCATTCAGGTTATAGGTGACGTTCGGCCAGGGGCAGCTGCTGACCGGCGGCAGCTTGCGCAGCTGATTATCAATACGGATTTCAGGCAGTGCAGGCTCCAGATGGGTGCGAACGCCATCTGCCTCGGCGAAGGTGCTGAGGTTGAATAGTTTGAGATTGCTGATCAGCGGATCGGGTTCGACCAGATAGGGTCGGCTGTCATCATTACCATCATCCGGGAACGGGATGGCATCTGCCGGCATGCGAATGTCAGCGGGCTGCAGTACCAGATCACCGCGTACTTCAACCACGCCGTTGGCACGCAGCTCACGCAGCAGAAGCCAGATTCGCTCCTGGGTCAACTTGGGATCACCGCCCGTACGGAAAATCAGGTCGCCCTGCAGCACGCCATTGCTGATCTCGCCATTGCTGAACAGTTCGCTGTGCCACTGATAGTCCGGGCCGAGCAATTCGAGTGCGGCATAGGTGGTCAGCAGCTTCATGGTCGATGCCGGGTTGACCGCCTGCTCAGCATTGACGAACTGGGCAACGCCCTGGCCTTCCAGCGGGATGATGGCCAGCGACATGGCATTGCTGGGGATTTGCGCGTTACTCAGTGCCTGATTGACCGTAGCCGGTAAATTCAGTGGGCGGGTATCGGCGCTCAGACTGATGCTGAGTAACAGCAGACCGGCAGCAGGCAACAGACAACGTAACAGGGTGCGGTAAACAGGCATTCCAGGCGGCTCCAATGCAGCGCTTATAGCCTGATCATAGCCTAGACGTTGTACCCTGGCTATGCTGGATACGAGAACGCATGAGCAAAAAGCTCAGCGGTAACACCACCAGGCTGAAGAGCAGAATCATGATCACACTTTCCCGGCGAATCCGGTAGGCATCTGCCAGCAGCTCATCCTCGGGAACCACCAGCGCCAGGTAGGTATCAGGTGCTCCGGTGACATCCAGTTGTTGCTGCAAGACCCGCCATTGGCGGCCTTCCAGGCGCAGGCTGGTTTGCCGTTCGATGCTGTAGCCGTCATGTGACAGGGCAGCCAGCAAGGTACTGCCCAATTCATTAAAGTGGCGCAAGCGGCCGGGATCACCCTGATGCAAGCCATTCAAGCGGCGCGGATCATGGTAGGCGATGACAGTACCGTCATTGGCATAGAGTAAACGTTCGCTGGAAGGCGTTATCTGGATATCGGCCAGGCTGCGTGATAGCTGGGTAAGGGTCAGGTCTGCGCCCAGCACGGCTGCGGCACCGGCCTGACGGGCGAGGGTGGTGCCGTATTCATTGGTGGAAAAGAACACATAGGGCGTAGTGATGATCTGACTCTCGTTGGTACGTGCCTGCTGGTACCAGGGACGAGCTCTGGGATCAAAGCCGTCAAACCCGGGCTGCCGACTGGTCAGGGTTTGCAGCTCGCTGTCCAGAAATACGTGATCGACACGCGGTGGTTGCTGCTGAGCGCTGATATGCCAAGCCATCCACAGTGCGCTGTCAGGTCCCTGAAATCGTTCGCGAATGCTGTCGGAGCGCAGCGGGCGCAGCATCAGGTAATCGCCATTGTTCCAGCCTATATACAGCGAATTCAGCTGCGGGATATCGGTCAATACCCGCGCCATACGGGGCAGGTGAGTCAGCCGTTGCTCGAGGTTGTCAGTGGCAACCAGTGGATCCAGCGCCAGCAGGTTGAGAGCCTGGCGCGGCGGCAGGTAAGTCTGGTTCAGTGTGCCTTGTACCCGCTCGCTGATATGTTCGAACAGGGTGTCGCCTGCGGCGAGAATGCTGCGACTGTGCTGGTGGTACTGCAAGGCTGCCAGGCTGATACCGGCGAGCGTGACGATAAAGGCAGTAAGCAGCATCAAGGGCCAAAACACCGTCGGCTGGCTGTGCTGCGGGATGACAGGCTCATCGACCATGTGCAGTGAAATCCACTTTCAAGGGTGTTGGGTCAGCTGCCGGATCGGCAGCTGTGTTCCATTCACTATAGACCACAAGTGCGCGGCAGAGAGGACCTTACCGGGACGAAGCAGACTAGCTGGCGATGGGCAGGCGGAAGAAGTCGTGTGCTGTGGCGCTGGTGTGCGCTGCCAGGTCTTCAATGGATTCATTCCGGCAGTCAGCCAGAACGCGCCCAACCTCGGTAATGAAGGCAGGTTCATTGCGCCGGTTTTTGGGTTTCGGGGACAGGCTGCGCGGCAATAGCCAGGGCGCATCGGTTTCGATCATCAGGCGGCCACGGGGAATATCGCTGACCAGAGGATGCAAGTGCTGCCCACGGCGTTCATCACAGATCCAGCCGGTAATGCCGATATGCAGATCCAGATCAAGATAGGCGTAGAGGGCTTCGCGCCCGGCAGTAAAGCAATGCACTACGGCAGCCGGCAAGCGATCACGGTAGGCTTTAAGGATGTCGATCAGGGTATCATCGGCGTCCCGTTCGTGCAGGAAAACCGGCAACTGAAGTTCAACTGCTAGCTCAAGTTGATCCTCTAATGCTTTGATTTGCTTGGGTCTTGGCGAGAAGTCACGGTTAAAATCGAGGCCGCATTCACCGATAACACGCACGGCTGGATTGCTGGCCAGCTGACGCAGCTGCGTCTGGCTGTCGGCATGCCAGTCACGCGCCGAATGGGGATGCATGCCAGCTGTGGCAAACAGGCGCTGCGGATCAGACTGGCAGAGCCGGAAAACCTCACCGGCCTGCTCCAGGCTGGTGGTGGTCAGCAGCATATGGCTGATACCGGCGTCCCAGCCCCGCTGCAACACGGCCTCGCGATCTTCTGCAAAGGCCTTGTCAGTCAGGTTGACGCCAATATCAATCCACTGCATGCCAACCTCAGCTGCGCGGTTTGCCGCCAGAGCGTGGTTTGCCCTTGAAGTCACGCTTTGGACGTGGTTTCAGGTTGCGGTCAACTTCACCCGGCGGTAAAGGCCAGGGGCGAATTTGCAGGGCAACACCATTAACTTCCACGCTGGCAACTTTTGCCAGGGTGGCGTCATCCAGCTGCGGCAGGTAGACACCCGAGTGCTCGCTGAACAACTTGATATGTCCAATCTGCGAGCGCTGAACGCCAGCATGGCGAACCAGTGCATCTACCAGAGGCTTGGGCATCAGGCCGTTACTGCGTCCGCCCTGGACCTTGTAACGCACCAGGCCGCTGTCGCTGTCAGCATGGCGATCCTGGCGCGGCGGGGCCTGAGGCAGGTCCTTGACCGGCTCCAGCAGCGTCTTGGCGCTTGGCAGCAGAGCGAGCAGCGACGAGGCCAGCTCGGTAGCGTCCATGTTGGTCAGTTCGATCAGTTCGGCGATCAACTTGTCCCGGGTTGCAGTGCTTTGCTCGCTGGCAACGTTGAGACGGCTCGCCAGTTTGGCCAGGCGACCACTTTGAACGGCATCAGCACTGGGTAGCGACTGGGCTTCGATCTTTTGACCGGTAGCTTTTTCCAGTGCGTGCAGCAGGCGACGTTCACGGGGGGTAGCAAACAGGATCGCGGTACCTTGGCGGCCGGCACGGCCGGTCCGGCCGATGCGGTGCACATAGGATTCGCTGTCGTGCGGCAGGTCGTAGTTGAGTACGTGGGTAATGCGTTCCACGTCCAGACCACGGGCGGCAACGTCAGTGGCCACAACAATATCCAACTGGCCACGCTTGAGGCGGTCAACTACCTGCTCACGGACTTGCTGGCTCAGGTCGCCGTAGATCGGAGCGGCTGCAAAGCCGCGTGCTTCCAGACGTTCAGCCAGTTCCAGGCTGGCGGTCTTGGTGCGTACAAAGACAATCATGGCCTCGACTGGCTCGACTTCGAGCAGGCGGGTGATGGCATCCAGCTTGTGGTGATTGGCCACTTCCCAGACCTTCTGGGTAATGGTGTCCAGGCTGGTTTTCGAGCCGCTGTGCAGACGAATTTCCTTGGGCTCGCGCAGATGGTTGCGCGCTACGTTGCGCACGCCTGCTGGCATGGTGGCAGAGAACAGTGCCTTCTGGCAGTTGTCCGGCGCCTCCTGGAATACCAGTTCAAGGTCGTCGGCAAAGCCCATCTTGAGCATTTCGTCGGCTTCGTCGAGCACCAGGTATTTGAGTTCCTGTAGCTTCAGGGTGCCACGACGCAAGTGGTCAGTCAGTCGGCCCGGGGTAGCCACTACAACGTGGGCGCCGCGCTCGAGTGCCTTGAACTGTGGGCCAAAGGGCGAGCCGCCATACATGGCCAGGACAGAAAAGCCACGCACATGCTGTGCATAGCGTTGCAGTGCTTCAGCAACCTGAAGCGCCAGTTCGCGGGTCGGGGTAATGACCAGTGCCTGGGTTACCCGTTGACTGGCGTCAATCGATGCCAGCAGCGGCAGCGCAAAGGCAGCGGTTTTGCCAGTGCCGGTTTGGGCCAGGCCAAGCAGGTCGTGACCATTCAACAGGGTAGGAATGGCTTCCGCCTGGATAGGCGTGGGTGTTTCATAGCCGAGGCTGTTGAGGGCCTCGAGGAGCGGTGCAGGCAAGCCGAGATCGGCGAATTGCAGTGCCGCCGGAGCGGTATCGGACATACGAGAAGTAAACCTTGGGGGATAAGAAGACTGCATAGTATACGCGCAATCGGTGAAAATTGCCGCAAGGTTTTTCGGTGGCTGGCCAAATGCCCCGGCAACTGCCAAAGTGTTTGTAATAATTGATGAAATTCACAGCGAAACAGATCAGGAGTTATTGCATGGGACGTTTGGTCGAAGGAACCTGGCGCGACGAGTGGTACGACACCGATAGCAACGATGGTGCCTTTGTCCGTGAGGATGCCGGCTTTCGCGAACAGGTTGAGCCGGGCGGGCGTTTCAGTCCTGAGTCCGGCCGTTACCATCTGTACGTGTCTTTGGCCTGCCCCTGGGCACACCGTACCCTGATCATGCGCAAGCTCAAGGGCCTTGAGTCGCATATCGAGGTCACATCCGTGCACCCGCATATGCTCGATGAAGGCTGGGTCTATGACACCCCCGAGCCACTCTACGGCTTTACCCGGCACCACCAGTTTTACACCCGTGCCAAACCCGATTACACCGGACGGGTCACAGTCCCGGTACTCTGGGACAAGCAGGAAGAAACCATCGTCAACAATGAGTCGTCCGATATCCTGCGGATCTTCAACACGGCTTTCAATGACCTGACCGGAAACACTGACGATTACTACCCGGCTGAACTGCGTGATGAAATCGACCGGATCAATGCACGGGTGTATGACGAAGTTAACAACGGCGTCTACAAGTCCGGCTTTGCCACCAGCCAGGCGGCCTATGAAAAGGCCTGCACCGCGCTCTTTGCTGCACTTGACTGGCTCGAAGAGCTGCTGGGTGAGCGGCGCTATCTCGCTGGCCAGCAGATTACCGAAGCAGACTGGCGCCTGTTCACCACCCTGGTGCGCTTCGACCCGGTCTATCACGGACATTTCAAATGCAACATTCGCCGGATTGAGGATTATCCCAACCTCGCAGGCTATACCCGAGAGCTGTATCAATGGGCTGGTGTGGCCGAGACGGTCGACTTTTACCATATCAAGCAGCACTATTATTACAGCCATGACATGATCAATCCGCCGCGCATCGTGCCGCTGGGTGAGGGCATGGATTTGCTCAAGCCGCATGGGCGCGAAAAGATTGCGTGATGATGGCGGTGTGCGCGTGCTCAATCGCGGTTACAGCGCCGAGGAGGGTGAGTGGTCGGAAGCCGAGGGCAAGGCCTATTTTGTCGGTGAGCCAGATATAGGTTTCCTGCGCGTCTCCTTCTTCGGGCCTTTTTATGGCGCCTACGGCATCTTCGAGCTGGATGAGGACTACGAGTACGCCTTTGTCAGCGGCCCGACCAATAAGTATCTGTGGCTATTGGCGCGCAGCCCCGAAGTGGAGCCAGCAGTGATCGAGCACTTCGTCAGCCGGGCAGCCGAGTTGGGCTTTGCCGTCGATGAGCTGATCATGGTTGAGCATGATTAGCCTGACCGGCTGTTCATGGCACCAGCAAGGCTTTCACTCTTTCTTGCAAGACGGGAATGACTTCGGCCTCAAACCAGGGGTTGCGACGTAACCACAGATTGTTGCGTGGGCTTGGGTGTGGCAAGGGCAGGGTGTGGGGCCACCAGGCTTGCCACTGCTGCACTGCGGCAGTTACCTGGCGAGGGGCATCTGGCAAATGCCAGGCCTGCGCATACTGGCCGATGGCTAGGGTCAGTTGAATATCGGGAAGCTGTTGCAGTAAGCGTCGCCGCCAGGTGTCGGCACACTCGGGGCGCGGTGGCAGATCACCATTTTTTCCGGTGCCCGGATAACAGAATCCCATAGGAATAATGGCGACCTGGCTGGCATCGTAAAAGGTGGTCTTATCCATCCCCAGCCAGTCGCGCAGCCGCTCACCACTGGCATCAGCAAAGGGAATACCCGCTGCATGCACCTTGCGTCCCGGCGCCTGGCCGGCTATCAGCAGGCGGGCTCGCCTGTCGGCCTGAACCACCGGACGTGGCCCCAAGGGCAGGTCTGCGGCACACAGGCGGCAGGCGCGCACTTCCTGGAGGAGTTCATTCAGCATTCAAGAGGCCCTTGGTGTGCGACGAGGTGGCCGTCACTTCAACTCTTCTTTACTACCGACGATTTCAGCTTCATCGGGCCGACGCCGTCGATACGGCAGTCGATATCATGATCACCGTCAACCAGACGGATGTTTTTCACCCGCGTGCCCACCTTGATCACCAGTGATGAACCCTTGACCTTGAGATCCTTGATCACGGTAACGCTGTCACCATCGCTCAGCGGGTTGCCATTGGCATCATTGATTGTGGCGCCTTGCGCGGCGGCATCGGCTTCTGCCGCTGTCCACTCGTGGGCACATTCCGGACAGACGAACTGCAAGCCATCCTCGTAGGTGAAAGCAGAACCACAGGCAGGGCAGGGAGGTAAAGAGGTCATATCAGGGTCTCCAGGCTGGCGCAGTATGGTGCCAGCGCAGCATGGCGGCGTCCAGCCCGGACTCGGTGGTGATCGGTAGCGGGTAACCGGCGCAGTTGAGAGCTCGGTTATTCGATCAACATGACCTCGGTTACATCAATCTGGCGCCCTTGATCCGGGCTGGTAGTGAACTTTCCGGTTACGCGCACCTGTTCCCCTGTCATGGCGCTGACACTTGCATCGGGTAACAGCGCAACACGGTGAAAGGCGTCGTCTTCCAGCCAGTAGTGCAGCGGATCGTCAAAATGGGCGACGCGGCCACTGACTGTCACTATGCGTCCGTCATAGGCCTGATGCTCTGCGACCAGATGCGGTAACTCGACAGCAATGGGGTCCGTGCTCACCGTATCAGCACAAGCTGTGAGCAATCCCAGTGCCAGGGCTGCAGCGATGGTGTTTTGTTTTAGCATAGTGAACTCCATAACCAGGGGGCAGTTGTCTCAAGGTGTTGAGGGCCAGGTAGAAGGTACAACAAAGTGCCGGCTTTGCTCATGCCAGAGACCGCTATCAGGCTCCAGTGCCATGTGGGCAAACAGGCGCGGGCTATGCCCTTCGGCTACTGCCTTGAGCTCGACAGCCACCGTATCTGGATCGGGGCTGCCGGTTTGTTGCCAGGGCCCCAGCCAATGTGGCTTCTTTAACGGAACCCAGGCTCGGGTCTGTGCCGCCTGCAAAGTAGCAAGGCGGTGCCAGTGGCCACGCAGATGAGTATCGGCTACCTGAGGCGGCGGCTGTAATTGGCTGCCCGCAGGGTAAAACAGGTACCCAGGCATAAATGCCCGCGTGATGTCGGGGCAGGGCAAGCCCGTATTTTTCAGCGTTTGGCGAGTTACCGCCAGACTGGACAAGCCACACTGGTGCTGTAGCAAACGCTGGCTTTTCAGATCCAGCCGATCGCTGGCATTGGGGCCGTACCAAAGACAGCGATCGTGCTCGGGATAACCGAGATAAAACTTGATCGCAATTTCGTGATGCTCGATTGCACCGCTTTGCGGGTTACGCAGCAGAAAGTCCAGCTCGCCCAGAGTGCGACCGCCTTCGCGAACGGGCAGGTTTCTGGCGATCAGTTGCCAGCCCAACAGGTCACAGAGCAGATACTGGTACAGATCTTCGAAATACAGACCCAGGCGTGGCCTGATAGCTGTGGTCAGGCTATCGGGAAGCTGTGTTGGGTCGCTCGCCAGAGCTTGCAAGCGCGGCAAAAGCGCGTGGGGAAAACTGTCTAGCGGCGCAAACGTCTTCGGCAGCAATTGGGGGGCATCAAGCATCCATCTCAGGTGTCTGAGGGCTGGATGACTGATGTGCTCAGTGTGCGGCAGAAAGAGGGTTGGCATGACGTGCCTTTGAGGATTGTCTTTACAAAAGGTTGCCAAGCCCGTCACTGCGCGGTTCTGACTGCTAGTCTTAGTGGTCTGAATAAGCTCAAAGCAAAGGAGAATGGCATGTTCAACGTAAAACCTACCCTGTTCACACCGGCATTGCTAGCGGTCAGTCTGGCCAGCGCCGCAGTGACAGCGCAGGAGGTTGTTGAGAGCAATATCAGCACCCAGTACCAGGATATGCGTTTGCTGAAGGTGGCCGATGGCCTGAGTCACCCCTGGGCTGTAACCTTTCTTTCGCAAGGCCGCTACCTGGTGACCGAGCGCAGTGAGGGCATGCAGCTGATCGTGGGTGGCGAAAAAACCGCGGTTGAAGGCGTGCCAGAGTTTCATGCATCCGGTCAGGGTGGCATGCTGGATGTGGTGACGCATCCTGATTATCAGGAAAACGGCTGGATCTACTTTACCTATGCCAAGGGTGATGGCAGCGGTACCGTGCCGGCACTGGCACGTGCGCGCCTGGATGGCAACGCCTTGATCGATGTCGAAGAGCTGTTTACCTCCAACACGCCCACTGGCCCGGGTCGCCACTACGGCGGACGCATACTGTTTATGCCAGACGGCACCTTGCTGCTGACTATCGGTGATCGTGGCAGTGAGCCCATGCGTTCCCAGGACACTATGGACCACTCAGGCACTGTGGTACGCCTGAATGCTGATGGCAGCGTGCCGGACGATAACCCGCTGCGCGGCAAGCAGGGCTATGCAGAAGAAATTTACTCCTACGGTCACCGCAACATTCAGGGTATCGTGCTCGATTCTGCTGGTGATGTCTGGGTGACCGAACATGGCCCGCGTGGCGGTGATGAGCTGAACAGGATTGAAGCGGGCAAGAATTACGGCTGGCCGCTGGCGACGCTGGGACGTGACTACCGGTCAGAAGGCCCCTTCCCGGATGCCGAGGCCCGCGAGCTGCCAGACATGCAAGGCCCTGTCTATGAGTTCCTGCCGACCCTGGCCCCGTCTGGTCTGGCCTATGTCGACAGTGAGCACTTTCCGAACTGGCAAGGCAACCTGTTGGCAGGTGGCCTGCGAGCAGAACGTATCCTGCGGGTGTTGCTGGAGGAGGGTGAAGTGATTCACCTGGAAGAACTGTTGCTGCAGCGCATCGGGCGCATTCGGGATGTACGCCAGGGGCCTGATGGCTATATCTATGTGCTCAACGACCAGGCAGATGCTGCTCTTTATCGCATCGAGCCAGCCAATTAAAGCAATAAAATAACCAGGCGGCCGGGGAATCAGTCCCCGGCCAGCCACTGGTACATGACCAGCGCATCCACATAACCGACTTCCGGATGCCTGAACGCCTTGGGTAATCGCCCAACAATAGTGAAACCCAGCTTTTGCCACAGCGCCACTGCCACTGTGTTGCTGGCAGCTACGAAGTTGAACTGCATCGCCCGATAACCCAGTTCAAGCGCAATCTGTTGTGAATGCTCGCACATGGCCCGGGCCAGCCCTTGGCCCCGTGCAGATTCGGCAACCATATAGCCACAATTACACACATGCGCGCCGGGGCCTGGCTGATTGGTTTTCAGATAGTAGGTGCCGAGAATCTCACCATCACGCTCGGCTACCCAGGTGCAACGGGGCTGCTGCATCCATAGCCGCTCGGCTGTGGCGTAGTCAATATCCTGCGGATAGGCATAGGCGTCACCAGCGGCAGCCACCTGCTGAAAGATTGGCCAGATGGCCGGGAAATCAGCCGCCTGTGCAGCACGAATCTGCATGCCCATCGTCAGGCCAGCTCGGCCCAGAGGTCATACTCGTCGGCATCGGTCACCACTACATTGACCATATCACCCGGTTGCAACGCGAGATCGGTATCGATGTAGACATTGCCGTCAATTTCCGGCGCATCCGCCATGCTGCGGCCAATGGGACCTTCCTCGTCGACCTCGTCGATGATGACCTGCAGGGTGCGGCCAACCTTCTGCTGCAAACGCTGCGCACTGATAGCTTGCTGGTGCGCCATAAAGCGTTCCCAGCGCTCCTGCTTGATCGCATCGGGTACCGGTTCCAGATCCAGGTCATTGGCTGGTGCGCCATCGACCGGTGAGTATTGAAAGCATCCAACGCGGTCAAGCTGGGCTTCGGTCAGCCAGTCCAGCAGGTACTGGAAGTCCGCTTCGGTTTCCCCGGGAAAGCCGACAATAAAGGTAGAGCGGATCGTCAGTTCCGGGCAAATCTCCCGCCATTGCTTGATTCGCGCCAGGGTCTTGTCTTCAAAGGCCGGGCGCTTCATCGACTTGAGCACACTGGGGCTGGCATGCTGGAAGGGGATATCCAGGTAAGGCAGAATCTTGCCCTCGGCCATCAAGGGAATCAGCTCATCAACGTGCGGGTAGGGGTAGACGTAGTGCAAGCGCACCCAGATGCCCAGCTCGCTCAGCGCCTCGCACAGCTCGGTCATGCGTGACTTGACCGGGCGGCCATTCCAGAAGCCGGTGCGGTACTTGATGTCCACACCATAGGCGCTGGTGTCCTGGGAAATGACCAGCAGCTCGCGCACGCCGGCCTTGGCCAGGCGTTCGGCTTCGCCCAACACTTCGCCGACCGGGCGACTGACCAGCTTGCCGCGCATGGAGGGGATGATGCAGAAACTGCAGCTGTGATTGCAGCCTTCAGAGATTTTCAGGTAGGCGTAATGCCGTGGAGTCAGTTTGATCCCTTGTGGCGGCACCAGATCGATCAGCGGATTGTGGTCGGCCTTCGGTGGCACAACCTCGTGTACGGCATTGACCACCTGCTCGTACTGCTGTGGCCCTGTCACAGCCAGCACGCTGGGGTGCACATCGCGAATGGTGTTTTCTTCGACGCCCATGCAACCCGTTACGATAACCCGTCCGTTTTCGGCAATGGCTTCGCCAATGGCGTCGAGGGATTCGGCCTTGGCACTGTCGATAAAACCACAGGTATTGACCACCACCACATCGGCATTGTCGTAGCTGGATACCACTTCGTAACCTTCGGTACGAAGCTGGGTAAGAATGCGCTCAGAATCAACCAGAGCCTTGGGGCAGCCGAGGCTGACAAAACCGACTTTGGGGGTTACCGACATGCTGTACCTCATGGAAGGGCGCTGAGCGCCGGATGCAAAACGCGCTATTCTAGCGATGCGCCGGCAGCCATGCCAGCCCGGGGTATGGCCACTGGTCCGGTTCAGTGCACAGCGGCGGCCGGGCGACCAAACAGATAACCCTGGAAGTTGCGACAACCCAGTTCCAGCAGGCGCTGGTGTTGCGCCTCGGTTTCTACCCCTTCAGCGATGACCTGCAGGTCGAGACTGTTACCCAGGGCAATGATCGCTTGCACAATGGCCGCATCATTGGGATCGGTGAGCAGGTCGCAGACAAAGCTCTGGTCAATTTTCAGCTGGAACAGGGGCAGGCGCTTGAGATATCCCAGCGACGCATAGCCAGTGCCAAAATCGTCCAGTGACAGGCGCATGCCCTTGCTGCACAACAGGCGCATGCGCTCGATGGTGTTATCCAGGTCATCAATCAGCAGGCTTTCGGTGACCTCAAGCTCCATCCTGCCTGGTTCGACCTGCCAGGCCTCCAGACAGCCGAGCAAATGCTCGACAAAGCCGGCATGGCGAAACTGGCGCGGGCTGATATTCACGGCCAGTGTCAGTTCACGGTGATCCGGCACAGCTTGCCAGCTGGCAAGTATGCGACAGGCTTCGTTGATGACCCATTGTCCGAGCGGAATGATCAGGCCGGTACTTTCAGCTACCGGGATAAAGTCGGCCGGTGAGATGGCACCTTTTACCGGATGCTGCCAGCGTAACAAGGCCTCTTTGCCGATGACCTTGCCGCTACTGTCAACCTGGGGTTGTACATGCAGTTGCAGCTGCTGGCGGCCGGCCTCCAGCGCCTCCCGTAGCGCCGCTTCCATTTCACTGCGCTGATTGACCGCTTCCTGCATCTGGGCATTGAAGAAACGCGCAGTATTGCGTCCGGCTGATTTGGCGGCAAAGAGCGCCATATCAGCAGCTTTGAGCAGGTCTTCATGGTTGGCGGCGTCGGCAAACATGGCGATGCCGATGCTGGCACTGCAGGTATGATCCATGCCATGGATGCGAAAGGGTTTGCTCAGGCGCTCGAGCAGACTACCAGCCAGGTTACCAACCTGCTGAAAGGCGTCAGCATGGTCGCTGCTGAGGTCTTCGAGCATGAGCACGAACTCGTCACCACCAATGCGGGCGAGGGTGTCGGTCGCACGCAGATGCTCACCAAGCCGTGATGCAACCTGTTGCAGCAGGACATCGCCGGCTTCATGACCACGGGTGTCATTGAGGTCCTTGAAATTGTCCAGGTCAATCATCAACAAGGCCCCGGCAAAACCGGTACGGCTCTGGTTGGCCAGCGCGCGGACCATGCGGTCGAGCAGCAAGCGGCGGTTGGGTAACTCGGTCAGCGGATCATGAAATGCCAGGTGGTGCAGTTGTTCCTGAATCTGCCGATGCTCGGTGATATCCGTTGAGATGCCGCAGAGGGCATATATCGATCCATCGGGATTGTGCAGTGGAATCTTTACCGAAAGAAAGGTATGCAGCAGGCGGCTGTCAGCCAGGCGATTGATTTCTTCATCGACCACCCGTTCACCTTGCTCAATAACGCGCAAGTCATTTGCTTTAAGCTTGCTGCAGGTAGCAGCATCAAAAAATTCTTCATCCAGGCGCCCGATCAGGTCAGCCCGCTCCAGGCCGAACAGATCACAGACCTTCTTGTTGGCGTAGCTGTAGCGCAGGTCACGATCCTTGATAAAGATAAAGGCTTCAACGCTGTCCAGAATGGTGTTCAGGCGGTTTTCGCTGGCCTGCAGCTTACGGGTGCGCTGAGTTACAGTGCGGCGTAATAGCAGATTGGCAAACAGGAAGGCCGCCAGCATCATGCTTAATATTGCCAGGGCGGTCATCAACCAGGCAGGCGTGACTGCCTGCGCTTCCGCTGTGCCAGCCCAGCGCAGCATGATCTGATGATAAGGAGAGTCCTTATCCTCTTTCCAGCGTTCGAGATAATGGTCGATGCGTGCCAGACGTTGCTGGTTGATCGTGTTGTTGATGTCACTGACATAGAACAGGCGTGCGGGCTGAAAAACCAGAGGCGTAGCATCCAGATTGCGCTGCATGGCCTCCTGGTCGCCAAACAGCTGGTTGGCCACCACGGCATCGGCCTGATCGGCACTGACTGCAGCAAAACCTTCGACATAACTGCTGACCAGCACCCACTTTACTGTCAGGTTAAAGCTTGTGGCCAGGTCCTCAAGGTAGTTTTGCTGGATCGAGCCATCGAGAACCGCAATGCGCTTACCGTCAAGGTCCAGCAAGCTGCGAATATTTTGTTCGGGGCGCTGGTAAAGCTGCGACCAGCTGCGCAGCGCGGGTGTCTGGTGGAATGCGTAATGCTCGCTACGGCGCTCACTCCAGACCATATCCGGCATCAGGTCGATGTCGCCGGCATCCAGTAACTCCAGGCAGTGCAACCACTGACAGGGCACGGGGGCCAGATTCCAGCCTTCCTGTTCGGCAATAGCCTGCAGGAGTTCGCCAAAGATGCCCCCGGGTTGGTTGTCACTGGTTAGTTGGATCTTTGGTGGGTTGTTATAGACCCCGATAGCAACCCGGTTGTCGTGCGCCTGGATTGGCACCGCAACCGAGATGGTCATCAGACTCAGCCAGCAAAATAGTACCAGGTTCTTGAGCTGAGACGGAGAACGCATAGGGCTGAGCCTTGGCATCTGGAGTTGAATTGAATTATAGGATTGTCTTTGCATCCTACATAAAAAAAACCGCCAACGGGTTGCCCCGTTGACGGTTTTTTCAGCTCAAGCCGTTATCAGACTTCAGTGACCGGAATGGACGCTGCAGCTTTCTGGTAAGACTCGATCTCGTTGAAGTTCATGTAGCGATAGATCTCGCTGGACATGCTGTTGATATCAGCAGCATAACCCATGTATTCCTCAACGCTCGGTAGGCGACCCAGGATGGATGCAACCGATGCCAGCTCAGCCGAAGCCAGGTAGACATTGGCGCCATCACCCAGGCGGTTGGGGAAGTTACGTGTGGAGGTGGAGACCACAGTAGACTTCGCCGCTACGCGGGCCTGGTTACCCATGCACAGTGAGCAGCCGGGCATTTCCATGCGCGCACCAGCCTTGCCGTAGATGCCGTAGTAGCCTTCCTCGGTCAGCTGGAACTGGTCCATCTTGGTCGGCGGTGCCAGCCACAGACGGGTCGGCAGGGCGCCCTTGTTCTTCTCCAGCAGCTTGCCGGCCGCACGGAAGTGACCGATGTTGGTCATGCAGGAGCCAATGAAGACCTCGTCAATCTTCTCGCCAGCTACCTGAGACAGCAGACGGGCATCATCCGGATCGTTCGGTGCACAGAGAACCGGCTCTTTGACGTCAGCCAGATCGATCTCGATCACGGCAGCGTATTCAGCGTCGGCGTCAGCCTGCATCAACTTGGGATCAGCCAGCCAGGCTTCCATGGCCTGGGCGCGACGCTCCAGGGTACGGGCATCCTGATAGCCGTTGGCAATCATCCAGCGCAGCAGGACGATGTTGGACTTCAGGTACTCGGCAACCGACTCTTCGCTCAGCTTGATGGTACAGCCGGCAGCAGAACGCTCGGCAGAGGCGTCAGACAGCTCGAACGCCTGCTCGGCAGTCAGGTGATCCAGACCTTCGATCTCGAGGATACGGCCAGAAAAGATGTTCTTCTTGCCTTTCTTCTCGACGGTCAGGTGACCTTCCTGGATGGCGTAGTAGGGGATGGCATGAACCAGGTCACGCAGGGTGATACCCGGCTGCATTTCACCCTTGAAACGCACCAGAACTGATTCCGGCATGTCCAGCGGCATAACACCAGTAGCGGCAGCAAAAGCGACCAGACCAGAACCGGCCGGGAAGGAGATGCCCATCGGGAAGCGGGTATGCGAGTCACCACCGGTACCGACAGTGTCAGGCAGCAGCATGCGGTTCAACCAGCTGTGGATGATGCCGTCACCCGGACGCAGGGCAACACCACCACGGTTGTGGATGAAGTCAGGCAGCGTGTGGTGAGTGGTCACGTCGATCGGCTTGGGGTAAGCCGCCGTGTGACAGAAAGACTGCATAACAAGGTCAGCAGAGAAGCCCAGGCAAGCCAGGTCTTTCAGCTCGTCACGGGTCATCGGACCAGTGGTGTCCTGGGAGCCAACGGTGGTCATTTTCGGTTCGCAGTAAGTGCCAGGGCGGATGCCTTCAACGCCACAGGCCTTGCCGACCATCTTCTGCGCCAGGGTAAAGCCCTTGTTGCTGGCAGCGGGGACTTCCGGCTTGCGGAACAGATCAGAGTGATCCAGACCCAGCTCGGTGCGCGCCTTCTCGGTCAGGCCACGACCGATGATCAGCGGGATACGGCCGCCGGCGCGGACTTCATCCAGCAGTACCTGAGTCTTGAGTTCGAAGGTGGTGATGACTTCATCAGAGCCGTGCTTGCAGACCTTGCCTTCATAGGGGTAAACGTCGATGACGTCACCGGTATTCAGTTCGCTGACATCAAACTCGATCGGCAGGGCGCCGGCATCTTCCATGGTGTTGTAGAAGATAGGGGCAATCTTGTTGCCGAAGCAGAAACCACCAGCGCGCTTGTTCGGAACGTTGGGGATGTCGTCACCGAAGAACCAGAGCACCGAGTTGGTAGCTGATTTACGTGAGGAACCCGTACCTACAACATCGCCAACGTAGGCAACCGGGAAGCCTTTGGCTTTCACCTCTTCGATCTGCTTCAGCGGACCAACCACGCCGGGCTCTTCCGGGTGAATGCCGTCGCGTTCCATTTTCAGCATGGCGCGAGCGTGCAGCGGGATGTCAGGGCGTGACCAGGCGTCAGGCGCCGGGGACAGATCATCGGTATTGGTTTCGCCAGGCACCTTGAACACGGCCAGGCTCAGTTTTGCAGGCACTTCCGGCTTGTTGGTAAACCACTCGCCGGCAGCCCAGGACTCGAGTACGGCTTGGGCCTGGCTATTACCTTTCTTGGCGCGGTCAGCAACATCGTGGAAAGCATCAAACATCAGCAGGGTGTGCTTGAGCTCTTTGGCGGCAGCGGCTGCCAGCTCTTCGTTGTCCAGCAGTTCAACCATGGTGGCAATATTATAGCCGCCTTGCATGGTGCCAAGCAGCTCAACGGCGCGCAGCTTGTCCAGCAGCGGAGAGCTGGCTTCACCTTTGGCGATAGCGGAGAGGAAGCCAGCCTTGACGTAGGCAGCCTCGTCAACACCCGGCGGAACGCGGTTGACCAGCAGGTCAAGCAGGAACTCTTCTTCACCGGCCGGCGGGTTCTTCAGCAACTCGATCAGACCAGCAGTCTGTTCGGAATTCAGCGGCTGCGGCGGCACGCCTTCTGCGGCGCGCTCTTCTACGTGTTTGCGATAGGCTTCAAGCACAATATTTACCCTCATCAGTCGAATCCGCTTGTGGCGGACGGTCATTCACATGGACCTGGAAACCGGGTTAAAGGGTGGTTCAAGCGCAGCTTGTTGCGTGCATGGCAACCCGGGTAATCGGTGTAGTCAGATAAACGAGGATTGCGGGCAAACGCTTGAGACACAGCCCTTACGGCGCGATGATTCTACAGTAAGCCACCGCTAAAGTTAAGTCGCTGTGACTTTGGTATGAGACAACCGTTGGTCAGGGGAAGGGCGGGGTAAGCAGGGCTGGTATCAGCCAGCTTCAGACCAGCAAGAAAAAACCGGTAGCCAAGGCAGGCATACCGGTTTTTTCAGCAAGGCAGACGGCTACTTTTCCAGCAAGTCTTCGAGGTGCGCAATCATGTCGTCTGGCTTGAGTACCACGATGTCACTGTCGAGTTGGTCCAGAATGACTTCGGCGGTGTTACCGATCAAGGCGCCGGAAATACCCTTGCGGGCGACGGTGCCAATCACAGTGACGCAGGCGCCGGTTTTCTTGGCAACGGCAGGAATCAGACTGTCCGCCGGGCCTTCGTCGATATGCAGCTGGTCAGCCGCCAGAGCATACTGGGTCATATACTTGTCAGCTTCCTCAACGTAGCGGGCATGAATATTTTCACGCAGCTGATAGGTCGGGTCCGAGGCTAAGAGCATGGGCGCCGGATGCGCACTGACCAGGTGCAGCTTACCGCTGATCATTTCGGTCAGATCGGCTGCATGGCTGACGATAGTGTCATGCAAGACATGATGCTGGTCGTCGTGGTTGCCCAGGTCAACGGCTGCAAGCACTGTGCCTTGCATCCAGCTGCCTTCAGTTTTCACCAGCAATACCGGTGTTGGGCAGTAGCGCAGCAATTTCCAGTCATCCGGGGTCAGCAGGGCTTTTTTCAACGGATTGTCTGGCAGATGCTGCTTGATAACCAGGCCGCTACCCTCGGATTGTGCCGCCATGACAATGGTGTCAGTCAGGTTCTTGTGCCATGACTGGCTGCAGCTGGCGGTCAAGCCCTCGGCCTGCAACTCACTGACCATTTTTTGCAGTGTCGGTAGATGGTCCTGACGGTCTTCACACACCAGAAGGTGCAGTTCGGCCTCAATCACCCCGGCAATCAGACGGGCACGCTTGAGCGCCAGTTGATTGTCCAGTGTGGGGTCGATCACGACCAGAATACGTTTAATGGCCTGCATGGCTTTCTCCCTGTATTTCAGCAAAGGCGCTGTTGTTAAGATTCTTGTTATGAAATCTAGCTGATTTTGTACAGGCTGTGCTTGATATGGATCAAGCCTGCGCCCTGCCTGATATCAACGTATAATTCAATCTGATATTCAATTACCCATAGACTAGTTCAAAATGACTCTGCCTGATCATCTAATAGCTTTTCTTCCTTGTCCAACACCAGAGCGCTGGTTGCAACAGGCTGTTGAACATCCTCACGAGTTGCTGATTGACCACGCCAACTGCGAGAAAAAGGCTGCCGCAACCGCCTTGAACCTGATGTTCCGCTATATCGACAAGCCGGACTTGCTGCAGAAAATGTCCCGTCTGGCGCGCGAGGAACTGCGTCATTTTGAGCAGGTTACCGCCTTGATGAAAAAACGTGGCATTGCGTATAAAGGCCTGTCTGCCAGCCACTATGCGCAGCGTCTGCGCTCGCAAGTGCGCACCTCGGAGCCGGGAAAGCTGGTCGACACGCTGATTGTCGGCGCCTTTATCGAAGCCCGTTCCTGTGAGCGTTTTGCCCGACTGGCACCATTGCTGGATGCAGAACTGGCTGACTTCTATCGTTCACTGCTAAAGTCAGAAGCAAGGCATTATCAGGATTATCTGCATCTGGCGCGGGAATATGCCAGTGAAGACATCGCACCACGCATTGCTGTATTTGCCGCCGCAGAACAGGTGGCCATTCATGCCGACGATGAAGTCTTTCGTTTTCATAGCGGTGCCTTGCCCGCTTGAAGCTGTCCAGGAAAACGCACCATGCCCGTTTTGCTACATTGCACCAAAGATCGAATCAGACGCCTGTCAGGCCGGTTTCTGATCGTTTTGCTGGGAGCTGGTTTGCTTGCTACGGGCAGCACGTGGGCAGGGGAGTCCTGTCAACGTCTGGTAGCCAGCGCCAACAACCAGTATCCGCCCTTGCTCTGGGTCGATCCGGCCGATCCCGGTTCCTTGAGCGGTGCTGGTGTTGCCTTGCTGGAGAAGGTGCTTGAAGAACATGACATCACCCTGGAAGCACGCAATGTTGGTCCCTGGGCCAGAGCACAGGAAGAGGCACGTACCGGACGGATAGATATGCTGCTGGGCGCTTTCAAAACAGACGAGCGTCAAACCTGGATGGACTATATCGACCCTGCCTATAAACAGGTGCCCAGTGTGATTTTTGTGCGCAAGGGGCATGCCTTTGAGTTCAACAGTTGGGACGATCTACGCGGCAAGCGCGGTAGTACGCTGGTGAACAACAGTTTTGGTAACGCCTTTGATAACTATGCCCGGGAAAACCTGGACATACGAGCTCTACCCTCAGTACGTCAATCCTTTGAAATGCTGCTGCTCAATCGTGTGGACTACGTAGTTTACGAACGTTTTCAGGGCAAGGCGCTGGCCGAAGAGATTGGCATTGCAGATCAGCTGGAAATTTTACCCGACTCGGTGATCACCGAAGCGCTGTATTTTACCTTTTCCAGGCGTTCCGCCTGCAATACGCCAGAACTGCGTGCAGCACTGGCTGAAACAGTCGCTCGCCTGACTGCCAAAGGCGTCATGGACGACTTGATAGAGGTTTACACCGAGCGCTGGTCACGCCTGTTTATTGAGCAAGGCGCGACCAACCCTTGAGCCGTTTGCACGCTGCAACACCGCGCTGATTCGATCACCGGCAGCAGCCAGCGCAGGCAAATCAATTCCGGTTTCAATGCCCAGGCCCTGCAACAGATACAGCACATCTTCACTGGCTACATTGCCGCTGGCACCCTTGGCGTAAGGGCAGCCACCGAGGCCGGCAAGCGAACTGTCGAACACCCTGACGCCCTCCAGCAGGCTGGCATAGATATTGGCAATCGCCTGACCGTAGGTATCGTGAAAATGCCCGGCCAATTGCTCGCGAGGCACCTGTCTGGCCACGGCTTCAATCAGCTGTCGGGTTTCACCGGCAGTCCCGGTGCCGATAGTGTCGCCCAGCGACACTTCGTAACACCCCATGGTATGCAGTTCGGCAGCGACGCTGGCAACCTGGTCTGCATTGACTTTGCCCTCATAAGGGCAGCCAAGCACACAACTGATATAACCACGCACCGGTAATCCTGCAGCCTTGGCGGCAGCCATGACGGGCTCAAAACGCTTGATGCTGTCGCTGATTGAACAATTGATGTTGCGTTGTGAGAAGGCCTCTGACGCCGCAGCAAAGACTGCAACCTCATCGACGCCGGCAGCCAATGCCGCTTCAAATCCTTGCATATTGGGTGTCAAGGCGGTGTAGCGCACGCCGCTGTGTCGCTGGATGCCAGCAAATACCTCGGCACTGCCGGCCATTTGCGGTACCCAGCGCGGAGAGACAAAACTGCCGACTTCAATACTGCGCACCCCGGCAGCGCTGAGTGCATCCACCAGCGCTATCTTGTCAGCCACGCTGATCGGTTGCTGCTCGTTCTGCAGGCCATCACGCGGGCCAACTTCAACCAGACGGACCTGCTGTGGAAGCGACATTAGCGGTACCCCTGCGGATTGTTTTCCTGCCAGCGCCAGGTGTCGGCACACATGGCATCAACACCTTGCCTGGCTTCCCAGCCCAGCTGCTCACGGGCACGCGCGGGATCGGCGTAGCAACTGGCGATGTCGCCAGGACGGCGAGCGACCAGCTGGTAGGGCAGGGGTTTGCCGCAGGCCCGTTCAAAGGCGTGCAGCATATCCAGCACCGAATAGCCTTGACCGGTACCCAGGTTGAAAGCCTCTACGCCGTCCTTGTGATCCAGCCATTGCAGCGCCTTGACGTGACCGTCTGCCAGGTCCATGACATGGATGTAATCACGCACGCCGGTACCATCATGGGTTGGATAATCACTGCCGAACACCTGCAAGGCGTCACGACGACCCACGGCGACCTGAGCGATAAAAGGCATCAGGTTATTCGGGATATCTGCCGGGTCCTCACCGATCAGCCCACTGATATGCGCGCCGACTGGATTGAAATAGCGCAGCAGAGCGACTGTCCAGCGACTGTCGGCGTGGCCGAGATCACGCAGAATATGCTCGATCATCAGCTTGGTCTGACCATAGGGGTTGGTCGCGCGGGTAGGGAAGTCTTCGCGGATCGGCAGACTGTCCGGATCACCGTACACGGTGGCTGATGAGCTGAACACCAGGTTGAAAACGCCAGCTGCCTGCATGGCCTCGCAGAGCACCAGCGTGCCGCTGACGTTGTTGTGGTAGTAACGCAGCGGCTGGGCGACGGATTCCCCCACCGCTTTCAGACCGGCGAAATGAATCACTGCATCAATCGGGTACTCGGCAAAGCAGCGATCCAGCAGGGCGCGGTCATTGATATCGCCCTCGATCAGGGTAATCGGCTGGCCGCAAATCCCTTCAACCCGGCGTATCGCTTCCGGGGAGCTGTTGCAGAAGTTATCCAGCACGACAACACGATAGCCTGCAGCGATCAACTGAATGCAGGTGTGTGAGCCAATATAGCCGGCGCCACCGGTCACCAGGATGCATGCTTGTTTGCTCATGACTCAATCCACCAGTGCTGCATTGATGATCGCGCGCAGGTTCTGCCGGATCGGATAACTGGAGGAGGGGATCAGCTGGGTCATGAAGATCATCAGCAGGTCCTCTTCCGGGTCAATAAAAAAGTTGGTACTGGCCATGCCACCCCAGCCGTACTCGCCGGTTGAACCTATGGTCTGGGATTTGGCCACATCTTGCTTGACGGAAAAGCCAAGACCGAAGCCGGTGCCTTCGTAGGGCGTTTCACTGAAGGCGCCTACGCTGTAGCCGGGCAGATCGCATTGACCGGGCAGGTGATTCAGGCGCATGAATTCAAGGGTCTTGCGACCAATGATGCGCGCGCCGTCAAGCTCTCCACCATTAGCCAGCGCCTGGGCAAAACGGAAATAATCATCCATACAGGACACCAGGCCACCGCCACCCGAGAGATAGCCATGCCTGCGCACAAAGGCGGAATCGGTCGGGTCATCCTGCAGACGCATGCGATTTCCAGGCTGGTATTCGTAGCAGGCGGCAAAGCGATAGGCCTGATCCTCCGGCACCTGGAACCAGCTACTGTGCATGCCCAGCGGGTCGAAGATATGCTGCTTGAAATAAGCATCCAGCGACATGCCACTGAGCAGCTGCACCAGATAGCCGCATACGTCGGTTGACACCGAATAGTTCCAGGCGGTGCCAGGGCTGAACTCCAATGGCAGGCGCGACAGTTCATCCACCAGGCTGTCCAGCGTCAGGCTGGCATTGCCGTCAAGGCGCAGTTCGCGGTAGGCCGCATCTACGTTGGTACGATTCATGAAGCCGTAAGTCAGGCCTGATTGATGTGTCAACAGATCACGGATAGTCATCGGCCGTTGGCAGGGTGTCGTCAGAAAATTGGGGTACACACCGGCCTTGTAGACCTGCAGGTTGCTCCAGGCCGGAATATACTTGTGCACCGGATCATCCAGCAGAAAGCGCCCTTGCTCATACAGCTGCATCAAAGCGACCGAGGTGATCGGCTTGGTCATTGAGTAGATGCGGAACAGGGTGTCGCGTGTCATCGGCAACTGCCGCTCGACATCCCTCAACCCCTGGGCTTGCAGGTAGCAAATCTCGCCATGCCGGGCGACCAGCGTCAGAGTGCCCGGCATACGCCCGGGATCGATATAATCACGCTGCAGGAAATCGGTAATCCGTGCCAGGCGCTGGCAATCCATTCCGGCAATTACAGAGGCTTGAGTCATGGCTTGTCCTGAGTGGTTACAGATGTTGCTGCAACAGGTGGCGAATATGATCGACGGTTTCCGGGTGGTCGACCCGGCCGAGCTGTTCACCATTGCCGTCCAGTAAAATCAGGTCAGCATCCTGGGTATCAAACTGACGGGCAAAGGCCTGGCCGCGTGGCTGGCCCAGGTGGGCAACGCGTAATTCGACGTGCTCACGCTCCTCGGCAGTCAGCCGGCCCATCAGCTCCATGACTTCGCCGCCGCCCACAAAGTTCACGTCTCGGGTCAGAACCAGTACCGGCATACCCTGACCAATAATATCCAGATCTGTGGAAATCACTCCGCGGGGCAGGTTTTGCCAACCAACTACCAGGACCATGGTCAGCAATAATCCCATAAAGCTGAATTTCACGGCAGGATGAATACGGCGGGTGCGGGCTTCTGATGTCATGGGAACTCCTGAGTTGCATGTTTACCTGATTATCGCATAGCTCTGCCTGCCTGCGCAGGTTCTGGCTGCTTTCTGTATAGCGAGAAATATCACCCGAATGGGTGAGTCAAAAACACTCTGGGCTGTCTTGCGGCAATTAACTCTGTGGCATTCGGTGCTACTGCGCCCTTTATTGGCCTGTTTGGCACGGTCTGGGGCATCATGAACAGCTTTGCCAACATTGCCACCATGCAGTCCGCCAGTCTGGCGATTGTTGCCCCGGGGATTGCCGAGGCGCTGCTGGCAACCGCGCTGGGCCTGTTTGCTGCCATTCCGGCGGTGATGATCTTCAACAAGTTCGCCCGTGACATCAACGGCTTTGTGGGTGCGCTGGACAACTTTACCGCCGAGATGATTGCCAATGTCTCGCGACAGATTGACGAGGCGAACTGATCATGGGCATCCAGTTCAACTCCGGCCCCTCGGTCAAGCGACACAATTACCAACAGAACGCGGAAATGAACATCACGCCTTTTGTTGACGTAATGCTGGTGTTGCTGATCATTTTCATGGTCGCTGCGCCGCTGGCGACGGTCGATATTCCGGTCGACCTGCCCAGTAATACGGCTACCACCTCGCCACCGCCAACAGACCCGGTGTACATCAGTGTGCAAGCTGACGGGCAACTCTTTGTTCAGGAAGAGCCCATGGAACTGGCTACCCTGGCGGCCAGCGTGCATGCCTACACCAAGGGCAACCCGGAAACCCGGATGTATCTGCGCGGTGACCGCGCGATCGATTACGGTACCCTGATGCGGGTCATGAATGCCCTGCAACGAGCCGGCTATAGCCGCATCAGCCTGGTTGCTACGGAAGATCAGGGGCTCTGATGGCTGCCGACGACGCACGTCAATGGCTGCCACGCCTGGTTGTCATCGGGCTGTCCCTGGTGCTGCATGCAGCGCTGGTCGCCTGGTTGATGAGTGGCCGCTTCAGCCAACCGATTGAGCCGCCGGTGACGGTGGTTGCCGTGGATATGGTGATTCCGCCGCCTGCGCCGCCACCCAGTGAACCGGCGCCACGCGTTTTACCGGACCGGCCATCAACCCAGGCCAGCTTCGCCTGCACCGGTGCCTTGCCTGCTGTGCATCGACAGATCTGCGCCAGTGACAGCCTGTCGCAACTCGAGCGCCAGGTGACCGAGCACTACCGTGAATTACGCCTGGCACTGGATTTTCCGGGGCGTTTGCTGCTCGATAGTAATCAACGCCTGTGGAGTACCAGTCTGGGTAACGTCTGCTCCATCACCGCAGAAACAAGTACTCAGGTCAACGGCAACGCGCAACAGCAAGCCTGCTTGACTATGCAGCACGCGCGCCGTCTGGAGCAATTACGTGGCTGGCCACAACCCGAATCGCGAGGAAACCAGAGTCGTCACGCAATGGCCAGTTATGCCGAGTACCGTCTGGCCGACAACCGTAATCCGGCCGTGTGCGAACCCCTGCAAGCCAGCCTGAATGAGCAACTGCGCAGCAAAGGCATGCCCGATGCGGCGCAGTTGCCTGGCGCCCGTTTGCTGGCATCCAGCGATGGTAACCAGCAGCGCCTGGAGCGGGAAGGGCGCAACTACCGGATTGATAGCTATACCCCTGGCCTGATGGCCGGCTACCAGGTACGCAGCCGCGGGCTGACCCTGAATAATGAACTGATTTTTGATGACAGCGACCTGCCCACTTGGGTAGCAACCCTGCCGAACTATGGTGGTCGTGCCCATGCCTCATCCTCGCAGACTGGGGATTATGGGCGCCTGGAGCTGTTCGAGTGGCAAGACCAGGTCCTGCTGCTGGTCAACGAAACCTGGGGCTTCTACTCACCGGCGGCGCGAGGAGAATCCGCCTTCGCCGGCATTTATCGGCTGCAAGGCAGACAGCTGGAGCCCCAGTGCCTGATGCGCACCTATCTGACGCCGCCGCGTTACAACACCCTGGCCGGCCTGCCGGTGTACAGCGAACTGCAAGAGATGCTGGATGAGTTACGTGGCCAGCCGCTGGCAGCCTTTGCCCAGCACGAACGGCGCGACAACCACCAGCTATGGCTGGAAAACCAATGGACCTTGCTCAACCTGCCGCTGCTGGGCGCCGATGCATGGCAGCGCTATGGCCGCGAAGCCGCTGTGGGTCAACGTCAGGATGCTGCGCTTGAGGCACTGTTCCAATGGTCCGAACGCAATATCAATAACAAGGCATTCTATCGCCGACTGATGCCGATGCTGCAGCCGGCGCATCAGGAGTTGAAAGTCATGTTTGCCGATCAGGGGCTGACTTCTGAAGAGGCCGAACGGGCGGCTGATCTGCTGTTTCACGAAACCTTCGCCCGTGCCCTGGAAAATCTGCAAGCGCCAGAAACCTTGCCAGAGGCACCTCTACCAGCCTTTGCCAGCTATCGTCCGCGTTATGCCATGGCGCCGGCCGCCGGAGCCCTGGAACAGGGCCGCAACTTTGCTACCCTGCATAGCGTGGTTCTCAATCGGGCGCCGCTGAACGTGGTCAATGACTTCATTGACTATGAAACCGACACTTACGGTCGTGAACGGCGCGGCCTGGCTGCTGAGGATGACAGTGCGCTTCTGGCCGCTGTGTATCAACCTGAAACCCTGGAGCTCTTGCTGCGCCGAGGCTTCGATGTCAATCACAGCAATCGTTGGGGACGCACCGCGCTGATGAATGCCGCCGCGGCCAATCAGGCAGACTCCGTGCGTCTGCTGCTGCAAGCCGGAGCTGACGTGCATGCCCAAACCCGTTCGGTGGAGGGTGCCGGGGTAGGCGGCCTGGAACGCCAGCAGGCTAACAGCGGGCGCCAGACGGCACTGCTTTTGGCAGCCAACCACGCCGATGCCGGCGTGATCGAGCAGTTGCTGGATGCCGGGGCAGACCGGGAAACCTGGAGTGGCTATAGCCGTCAGATCTGTCAGGCACTGGAGAGCAACCAGCGCCTGGACGCCAGAGAACGTAATGGGCTGACCAGCGGCCTCTGTGCGCAGCGCTTCGAGCCTGTGCCTGTCACCCGTCAGGCAGCGGCCAATCTGCATGCCGGTGATGAGTTGATCGTTCGTGAAGCGGGGGCTGATTATGCGATTCGTCTGCGCACACGTGAGCCGAGCGTGCTCTTTACCCGTAGCCTGCAAATGGCACCGAATCGCATGCAAAGAAACCTGACATCACATGCCACAACCATTGCGCGGGCAATCACAACCCGGCTGAATGCCCGCAGGGATGGCCAGTTCATGCTCTATTTTCCGGACCTGCGCGCCAACCGCGAGGATCGTCTGGTCTTTGAGGCAGGCTTTCCGGTCATCGGTGCCACCGGCAATGCAGCAGGCTTCCATTTGCGTGAAATCCCGGAGCAACAGGTTCTCAGCCTGATTTACGACCCGGCGATACACTCGGTCGAAACAGCCTGGCGCCAGTTGTACAGCGCTGCACTGACCCAAGGCTTTGAGCCCTCGCATCAGGGCTACATCATCACCCATCGCGGTGGTGGCACCAGCGAGTACCAGCTGGTGGTCAGCGAACGTCAATCACCCTGACGCCATGATCCCGGCGGTCTGCTAGACTGCAGCCGCCGGGATCATGTGGGTTCCGGGTGAAAGGGAGATCCGGCTTGCTCACCATCCGCGCATTCTGCCTGGTCGTACTGACCAGCCTTGTATACGGTTGTGCTACGCATTTACCGCAGCATGCCTTGCCGCCCAGTTTTGTATTGCCGGCGCAGGACGATGCGCCGCTGACGCGTTACCTGGATAACCGCCTGGTTGCCCCTGAGGTCTGGTCAGCCTTCAATCCACTGTATGAGGGCAAGGACGCCCTGGCAGCGCGCCTCTACCTGATTGATCAGGCACGTTCCGGCATCGATCTGCAAACCTACATCTATGCTGGCGATACCACCGGCCAGTTGATTTCTGCCCACCTGCTTCAGGCCGCCGATCGTGGTGTGCGCGTGCGCATTCTGGTGGACGATATCGGCAGTGGGCTGAGCGATGTCAAGGTGACCAGCCTCGATTGGCACCCAAATATTGAAGTGCGTCTGTTCAACCCGTTGAAACTGCGTACTTTCCGCTTGCTCAGCAAGGTGGGCGAATTTGGCCGCATCAACCATCGTATGCACAATAAACTGCTGGTTGCTGATGGTGTGGCGATGATTACCGGTGGACGTAATATCGGTGACGAGTATTTCGCCCTGAGTCCAATGGATTTTCAGGACATCGATATCATTGGTCTGGGCCCGATTGCACGGGATGCCGGCGGAAGCTTTGACCTGTTCTGGAATCACGACCTGTCTCAGCCGGTCAGCAAGATCTTGCGCCGCAGTGACGACAAGGCCCTGGCCAAACTGCGCAGCGAACTGACCTCGGTACGTCGACAGGCGGCTCGTGGCCCTTTGATGGAAGCGGTTGCTGAGTCAAACTTTATCCGCGCGCTGCAAGAGGATCGCCTGGCCTGGTATCAGGGGCCTGCCGAATGGTTGTTTGATCCACCGGCAAAAGCCGACACCCACAGTGAACTCACCGGCGAGCCTTTTCTGACCCGCAGCCTGGCACGGCACACCGCAGCGCTGGAGCATGAACTGCTGGTGATGAGCGCCTACTTTATTCCAGGCGAGCAGGGCAACAATGCTTTTCAGCGTTTGCGGGAGCGGGGCGTCAGTGTCTCGATTCTTACCAACTCGCTGGCCAGTACCGATGTGCTGGCGGTACACAGTGGCTACGCACGTTACCGCAAGCCGTTGCTGGAGTCCGGTGTCGAACTATGGGAGTTGCGCCCGCTGGCGGCACAGCATGAACGCGTCAATACTTTTGTGGGCGATTCATTGGCCAGCCTGCATGCGAAAAAACTGATTTTTGATCGGCAGTCTGTTTTCATCGGCTCGTTGAACCTGGACCCGCGGTCCGTCAACCTGAACACCGAAGCGGGTGTGTTGGTAGAACATACTGCGCTGGCTGACTATATGCACAGCCTGTTTGAGCGCTGGACCGATGAGGACTATGCCTGGAGATTGTCTTTGAACGAGCGCGGTGAACTGCAGTGGCTGGCGGAGGGCGAGGTCTGGACACGTGAACCAGATGCCAGTCGCACGCGCCGCCTTATCACCTGGCTGGTTGGCTGGCTTCCGATAGAAAGCCAGCTATAACAGCGGTTTAGAGTATAGGGCTCATAAAATACATCAAGCGTTCAAGGCCGCGCGACAGGCGTCCTCTTGTTTGCCATTGCGCCAAAGAAAGCGGCTGGCTACTGGCGCAGTAACGCTCTAACAATTCACCGACCTCAGCACAGCTGACGGGGTTGAACAGCGCAACGGTTAACTCGAAATTGAGCTGCAGGCTGCGAATATCCAGATTCACACTGCCCACCAGTGCCAGCTCATCATCCATCAGCATGGCCTTGGTATGCAGCAGCCCTCCCTCAAACAGCAGAATTTGCACACCGGCCTGCAGCAAAGGTTCGTAGTAGGACCGGCTGGCCCAGCCGACCATGACCGAATCATTGCGTTTGGGCACCAGTAAGCGCACCTTCACGCCACGCTTGGCCGCATGACACAAGGCATCAAAAATCGCTTCCGAGGGTACGAAATAGGGCGTGCTGATAATAATGCTGCGGTTGGCGCGGTAAATACTCGCCAGTACCGACTGCCCGATAAGGTCATCACCGATGCCTGGGCCGGAAGGCAGAATAGACAGCCAGTGATCGGCACGCTCATTGCCCGCCGGCAATACCGGCAAGCGGCGCTGACCAGTTTCCACCTCCCAGTCCCAGGCAAACACCTTGGCCAGCCCTGCGGCGGCCTGGCCTTCGATACGCAGCATGGTATCGATCCAGGGGCCAACGCGTTTGCCACGCTTAAAGCAATCCGGATCGGCGATGTTCATCGAGCCGGTAAAGGCCAGACGATCATCAATCACGATCAGCTTACGGTGCAGGCGCAAATCAATCCGGTTAACCAGCGCCCGCCACAAGCGAACGGGCAGGGCAGGTACCACCTCGATACCAGCCTGGACCATGCGTTTGCGCCAACGGGAACGGAAAAAGCGCCGGCTGCCGGCATGATCGATCAGGATGGAGACTTTGACGCCGCGCTCACTCGCTGCGATCAAGGCCTCAGACAGTTCGTCGACACGTCCACCGTTATGCCAGATGTAAGTCTCGATGCGAATACTGTCCTGAGCCTGGGCAATATCCGCCTGCAGGCTGGCAAAGATCTGTGCCGGCGTGTCGAGTACCTGTAACTGTTCATAGCCCAGCGCGCCAATGCCCACCCGTTGCGCCAGAAGCTGGTGCACAGCGAGCGATTGCTGGCCACCTGGCAGTGGAATGTCATCAGACGACAAACCGTTTTTCAGGTTATCCAGGTAAGGGTCAACCATGGCCTGCGCCCGAGCAGCACGCTGCCGGCCAAGATTCAGCTCACCGAGCATCAAATACAGGATGGCGCCGAAAACCGGCAGAATGTAGATCACCAACAACCATGCCAGGCTGGCACTGACCGCCCGACGTTTGGTAATTACCCGCAAAGTCACGCCGGCCGTAAACAGCCAGTAGAAAATCGCCAGGGCGATACCGAGAATACTTTGCAGGCTTTCCCACATAGGCTGGATTCTCTACAGGCAGTTGTCGGGCTTCGGCAAGCCGGCCAGCTTGCTGGCCAACTTGGCGGGACTGCCCGGGAATAGCTGCAACAGGTACATGCTCTTGCCCTTGTCGGCGCCCAGGTGCTGGCCAACATACTTGACCAGAGGCCGCATCGCCGGGGACAGCTGAAACTCGGCATGAAACTGGCGCAATAAATCAATGACCTCCATATGCGCCGGCGTCAGCTCGATACCTTCGCGTTCAGCCAGCGCTGAGGCAACGGCAGGGTCCCAGTCACTGCGGTCACGCAAAAAGCCATCCTTATCCAGGGCAAGGCGGCGCGTACCCACTTTAAGTTCGTTACTCACCAGCTGACTACCTTCTGCTGCTCTGTGCACAGGGCAACCATATCCAGATAATTGATCTTGTTGATTCGCGCGGGCAGATCATCCAGGGGAATACCGCGCGCCACCAGATCAGTTTCCATGGCATATATATCAACGGTATTGGGTAGCAGGCGTAATGATTGGCTGAAGGCGGTGCCCGGCAAGAGCGCATAGACTGCATCTTCAATCAGCAGCAGGCTCTGCCGACTACCCAACGAGCGCAGGCAGCTACTGAAGCTGGGATGATTGACCGGGGAATGGCGAACAATGTGCAGTATCACCCTTGGCTCCTTACAGGTTGATGACCTGATCATAGTGCTCCAGCAGCGAAGTAATTTCCGCGCCTGAGAGTGAGCGTACATCCAGCTGACACTGACGTACCTGCAATCCACGCTCGGTCAGGGAATGCTGGCAAACCATCAGATCCTCCACCCCGAATAACGGCAAAGCCTGCAGGTTGGCTGCCAGTGATTTTTGCTGCACCTGAGCAGCATCCTGGCCCTTGAGCAGCTGCAGGACGCCATCATTCATGAACAGGATGCCTACCGGCACGCCAAAGGCGGCCGATGCCAATGCCAGATCCAGTGCCTCGCGAGCAGCATGCTGAAAAGGGGAGTGGTGGCTGATAATCAATAGACTTTGCATCTCAGTTGCCAAAGGTCACCGCCCGATCTGCCCGTTGCATTGCATCCACCCATTGACCAAGACCAGAGAGCACCCAGGGCTCATCAGTATTGCTACCCTCACGTTCCCAGCGCCGGGCTTCGGCGCCATCCAGCACACCCCGGCGCAACGCGGCTGCAATGCAGACCACCGCATCGAGCTCATGCTGGCGGATAAAGTCACGCCACTCGGCTGCCAGATCAGTCTCATCCTGCGGCTGCACACTCAGCGAAGAAGCCAGGTGAACCGCATCGCGGTAAAAGAACAAGCGGCTGATACCATGACCGGAAGCCACCACCGCTCGGGCAAACTCCAGCGCCGAACGCGCTGCCGGGTCTTGCGCGCCGGCCAACAAGGCAATTGCAAATTTCATCCAGACTCGCCTCAAACAATAAGGCCCGCACAAAGCGGGCCTTAAAAGTATACCTCAGGACATAAACACCCTGAAAAACCGGTATCAATCGTTGCTGAAAATGCCCAGCAGGTGCAGCAGGCTCAGGAACAGATTGTAGATGGACACGAACAGCGTGACCGTGGCCATGATGTAGTTATCTTCACCACCATGGATGATCGAGCTGGTCTGGAACAGGATGACCGCAGACGAGAAAAGCACAAAGCCCGCAGAAATTGCCAGCGACAGGCCACTCATCTGGACAAAGAAGCTGGCTACGATAGCGCACAGCAGCACAATGAAGCCGGCCATGATAAAGCCGGAAAGGAAGCTGAAATCCTTACGGGTCAGGATGGCAAAAGCCGACAGACCAAAGAACACCATTGCCGTCATGCCCAACGCCATGCTGACCAGCTGCCCGCCATTGGGCAATGCCAGGTAGTGGTTCAGGATCGGCCCGAGTGTGTATCCCATAAAGCCAGTCAGGGCGAAGGTCAGCACCAGACCAAGACCAGAATTGCGGAACTTGGTAATGGCAAACAGCAGACCATAAAAGCCGACCAGCATGATGATGATATTCGGCCGTGGCAGGTTCATAGCCATGGAAGCCATCGCCACGACAGCACTGAAAGCCATGGTCATGGCAAGCAGGGCATAGGTATTGCGGAACAACTTGCTGACTTCAGCCTCATTGACCGCACTGTGTTGCAGCGTTTGCTGACGATCTTGCACATTCATGTGAGAAAACTCCCCTGATGGTCGATACCAAAATATAAATCCAGACTTGCCTCTGATCATACCGGTAAACAGCCTCAAATCAAGGCTAGCCGCCCGTCTACGGCCTCTGGAATACATACAAAAGCTGTCAGTCCACAGAAAAAAGGCCGGTTTCTCTTATAGACCATTGACTAGCCTGAAGTTTCCGGTAGTATTGCCGGCCGTGGAGGGATGGCAGAGCGGTTGAATGCACCGGTCTTGAAAACCGGCGTAGGTTAATAGCCTACCCAGGGTTCGAATCCCTGTCCCTCCGCCACACAACGTTTAGAATCAATGACTTACGCGCGATATTGGTTCTTTGCCAGCATAAGCCCCAACAAACCAACATCGGTTACTGGGGCTTTTTTGGTTCTGCGATTCAGAGAATACCTCTGCGATGCCGTGATCGGGAACGGATTACCTTGGTCGAAGATGGACGGCCACCTTTACTCGGGTCCCTCTTCAATTTCAAAGGAGGGAGCCAGTCCTTCGTCTTACCTAACGCTTCCACTAAAATGATTAGGGTGCGTTCATAGTCCACGGCAGTGGCGGGGCTATACTGAGCCAAACCTTCGTTTCTGACGTGCTGCAGATGCTTTAGCCTGATTTGGTCTAGCCGGTGAATCTCTGGAAATTTTTCGCTGATAATCCTACATATCGTTTTCAGGCGCCCGATGACTTTCTTGTTCGTGACTTGCGAAGACTTGGGATCGAAGCGTAGCCTCTGGGTAATTAAACTGATGTTCATTAATACCCACCCACGTAGCCGCTGGAAACCTGTATCCTCCCATGGCCCAAAACTCGAGCCACTTCCGCTCTAGCTTTTTTGTCCAGGTCTCGAGGTACATGAACACCACTCATGGGTAATACGCCGGTGATCGACTGATATACGTCTGCTGCAAACGCGGCGCGGAGCTCACGATAGCTGACCACCCCAAACGAACGCAGGACGCGACGGCACCGGTTCAGCTCGCGCTGGTAAAAAACCTTTACTGTTTCAGTTTTATCTAGCAGGCATCGAGATCCGATGGGACGAGTATGCAATGCGAAACCGAGTGCTTCCAGGCGCTGAGGCGTCGATAAAATCCAGCGATCAGGACTTTTGCGGCCCCCTTTGCAGCCTTCAAGAATCCATGCTCGGCCTGTCTCGAGTATCTCCCGTTGCATCCGTTGCAGATCCTGCAGCATCGCTTCCTGAGCGCGCATCCCCCAACACCTTGCCAGCAGTACAACTGCCGCGCCTCGGCGATCCCCTGCACTCACCATTCTTGCTGCTGCCTGGGTGACCGAACGTTGATCGGCTTGCGCTGGGATCTCTCTGACAAATTTCCGGTTGGCAGCCAACGCCTGAAGAGCTGAAATTTCCGCTTTCATGTCCCCGCGCATCGCATACAGCGCAGTATTCGCGGTCGAGACGAGATTGTGGGCGTACGCCACGGAAATCGGCTTATCAATAGCACCGTCTGGCCAAACATACTCACCTTGCAATCGAGCTTTCAGGTATCGCCCGTAGGCGTCGAGCACGGATTGCGTAATCAGTCTTGCATCGAAAACGCCCTGTCTCATACAGTATCGAGCAAATATCCGCACCCGATATTGGTGAGCCCTACGGGTCCCGTAGTGGTTTTTGTCGCCATAAAAAGCTGTTAGCGCCTGGCACAGGGCATACCTGAGCTGCCGCCCATAACCAAAATTGACTTTACTGCATGGTTTCTGAGTTTTCTTCATATCCGTTACCTGTAATTGTGGTTGTTACAGCGCTGCGTGGCGGCCTCTCCGGTACGGGGAAAGTAACTACGCCACGCCCGTGTCCCTGCCCCTGACCGGAGTAAGATTTTTAACCATCAGAGAAACCTCTTAGGCGGGTGGACTACGTCGTGTGCAGCTGCGAGCACGGTTGAAATCTGCTGCGCCGTGAACCGGTCTCTGAGTCGAAACCGCGGGGCAAAGGCGGGCGCTTTATCATTGCGCCTGTGCAACAGATTGGGGGGCCAGATGGACCTGGCAGAATTTGGCTAAACCGTCCCGGCATGCTGGGTTGAAAACCCAGTGGAAGCCCGGCCGGGGCAGTTTTGTCCGAGTTTTGTCCGGTAGTGGTTCGGAACTTTTGTGCAAGGTACTGATTTTAGATGTTTTTATCTTTTTCATTGGTTGCATCTCTTAAACGTGCGCGCAATTTAAAAAAATCCGCTGCGTTGTCCAATCACACGCTGCGGAGGTAGTTAACTTGGCCATTCAGGCCGTTGGGATGCTGCGACTTTCGGCGTCCAGCTCACCCTCGATTCAGGGGTTCCCTCGGATCAATATCGAGGGGGGAAGGGAGGAATTCGGGCCCACGACGGGGCCACGCTGCAGCCCTCTTTGAGCGCTGCAGCAGTTGGATAGACTCTGCGTTGATGCAGAGCAATTCGGTGAAGGTGGCCCGGGAGGCCATTACATGCTGCTGCTTAACGAGCCCAGCTCGCTCGTCAGACACGATCGCCTGAAGACGGAGTAATTTTCACAGCGGACTCGGATGGCGAGCGTTGGGTAAATGCGGTATTTCGCGATTTAGTCGGGGATGTTGTGAATTTCTACCTTTTTTCGGCAGGTTCAGATCTCGACAGGTGATACGTTCCCAATCTGCGAGATTCTATTCATAGCATCAGAACTAAAAATAGCGAATACCATGGTTTCCGATCGTGCAGATCTAGTGCGCGATGGACGAAACAGCTAAGTGCCAGCAATTGTCAGCTACCGAAGAGATATCGGTACCAATACTACTAAATAACGAACCCCACCCTGCCAAGGAGGCATACCCGGGGTGCCTCTGTTATAATTAGTATCGTTACAAGACTTGGCTCGCGAGGGGTCAGGCAACGTGCAGAGGATAACAATCATGATTTATGCAAATCCCGGAGCTCAGGGCTCTGTCGTGTCTTTCAAGGAGCGTTACGGTAACTTCATCAATGGTGAATTCGTCGCGCCGGTCAAGGGGCAGTATTTCACCAACCTGTCGCCGGTAACGGGTGGGGCCATCTGTGAGATTCCCCGCTCGACCGCCGAGGATATCGACAAGGCGCTGGATGCTGCCCACGCTGCCAAGGCTGCCTGGGGCAAGACGTCGGTTCAGGCCCGCGGCAACATCCTGCTGCAGATTGCGGACCGCATCGAACAGAATCTTGAAAAGCTGGCCGTTACCGAAAGCTGGGATAACGGCAAGGCCGTGCGTGAAACCCTGAATGCGGATATCCCGCTCGCCGCCGACCATTTCCGCTATTTCGCTGGCTGTATTCGTGCCCAGGAAGGGACCCTGGCAGAAATCGACGAACACACCACCGCCTATCATTTCCATGAACCCCTGGGCGTGGTCGGCCAGATCATTCCCTGGAACTTCCCGCTGCTGATGGCGGCCTGGAAGCTCGCGCCGGCGCTGGCGGCGGGTAACTGCGTCGTTCTCAAACCGGCAGAGCAGACGCCGCTGGGCATCCTGGTCCTGATGGAAATCATCGGTGATCTGTTGCCACCGGGCGTTCTCAACGTGGTCAACGGTTACGGCCGTGAAGCTGGCGAAGCACTGGCCACCAGCAAGCGCATCGCAAAGATTGCCTTCACCGGCTCCACACCGGTTGGCAGGCACATCATGCACGCTGCTGCCGAAAATATAATTCCCTGTACTGTCGAGCTCGGTGGCAAGTCTCCGAACATATTCTTTGCCGACATCATGCAGGCCGAAGAGACCTTTATCAGCAAGGCGGTCGAAGGTCTGGTCCTGGCGTTCTTCAATCAGGGCGAAGTCTGCACCTGTCCGGCACGGGCGCTAATCCAGGAATCCATGTACGAAGACTTCATTGCCCTGGCGATCAAGCGCACTCAGAGCATCAAGCGTGGCAATCCCCTCGACACGGAGACCATGGTCGGCGCTCAGGCATCCGAGCAGCAGTTCGACAAGATCCTCTCCTACATGGAGATCGCCCGCCAGGAAGGTGCCGAATTCCTGATCGGCGGCAGTGCTGAAAAACTCCACGACAGCATCAATAACGGTTATTACATCCAGCCGACCCTTCTCAAGGGTCACAACAAGATGCGCATTTTCCAGGAAGAGATATTTGGGCCTGTAGTCAGCGTCACGACCTTCAAGGACGAAGCCGAAGCCCTGGCGATTGCCAACGACAGCGAATTTGGTCTCGGTGCAGGGCTCTGGACACGGGATACCAATCGTGCGTATCGGATGGGCCGCGCCATTCAGGCAGGTCGAGTATGGACCAACTGTTACCACCTGTATCCCGCCCACGCGGCCTTCGGTGGCTACAAACAGTCAGGTGTAGGGCGTGAGACGCACAAGATGATGCTCGACAGCTATCAGCAGACCAAGAATCTGCTGGTCAGCTATGACGCGAATCCGCTGGGTTTTTTCTAGGCTCCTCCTGCGGCTGCCGGGGACCGCTCCTCCCCGGGCGGATGCATTCTGTCCGGTTATCTCGGACAGGGCTCAGGATGGATGCTCTGGATCATTGCGCGGCTTCGGCCGTGCTTTTTTATGCCTGATCGACAGGCCAAAAGGCTTTGACCGGGCCGCCTCGGGCCCTACCAAATCGGGCCGAAACTAGTTCCAAAGTACCATTCTTGGGTTGGCAGTCGGGTGGTTAACTGAGGTTGTCGGCTTTTACCGGCAAGACCTATTCGTAAAACAAGAGGATCGACCTATGTGGACTAAACCGAGCTTTACCGATCTGCGTATCGGCTTTGAAGTCACCATGTACTTTGCCAACCGTTGAGCAGTCGGCGCCCCGGCTTGCCGGGGTGTTTCCTTGATTCAGCCGATCCGTTGAACACCAGGAAAAACAATGCATATTCAGATACTCGGTTCGGCAGCTGGCGGCGGTTTTCCGCAATGGAACTGCAACTGCAGCAACTGCGACGGAGTGCGCAAGGGCACCTTGAACGCCAAGCCGCGCACCCAGTCTTCCATCGCACTGTCCGATGATGGCGTCAACTGGATACTCTGCAATGCCTCGCCGGACATACGCGCCCAGCTAGAGAGTACCCCGGCGCTGCAGCCTGCACGCTCCGTGCGCGACACCGCCATTGGTGCCATTGTGCTCATGGACAGTCAGATTGACCATGTCACCGGCCTGTTGACTCTGCGCGAAGGGTGTCCGCACCAAGTGTGGTGTACCGATATGGTGTACGAAGACCTCAGCAGCGGATTTCCGTTATTCAAGATACTTGAACATTGGAATGGCGGACTGCGCTGGAACCCAATTCCGCTTGCAGCAGAATTTACCATTCCGGTTTGTCCCGCTCTGCGCTTTACCGCCATTGCCCTACGCAGCGCAGCGCCTCCCTATTCTCCGCATCGCAACAATCCGCACCCAGGCGACAACATCGGACTGCTGGTGCGCGATTTGAATACAGGCGGGGTGCTGTTTTACGCGCCGGGTTTGGGGCAGCCGGATGCCCAAGTCAAGTCAGTGATGGCTGACGCCCACTGCCTGCTGGTGGACGGCACGCTGTGGCGTGATAACGAGATGGCCTTTGCCGGGGTAGGCGACAAGCTCGGTAGCGAGATGGGGCATCTGCAGCAGAGCGGCACGGACGGGATGATCGCGTTACTGGATGGGCAAGCTGCGGCACGCAAGATCCTGATCCACATCAACAATACCAACCCCATCCTGGATGAGGATTCAACCGAACGGGCCGAACTTGCCCGGCACGGGATTGAAGTCGCCTTTGACGGCATGCACATTACGCTTTGAGGAGTCTGTCCCTCCGCCACTATTCCTATTCAAAGCCCCGTAAATCGGGGCTTTGTTGTTTCTGGAGCGATCTAGCGTCCAAACTACCTATCAACTTGCGGCAAAGTGTCGAAGGTAACTGATGCAGCCAGCGCACGTGCTCCACCAGCATCCCGCTTTGTGCTTTACCCAAGGCTCCTTAGCCCTTCAACTGCAATATCCGCCGCGATCCATTCAACACAATCGCGGCAATAATCAGGCCGACCAGAAGATCCGGGTAACGTGATCCAGTCCACAGCACCAGAAGGCCGGCGAGAATGACACCGATATTGGCGATCACATCTACCGCAGAGAAAATCCAGCTGGCTTTCATGTGGACGCCGCTGTTGCGCTGGCGATGGATCAATAGCAGGCAAGTGACGTTGGCGATCAGGGCCAGGCTACCGACACCCATCATCAACAAGGACACTGGCTCGCTGCCATAGACAAAGCGGCGTAATACCTCGATCAGCACCCCAAAAGCGAGAATCAGCTGTAACCAGCCGGCCATGTGTGCCGCACGCAGCTTTAACTGAGCACTGCGCCCAACGGCAAACAGAGCGAGGCCATAAACGGCGGCATCAGCAAACATATCTATCGCATCAGCAACCAGGGCGGTAGATTGCGCCACAATACCCAGCGTCAGCTCGAAAAAGAACATAAAGCCATTGATCAGTAAAAGCCAGATCAGAACTCTGGCTTCTGCTGCATCGCGATCACGTGATAGCGCCAATGCCTCGTCCATGCTGCCATTATTCAGTGGCTGGGAAGAATGCAGCTGGGCGCCATAATTCAATGCTTGCAGGCGCTGTGAAATGGTATCAACGGGGCCGCAGTGGGTAACCGTTACGCGCCGCTGCGGAATGTCAACCTCAAGCGCAACGTCAGGTTGCAGATCATCCAGTGCCAGGCGGATCATCCGTTCTTCAGACGGACAATCCATTTTTGGCACATGAAACTCACTGACGAATGCTTGTTGCCGGGGCATGGCTTTCTCCAGGAATACTCGTGCCTGTATTGTATAGTGACCAGCCCGGACATGTTAGCTGCAGTGCAAGCGGCCTGCGGTCATCTGTCCTATGCCTTTATCGCTGGCAGCTTTGCTAAGATAGCCTCTTTATCTGGAGCACTCATGTCTAATACCCCAACATCCTGGTCTCAGCGCATGCAATGGCTGACCCCACCGCTGGTCATCTTTGGCATTGGGCTGGTGCTGTTCTTTGTCTCAGCCCGCTTTCAGGCCTTGCCGCAAGTTGCTGTTGTCGGCACTGGCTTTGGCGTTTTTGCCACGATTTTTGTCGTCATTGGCTTGGTATGGGCTGTTGTTCGCCTGGTCAAAGGCCCGCCGAGCCCCTGACAAGCAATCTGCCCGGATTAAAGCTGACCTGCGTTTTTTGGGTGCTTGACCGCCGGCGCGTTTCCCTGAATTCTAGACAGGCTGAATTCCACAATAATCACAGATCAAGGAAACTCCATGTTCAGTCACGTCATGCTCGGTGCTAATGATATCGATACATCCAAGGCGTTTTACGATGCAGCACTGGGCGCCATTGGCTGTAAGCCTGGCATCATCGACCCCAAAGGTCGCTGTATGTACATCACCAAAACCGGCGTGTTCGCCATTACCAAGCCGATCAACGGTGAACCCGCCTCCTGCGGTAATGGCAGCACTATCGGTTTTGCCGTTGACAGCCCGGAGCAGGCCGACGCCTGGCACGCCGCTGGTTTGGCTAATGGTGGTACTGAGTGTGAAGATCCGCCGGGCATACGCGAAGGAGCTGGCATGAAATTGTACCTGGCCTACCTGCGTGATCCGGCCGATAACAAGATCTGTGCGATGCACCGGATGGGCTGAGTGCCAGGCGCGCGCGAGGTGGACGAAAAAGCTCAAGGCGACGCCAGATGATCTTTGAGCCGCTGCGTGCGCACCCCCAGCATCTGGATACCCTGGCGGCCTGGCATTTTGCAGAATGGCACAGCCTGTATCCGGACCATAGCCTTGATGATTTTGCCCGTGACCTGCAGGACTCTATGGGCGTGGATTTTATCCCCGGCACCTGGGCTCTGCTGGACGGTGAGCAGCTGATCGGCAGCGCGTCCATCCTGCATCAGGACATGACTGCCAATACCGACCTCAGCCCCTGGCTGGCAAATGTCTATATTGCTGCAAAATACCGGGGCAGGGGACTTGGCCAGTATCTGGTCCTGGCGCTGATGAAAAAGGCTGCGCAGGCTGGCCTGCAGAACCTGTATCTGTTCACCGAAGACCGGGCATCCTTCTACCACAAGCTAGGCTGGCAGGTGATCCGGCAGCACAGCTACAATCAGGCTGAGGTCCGCATCATGACCACAGATCTGCAGCCTTGAGCGCTTGCGCTGTTATCTCTACACTGCACGCCTGCACATCAACCTGAGCCAAACCCATGACTGATACATCATCACGCCCCGAGTTGCCTGACCGCCTCTCGACCAATCCCAAGAGCCCGTACTTCGTCGAGGCGATTTTCGAGCACGACATCGGCATTCGCCTGAATGGCAAGGAACGCACCAATGTCGAGGAGTACTGCATCAGCGAAGGCTGGGTAAAAACCCCATCGCCCAAGGCCCGCGACCGCCGCGGCCAACCGCTGCTGATTACCCTGAAAGGCAAGGTGGAAGCGTTTTATAGCTGATTACCAAGGCTGCATGCGAAGGCAGACGCCGCTGCCTTCCAGGTCACGCACTGAGCCGACAGTAACGCCTGATCCCGATATTGAATCTATCCTTCAGAAAGTCCTTGCCGATACTATAATGCAATCAGTATAACTAGCATGGCTCAGGGGATTTGCCAGCCGGCAGGTCAGGGCGTATCCAGGCACAGGTGGCTAGCAGCGGTGACTAAAGCAACGGGCACAACACATCACCACTCTGATACTGACCGCATCCATAAGCCAGCCTTCTGGATCATGGCTAAACGGGTTACCCAGATAGCCGGCAGCGTTGATGTTGCCTTCTTCTTTCTTTTTCATGCGCTCGGTTCACCCATTCTGGCCTGGGTGAATATTGCCAGTGTCGCCATCTATGTGGCTGCCTATTACGCACTCAAGCGGCGACGTAACCAGTTGGCTTCAGGCCTGATCTGGGCTGAAGTGGTTCTGCACTCAGCGTTGGGCACCTTGCTGATCGGCTGGGACAGCGGCTTTCATTACTATCTGCTGATGTTTATACCAGCGATCTGCCTGTCTACGCCGATACGTTGGGTGTTTCCCTGTCTGCTGGGCCTTTTGGCTTACTACATAGGCCTGGATGCCATGATGCGCGTCATGGATCCGATTGAGCCTATCCATGATCTGGCGCTATACATTGTGCATGTCTTCAACCTGACCGTGGTATTTGCCATGTTCAGTTATCTGTCGCTGTTCTATGTCAATGTGGTGGTTTCCGCCCAGCGCAAGCTGCGCCTGATGGCCACCACCGATCCGTTGACCCGTCTGCTTAACCGCCGTCAGATGAAGTTTATGCTTGAGCTGGAAATTGAGCGTTTTCGACGTAGCGAGCATCCGGTCGGCCTGCTGTTGCTGGACGTTGATCATTTCAAGCAGATCAATGACAGCCATGGTCATGAGACAGGTGACAAGGTGCTGGAAACGCTGGCCAGCCTGCTGCGTGACCACTTGCGCGCCCAGGATCTGGTGGCCCGCTGGGGTGGTGAAGAGTTTCTCATCGCCATGCCCAACAGTGACAGTGAGGCAACCACTCAAGCGGCTGAGCGTATACGCAAGGCGGTTGCCGGTTTTGACTGGCGACAGCTGACCGGCGAGCAAACCGCTGTAACCGTCAGTATTGGCGCGACCCAGCTAACCGCTGAAGATGAAATCTCAAGGCTGATCAGCCGGGCAGACAAGGCGCTGTATCAGTGCAAGCACCAGGGGCGCAATCAGGTGGCGATGCACTAGATGAAATCAGCCTAAGTCAGTGTGATGCTATAGATCTGCAGGCTTTAGCGCACCGCATACGTGAAAGCCTTTTATAAATAGCTTTTGACGGCGCAATTGCCATGTTTTGAAAGAATTCCCGGTTTAAGCGCTAAGCCAGTCTCAGGTAGTGTGTGAGTATGGATATTGAACAACGTAAACAACGTCGCACCTTGAGACTGCTCTGCCTGGTCATCGCCCCGGTAATGCTGCTGGTCATGCTGGGAATCGCCGAAGGCCTCGTGACCGCCCTGAAAATTGTGCTGTTCATCTTTCTGCCGGTACTGGCGCTACTCTATGCCTTTTTGCTGACCCGGCTCAGATGCCCGGCATGTCGCGAGCCGTTCGCTCTGGAGCATGCGGACAACGCTGCCTTTCAAAGCATCCACCAGTGCCGCTACTGTGGCCATCAGGTTAAACGCTTGGGGGCTCCCAGTGGTGATAAGAATGACTATTGAAGGGGTCTGGCACTATAGCCCCAGATACTCCGCAATCAAAAAGGCTTCCCCCGACCCTTCATGCTGACCGAAGTAGGTCACAGGTTCACGCTCACCGCCCTCGATATAGCCCACTTCACAATCAATGCCATACTTGCGGGCCAGATCATTGAACAGGTTTACCGGAAAGTTCAGGTGAATATTCTTTTTCACCGGCTGGCTGATACCCAGTTCCCAATCAGCGCAATCTTCGCTGTCGCAGGTATTGATCAGGGTCACCTGATTGGCTGTGTTGGCCTCGGCATAGGTCTGCAAGGCCGCCTGCAATTCAGGCAGGCTCTTGCGCAACTTCTTTTCCTGCTTTTCTTCCAGGCGGTCACAGGCAATCAGAAAATAAACAAGCATCAATAACATCCAGTAGGGCGGCAACAGGCTGCATCCAGAAACCAATGCCGCAAATAAGCATGGCCTTCAGTTTAAGGCCTCTAAGGTCAATACAACAGGGCTAGTTACCTACAGACAGCTCTGCATATAGCCTGTTTGACTATCCCACAGCCGGCCCCGCCGGAAAGCGGCGGATCAGCAAGGTCAGGCCAAAGCCGATGGTCAGCATGACAATGGTCAGGCCGAAGGCGAGGGTGAAGTCGCCGGTGGTTTCGATCAGCCAGCCAGCGATGGCCGGGCCGATGAACTGGCCGATGGCAAACAGCAAGGTGGCAAAACTGAAGGCGATGGGGATATAGCGCGGCGCAACTTGCTCGGTGGCGCTGGTCTGAATCAGTGCAAACAGGCCGTTGACGGAAACGCCCATGATCAGAAAGTGAACGAAAAAGTAGGGCAGGCTCTGGTCGATCAGCGGCAGTACCATGGCGATAAGGACCAGGAAAATGGACGCCGCCAGAGCGTTGCCTCGCCCCGATATATCCGACACCCAACCCCAGAGCGGACCGGCGGCAATCGACATCAAGCCCATCATGGCCATATAGCTTCCAGCATTGGCTTCGGTGTGACCGCTCTCGACCATAAAGCTGACCATAAATACCGCCTGAACAATATAACTCAGGCCAATGATGCCGTAAGTGAAGGCCACGATTAGCACCCGCGGGTTGCGGTAAATCTGCCATTTGATATCAGCGGGGAGCGGATCGGCGGCGCTGGCTTTGGCGATCGGCGGGTTCTGTACGAAGAGGGTTACCATTAGCGCCACCAGCAGCGCCATGCCGGCAAATACGCCCCAACTGACCCGCCACCCCAGCTCGGCAAAGGTATTGAACATGGCCGGCACCAGAATGCCAGAGAGGAAAATACCTATGCCGACGCCGCTGGTCATGCAGCCAATCGCCAACCCGCGCCGGTCCGGCAGCCAGGTCGCCAACAAGGACACCATGGGGGCGAAGGCAAAGGCGGTACCAAAGCCGAGCAGGCCCATCAGCGCCATGATCAACCAGAAGTTGCTGACTACAGCCAAACCGACAAAACCCACAGAGACAGTGAGCAAGCCAAATACGATGGATGACTTGGCCCCCCAACGCGCGGCCGCCTGGCCACCGGCCAGTACAAAACAGACATAGCAGAGCGCGGTGACGGTGCTGAGCAGACCTGCCTGCTGGTAGCTCAGCCCCAGATCAGCGCGCATCGCCGGCAGGATCATGCCGTAGGCAAGGCGGGCCAGACCGATCACCACCAGAGAGGTGAGGGTGCCGCAAAGGACGGTAAGAACCAGGTTCGGTTGTTGCTTGGACTGGGGCATCAGGATTCGCTTGTGATTATCTAATATGCTGCGCGAAAGGTGTGCAGTGCGACAGGTTAGCAGCTTTCAGCTTTGCATCGCAGCATCGCCAACCCGACTTTGGTCTGATTTATAACAGACACACCCCAGCCCGTGGGGCGTTTCCAGCTCACTGATAACGTACCAATCACCCGGCGTATGATGACCGCACTCAGGTTGGCAAGGCCACACTGGCTGCCTATGCTGTCGCATATCAATACAAGATTCTCGATACCCGCGAGCCTGCAATGACAACACCCTTGCCCGATGGCCTGATTGTAGTAGCCAAAGCCGATTGCCCGACCTGTCGTCTGATCGAGCCCTTGTTGGCTGATCTGGCGGCAGCGCAAGCATTGACTGTGTATGTGCAGGACTCTGCCGAGTATGCAGCGGCGCTGCCCGGCACCCTTTATGACCAGAGTCTGGAACACTCCTGGCGCTTGCATACCGAGTTTGTACCAACGCTGATCCGGGTGCAGAACGGGCAGGAGGTGGCGCGTACCTACGGCTGGCACAAGGAAGACTGGCGCGAGATCAGTGGGGTCGCGACGCTGGGCGAAGAGCTGCCGGTAATGCGCCCCGGCTGTGGTTCAAAAACGCTGGAGCCGGGTATTGCCGAGGAATTGGAACTGACCTTTGGTGATCTGCAGCTGCAATCGCGCGAAATCGATGTCAGCGCTGCCGACGACCCCATGGAGGCCTGCTTTGAGCGCGGCTGGAGTGACGGGCTGCCAGTAGTGCCGCCAACCCCGGTACGGGTATTGCGCATGCTCAAGGGTACTTCGCGCAAGCCCGACGAGGTGGTTGGCCTGATGCCACCGGACCTGTCGCCCTGCACCGTGGAGAAGGTCGCGGTGAATGCGGTCATGGCCGGCTGCAAGCCGGAATACATGCCCGTACTGCTGGCCGCCCTGGAAGCAGCGCTGGATGATGAGTTCGGCCTGCATGGGCTTATCTGCACCACCATGTTCGGCAGTCCGATGATCATGGTCAACGGTCCCATCGCCCAGGCCATCGGCATGAACGCCGGGGTCAATGCGCTGGGGCAGGGCAACCGCGCCAATGCCACCATTGGGCGGGCGTTGCAATTGATCATCCGCAATGTCGGCGGTGGTCGTCCCGGTGAAATCGACCGCGCCACCCTGGGTAACCCTGGCAAGTACTCTTTTTGCTTTGCCGAAGCTGAAGACAGCGACTGGCTACCGCTGGCCCAGGAGCGCGGGATCGAAGCTGGCCGCTCTGCCGTCACCCTGTTCCCCGGCGAAGGGGTGCAAGGTATTGTCGATCAGAAGTCCCGCGACCCGGAATCCCTGGCCAGGTCCTTTGCCCTGTCGCTGCGCACTGTGGATCATGCCAAACTGGCCATGGCCGGCGATGCGGTGCTGGTGGTGTCACCGGAGCATGCGCGGGTATTTATCGAGGCCGGCTGGTCCAAACAGCGCCTGCGCGAAGAGCTGGAAAAGCTCTTGCTCGCCCCGGGCAAGGACCTGGTTGCCGGTGCCGGCGGGATTGCCGAGGGCATTCCAGAGAAGTTCAAGGACATGCAGGTGCCCAAGTTCCGGCCGGGCGGCCTGCTGATTGTGCGGGTCGGCGGTACGGCCGGCCTGTTTTCTGCAATTATTGCCGGCTGGGCTGCTTCTGGCCCGGTTGGTTCATCACCGGTCACCCGTGAGGTGCATGCATGAATGAGGACTGCATATGAAGGAAACAATACTGCTCGACCCGACGGCGGAAAATGCCCCGGCGCAGCGGGCACGTCTGGCGCGTCCGGACAGCCTGAACGGCAAGGTGGTTGGCCTGCTGGATATCTCCAAGCCCCGCGGCAATGTGTTCCTTGACCGTATCGAGGAGCAACTGGCTGCCATGGGCATCGAGGTCAAGCGTTATACCAAGCAGACCTTTACCCGTATCGCGCCCACTGAACTCAAGCAGCAAATGGCTGCGGAAGTGAACCTGCTGGTCGAAGGTCTGGCTGACTGAGGATCGTGCACGTCGTGCTGTATGCATGACATCGCCGACCTGGAGTCACGTCAGATCCCGGGAGTAGGGGTTGCCTCCAGTGAATTTGTTGAAGCGGCGGCCTTGCAGTCCAGGGCGCTGGGTTTCGACCCGGCCATGGTCTTTGTGCCGCACCCGATTCAGGACCGCACCGACGCGGAAATGCGCACCCTGGCCGATAACGCCCTGGGCGAGATTCTGCGCCTGCTGCGCGCCGAACCTAATCCCGCCGACTGATCCGACAGGCATTCCCTGGGTGTGTCGAGCTCCCGCTCGACAACAGACAACGCTGGACGAGGGGGACCTCGTCCCTCCCAGTATACATCTGAGCTTCTCCTGGGAATGTCGAGCTTTCGCTCGGCAGCACGGGCACGGCATGCCGTTCCCGTACAACGGCGGGGATGGCGTCCTTCGCGGCGGTGACGGGTTTAGGTTTTGCTGGGAGTGTCGAGCTCCCGCTCGACAAGGCGGGCACGCCATGCTGTTCCCCGACGGGCTTTTGGCGGGGAATGCAGATGGCTAACCACCCACGTCCACCCGCTGTTGATAAAGCCCTGGCCTGGCCCGGCATCCAGGCCCTGGTGGCCTGCCATGGCCGCACCCTGGTGCTGGATGCCTTGCGCGGCTCACTCCAAAAGTGGCGGGAGGGCGAAGTCAGCGATGAAGCCAGTCTGGTAGCCAACGTGCAGCAGCGCATCGAGCGCCTGCTCGCACCCTCCATGCAACCCGTGTTCAACCTGACCGGCACCGTATTGCACACCAATCTGGGCCGCGCACCCTTGCCACCGGAAGCCGTGGCGGCCATGACTGCGGTCGCCACCGGGGCGAGCAACCTGGAATACGACCTCGCCAGCGGCCAGCGCGGTGATCGCGACAGCCACGTAGAAGCCTGGATTTGCCGACTGACCGGCGCCGAGGCCGCCACCGTGGTCAACAACAACGCTGCCGCCGTGTTGCTGGTGCTCAATGCCCTGGCCCGGCGCAAAGAAGTGGTGGTATCCCGCGGTGAGTTGATCGAGATTGGCGGTTCCTTTCGTTTGCCGGACATCATGGCGCGGGCCGACTGCAAGCTGCTTGAAGTGGGTACCACCAATCGTACTCATCCGCGCGACTATGCCGAGGCCATCAGCTCGCGCACCGGCCTGCTGCTCAAGGCCCATACCAGCAATTACGCCGTGCAGGGCTTCACCCGTTGCGTCAGCGAGGCTGAATTGGCGGTCATTGCGCAGGAGTATCGGGTGCCGCTGGCGATCGACCTGGGCAGTGGTTCGCTGATCGACATGGCCGCCCTGGGTTTGCCCGCCGAGCCGGTGGTGGCCGATGTATTGGCCCAGGGCGTCGACGTGGTGACCTTCAGCGGTGACAAACTGCTCGGCGGTCCCCAGGCCGGCATCATTGCCGGGCGCGCCGACCTGATCGGCAAGATTCGCAAAAGTCCGCTGAAACGGGCGCTGCGCTGTGACAAGGTCACCCTGGCTGCACTGGAAGCCGTGCTGCGCCTGTATGCCAACCCGGACACCCTGGTACAACGCGTGCCCACACTTCGCCTGCTGACCCGCGAACAAGCAGCCATTGAGCATACCGCCGATGCGCTCCTGCCTGCTCTGACCGCCTGGGCTGGAGCCGATTTTACTGTGGATACCTGTATCACCCATAGCCAGATCGGCTCCGGTTCGTTGCCATTGGACCTGCTGCCCAGCGCGGCCCTGCGCCTGCGTAGCACCAGTGGCAACAAGCGCACGCGCAGCCGTCAGTTGCGTGAACTGGCCGAACGCCTGCGTCAATTACCGCAACCGGTGATTGGCCGCATCAGTGATGACAGCCTGCTGCTGGATTGCCGCTGCCTGGAAGAGCACCAGCCGTTGCAGGCGCAGTGGGAGGCGCAGCAGTGATCATAGCTACCGCCGGGCACGTGGACCACGGCAAAACCTCCCTGATCAAGGCGCTAACCGGCAAGCACACCGACCAACTGACGGAAGAGCAACGCCGCGGGCTGACCATCGATCTGGGCTTTGCCTGGCTGCATGAGCCGCGAGTGGGGGCCGTTGCCTTTGTCGATGTGCCAGGGCATGCACGCTTTATTCGTACCATGCTGGCAGGTCTGGCGGGCGCGGATGCTGCCTTGCTGGTGGTGGCTGCCGATGAAGGGCCGATGCCGCAAACCCTGGAACACCTGGACCTGCTGGATTTGCTTGGTATCAACCGGGTGCAGGTGGTCATTACCGCCATTGATCGCGCCAGCCCGGCGCAACGCGCTGCTACCGAACTAGCGATCCAGGAACAACTGGAAACCAGAGGCATGGCCAGCCGCCCAATCGTAGCTATCTCCAACCTGACCGGAGAGGGCATGGCCGAGCTACTTGCGGCCATTCGGCAACTGGCGTTGTCTGCCGCGCCCGTCGATGCCTCGGGGCCGCCACGCTTTCTGGTCGATCGGCGTTTTACGGTGACCGGCAGTGGCTGCGTCGTCACCGGTACCTTGCTATCCGGCACCCTGCACAGCGGTGACACCTTGGCACTGACCCCGGATGCGCGCAACGTGCGCATACGCGGCATACAGCAGGATGGTCAACCGATCAAACAACTGCCTGCCGGGCAGCGCGCCGCATTGAACCTGGTCGGCGAGCTGGATGAGCAGCACCCCCAGCGGGGTGACTGGCTGCTGCCAGCCGCCATGCATCAACTGAGCGCGCGGCTGGATATCAGTCTGCGCCTGTTGCCGCAAGCCAAGCTGCATCGCGGCACCCTGCAGCTGCTGGCCGGTGCCAGCGTCAGCAGTGGGCGAGTAGTGTGGCTCGATGAGCAGGCTGGCCTGGCCCAGGTACTGCTCGATCAGCCTCTGCATGCCAGGGTCGGAGACAGCATCATTGTTCGCGAACCGGCGGCCAACCAGACGCTGGGCGGAGGCCAGGTGATCGATCCAGTCGGGCGGCAGCGCGGGCGCAGCAAACCAGAGCATCTGACGCGTTTGCAGGCCTTGCTCGGGGTAACATCACCCTCTCAGGCGCTGGACCAGGAACTGCAATATCAACCGGAAGTGGATTGGCCGGCATTTGTGCGGCGCTGGCAATTGACTGATTCGAGGCTTGATGAAGTGCTGGATGATGTCAGTCTGGTGCGCCTGGGTAATCAGCTCTTGTTGCCGCAGCGGGTCGAAGAAGCCGAACTGCGCCTGTTGCAGGTCATGCAGAACAGCCATGCCGAACACCCCGAACAACAGGGGTTGCCCCAACAGGCCCTGCTTAAGCGCGCTGCGATTGGACTGTCCGTGCCGACCAGCGGCCTACTGATCAAGCGCCTGGTCACACAGGGCCAATTGTGCCAGGCGGGTGGAATTGTTGCGCTGCCTAACCACCAGCCGCGCATGCCGGATAACGATCAGACCTTGTGGCAGCAGGTTGAGCCGCTGCTGGCTAACGCCGGATTGCGCCCGCCGATTGTCGGTGAGCTGGCAGAGCAGCTGGGGCAGAGCAGGGCGGATATGCTGGCTTTTCTGCGTCGGATGCAGGTCTGGGGTTTTGTGCTCGGAGTCGCACCCAACCGGTTTTATCTGCCGCAGCAACTGGATGCACTGGCAGCAATAGCTGCCGAGCTATGCAACGAAGCGCCAGACAGCGGCTTTGTCGCGGCGCAGTACCGTGATCGCTCCGGTATTGGCCGCAACCTGACCATTCAGGTGCTGGAATACCTGGACCGTGCCGGCGTGACCTGGTCGCGGCAGCAACGGCGTTATCTGCAACCGGCCTGGCAGCGTGAAATAACGTAAGATAGCCAGCCAGGTTCAAGGCCGCAGCGGTCACGGCATGCCGTGACCCTACGCAAAGGGTGAGGCCCTGCAGGTGACCGGCCCCTTGCACGACATTTATGCCCGCGTAGGGTCACGGTATACCGTGACCGCGATTTATACAGGAAGGACATCGTCCCCGGTGGGGCGCCCGGACTTCAACTCCGGTGAGATGCGCAACGCGCGTCTGGTGGGTTCGACTCCCATGTCCTTCCGCCACTTATGATGCTGTATTCAGCAGCACGCTGATCCAGCGAGATTGACATCCATCAAGTTTTCTCCGCATGCCATGGTCTAGGCTGCAGTCATGACCCCGCAGCAGGAGAGACTACGATGGATTTTGCCTACAGTGAACGCACCCAGTCCCTGATCAATCAGGTACGCCAGTTTATGGACAGCCATATAGTGCCGCGTATCGGCGAGTGGCAACGCTCGGTGGCTGATGGCGTTTACCCGCCACCCTTTATCGCCGACCTGAAAGCCCTGGCGCAGGAAGAGGGGCTGTGGAACCTGTTTTTACCCGGCCTGCACGATGATGAGCCCGGCACCCGGCTAACCAATCTGGAATATGCCCCGCTGGCAGAGATCATGGGGCGTGTGCATTGGGCTTCGGAAATCTTCAACTGCAACGCGCCGGATACCGGTAACATGGAGCTGCTGCACCTGTTTGCCACCCCGGAGCAGAATACCCGCCGGTTGCAGCCGCTGCTGCGTGGTGAGATTCGTTCGGCCTTTGCCATGACCGAACCGGATGTCGCCTCCTCTGACGCCAGCAATATCCAGACGTTGATTCAGCGCGATGGCGACGACTATGTCATCAACGGCCGTAAATGGTTTATTACCAATGCCTCGCACCCGGACTGCGCCTTCCTGATCGTGATGGGCAAGACCGATCCCGATGCCGACCGGCACCGCCAACAGAGCATGATTATCGTCCCCTTCGATACCCCCGGCGTAGAGATGGTGCGCAATATTCCGGTGATGAACCATATTGCCGCCGAGGGCCATTGCGAACTGTTGCTGCGCAATGTGCGGGTACCGGCCAGCAATCTGCTGGGCACAGAAGGCGACGGCTTCATGATGGCCCAGGCACGCCTGGGGCCGGGCCGGGTGCACCATTGCATGCGGGCCATCGGCATGGCCGAACTGGCACTGGAATTGATGGTTGATCGCGCCCAGGAGCGCAAGACCTTTGGTCGTTACCTGCACCAGCACGGCAGTATTGGCGACGGCATTGCCCGCTCACGCATGGAAATCGAGCAGGCACGCCTGCTGGTACTGAAAACCGCCTGGATGATCGATCAGGTCGGTGCCCGTGAGGCGCGCCGGGAGATTGCCCTGATCAAGGCAGTAGTCCCCGAGATGCTCGGCAAGGTAGTCGACCGCGCCATGCAGGTGTTCGGCGCCATGGGGCTGACGCCTGACACACCACTGGCCGATCTGTGGACCGGTGCCCGGGCGCTGCGGATTGCCGATGGCCCGGACGAGGTGCACCTGCGCAGTATCGCCCGCCTGGAACTGGGCTCCAGCGCCGAACGCCGCGGCTCCAGCAGTGACTATCTGACGCCAGCGGATGTGCTGCGCCGGCAATGATCCCTTTGGAGGTAATGCCCGGCCGGGCTGCATGAGGTAGAGTAAGCGCCTGACAGACTCACAGGATGCCTGCATGCTTACTCATCTCGACAGTCAGGGCCGGGCCAACATGGTCGATGTGACGGAAAAATCCGTCACCGCCCGCGAAGCCATTGCGCAAAGCCGCGTGCGCATGCGCCCGGAAACTCTGGCGCTGATCCAGAACGGCGGCCACCCCAAGGGCGATGTGTTTGCCGTGGCGCGCATTGCCGGCATCCAGGCGGCCAAGCGTACCCATGAACTGATTCCCCTGTGCCATCCGCTGCTGCTGACCAGCGTCAAGGTCGAACTGACCGCCGAAGCGCCTGATGCGGTTCTGATCGAAGCACGCTGCAAGCTGGCCGGGCAGACCGGGGTAGAAATGGAAGCCTTGACCGCGGCCAGTATCGCCGCGCTGACCCTGTATGACATGTGCAAGGCAGTCGACAAGGGGATGGTCATCGAATCCACCTGCCTGATCAGCAAACAGGGCGGTAAAAGTGGCGATTATCAGCGCAGGGAGGCTTGAACATGCTGACCATCAATTACTTTGCCCGTTACCGCGAAGCCTTGGGTTGCGAGCAGGAGCAGCTGCCTTGGTCTTCAGCCCTGCAGACGGTGAACGACCTGCGTGAACACCTGCTGACCCGGGGCGACGCCTGGCAGATACTGGCCGAACCCAAGGTAATGTGTGCGCGCAATCAGGATATGTGCCAGCTGGATTCGCCATTGGCTGATGGCGATGAAATTGCCTTTTTCCCGCCGGTTACCGGGGGCTGAGATGGCGATTATCGTTCAGACTGACAGCTTTGATCCAGGCCAGTTGCTCAACCAGCTGCATGCTGACCAGCTCGGGGTTGGCGCTGTCGTTGGCTTTGTCGGCTATGTGCGTGATTTCAATGACGGCCAGGACGTTGCCGGCATGCTGCTGGAGCACTACCCCGGTATGACCGAGAAAGCCCTGAGCAAGATTGTCGATGAGGCCAGAGAACGCTGGCCTTTATTGGCCGTGGATGTGCTGCACCGGGTTGGATGGCTTGAGCCGGGCGAGCCGATTGTCTTTGTTGGCGTCAGCTCAGCACATCGACAAGCCGCGTTTGATGCGTGCAATTTCATTATGGATTATCTGAAAACCCGCGCACCCTTCTGGAAGCGTGAAGAGACCTCAGAAGGGCCGCGCTGGGTGGATGCTCGCGAGATTGATGACCAGGCACTTGAGCGCTGGCTACGTTGAGCTTATTTATCACACCCAGCCCCTTGGGCCGCAAATCTGTTTGCGTGTAGTCTATTTCATTGCCTAATAACATTCACAAGGAGCGTGCGCACGCCGGTTGCGCCACCCATTCATGAATAAACCCGTTATCGGATTGGCAGCCGCGGTTGCCGTTGCAGCTATCGGCTACCTGGGAACCCAGGCCTATGTCGGCCAGCAAGTGAGTAAGCAAGTCGAGGCAATCAATCAGCAACTGGTTGCGCATAACGAGATCCTGGTCAACCGCCTGGAGTATTCCAGGGGCTGGGGCAGTGGGGTGCTGCACTATGACCTGGTGTATCGTCCTGCCACAGGCAACCCCTGGTATCAACTACTGGACGAGTTACTGCCGCAACCCGAATTACACTGGCAAGGCACTGCGGATGTTGATCACGGCCCCTGGTTGCCTGGAAACGGGTTTGGACTGGCACAACTGCAAGGCAGTATTCCACTGCCGGCAATGCTGCGGCCCTGGCTGCCGCAATACCCTGGGCAGGCCCCCATGCTCAGCTACCGCGGTGAAACCCATCTTGATAACACCTTGAGCTTCACGCTAGAGGCTATTGATTATAAAGGATTAATCCAAGATCCTGAGAAAAGGGAAGAGGTGCAGTGGGAGCACTCGGGCGCGCACTTCAATGTACGCTTGCATCCGCTTAAGCAGCAGCTGACCATCCTGGCCAGCCTGGATGCGTTGGCACTGGACGTCCCCGACGAGTCGCTGCGCATGGGTATCGAGAACCTCCAGCTGAAAGCTGACTCAACCCGCCTGCAGCCCTTTGTCTGGATTGGCGATGCCAGTCTGGCGCTGGATAACGCCAGTATTCAGGCAGACCAGAATCACCTCTCCCTGCAAGGCATGCGCATCAGCTCGGACACCGTACAGAACGGCAACAAGCTGAACTCAACAGCTGAGCTCGAGCTCGGGCCGATCGAGCTGGATGACATGCGCCTGGGCGAGTCACGCTTGCGATATTCCATGCAGGATCTGGATATCGAGGGCTACGCCGGTTTGATGCGCGCGGCCAACCGGCTTGGCGACATCGACGATCTTGATCAGCACTGGCCCAGCCTGCGGCCACATCTGAAGCGGATTCTTGCCGGCCATCCGCAGCTGCGCATGGATGAACTGAGTATCAGTCTGGGTGAACCCTACAATGCGACTGCCAGCCTGGGCTTCGAGTACCACGGCGACGGTGAGCTGACGGCAGATTTTGCCGAAAACATCTGGAATGACCTCAGTGCTGTAGGCCAGGCAAGTCTGACAGACAGCGCGATTGATACCCTGATGGAATTGTTTATCGCGCAACAGAACGCCGAGCTGGGCAGCAGTGAACAGGTTTTGATGGCCGATGTATTGAAAATGCAGCTAACCCTGCAATTACAGGACAATCCTTTTGCTCGGCGGACAGATAACGGCTACCTGTTCGATTTTGCCTTGCGTGACCGTATGCTGACTGCGCACGAAGAGCCGGTGATGGATCTGGCGACCTTGCTGGCAATGGGACAGGCCCTGATGCCTGCCCCGGAGCCTGGCCTGAGCAGTGGTGGGGTAGTGGAGCTGAGTGCCGGTTTCAGCCCGGATCCTTATGTCATCCGCGCGACCTCAGGCGGCGATGACCTGGTCGATGAGGGCTATGGCGAAGGTTGTATCGGCTATACCACCATTGCCGAGGCCAACGTGGAGCTCTTCTATGAGGCCGGGTCTTTCCCGCTGATCATCGAGGCCAGCGCGCCCACGGATACCGCACTGATCGTTATCGCACCTGATGGTGGTGTGTATTGCAATGATGACCGTTCACTGTATGAGCTCGATCCACGGGTGATCTTTGATACTCCCGAAACAGGGTTCTACTACATCTGGTTGACCGACCTGAGCGGTGAGCGCTCAGAGGCTGACATCAGCATCACTGAAATCATGCCTTGAATACAGGATCAAGAGAGCGCGGGTCATGAGTTTCAGTCTGTGGTTGACGCTGGTTGCCGTCTGCGCCTTGGGCGCCATGTCACCCGGGCCAAGTCTGGCTCTGGTGTTGCGGCATACCTTGCAGGGCGGCCGACGCAGCGGTATTGCAGCAGCCCTGGCCCATGCGGCCAGCGTCGGGCTGTACGCCTTGCTTACGGTGCTTGGCCTCGGCGCCTTGCTGCTTGGGCAACCCTGGCTTTTCCAGACGGTCAGCCTGCTGGGGGCAGGCTATCTGCTCTGGATCGGTTACCAGGCCCTGCAGGCGCAACCGGTCAGCATCGATGCGAGCGCACTGAAGACCAACATGCAGCGTGAGGCCATGCGTGATGGTTTTCTGGTCGGGCTGGGCAACCCCAAGCTGATCCTGTTCTTTCTGGCCTTGTTCAGCCAGTTCGTCACCCCCGAACTGGGTTGGCGCGGTCATCTGCTGATTATCCTGACGGCCATGCTGATTGATGCCGGTTGGTACATGGTCGTCGCTGTGGTTTTTTCCCATGCCCGCTTCTTGCCCTGGCTAGAGCGGCGCGGGCACTGGTTCACCCGCTTGACCGGCGTTCTGCTGCTGGCTCTGGCACTGCGCCTGATCGTGCAGGTCATGCTTGAATACTGAAAGTTCCGCTGACATCAAAACTTCATAATCCAGTAACCCTTCTGTCATCCGCGGTTTCCATACTCACCCTCAGTCGAATAACGACACGGCGCCGGCCAAGGCTGACGCTAATTCACACTGAAGGAGAGTTATGATGAAGAAGAAGCTGCTTGCGGTTGTTATCGGGGCTACCGCTGCAATGCCACTGATGGCTACGGCTGATGTATCCATTTATGGTCGCGTGCATATGTCCCTTGATCACCTGAGTGTTGACAAGCAGAACGTGACCCGGAATGTTAACGGAAGCAATGTTCTGTTTCCGAACGAGGGTCCAAACTACTCGGAAGTGAACGTTTCCAGCAACGTATCACGTCTGGGTTTCCGTGGCAGCCGTGAAGTAGGCAACATCACTGCCTTCTTCCAGATCGAACAGCAGATCGACTTCAACGAAGGCGAGTCCAGCTTCGCTGGCCGTGACACCTTTGCCGGCCTGCGTGGCGGTTTCGGTAGCATCCGCCTGGGTCAGTTCGATACACCCTTTAAACAAGCCCGCGGCCCGGCCAACCTCTTTGGTGATCAGGTTGGTGATATGCGCAACCTGACCCGTGTCGGCAACGCCCGTTTCGATGAGCGTACGCCCAACACCTTCCACTACCAGACGCCCGGCATGAACGGCTTCAATGCCAACATCGCCTACTCGGTGCATGAAGGCAAAACCGCTGCTGACAGTCAGGACGGTGATGCATTGAGCCTGTCGCTGACCTACAAGCAAGGTCCCATGGACGCGGCCCTGGCCTATGAAAAGTTTGAAGAAGATACCGGTCGTGGTGAGCGTGATGGTGTGCGCTTTGCCATCGGTTACAACGTGACATCTGAGTTGAAACTGGTAGGTTTCTACCAGACTGTCGATTATGACGGTGGCACGCCTGCCCAAAATGACAACCTGTCATCTGACACCTGGGGCCTGGGCGCCGACTTCAAAGTGGCGCCGAGCACCTATATCCGCGGTATGTGGCTACAGCGTGATGCCGATGCTTCTGACAGCCAGAGCGATCTGTACGCCCTGGGTCTCGAGCATCGCCTGGATAGCGCCCTGCGTGTCTATGCCAACTACGCCTGGGTCAAGAATGATGACAATGTAGCGCTGACCCCTTGGTCTCAAGCGCGCACTGCCACTCCGTTGGGTGGCAATGGCGAAACGGCGCGCGGTTTCTCTACCGGTATCCGTTACGACTTCTAAGCTTTACCCCGTTTGACCCTCACGTGTGCTCCGTGTTGAGGGATTTGATAGCCGGGTTGGAGCAGTGCGCAAGCGCTGCAACAACCCGGTTTTTTGTCATCTGACTGTCATCAAACAGCCTTAAGCTTGTCGTCAAGCGTTCATCTTGCTGGCCGCTTAATGCACCCACCTGGATTGAGGACTACTCATGCGTGCCCTGTTCTGTATTTTTCTGGCTGTTTTCCTGACTGCCTGTGCCCAACAATCAAATGTTCGTCTCTACCCCGGTAACGAGCAGGCCAGCAACAATCTGCTGACCGTCAAAGTACCTCAGGATCTTGAGGTCACCAGCATCAACGGCCAGCGTGTGCCGGCTGCCAATCGTCTGATTGGTGGTGAGCAAGTACTGGAACTGCTGCCCGGTGACTATGAAATCAGCATAATGTACAAGCGCGTCTTTGATATTGGTGGCGGCATGAGTCACGAAGTGATTCGCTCACGCAATGCCGTTATCGCACTCAGCGGCACCCCCGGCGATGCCTGGAGTCTGCAGTATGCTGCCCCGGACTCACTGGAAAAGGCACGTGAGTTGCGTAACCAGTTTGCGGTAACAGCCGTCAATCAGCGCAGTGGTGAGCGCATTGCCAGTCGCCCGGGAGCACGCCCGACTTCTGCACTGGCACAACTGGTCGGTGTTGAAAGCTCAGCGGCGGATAACGACAGCGTAGTACTGCCATTGCAGGCCAGCGCAAATGCTCCGGCGCCACGCCAGCCAAGCAGCTACACGCCTGCCACTCAGAACCCGCCGGCCAGCACGAGCACCGCTACCACGCTGCCGGCGACAGATGCGACCCTGACTACCTTGCAGCAACTCTGGTTGCTGTTGACCCCGGAAAGCCGTCAGCAATTTCTGCAGTGGGTGCAGTAATCGCTGCAGCCATCAATAAAAGCGGTCATTTCGGCTAGCGTCGAATGACCGCTGTTGACAGCCAGACTGCCAGCGGAGCACGTGTAGGTACCCCCTAATTGCCGAGCAAACATCACCCATAGCAACTAAACTCTGGACCATTGTTACCGATACAACCGGTAACAGGCTCGGTTTAGCCGGGAGAGGGCAATGCAACTTATCAATAACCTTTCAATGAAAGCCAAGTTGATCACCTTGGTGCTGCCTTCTTTGCTGGTGATGCTGTTTTTTGCCCTCAATCAAGTACAACAAAGCCGAAGTCAGCTCGCGGGATTGCAGCAACTTCAAGCGCTGGCCGATCTGGCTGAACAGGCTGATCCGGTCATCGAAGCCTTGCAGGCCGAGCGCGGCAACAGCGCGCTTTATCTGGCTTCAGACAACAATACCAATGCAGCCGATCAAACCCGGCGTACCCTGGCAGTGGCCCGGCAACAAACCGACGCTGCCTTGCAGAGTTATCAAGCGGGGCTGCAGCGATTAACGGCATCGACCACATTCGATCAGGCAGTGACTGACAGCATTAATCAATTTGCCGGGGCAGTCGCTAACTTGCAGCGCCTACGCAGCCAGATTGATCAGCGCAGCATTGCCGCCGATGATAGTTTTGCCAGCTTCAGTGGCTGGGTTAATCAGCTGATGGAGCGCGTGCCACTGCTGATGCGCCGCGCCAGCAACCCTGCCATTGCCAACCAGCTGAATGCTTACTTCATGCTGGCAGAAGCAGTGGAAATGGCCGGGCGTGAACGGGCTGGTGGAGCAGCCTTGCTGAGGCAGAACAACCATCAGCAGTCGGCGATTATTCCCCTGGCCGACTTGGCGGGACGACAAACCGCTTATTTGCATGGTGCCAGCAGCCAGTTACCGCGCAACGATGCCGCCAACCTGGCACTGGCTGCGCTGAGTGACGAGCAAGTCAACCGTCACTTTCTGAACCTGCGTAACACCTTGTTCAGTGGAGGAGGGCAGGCGCGCAGCCTGCAAGCCGATGACTGGTTCACCGCAGCCAGCCAGCGGATTGAACGGATCAACCGGATCCGCGCGCAACTCTTGCAACAGGTCAATACCATGAGTGCAGATGGCGTTGCCTCGGCACGCATGGCGCTGATCGTCACCTCACTGCTGACACTGGCAGCCCTGATAGTACTCTTTGTGCTGGCCGCGCTGGTCATCAAGGCGATCAACCAACAGGTACGACAATTGCTGGATGCAGTAAACCACGCCATGGAGCACAAGGACCTGAGCCAGCCTGTCGCGGTAACCAGCCGGGATGAAATCGGCACTATCGCCAAGGCGGTCAATGATCTGTTCTCGCGCTTCAGTGTCGCGCTCAAACGTATTGATCAGGCCAGCGTGCAACTGGCAACTGCGACCGAAGAAACCAGCGCCACTGCGGATCAGAACGCAACCCAGATCCGTCAACAACAGGCACAGATCGAACAAATCGCCGCCGCCTCGGAAGAGATGTCCTCAACGTCGGAAGAGATCTCCAAAAACACCCAGCAAGTAGCCGACGCCTCCAGTCGTTCCATGCAGCGCAGTCAGCAAGGCAGCGAGGTGTTGAAGACCAACGTTGATCAGATCCGCTCATTGGCTGATTCGGTGCAGGACGTTAACCAGGTGATTAACGAACTGGCGAGCAAGACGGCCAATATTCGCGAAATCGTTGATGTCATTCGCCAGGTGGCGGATCAGACCAACCTGCTCGCGCTCAATGCAGCAATCGAAGCGGCGCGCGCCGGTGAACATGGTCGTGGTTTTGCAGTCGTTGCCGACGAGGTACGCACTTTAGCCCAGCAGACCCATGAATCGACCACCAAGATCGAAGATATTGTGAATGATTTCCGTCAGGTAGCAGAAGCTGCTGGCCGTTCGATCAATACCAGCCATGACATTGCCGATCAGGCCTGCAGCAGCTCAGCCGAGATGGAGCAGAGTATTTCAGAAATACTCTCGGACATTCACAGTATTTCCGACATGGCGACCCAGATTGCTGCCGCCTCTGAACAGCAGGTTGCAACGACGCGGGAATTGGCCAGCAACATGGAGTCAGTCAGCGAGTCAGCCATACTGACACTGACTGGTTCTCAGGAAATCAGCCAGGTGACTCAGGATCAGGCGCGCCTGGCGCGTGAACTGCAGGATCTGGCCAATGAGTTCAAGGTGGCAAATCAGTAATCGGAAGCAGTCCGTAACGGCTGTGCTGAACGGTGTTAAACACCTGATGCTTCAATCAGTTAGCCATGACACGCTGCTGGCAAGCTGCCACAATAGGCGTTTATGCAAATAAGTGGTCGAGCCCATGCCGTATAACTTTTCTGTGACCAAAGCCGTTGATGAATGGCGCGCCCGACTGGAAAAATATTCACCTGAGCAGCAGCAACAATTGGTGTTGCTGGCTGAGAATAACAAGGTGTTGCTGGCAGATCATTTCTACCAGCAAATGCTGAACGATCCTGAGGCCAACACCTACCTCAGCCATGACGAGGTCAAGAGCCGGCTCAGCCTGTCCATGCAGAACTGGATAGCGGGTCTGTTTGCCGCCACTGACAGCAAAGAGCTTGAACGCCTGGCAGCGCAGCAGGTAAAAATCGGTGAAGTCCATGCGCGCATTTCTATTCCGGTACATCTGGTATTGCGCGGTGCCCGCGCGTTGAAAAATCAGCTGCATCTGATCCTGCAGCAAAGTGACCTGAGCACGGAGCAGGCAAACCAGTTGGATCGCCTTGCTGCAGACATCATTGATCTGGCCATGGAAGTCATGAGCTTCGCCTTTTCCAGTTCGCATGAGCGTAACTCACGGGCAGAGGAGGCCTACCGCCTGTTTGCGGTGTCACAGAACATTGCCAGTGAGAAAGACCGACAGCTGCTGCGCCGATCGGATGAAGCACTGTATGCCGCCAAACACAACGGCCGCAACCGGGTAGTGGTAGCTGGCGAGTGATCGGCTTTGCTGTTTTGTTACTGCAGGTTGTGGCCAGCTTGCCGCAGCCAGGCTGACGCTGGCATGCTTGCACCATGAAAATACGCCAGCTGGACAGCCTTTCGCAGATAAGCCCCGACGCCTGGAACAGCCTGCTGGGTAGCAATTTCCCCTTTATGCAGCACGGTTTTTTATATGCACTGGAAAGCAGCGGCTCTGTCTGCAAAGCGACTGGCTGGCAGCCGGCACACTGCGTCGTCGAGTCAGCTAGCGGCGACTTGATGGCCGCCTTACCGCTGTATGCCAAGCAACACTCGTATGGCGAATACGTTTTTGACTGGCAATGGGCCGATGCCTGGGAGCGGACGGGGCGGCCGTATTACCCCAAGCTGCTATCGGCGGTGCCTTTCTCGCCAGTACAAGGCCCGCGCCTGTTGGGTAGTGATATCGCAGCGCAGCACTTGCTTCTCAATACCCTGGAGCAAACCCTGCAAGCCAACCAGGTATCCAGCCTGCACTTGCTGTTCAATCACGGGGCTGAAAATGACCAGCTTCAAGCCGCTGGCTGGCTGCAGCGGCTGGGCTGTCAGTTCCACTGGTTCAATCGCGGCTATGCGGAGTTTGACGACTTTCTGGGCCAATGCACCTCACGCAAACGCAAGAACTTCCGTAAGGAACGCCAATCGGTAGCGGAGCAGGGTATTACCTTCTATTGGCGATCAGACGCCGAGCTTGAGCCGTTTCACTGGGAAACCTTCTATTCCTTTTATGCTGCCACCTATTACAAGCGCGGACAGCAGCCCTATCTGACGCCGGCTTTCTTTACCGAGCTGGCAGCCGCCATGCCGCGGCAGGTGCATTTGCTGTTTGCCTGTCACCAGGGCAGGGAAGTGGCCGGGGCATTATTTCTCAGCGACCCGGACACGCTTTATGGGCGGTACTGGGGTTGTCTGGAAGAGTACGATCGTCTGCATTTCGAAACCTGCTTCTATCAGGGCATGCAGCGCTGTATTGAATTGGGTCTGAACCGGTTTGATGCAGGCGCCCAGGGCGAACATAAACTGATCCGCGGCTTTGAGCCGGTCATCACCCAGTCATGGCACAAGCTGCAGGCCGGACTGCATGAGGCGGTCGCTGATTTTCTACTGCGTGAACGTGCCGGGGTACAGCGCTACCAACAGGAAGCTCGGGAAGTACTGCCTTACCGCCAGGATGACAGTCAGAACAGCTCTTCAACCCGAGCGTAAAGCTCGCCGGGAGCGACCTTGAAGTCGATTTGCTTGCCGTCCACAGTAATCAGCTCAGCCTGTGCAAAGCGGGTGAGCACCCGCGATACCGTTTCAACTGCCAGCCCCAAATAGTCGGCGATATCATGTCGCGACATGGCCAGGCGAAAGCTGCTGGCAGAATAACCGCGGTTACGATAGCGCGCCGACAGATCCAGCAAGAAGGTCGCCATGCGTTGTTCCGCGGTTTTCTTCGATAACAGCAGCATCATTTGCTGGGTATCACGAATCTCGCGACTCATCAGGCGCAGAAAGTGGCGACGCAATATCGGCAAATGTGAGCTCAGGTTGTCCAGCCGTGCAAATGAGACTTCGCAGACAGCGCTGGTATCCAGCGCCACAGTTGTCACCGGATAATCTTCGCCGTCCGACGCTGACAAACCCACCATCTCGCCCGGCAAATAGAACGAGGTTATCTGCTCCTGGCCTTTATCAGTAACCGCTACGCTTTTCAGGGAACCTGAACGCAAGGCAAACACTGACAGCGCCGGCTCTCCCTGGCGAAACAGGACATCACCAGGCTGCAAGGCACGACCACGCGTAATGATCTGATCAACCTGTATAAGTTCGTTATCGGTCAATTCCGTTGGTAAACAGAGTGAAACCAGAGAGCATTCGTTGCAGTGGGGCTCTGCCGCACGGCGAATGGGAATAGTGTTGGACACAGCGTGCTTCCTGTAACGCAGCCTTGAAGATGTGCTTCATGCTAGTGCATCAAGTCGATAATATCCACCATATACCCCTATAACTATTCATTCGACAGCCTTGCCATAGCGTCCATGACGGCGGCCATCTGAGGGGGTATAACAAGAATAGGCCTCGGTTGCCGATAGCACCCAGTATCAGCATACTGAGTGAAACTGCCTGCAGGGTAATCGTGATGAGTAATCTGTTGAACCACCCGGACCATGCCAGTACCGAACAGCAAGGTCGCTGCCCGGCTATCGAGATGGTGTTACAACCGCGTACCGCCGACCTGGGTGGCTTCAGTGTGCGCCGCGCATTGCCGACTGCGAAAAAACGCAGCCTTGGTCCCTGGGTATTTTTCGATGAAATGGGGCCGGCTTGTTTTCCAGCTGGGCAGGGCGTGGATGTCCCCCCGCACCCGCATATTGGTCTGGCCACAGTGACCTACCTGTTTAGTGGTGAAATGTTGCATCGCGACTCACTGGGCAGCCATCAACGTATTTTTCCGGGGGATATCAACCTGATGGTCGCCGGGAGCGGCATTGTGCACTCAGAGCGCGAAACGGACGCTGTGCGACAGCGCGAGCATGCGCAGCATGGCTTGCAGCTCTGGCTGGCATTGCCTGCCGAACAAGAAAGCATGCCTCCGGCATTTCATCACATCGATGCAGCCAGCATCCCGTCAGCTGAGATCAATGGTGTCAGGGTACGCGTGCTGATGGGCGCGGCCTATGGCTTCAATTCGCCCGTGCCGGTATTTTCCCCGACACTCTATATCGAAGCATCCTTACAAGCCGGGCAACGTCTGGAATTACCCGAAGCCGACGAGCGCGGGCTATACGTGCTCAAGGGTTCAGTCAACCTGAACGGCAGTGTAGTGCAACAAGGCAGCATGGCTATTCTTGGCAACATGCAGCAGCTTGAGATTCAATCCAGGGAGAATACGCAGATCGTCATGATCGGTGGCGCATCGCTGGGCAAGCGTTTTATCGAATGGAACTTTGTTGCCAGCCGCAAGGAGCTGATCGAGCAAGCCAAGGCTGACTGGCAGGCTGGGCGTTTCCCGACAGTGCCCGGTGATGAGCATGAGTTTATTGCATACCCATAGGCCAGGAGGCGGGTCAGAATCTTTGCACAAATAACGCAGCAATTATCCTATTTAACATAATATACATTATACGAAGTATGATAGCAGCATAAGGCAGGCACAGACTCGGTAACTGACAGCAATACTCATCCAGCAAGCCATCAGCTACCAGCTATCGGTTATTCGGTATCGCCAAAATCAATCCGGTAGAAAAAGTCCAGCGAGTTAGCCAGGCCACCGACTGCTTCCAGATACAGGCGTCGGGTCAGGTCATAACGCAAGGCTATCTGGTTGGCGGGTTCAAACACACCCACACCATAGCGCAGGCTTAGCCGCTCGGTCAGATAGCCTGCGGCAACCACTGTGGTTGTCAGGCCGCTGCCTTCAGTTTCCAGCTGGAAGTCTTCAATCCCCAGGCTGCCAGCAATATTTTGCGCCATCGGCGCGCTACCGGCCATGCCCAATGCCAGTGCGGCCTGACCGAGCATATTGTTGTCCCCGGTATTGTCGCCACCCAGCGGGCGCCCGAGTATCAGGTAAGACAGCGCTTGTTCCTGAGCCATCGCTGGCTCAGAGAATACTTCGGTCTGCGGCGCCTCGGCCCGGCCACTCAAGCGAAGCCCGGCGACCACGTCATTTACTTCACGGATGGCTTCAATATCCAGGAACGGCTGAGAAATAGGCCCGGCGAATAGAATCTGGGCGCGGCGAAGACTCAGCCGTTGCCCGTAACCACGGTAACGGCCATCCAGTACGTTGAGGTCGCCGGTCGCATTGAGGTTTTCCTGCACTTGCAGCTGGCCACTCAGACGTCCGGTCAAACCGAAACCTTCAAAACGCAACTGATCACCGATCAACAGGCGAACTGTTGCGTTGATATCCAGCGGCAGCGGTCCCTCCTCCTCTTCCGCCTCATCAACCCCGACAACAACGATATCAGGCGATAAGCGCACGGCTTGTTCTGGCAGTTCGCGCACCACGATGTCGCCCTCCGGCACTGCAATCCTGCCGCTGATGTCCAGCCGGTTATCTGTCAATTCAACGCGCAAATCGGGGCTTACGCGCAAGTCCGCAAAGGGATCGACCACTACCGGCAGATGTTCACCACGCAGGGTCAGTAACAGGTCGAGCTCGGGAGCCCAGGTAACATGCCCGTTCAGGGCACCCTCGCCCCGACTGCCGCTACGCCAGCTACCATCAATATCAGCCCGTTGACCTGCCACCTGGATAGCCACAGTCAGGTCATCCATATTGATGGGCAGTTCGCGACCACTGACATGACCGTCTGCTAACAACAGGTCACCGTTGATGTCCGCTTCGGTCAAAGTCCCGGCCAACTGACCACTGCCGTTGAGTTCGCCACGCAGGCTTTCTACCTGGGGCAGGAACGGCCGCAGAATATCCAGTTTGATGCCGCTGACCTGATAACTGCCTGAGAGCGTTTGCGCCCCGGCCGGATCTGTGATCTCGGCATCGACCAGCAACTCGCCAATACCTTCGCTGAGAACACGTATGCGGGTTTCCGCACGACCGGCCAGCAGGTCACCTTTAAGGCTGATCTCGTCGTAGGCAAAATCCAGCGTCTGTTCCGGGTTTTGCAGGGTGATTACCCCGTTCTCACTACGAATATCGATCTGTGCTACCGGTGCTTGGCCGCTGCGCTGGGCAAAAGCAATATCCGCATTCAAGGTGGCGGCCCAGTCGATATCATCGGGCATCAGGTGTTGCAGCGATACCAGCGTAAAGTCACGCAAGGTCAAGGCAACACGCTGTTCCGGCAACAAGGCCTGCTCGCCTTCAAAGCACAGCGCGGCGCCCTCTTGCCGCCAACAATGCTCACCGAGGGTAAGGCTACCGCTGTTCAGTTGATAAGCCAGTGCTGCCGTCTCCTGCAGTGACCAGACCATTTCATCGCTGGCTATTTCTCCACGGGCAATCTGGCCCTGCCAGGCCGTATCATCCAGTCCACCGTTGAGCACCAGATCAACATCTGCCGGACCACGATCAATTGCCAGGCTGAGCTGGTGACTGGCTTTGTTACCTTGCAAGCCAAGCACCAGGTTACCGATGCGGGTATCCGCCTGGCGCAGATGGTTGGCGCTCATATCCAGCTGCATCGGCAGCGCGTCACTCAGGGTAATCGAGGATGTCAACTCCGGGCGTACCAGATGAAAATCATCATAACCCAGGCGCCCTCCCCTTAACTCACTGTTGATGCTTACCGCATTGGCCGGGCCGGTGACGCTGACCTGGCCTGCCAGATCACCACTCAGACCAGGCCACAGGGTATGCATATTGGGTAGTTCAATAGTCAGTGAAGCATTGACCTGATCACGCCAATAGCCCTCAGCAGCGATACGGTTATCTCCCTGCGCAATCAACAACTCAGGCAGCTCCCAGGCGTTATCACTATGGGACAAGCTGCCACGCAGGGTCAGTGGCTGTAAGCGCATTTCACCGTCCAGGTCCCAGCTGGCATCCAGTTGCAGGCGGCCATCAAGGCTACCCTGACTGGTGACCGGACCGCTCAGTTGGCCGGGAAGCTCGGCAACAAACACGCCCGGATCGATACCGTCGAGCAGCAAGTCAGCTTGCCAGCTGAGCTGTGGCTCAAGTTGCAGGTCTACTTCGCCCCTCGCCAGGCCGGCAGGGGTGGTGACCAGCAAGTCCCGAATGGCCGCCTGCTGAGGGCTGGCTGAAGCACGCAGGCTGAGGCTGATCGCCTGATTGGCCACACCGCGCAGATCAGCCGCCAGATTGCCCTGTACGGCCATTCCTTCTACGTCAGCATTAATATCCAGCGCATGCAGACTGATATCACCCAGATCCTGCGGGTACAGTCGTTGCCAGGGAAAATCGCGCAGCTGCAGTTGCAGGCTGGCACGTGGCTCACTGCCGGACCAGTCAGCACTGCCGCGCAAGGTTAACTGGCGTTCGCGGTCTTCAGCGGCATACAGCAGCAGCTGCAGATCATCTGCCTGTTCCAGGGTGACGGCTGTCTGCCATTCAGCGCGAACCGCACTGCCCTCACCTTCGCCCGGGAAATCGGCATCACCATTGACGGCAAAGCCATCATCCAGGTTACCGGCAATCTGGACGCTCCACTGCTCCATGGTCAATGATGGCGGCAGCTCGCTGAGTGGCAGAAAACGGCCACCTTGCCAATTCAAGTCGAGGGGTGCGCTGGCTTCCAGCGGGGAGACCTGCCCCTGAAGCCTGCCTGCCACATAGCCCCGTGTGCGCACATCCACATCCAGCGTTGACAAGCTGCCATCCAGACGAATGCTGGCACTCAGGGGCTTGTTGTCAACCTGAGGCAACTGCACCTGGCTACGCAGCATCACGGGCCAGTCACCACTGGTTTGCAACTCGGCATTCAATTGCCAGCTGATGTCGCCTGCAGAGCCGCTGAAGCTGTCAATCAGCACAACATCCTTACTGGCAGACACGGACAGCTGCACTTGCTGCAGTAGCGGGTCTTCACTATCCAGACGCAGGCTGGCCAACGAGATACGGTCAATCTGGACGCTGAGCGGCAAATCCACCGCAGGCAACTCAATACGTGCCGGCCGTGGCTCAGGATCAGTGTCGCCCGGTTCGATACTCAGGATGACATTACCGACTGCCAGCTCATCAATGCACAGGCGCAAGCCATAGAGGCAATTGGCGGACCAGGCAAACTGCAGGGTGTCGACCGCTGCTGTCAGCCCTTCATCTTCCCAACGGATCCCGGAAAACTGCCAGCCACGCCAGAACTGGCCGTTGACCGTCTCGATCTGCAAGCGCGGCTCAACCCGCTGTGCTTGCTCGAACAGCCAGCGATTAACATGTTCGCTGGTCAACAATAGGGCTATCAGCAAGGGCAGGATCGCCAGCAGAAAGGCGCCGCGAACCAGGGTCTTGAGCAGGAAAACGATCACAAGTCTGGCCCCATGGAAAAGTGCAAACGAAAGCCTTCATCCGGGTCGCTCACCGAACGGGCGATATCAAAGCGAATAGGGCCGACCGGCGACACCCAGCGAACCCCAAAACCAACGCTGGTCTTCAATGGATCATCCCAGGTATCGACCGCGTTACCATGATCGACAAAGGTTGCCGCGCGCCAGCCCTGGCGAAATTCATACTGGTATTCCAGTGTACTGGTCGCCAGGTAACGCGCACCTATGCGATCACCGCTGTCATCAACCGGTGACAGGTTGCGAAATGCATAACCCCGCACGCTCTGGTCGCCACCGGCAAAGAAACGCAGTGACGGCGGCACACCCGAGAAGGAATTGCTGCCAATGGCACCGACCTGCCCGCGTGCGAGGAAGCGGTGATTGTCGGCCAGGGTATACAGTCCCTTTACGGTCGAATTGACCCGCGCAAAGTCGATATCCGAAACCACCCCTTCCTTTGCGCCCTGCACATCAAACTGCACACTCCAGCCATGGGTAGGATCAATACCACCCGACGAGCGCACTCGCTGAAAGGACACGCTGGGAATCAGCAGCGTGCTGTTGCCGCGATCATTACCCACGGTAAATTTTTCCTGCTCCAGCCGCAGGCCGACAACGCGCTCCCAGCCACTGTCCAGCCGGCGTTGCCATTGGGTGCCGAGTGTCAGGCTTTCACTGTCCACGCCATCAATTTCTTCGCGCTGATAGCCGGTTACAAAACGCAGATTGCTGCTGACCGGCGGTGTCAGTGGAATCTGGTAATAGCCACTCAATTGCTGCCTGGGCGCCGACACTTCCATCTCGGTGCCACGGGAGTGACCACGTGAGTTCAGCCAGTGCTGGGTCCAGGTCGCCCGCGCCCGCGGCCCGACGTCAGTGGAAAAGCCACCACCGAAGCCTAACGAATGGGGTTTGCGTGCGCGCACCTCGGCCTTGACCGGAATAACACCGTCTACTGCCTCACCACTGGGAGCCGATACTTGTACGCTGTCAAAATAACCGATCGACAACAGGTCCCGATTGAGACTGGCGATCAGGTCGGCATCATAAGGAATGTCAGCGTCGAAGGTGACCATGCGCTGCAGCAGATCTTCGTCAAAAGGCGACTCACTGAACACCACGTCACCCAGCCGATAACGCTCACCGGTGCGATACACCAGATCGAGGTCTGCCTGGTTGGCAATCGGGTTGACGCGCACGCGCTGCTGACTGAAGCGGCCAGAGAAGTAACCGTAACGCAGGGCCTGGTTGTTGATCAGGGTTTTCAGGCTTTCATAATGACCGTGGTGGAGTTGCTCACCGGGTCGCAAACGCTCGCTGGAAGGCAAGTCGAACTCACGCGTGCCCTCACCCGGCCCGAGAATACGGATATTGACCCGGTTATAGCGCACCGGCTCGCCCAGTTGGACGTTCAGCACCAGAACAGGCGCCTCATCCGGGCCATCGACCTGGGGCCGAATACGCGTGTTGTAATAGCCCAGGGCCTGGGCAGCCTGCTCAGCCTGAGTGCTGCTATGTCGAGCCAGTCGCCACATCTCCCGACGCGACTCAGCCTGAAGCTCACCAATAAAAGCTTCTATATTGGCTTTGACTTCACTGTTGTCTGGCTCCACCCGCACATCCAGTTGCGCCCAGGCTGCACTGGCGAAGATCAACAGCAAACTGACAGTGACAGCACGGAACATGGAGAGGTCGGCCTTGGAACGGGTAATTACAGGGTAGAATGCTAACATGCGTGCCGTAACCAGCTGGTGAAAATCTGCCTGAAAATCTTTGCAACACACTACAGGCTCTGGCATCAGCGGCTGAAACAAGTAATAAACAGGTCAATAAATGAAGTTAATATCTTTTAATATCAATGGAATACGAGCAAGACTTCACCAGCTTTCAGAGATAATTGATAGCCACCAGCCGGATGTTATCGGACTCCAGGAAACCAAGGTTGATGATCCTGCTTTCCCCTTGGCCGCCGTTGAAGCACTGGGCTATCAGGTGTATTACCACGGCCAGAAAGGCCATTACGGGGTTGCCCTGCTGACCAGGCACACGCCGCTATGGGTCAACAAGGGCCTGCCCACGGATGACCCCGAGACCCAAAAACGCCTGATCAGTGCCGCTATCCCCTGCGCCGACGGCGAGCCACTGATCGTTTTCAATGGCTACTTCCCCCAGGGAGAAAGCCGCGATCATCCGACCAAATTTCCCGCCAAGGCGCGCTTTTATAGCGACTTGCAGGCTCACCTGGAACAGCATCATGCGCCGGAGCAGCGGCTGGTGGTCATGGGTGATATCAATATCTCGCCGCAAGATTGCGATATCGGCATTGGTGCCGACAATGCCAAACGCTGGCTGCGCACTGGCAAGTGCAGCTTTCTGCCAGAGGAGCGTGAGTGGCTGCAACGCCTGAAAGACTGGGGCCTGCATGACACCTACCGGCGCCTGCACCCGGACGTGGATGACCGCTTCAGCTGGTTTGATTACCGCAGCAAGGGGTTTGCCGACACACCCAAACGCGGGCTGCGAATAGACGTGGTATTGGCCAGCGACAACCTGGTTGAACACTGCGACGAAGCCGGCATCGACTACGACATCCGCGGCATGGAAAAACCGTCGGACCATGCGCCGGTGTGGGCAAGCTTCAAGTGCTGAAGACCTGATTAACAACCGTTACGGTCACGGCATGCCGTGACCCTACGCGAGGGGACACTTCTGCGTATGCCCTACCCTTGCGCAGGGACACAGCATGCTGTGCCCGCATCACCGCTCTAGGCCATTTCGGCTTCCGGCACATCCAGTACCAGTTCACCATCACGCAGGCTGACATGCACAGTACCGCCCTGCTCCGCCAACTCACCGAACAGAATCTGCTCAGCCAGCGGCCGCTTGATCTTGTCCTGAATCAGGCGGGCCATCGGACGAGCTCCCATCTGCGGGTCATAACCATGCTCGGCCAGCCAGTCACGCGCTGACTCATCCACATCCAGCAGCACATGCTTGTCTTCCAGCTGCGCCTGCAGTTCGGTGAGGAACTTGTCGACCACGAACTTGATGCTGTCGTGATTCAGACGACCAAAGGGAATAATCGCATCCAGGCGGTTGCGGAATTCCGGCGTGAAAGTCTTCTTGATCACTTCCATGCCGTCCGTGGTGTGATCCTGCTGAGTAAAGCCGATGGATGCACGGCTCATGGTTTCTGCCCCGGCGTTGGTGGTCATCACCAGTACCACATTGCGGAAGTCAGCCTTGCGGCCATTGTTATCGGTCAGGGTACCGTGGTCCATCACCTGCAACAGCAGATTGAAGACTTCCGGGTGCGCCTTCTCGATCTCATCCAACAGCAGAACACAGTGCGGGCTCTTGGTGATCGCTTCGGTCAGCAGGCCACCCTGGTCAAAACCGACATACCCCGGAGGTGCGCCAATCAGCCGCGATACGGTATGCCGCTCCATATACTCGGACATATCAAAACGCACCAGCTCGATACCCAGGCTCTTGGCGAGCTGCCGGGTAACTTCGGTCTTGCCGACCCCGGTCGGGCCGGAAAACAGGAAGGAACCGACCGGCTTGTCGCTGGACTTGAGACCCGCGCGGGACAGCTTGATTGCCGTCGACAGTGCGCCAATGGCTTCATCCTGGCCGAAAACAACCAACTTGAGATCACGATCGAGGTTTTTCAGCAGTTCCTTGTCGCTGGAGCTGACATGCTTGGGTGGAATACGCGCAATCTTGGCAACAATAGCTTCCACTTCGGCGACATCAATCCGCTCGGCACGCTCTTCGATCGGTTTCAGGCGCTGGTAGGCACCCGCTTCATCAATCACATCAATGGCCTTGTCAGGCATATGCCGGTCGTTGATGTAACGGGCCGCGAGTTCAGCGGCAACACGCAAGGCCTCATCGGTATAACCGATACCATGGTGCTCCTCAAAGCGACTCTTGAGCCCCTTGAGGATCTGGATGGTGTCGGTCACCGAGGGTTCGATGATATCGACCTTCTGGAAACGCCGGGCCAGGGCACGGTCCTTCTCGAAAATGCCACGAAATTCCTGGAAAGTGGTCGAGCCGATGCAACGAATTTCACCGGACGAGAGCAAAGGTTTGAGCAAGTTGGAGGCATCCATGACACCACCAGACGCAGCCCCCGCACCAATAATGGTGTGGATTTCGTCGATAAACAGAATCGCTTGCGGCTTTTTACGCAGGGCTTTGAGCAGCGCCTTGAAGCGCTTCTCGAAATCACCGCGGTATTTGGTTCCTGCCAGCAAAGCACCCAGATCCAATGAATAGACCACCGCTTCGGTGAGAATATCAGGCACTTCACCGTCCACGATGCGCTTGGCCAGGCCTTCAGCAATCGCGGTTTTACCCACACCAGCCTCACCCACCAACAGAGGGTTATTCTTGCGCCGGCGCATCAGGATCTGCGCCACCCGCTCGACTTCACTGGCACGACCAACCAGCGGATCAATGCGCCCCTGGCGCGCCTGCTCGTTGAGATTGCTGGCATAGGCATCCAGTGGATTGGTTGATGTAGCACCGCTCTCGGCTTCATCATCCATGCTTTCCTGTTCGCCGGGTGCCGCCTGGTCACTGTCTTCGGCTACCTTGGAAATACCATGGGAAATAAAGTTGACCACATCGATGCGGGCAATCTGTTGCTGCTTGAGCAGAAATACCGCCTGGCTTTCCTGCTCACTGAAAATGGCGACCAGGACATTGGCCCCACTGACTTCACCTTTACCCGAGCTCTGCACATGGAAAACCGCACGTTGCAATACGCGCTGAAAACCCAACGTCGGCTGGGTTTCACGCTCACTGTCATGGCGCGGGATCAGAGGGGTGGTTGAATCAATAAATTCGGTCAATTCGCGCCGCAGGCGTTCAAGGTCAGCGCCGCAAGCCCGCAAGACGGCCAGGGCTGAATGGTTATCAAGTAGAGCCAGCAGCAAGTGCTCGACTGTCATAAATTCGTGGCGTTTGTTTCGAGCATCCTTGAATGCCAGATTCAGGGTGATCTCCAGATCTCTGTTGAGCATGATGCCACCTCACTCTAGTGCGATCTAATCGCTTAACGTTACGCTTCCCGCTGAATTTCACAGATCAGCGGATGCTGGCACTCCCTGGCATAGTCATTGACTTGCGCCGCCTTGCTTTCTGCAATGTCCCGACTGTAAGTGCCACACACCGCCTTACCCTCAGTATGGACCTTGAGCATGATTTGTGTAGCCGATTCGCGTGTGTGATAGAAAAAATGTTCCAGCACCTCAACGACAAAGTCCATCGGTGTGTAGTCGTCATTCATCATGACCACCTGGTAGCGCGATGGGGGTTGCAACTCCGGCTTGCTGGTCTCGACAGCCAGGCCATGATCGTCAGCGTAGTCCGGCTCGTCCGGCCCGCAATGAATAACGGGTTGATGGTGGTTGAATAAAGGCATGGATTCCGTTGTCTCGGGTCGGCAAATCGCCTGCTCCTCCACACATTAGACATAAAAGTGTGGACTGGTTCACAGCTTGCCAGAGGCAGGCTTGACTTACCGAGGTTCAGTGTTAAAAAGTGTAAATGAGTGCGACTCAAGGGTCATCTTGTGTCCATGGACAGCCATCAAGACTGTTCCTGCCACAAGCAATGGTCCGATTATCTCACAGGACGTGCGTAAATTTTGCAGTTTTGCGCTCAGTTGATTCAAGCAGTCTCCTGCGCAGCACAGGGCAAACAGAGGGAAGCAGTATGAAAAATGGTAAAGTCAAATGGTTCAACAACGCCAAAGGCTACGGCTTTATCGTAGCTGACGGGCAAGATGAAGATCTCTTTGCGCATTACTCAGCCATTCAAATGGACGGTTACAAAACGCTCAAGGCTGGACAGCCGGTCGCTTTCGAGATTATCCAGGGGCCCAAAGGGCTGCACGCGGTCAACATCCAGAACCAGCAGGCTGGCATCGCTGCCGAAGCAACTGCCGCAAGGCCTGAACTGGTCAGCAATTACGGCTGATCAATGCGCCGATGCCCTTCGGGCACAGACAAAAAAGCCGGCTTCAAGCCGGCTTTTTTGCGAGACAGGTCGCCTTACATGCTGGCGATAATGTCCTGACCGAACTCAGAGCACTTACGCAGGGTGGCACCCTCCATCAGGCGCTCGAAGTCATAGGTCACTGTCTTGTTGGCAATCGCGCCGTTGACACCCTTGATGATCAGGTCGGCCGCTTCTACCCAGCCCATATGACGCAGCATCATTTCCGCTGACAGGATCACCGAACCCGGGTTGACCTTGTCCTGACCGGCATACTTGGGTGCAGTACCGTGAGTAGCCTCGAACATGGCAACGTTGTCAGACAGGTTGGCACCAGGGGCAATACCGATACCACCAACTTCAGCAGCCAGGGCGTCAGACAGGTAGTCACCGTTCAGGTTCAGGGTGGCAATGACGTCATACTCAGCCGGACGCAGCAGAATCTGTTGCAGCATGGCGTCAGCAATCACGTCCTTGACCACGATGTTCTTGCCGGTCTTCGGGTTCTTGAACTGCATCCAGGGACCACCATCCAGCAGCTCGGCACCGAATTCGTCACGGGCAATTTCGTAGCCCCAGTCCTTGAAGGCACCTTCGGTGAACTTCATGATGTTGCCCTTGTGTACCAGGGTCACTGACTCACGATCGTTGTCCACCGCATACTGCATTGCCTGGCGCACCAGACGCTTGGTACCTTCCTCGGAAACCGGCTTGATACCGATACCGCACATATCCGTGAAGCGAATCTTGGTAGCGCCCATTTCTTCGGTCAGGAACTTGATGATCTTTTCCGCTTCCGGGGTACCGGCTTTGAATTCAATACCCGCATAGATGTCTTCGGAGTTTTCACGGAAGATCACCATATCGACATCACCTGGCTTCTTCACCGGGCTGGGTACGCCTTCAAACCAGCGAACCGGGCGCTGGCAGACATAGAGATCCAGCTGCTGGCGCAGGGCAACGTTCAGCGAACGGATACCGCCGCCAACTGGCGTGGTCAGAGGACCCTTGATGGAGACGACGTAATCCTTGACGGCATGCAGGGTTTCTTCTGGCAGCCAGGTGTCCTGATCGTAAACCTGAGTGGCTTTTTCACCGGCATAGACTTCCATCCAGGAGATTTTGCGCTTGCCGGCATAGGCTTTCTCAACAGCCGCGTCGACCACGTCGATCATGACCGGAGAAATATCGACACCGATACCGTCACCTTCGATAAAAGGAATGATCGGATTATCGGGTACGTTGAGAGACATATCGGCGTTGACGGTAATTTTGTCGCCGCTGGCCGGCACCTGGATCTTTTGGTATCCCATGTTTGACTCCGTTGTTGTGTCGTTGTCACTAAATGCCGGATGGATAATCCGGCATCCTGTTAAAGCTGGGTTATATGCTGGCGCACATTGTTGTAGTTTTCCTACAAAAAGTCACGCATTTTTCGCAAAAATGGCAGCCCGAAGGAAATTTCCTGCAACATTTATCCTCATCAACTCATGCTGAACGCAAGCCGCAGTGTTATATGTAGTGCCACTACATTTTTACTACAGGCCGAAAACCTGTTGATTCGCACAAGCCTAGTCACTTTTCCACGCATTGCCAGTACAGCCAATAAAAGCAGATTGCCGCATCAGTATTCACCCTAACAGGGTAAATACGCTACCCTAGCGGGTCACTCGGGAGCCTGACATGGGATTCAATCCACACCTTACTGTTGCCACTATTGTCGAGCAAAACGGCCACTTTCTCATGGTCGAGGAAATGCAGGGCCAGCAAAGGGTTATAAACCAACCTGCCGGGCATCTGGAAGCCGACGAAAGTCTCATCGAAGCCGCCGTGCGCGAAACACTGGAAGAAACCGGCTGGACAGTCCGCCCTACCGGCGTCACAGGCATTTATCTGTTCAAGGCTGCTAACGGTGAAACCTACCAACGCGTCTGCTTTGTTGCCGAAGCGCTCGAACATGATCCGCTTCGCGAGCTTGATGACGGCATCATCTGTGCCAGCTGGTTAAGCCTGGAACAACTGGAAAACCGGCGCAATGAATTGCGCAGCTACCTGGTGCTCGACTGCCTGCACGATTATCACCATAAACCGCATTACCCACTGGAAGTGATTCGCTGATATGAAGCCCTTGCCCGCAACTCCCGCTGAAACCCGTGTAATCGTTGGCATGTCCGGCGGCGTTGACTCGTCCGTGTCAGCGGCTCTGCTGCTGGAACAGGGATATCAGGTCGAAGGTCTGTTCATGAAGAACTGGGATGAGGACGACGGCACCGAGTACTGCACGGCCAAGGATGATCTGGCCGATGCCCAGGCAGTCGCCGACCGGCTGGGCATCAAGCTGCATACCGCTAACTTTGCTGCCGAGTACTGGGATAACGTGTTCGAACATTTTCTGCACGAATACCAGGCCGGACGCACACCCAACCCCGACATCCTGTGTAACCGCGAAATCAAGTTCAAGGCTTTCCTGGAGTATGCCCTGGCCCTGGGTGGCGACCAGATTGCCACCGGGCACTATTGTCGCCGTGCTGATCGTGACGGCCAGACCCTGTTGCTGCGCGGTATCGACAACAACAAGGATCAAAGCTACTTCCTGCACGCCGTGGGCGGTGAGCAGATCGCACGCACCCTGTTTCCGGTTGGCGAGCTGGAAAAGCCCGAGGTGCGCCGAATTGCGGAGAAATACCAGCTGGCCACTGCGCGCAAGAAAGACTCGACCGGTATCTGTTTTATCGGCGAGCGCCGTTTCAGTGATTTTCTCAAGCAGTACCTGCCAGCCCAACCCGGTGATATAGAAACGACTGATGGCGAGGTTATCGGCCGCCATCATGGCCTGATGTATCACACCATTGGCCAACGTCAGGGGCTGGGTATCGGCGGCCTGGCTGGCGCCAGTGATGACCCCTGGTACGTGCTGCGCAAGGACCTGACCCGCAACGTACTCATAGTCGGCCAGGGCAACAACCATCCCTGGCTGTTCTCTGCCGCTCTGACCAGCAGCGATATTTACTGGGTCAATCCGATTGAGCTTGGCCAGCCCCGTCGGCTGACGGCCAAGGTGCGTTATCGCCAACCGGATCAGTCCTGCCTGCTGGAGAAAACCGGTAGCGGTTATCGCGTCACCTTTGATGACCCGCAACGCGCTGTTACGCCAGGTCAGTCGGTCGTCTTCTATGATGGCGACACCTGCCTGGGTGGCGGTGTGATCGAAACTGCCGAACCCGCCTTTGCCGAGGATGCCGCATGACGCGCTATGAAGAACAGGTTGTCGCCCTCGCAGCCGTATTCGAATGTTCACTCTTGGTTGACCAGCTTGCCCGCACCGGCACCCTGAATGATGGCCCGGCCAGCTGCATGGTGCGCAGCATTCTCAATCGCAACCCTGAAACAGTGCTGGACACCTACGGTGGCAGTGCACAATACATCCGCCAGGGCCTGGACGGGCTTGAGGCCATGCTCGCCCGCGATAGCGCAGCGCTGCACCGCAATGCCCTGCGCTACACCATGAACCTGCTGATACTGGAACGCCAGATGGCCAAGCGCGACGGCATGCTACAGGTGCTCGGACAGCGCCTGGAGCAGATCGACAACCAGGTCGAGCATTTTGGCGCCAATCACGACAATGTCTGGGCCGGTCTTGGCAGCCTGTACCAGGACACGCTCAGCACACTGCGTATGCGTATCCAGGTCCAGGGCGATATGCGCCACCTGCAACAAGCTGATACCGCCAACCGTATTCGCGGCCTGCTGCTGGCCGGTATTCGCGCTGCCCGCCTCTGGCGGCAACTTGGCGGTCACCGCTGGCACCTGCTGATCTACCGCAAGCGACTGCTGGATGCGGTCCGCTCAGTCAAGCATGTCTGACCGGCATGGTTGAAATCACCCGGCTGGATCAACCGCGCCAGGGAGCACTCTTGCTCGGCATCTCTGCGCTGCTGTTTGCCATCATGGGGGTAATGATCCGTGAAGTCTCAACGGGTGTGAACAACGAAACCGTTGTGTTCTTCCGCAATTTTGTCGGCATATTCTTTTTTCTACCGCTGTTTCTACTCAAGGGGCTGGCGCCGTTCAAAACCCAGCGTATCGGCAGCCACTTCATGCGCACCTTCTATGGCCTGGCTGCCATGTACTGTTTCTTTTATGCCATCGCTCACCTGCCCCTGGCCGATGCCATGATGTTTACTTATGCCGCTCCCGTTTTTACTCCGCTGCTGGCCTGGTGGTGGCTGCGTGAATCGCTGACGCCACGCATCATGTTCACCGTACTGATCGGTTTTGCCGGCGTGTTGCTGGTGGCCAAGCCCAGCGGTGCCATTTTCGAGGTCAAGGCGCTGGCCGGTGTTGCGGCCAGCTTGCTGGCTGCCTGCGCTTTCGTCTCCATTCGCGCCATGAGCAACACCGAGCCGGCGATTCGCATGGTGTTCTACTTCACCACTTTCTCGACCCTGATCTCGGCTATTCCCATGCTCTGGGCCTGGCAACCCCTGGACCAGCGCCAGTTGATCCTGCTGATCAGTATTGGCCTGCTGGCCACCACCAGTCAGTTTGTCATGTCCAAGGCCTACACACTGGCACCACCCGGCAAGATCGGGCCGCTGAGCTATCTGGCCATCGTCTTCTCCGGCATTTTCGCCTGGTATCTCTGGGGCGAAGTGCCTGGCCTGGCATCGTTCATCGGCGCTGCGCTGATTTTCGGTGCAACCATGCTCAGCATACTCATGCCCGGCAAGACTCCCGCCCCCCGGCCGTAAGCGCTGACTGATGGCGCCGGCTGGTGTATCATGCGCCTCTTTTCAGCCAGGCCGTTCGCAGACATTCAACGGGTGGCATCTGACCTTTGACGAGACTGACTATGCAACTATCTTCCCTGACCGCCGTTTCCCCGGTTGATGGCCGTTATGGCAGCAAAACCGCCAGCCTGCGCCCGATTTTCAGTGAATACGGGCTGATCCGTTTTCGTGTCCAGGTTGAAGTCCGCTGGCTGCAGTGCCTCGCTGCCCATGAGCATATCCGGGAAATCGGTCCTTTCTCTACAGAGGCCAATGCCCTGCTGGATCAGCTGGTCGATGACTTCAAGCCGGAGTATGCCGAGCAGGTCAAAGAAATCGAGCGCACTACCAATCACGATGTCAAAGCCGTTGAATACCTGCTGAAAAAACAGGTAGACAGCCTGCCCGAACTAAAAAAAGTGAATGAATTCATTCACTTCGCCTGTACTTCTGAAGACATCAATAACTTGTCCCATGCCTTGATGCTGCGTGAGGGCCGCGACCAGGTTGTACTGCCACTCATGCGCAAGATTGCTGACAGCATCCGTAGCCTGGCCCATGAGCATGCTGACGTCCCACTGCTTTCGCGCACCCACGGCCAGCCAGCTTCGCCGACTACCCTGGGCAAGGAAATGGCCAATGTCGTCTATCGACTGGAACGCCAGATTGAACAGATCGCTGCGATCCCGCTGCTGGGCAAGATCAATGGCGCAGTCGGCAACTACAACGCCCACCTGTCTGCCTACCCGGCAATCGACTGGGAAGCCAACGCCAAGGGCTTTATCGAAAACACCCTGGGCCTGAGCTTCAACCCCTACACCACGCAGATTGAGCCCCACGACTACATCGCCGAGCTGTTCGATGCCGTTGCCCGTTTCAACACCATCCTGATCGACTTTGACCGTGACATCTGGGGTTATATCTCGCTGGGCTACTTCAAGCAGAAGACCATCGCCGGGGAAATCGGCTCCTCGACCATGCCGCACAAGGTCAACCCGATCGACTTCGAGAACTCCGAGGGCAACCTGGGCATTGCCAATGCCATCATGCAGCACCTCGCCAGCAAGCTGCCGATCTCGCGCTGGCAGCGCGACCTGACCGACTCAACGGTACTGCGCAACCTGGGCGTCGGTTTTGCCCACAGCGTAATTGCCTACGAATCAACCCTGAAGGGAATCAGTAAGTTAGAGCTGAATGCTCAACGTATTGCTGATGATCTGGATGCAACCTGGGAAGTCCTTGCCGAGCCTATCCAGACGGTCATGCGCCGCTATGCCGTACCGGAGGCCTACGAAAAGCTGAAAGAATTGACCCGTGGCAAAGGCATCACCCCTGATGCACTGCAAGCCTTCGTCGATAACCTGGAAATTCCCCAGGCAGCACGTGACGAACTGAAGGCACTAACCCCGGCCAACTACATCGGTAACGCTGCCGACCAGGCACGCCGCATCTGACGACAGTTCATTGCCCGGCAGCCATGCCGGGCAATGCCTGCTCGCCTGACACTTTCCTCTATGCCTGACAATCCGCTGCGCGAAATCTACCGCGATGAATGGCTGCTGGCTGTGCACAAACCCGCCGGCTTACTGCTGCATCGCAGTCCGATCGATCGTCATGAAACCGAGTTTGCCTTGCAATACGCGCGCGCACTCAATGGCGGTGAGCACGTCTATCCGGTACACCGGCTGGATCGCCCCACCTCCGGCCTGCTGCTGTTCGCCCGCGACCCGCACACCGCCAGCCTGCTCGGCAAGAGCCTGATGGCCGGTCACTTCAGCAAGGGTTACCTGGCCCTGGTCCGCGGCTGGGTAGCCGCCAGTGGTGAAATTGATCACCCCTTGCGTGATCACAGCATCGACCGCCGGGACAAAACAACCGAACAGGTGCTACGGCAAGCCCTGACCCGCTACCGCTGCCTGGCGCAAACAGAGATCCCGCTCGCGATTGAAAACTTTCCCAGTAGCCGTTACAGCCTGCTGGAACTGAATCCGGTGACCGGCCGCAAGCACCAGCTACGCCGCCATATGCAGCACATCAGCCACCCTATCATTGGCGACACCAACTACGGGCGCACCAGGCATAACCACTACTTCGCCCAACGCTTCGGCTCCAGCCGCCTGATGCTCGCCGCTACCAGCCTGCGCCTTCCCCACCCGATCAGCGGACAGGATCTGGTACTACAGGCAGCGCCCGACGAAGATTTTATTGTACGACTGGGTATTTTTGACTCACAGGATCTGGCCTTGTCAGGCCAGCAAGGCATCGTCGGGAATTAAGTTATCAGCGCAAAGCTTGCCACAAGCAACGCTATGCCCGCGCCACCAAGAGAGATACCCAACCATATCTTGAGTAATCTTGCTTGTCGGCGGGACTCGATAGCTGCCGCTTCGAGCCCCTGTATAGTCTTTTGCAGATTGTCAGCTAACAGGTGAATAGATTCAGCATTCTGAGTAGCGGCCGCCTGCAGCTCTTCAATCTGTTGGGCTACAACCGGGTCAGTTTTGGCCGCATCCGGCTTTGCTGTAAAGGCAGGAATGGCAGCCGTCGCGACCTGGGCAATATAGGGCGCGACGACCTTGATGATAGGCAGAAACTGAAAGGCCATGGGTTAGCCCAGGTTAACCACAATACGTCCGACCATCTTGCCGGCGAGAATTTTCTCGATTTCCGTGGGCAGCTCATCCAGGCTGATCTCGTGCTCCAGATTATGCAGATCAGTCTTCCATTGCACGGACAGCAAGTCCCACATGGAAGCCTTGACCACCAGTGGTTGTTCGACCGAATCGACACCCAGCAGATTGACGTTGCGCAGGATGAAGGGGAATACACTGGCGCTGAACTGGCCACCGGCGGTCAAGCCACAGCAAGCGACGCTGCCACCGTACTGCAAGCCCTTGATCACATTGAACAGGATATCGCCACCCACGGTATCCACCGCGCCAGCCCACTGTTCCTTGAGCAACATCTTATCCTTGCCACTTTCGAGCACACTGCGATCCACAATCTGAGTAGCACCCAGCTTGCGCAAAAAGTCAGCCTGCAAGGCTTTGCCAGTAGAGGCCGCCACGTCATAACCCTTGGCGCTCAACATGGCGACAGCAATACTGCCCACACCGCCAGTCGCACCGGTAACCAGTACCGGCCCTTGCCCGGGCGCCAGGCCAGCGTGCTCCAGCTTGTCGATACACAGAGCGGCGGTCAGGCCTGCTGTACCCAGCACCATGCTGTCACGCAGGCTCAGGCCTTGTGGGCGGCGTAACACCCAGTCTGCCGGCACACGAATATACTGCCCGAAACCGCCACTGGTATTCATGCCCAGGTCATAACCGGTCACAATCACTTCGTCGCCAACAGCGAAATCGCTGACTGAACTGGCTTCAACCATGCCAGCAGCATCAATCCCGGGGGTATGCGGAAAGTTACGGGTAACGCCCTTGTTGCCACTGGCAGACAACGCATCCTTGTAATTCAGCGAAGAATACTTGACCCGGATCAGCACCTCACCCGGCGGCAAGTCATCAATTTTCCGCGTAGTGACCGCAGCCTGATAGTGACCATCGGTTTCGCTGACCAGCAACGCCTTGAATTCAGACATATGACTCTCCTACCAAAAACGCTGATTGTGAAAGCGTGACGCCCAGGCCAGCAGCACGCGGTCGATCACCGATGCGGAACCGCCAGCAAGCTTGTCCTGCAACTTCTTGCGCTGAACATAACGCAGTTCAAAAACATCCGCCTGACGGACACGTTCAGTCAGGTACTGATCACTGGTCTTCAATTCGTCGGCCAGTTTCTGCTCGAGGGCATCAGCACCAAACCAGACTTCGCCGGTAGCCACCTGATCAATATCCAGTGCCGGGCGATAGTCACTGACAAAGCGCTTGAACAGGCGGTGAATGGTTTCCAGGTCCTGCTTGAACTTGTCTCGTCCTTGCTCGGTATTTTCACCGAACAGGGTCAGGGTTCGTTTGTACTCACCTGCGGTAAGCATTTCGTAATCGATATCGTGCTTCTTCAGCAAGCGATTGAAGTTGGGCAACTGGGCAACCACACCAATGGACCCGAGCATGGCGAAGGGTGCCGCCATAATGCGGTTGCCGATACAGGCCATCATGTAACCGCCACTGGCTGCCACCTTGTCAATACAGATGGTCAGCGGAATACCGGCATCGCGCACCCGCACCAACTGGGATGCCGCCAGACCGTAAGCGTGGACCATACCGCCGGCACTTTCCAGCCGCACGACGACTTCATCACTGGGCCTGGCCAGTTCCAGTACAGCCGTTACTTCATGGCGTAGATGCTCAAGTGCACCAGCCTTGATATCGCCATGGAAGGTCAGGACAAAAACGCGTGGCGCCTCATTACCACCCTTGGCGCGGTTTTTTTCCTGTAACTTGCGCGCCTTTTGCATGGCCTTGAACGCCTGCTTATCGAGCACCTCAGCGCCGAGTGTTTCCGTCATATTGGCCAGACGGTCATTCAACCGGTGAACCTGCAAGGTACCGTCATTGGCCCGCTGCCGCTCCTTGACCGATGCCAGCAAGGCAACAATCAGAAAAACCACAACCAGCACTGTGGCTGCCTTGGCCATAAATAGCGTGTAATCACCCAACCATTCCACCCGGTATCTCCTTATCTAGACAATCAGATAAGCATACAGGAACAGTCGGCGCAGGTGACAAGCACCGGCACGCGAGAAAATTCAAACGATCGTATGAATTTATGTTGACAGCAGCCAGCGAGGCTCCTAATCTCGGCTGTGTGTTTACACAGCCCACAAGATAAGGAAGGACTGCTCATGACTACTGTTGCCGATATCGTCAGCAAGATGGACACCCGCTTCAACGCCGCCGCCGCACAAGGCCTGGACATCGTTTTCCAGTTCAACGTCGAAGATGACGACAACTTCAATGTAGCCGTCAAGGATGGCGCTTGTGACGTCAATACCGGTGAGGCCGCCAACCCGACCGTTACCCTGATCATGGATAGCGCCACTCTGGTTGGCATCATGACCGGTGAAACAGACGGCATGCAGGCATTCATGTCTGGCAAGCTGCGCGCCGAAGGCGACATCATGCAGGCCATGAAGCTGGGTGAACTCTTCCCCGCTGGCTGATCTGCCGGGCGCCGGGCCACTCCCCGGCGCCTTTTTTACCGCTATCTCGCGCTAGCTGCCGCGCTCTACCTCGCCTGCCTTGCCCTTCCCGTTGTTCTCTGCCACCGTATCAACCCAGCCAATCCAGCAACAACACGCTGACTGATAACAGCTTTCAAACGCCCGTTTGATCTTGTTACAAAGCCCGAGCTGGATTAGATTAGCCGACTATTCCGACAACGACCCCAAAGGACAGCCATGACTCTGACAGACCAGGCGAGCCAGATTCGCGCCGGCGAAGAGCTGGATGCAGACGCTGTAGACCGCTACCTGAAAAGCCAGATTGAGGGCCTGCAAGGCACTCCGCAGATCCGCCAGTTTCCCGGTGGCGCTTCCAACCTGACCTACCTGGTTGCCTACCCAGAGCAGGAATTTGTACTGCGCCGCCCACCGTTCGGCGTCAAGGCCAAGTCAGCCCATGACATGGGTCGCGAGTACCGCATTATCAACCAATTGAACGATGGCTTTCCCTATTGCCCGAAAGCCTATGCCCACTGTACCGACGAGTCTGTGCTGGGCTGTGAGTTCTACGTCATGGAGCGGGTCAACGGCGTGATTCTGCGTGCCGACCTGCCCGCAGAGCTGGGTCTGGATGCAGACAGCACCCGCGAACTGTGCAAAAGCTTTATCGACAAATTTGTCGATTTGCACAACGTTGATTACCAGGCCTGCGGTCTCGGCGACCTGGGTAAGCCGGAAGGCTATGTTGAGCGCCAGATTGAGGGCTGGATCAGCCGTTACAACAAGGCGATCACCCCCGACGCACCAAAGTGGGAGTCGGTCATGGCCTGGTTGCGCGCAAAAATGCCGCCAGACCATCACAAGCCCGGGCTGGTGCACAACGACTATCGTTTCGACAATGTGATCCTTGATCCGGACAACCCGATGCAGATCATCGGTGTGCTTGACTGGGAAATGACCACTATTGGTGACCCGCTTATGGATCTGGGCAACACGCTCGCCTACTGGATTCAGGCGGATGATCCGGCACCGGTCCAGGCCATGCGCCGCCAGCCCAGTCACGCGCCGGGCATGCTCACTCGAGAGGAATTTGCTGACTACTACGCCGAACGGGCAGGTATCGAGATCAATAATCTGGATTACTACTACACCTACGGCCTGTTCCGCCTGGCCGGCATCGTGCAGCAGATCTACTATCGCTATTACCATGGCCAGACCCAGGACCAGCGCTTTGCTGCCTTTATCGGCATGAACAAGCTGCTGGAGCAAATGAGCCTGCAGGTTATTGATCAATCAACGCTGTAATTCACCCGGAACAAGGATTTACCCCATGCAAAAGACCCAACTGTTTGACCTCGACGGCAAGGTAGCCCTGGTAACTGGCGCCAGCCGTGGTATCGGCGAAGCCATCGCCAAGCTGCTGGCCCAACAAGGCGCCCACGTGATCGTATCCAGCCGCAAGGTTGAAGACTGCCAGAAAGTGGCTGATGCCATTGTTGCCGCCGGCGGCAAGGCCAGTGCCATGGGTTGCCACATTGGTGAGATGGAGCAGATCACCACCACCGTTGCAGCCATTCGTGAGCAGTTCGGCAAGCTGGACATCCTGGTCAACAACGCTGCTGCCAATCCTTACTTCGGCAACGTTCTGGATACTGACCTCGGTGCCTTCCAGAAGACTGTAGACGTAAACGTGCGCGGCTACTTCTTCATGTCCATTGAAGCTGGCAAGTTGATGCGCGAGAACAAGAGTGGCGTGATTCTCAATGTTGCTTCAGTCAATGGCCGTGTACCCGGTGACATGCAGGGCATCTACTCGATGACCAAAGCCTCGGTGATCAACATGACCCAGGTATTTGCCCGCGAGTGCGCTCAGTTTGGTATTCGTTGCAACGCCTTGTTGCCCGGCCTGACTGACACCAAGTTTGCCTCAGCACTGACCAGCAACGATGCCATCATGAAACAGGCCCTGCAGCGCATCCCCTTGCGCCGTGCAGCTGATCCGACCGAGATGGCCGGCACTGTGCTGTATCTGGTCAGCGATGCCTCCAGCTACACCACTGGCACCACCGTTACCGTCGACGGCGGCATGCTCGCCTGATCACTGATTATTGGCCGGCTGAACAGCCGGCCAATACCTCCTTGCAGCACTCCACGCTTTACGGCTGAGCTTTCAATGCATCCATCGCCTGGGCATTCAAGGGCACGGGGGTCAAACCTGTGGGTCCCGCTTCGATAGCAAAACGTGCACCATCGGCCAATGGCATGAAATTGATACTGAAGGCATCCGCCATCAGCCAGCTGTTTCCGCTCGCCCCATCCAGCCAATGCCACAGATCGCGCCAGGCCGGTGTGTCGTGCAGTTCAACCTGGGTAGCTCCCGCGCGCTGACGCTCCAGCAGCAGAAAACGCCCACTGAGGCGATATGGCCGATATCCATCCTGCAGACCAACCACATGGGCCAGACCCTGCCAGCGCAGCACCTGTAAATCCAGTCGCCAGAGATCACCTTGTAGCGGATACACGCTGGTCTGACCAGCATGTTGCAGGCGCAGGTCATACCCATTGCCGGTAGCACGCACTTCCACGGTAAACAGACGGCCTTCCAATGGTAAGGTCTGATAGCGCGACAGGTCCCAGGCCACCAGACCCAGCAACAGGGTGCAGGCAAGCAACAGGGTGATCAGTTGACCTCGCAGCCAGGGCAGTAGCCAGGTCAACTGCCAGCCCAGGCGCACAACTACGATAACCAGAATAACGGCCAGCAGCAGCAATAACCCAGCCATACCTGCAAAGTGAAGAGACATGAAGCGCTCCGAGTCAGACCGGCGGTGGTGGCTCTGGCTGACCGTGCAGGCGGGCCAGATGGCAATCAATGAGCCAGCGCGAAATGGTACCCCGAGGCGGAATCTGGGGCAGCTGGTCGACGGGCCACCAATGCGCCTCTTCAATTTCTCCCGGCTGTGACACTATCTCGCCACTCTTGTATCGGGCATGAAAACCGAGCATCAATGAATTAGGAAACGGCCAGTTCTGACTGCCCAGGTACTCGATGTCAGACACTTCCAGGCCGACCTCTTCCATGACTTCACGGTGCAGACATTCTTCAACCGACTCACTGGGCTCAATAAAACCCGCCAGCGTACTGAAAAACCCGGGAGGGAAACGCGGTGAGCGGGCCAGCAGAACCTCATCACCACGGGTAATCAGTACAATGATACAAGGTGCCAGCTTGGGGTATTGGGTCTGTGCACAGGGCTCACAATGCATCGCACGATCATTGCTGTGCGGCTGCATGCGGGTGCCACAACGCCCACAGAACTGATGGGTTTCGTACCAGCCATCCAGCTGCTGAGCCAGGCCCAGCACACGAAACATGACGTCCTCAACCTGACCGATCAAGCCACGCAAACCGTGCCAGCTCAATCCCGGGAAGTCATCCGGAGCTTCCAGACGCCAGACCTCACAGGGTTGCCCGTCGACATAACCAATAAAGAGTGTGTGCCGGACCTGACCGATAAACCGGGCAGTATCCGGATCGAGCAGAAAGCTGCCCTGATAGAGTGCAAACTGTTGCTGACTGATGACCAGGCATCGCGTGGCTGGCTGTGGACTGATAAAGCTGCTCGCCGGGGTAAAGCGTGCCAGCATGACTACTCCTCGGTGATCGGATAACCCAGTTGCGCCAGGCCATCAGCGGCCATGGCCAATACATCCGCAGCGGTAGCTGACGAGTGCTGTGCGGATTCAAGATAAAACTCAATACTGGTCAGCGCGTCAGCCAACACATCCAGCTGCTGGGCATCGGGTACCTGTTTCTGCTCGAGCATCTTCTGTTGGATATAGTTACTGGCTTGCTGGATGATACCCGCAGCCCTGGTCATACCAAGGAAAACCAGGCCACCGCGCACAGTTTCCAGCGAACCCGGCACATTCATCAGGTGCATACTGTCATTGCCCGATTCAAGGTAGGCGGTCACGGCGCGCTTGGCTAACGCCAGGCCGGCCTGGGACTCTTCATAGAGGACAATACGGGCTTCCTTGAGCTCGACCGGCTCCTGACTGTCGTCAGTCTCGGTATGGGGGGTTGCGTAACCCTGACTCTTGTCCATCGAATCAACACTGGTCTCGGCCTGCAGAACAGCGTCAGCCACCTGATCGAGCCCCTGTGGTACGTTTTCCGAGGACCACAATGCAACTTGATCGGCCGCGGCACGCAAGCCGTCGGACTCGCGCGGCATCTGCAGCATGTCGAAGGTCTTGCCGAGACGCGTCAAGGCATTGCGCAAGGTTTCCTGGGATTGATCGATATCTCCGGCAGCATTGCGCGCCAGCAGATCCAGCAAGTCCTTTACCGCCGTCATTTCTTCGCGCAGCGCATCGGCCAGCGAACGCATGACCTCGACACCTGGCCCGCGCAAGCGCTCAAACGCGTCCTGCAGTTGTGTATCGTTAAAACCTGGGTCGGGCAGACTATAGGCCGAGCGCACCGCATCCACCGCATCACTTCCGGCTTCGGCCACAGCTGTCAGAAACAACAGATGTCGCATCAGCCCTGGATCAATATCAGCAGCCGCGTCAGCAGATTTCAGAAAAGGCTTGATTTGACGGTCAATGCGGGCAAACAAACGCTTGCGCTCAGGTGTCAACACCAGAAGTGATTGCTCCGCTGCATCCAGGGCCGCATCCGTAACCCAGCACAGGTTCGCTGCCGTCTGCGGTAGTGCGTCCATCCAGCGCTGTAACGCGCGTCGCATCAAGGGCGCTGCCGCACGGGCATTGTCATCACGCAACAGGGTCAGGAGTCCGACCTGATACATTTGTCGCAGACGCGCCATGCTGCGGGCGTCCAGGCTCACTTCCTTGCCCTGCCAGGGTTTGCGCCCCAGATATTGGGCGTTCAGCGCATAGAAGCAGTCCTCCCCCAGAGGCGCAAGACCACCCCGCAACTGGCGCAACCGATTGCTCACCGGCAACAGCAGCTCCGGCATTTCATACCCGTTGCTGCGGGTAAACTCGAGGAAGCGCTCCAGCTCGAACAGGCTGTCACAGAGCACTGAAAGGGCATCGTTGTGCTGCTCGGCATCGTGTTCAGGTATGTCCGTTGCCAGTGCAATCATCTCATCCAGCAGCAAGCCGGCACCACGCAACTCAATCAGCGTCAGGGTACCGCGCAGTTGCTGCAAACCTTCAATTGCCTGTTGCAGCAGGCCGCCGTTATGACGATCCTCCAGGAACCGCTGCAGTAAATCCTCCACCTCGGACAAACTGCTGGAAAGCTCCTGCAGAACCAGGTCCAGTGATGTCGCGCCGGTCAACATGATGTTCGCCTCCGCCTTCCCTGTAACCGACTCGACATCAGTCGGCAAAATCCGCTTTTTTCCTGGACATGTGTGCCGTCATGGCAATCTTCATGTCTTCCGACTGCAGCATGGCTGCATTCCAGGTAGCGATATAGTTCAAACCATCTTCCACACTGTGATCACGACTATAGCGGATCATTTCCTTGGTACCGCGAATCGCCAGTGGTGATTTACCGGCTATCTCATCGGCAATTGCCGTTACCCCGGCCATCAAGGCATCAACACCGGCAAAGCAACGATTGACCAGGCCCAGCGCCGCAGCCTCTTCACCAGTGAAGTTGCGCCCAGTGTAAGCCAGCTCCCGCATCATGCCATCACCGATCAAATGCGGCAAACGCTGCAAGGTACCCACATCCGCGGCCATACCCATATCGATTTCCTTGATCGAGAAGCTGGCATCAGTCGTGGAATAACGCATATCGCAGGCGCTGATCAGATCAATCGCACCACCAATACAGTAGCCCTGGATAGCTGCAATCACCGGCTTGCGGCAATTATCCACGGCATTGAAGGCCGCTTGCAGCTTGAGCACATTGCGCCGGATACGCTCGGCATTACGGCCAATATCCTGACTCATTTCACCCGCTGCGGTGGCCAGCAGGGCCAGATCAATACCTGCAGAGAAATGCTTGCCGGCACCCGTAATGATGACAACGCGAGCCTCATCGGTAGCATCAATCCAGTCGAACGCGGCGACCATCTCTTCCCAGAATGCAGCATTCATCGCGTTCAGTTTTTCTGGCCGGTTGATCTGGACGTGCGCAACCTTGTTGCTCAGTTCAACCTTGAGGCTTTGATAGTCGGGCATACAACAACTCCTGATCAGTTATGCTACGGGCTTATGACAGTGACTATATCAAGACTCGTAGTCACCGGCATCACTGCTTGATACCTTGCTCACGCTTCAGCGGGCTTGCCTTGCCACAGGTTGAAGCCGGCAGCCTTATCGACGGCTGCCAGTCGTTCGGCGTGCTGTTCCAGTTCGTTGGCACTGGCTGGCAGCACCTTCAATTGCTGGCTGAGTTCGGCACTCACTGCCCTTCTGCGGGTAACGCCCCCTTCCGAGTCGGCATCCTGGCCATGACCGGCCAGCGACAGGGCGGTCTGTCCGCCCGTCATGGTCAGATAGACGTCAGCCAGAATTTCGGCATCGAGCAAGGCGCCGTGCAAGTCGCGCTGCGAGTTGTCGATACCGTAGCGTTTGCACAGGGCATCCAGACTGTTGCGCTGGCCGGGGTGCTTTTCCCGTGCCATTTTCAGCGTATCCAGTACCGAGCAGTGATCGTTCACTACTCCATGACCGGCTTTCAGCCGCTGCAATTCAGCATCAATAAAGCCAACGTCAAAGGCCGCGTTATGAATGACCAGGCGCGCACCCTCGATAAAGCGCATAAAGTCATCGACGATGTCGGCAAACAGTGGCTTGTCGGCAAGAAAGTCATTGCTGATGCCGTGTACCGCAAAGGCGCCCTCTTCCACTTCTCGCTGCGGATTGATGTAGACATGGTAGTGTCGACCGGTCAGGCGTCGACCGATCACCTCGACGCAGCCGATTTCAATAATGCGATGCCCGTCACGCAGTTCAATACCGGTAGTTTCAGTATCCAGTACCACTTCACGCATGCGTCTTGCCTCCTTCAGCCAATACCTGCTCTACCCCGAGGTTGGCCAGCTCATCCGCCAGCTCGTTTCCCGGGTGGCCGCTATGGCCCTTGACCCATTGCCACTCAATCTGGTGCTGCTGTACCAGTGCATCCAGCTCACGCCACAGGTCAGCATTCTTGACCGGTTGCTTGCTGGCTGTTTTCCAACCACGTTTCTTCCAGTTCGGCATCCATTCACGGATGCCTTTCATGACATATTCGGAATCGGTAACCAGAAGCACGCTGGCGGGTTTTTTCAGCGCTGCCAGGGCCTGAATGGCAGCGGTCAGTTCCATGCGATTATTGGTGGTACCCAACTCGCCACCAAAGAGTTTTTTCTCATGCGGGCCGAGGCGCAAGACGGCCCCCCAGCCACCCGGACCGGGATTGCCCTTGCAGGCCCCGTCGGTAAAAATCTCGATTTTTTGCGTCATTACTGATTCCGTTTGTGTGCCTTGCGATTACCTGCCACCAGCGGTGGCAAGGTCAATGCCGGAAACACTGAAGTGCGTTGTTGGCGCGGCGTCATACCGAACATTTGTCGCCGTGCCTGAATAAAATAAAAGCCTGCGCCGGGTAAATGGTACCTGCTACCAACTCCTTCCATCCATGTCAGATGTTCAAGCCCGCGCGCAGAGGCCAGCGGTGGACGATAACACCCGCCCTGGCGTTTCTCTACCGCAAAACCGAGCAGCTCCAGCCAGTCGACCAGACGCGCCGGGCTGACAAAGCCAGCCTCACTGAACCACTCACGGCCAAGCAGATGATTCATGCCCCACAGGCTCCAGGGGTTAAAACCAAAGATCAGCAAATGACCGCCAGCACGCACGGTCTGACTGGCTTCGCGCAGCACAGTGCGCGGACTGAGACAGAAGTCCAGGCCGTGATGGAGGAGCACGGCATCCAGACTGTGCGGGGCAAAGGGCCAATAACTTTCATCGACGGGCAAGGCCTCGCCATCGGCTTGCAGATCAATACGCCAATGATGGCGCAGGGACTGGTGGTTATCGGTCAAGGGCTGCGTTGCCAGGCCATAGGTCACCAGATGCTGACCAAAACAGCGTGCCATGGCTTTCTCCAGCGTCGCCCGCTCAGCTGCCAACAACATTTCGCCCGACGGCGACTGTAACCACTCCCGGGCAATGCCCAGCAAGCTGATCAGGTCGGACTGGCTGATGGATGAAGCGGCCATGCATGATCTCCGGGGTTGGCCTTGGACCGGCTTGACCCTAAGATACTCTAAATGACCCACATCCGGACAGTGATGGCCCTGCCTGCTGGCCGGCCATCCTATCGCCATGAGGCTGACAGCATGCTCGAATTTATTCCCCTGCGCGCATTCAGTGATAACTACATCTGGTTGCTGGTTGACCAGCAAAACCATCGTGCAGCCGTGGTTGACCCCGGCGACGCCAAGCCTGTGGTCACCTGGCTGGGGCGTCACCCGGAATTCACCCTGACGCATATTCTCATTACCCACCACCACCCCGACCATGTCGGCGGACTGGCGACGCTGAAAGCGGCTACCCAATGCAAGGTAGTGGGGCCGGCCAATGAAGAGATTGCCGGTGTCGACCAGCACCTTGCCGACGGGGATCGCATCAAGGTGCTCGGCTATGAACTGGATGTGCTTGAGGTGCCAGGACATACCCTCGGTCACATAGCCTTCTACTGTGCTGCCGAGGACCCTTTTGTACTCTCAGGTGACACCTTGTTTGCCGGTGGTTGCGGCCGCTTGTTCGAGGGCACGCCTGAACAGATGCATCAATCCCTGCAACGCCTGGCTGCCTTGCCGGAAAAAACCCGAGTCTTCTGCGCACACGAATACACCCTGGCCAACCTGCGCTTTGCACTGGCTGTAGAGCCGGACAATGCGGATATCCAGGTGCGCCTTCAGGTGGTCGAAGAAATGCGCGCCGACGGCCGTATCACCTTGCCGAGCAGTATCAGTCTGGAAAAACAGACCAACCCCTTCATGCGCAGCAATGAATCAGCGGTTCAGCGCGCTGCCAGCGAGCGCCTCGGTGAGTCTGTTTCAGACGGTGCAGAGACACTGGCGGTCATTCGTCAATGGAAAGACAGTTTCTGATTGTACGCCCGGGTTGACCCCCGGGCAGCATCTGCCTAGGATACGTCGCATTTTACGGACAATTACATGGCAAACACTCCCTACTTCGCCAAGGCTTGCTGGCGACTCGGCGCCCCTCTGGGCCTGCTACTTCTCCTCGCTGGCTGCCAATCCACCGGCAGCCTGCCTACCGAACCCGTTACTCCTGTTGCTGCCCGCGAACTGCCTGCCGTGCCAGTTGGTGTTACACCCTCGAAAAAGCCGGTAGCGCAACATGAACTGAGCGTAGCGGACGACACCCTCTGGTCACGCATTCGCAGTGGTTACCAGCTTCAGGATCAGCAACAAGGCCAGGCGCGAATTGATCAGCAACTGGCCTTCTATGAGCGCCATCCACGCTACTTTGAACAGACAGCGCCGCGTGCTGAGCGTTACCTGCATTATGTCGTGGAACAACTGGCCGAGCGCCAGATGCCCAAAGAGCTTGCCCTGCTGCCCTTTATTGAAAGTGCCTACAACCCGCAGGCCAACTCCCACGCCCAGGCGGCAGGCCTCTGGCAGTTCATCCCCTCGACAGGGCGCCATTTCGAGCTGCATCAGAACTGGTGGTACGACGGTCGCCGCGACATCACAGCATCCACCCAGGCCGCCCTGGACTATTTGACCCAGCTGAACCAACGCTTTGACGGTGACTGGCTACTGGCGCTGGCTGCCTACAATTGCGGTGGCGGCTGTGTCAGTCGTGCGATAACCCGCAATGAGCGCCAGGGCCTGCCAACCGACTACTGGAGCCTGCGCCTGCCCCGGGAAACCATGCAGTATGTGCCCAAGTTGCTGGCAATGGCTCAAGTCATCGAGCAGCCGGAACAGTACGGCACGCCGTTACCCGAACTCCCTGATGCGCCCTACTTTGCCGCCATTGATCTCGATCGCCAACTGGACCTGAACAAGGCCGCAGAGCTGGCTGATATTTCCGCCAGTGAACTGCGCCAACTGAACCCGGCCTATCACCAGCGCATTACCGCGCCACGTCGCGAATATCAATTACTGGTACCGGTCGACAAGGCCGAGCAGTTCAGCGCGGCACTGCAATCCCTGCCGGAATCAGCCTGGGTCGATTATCAGCCCTATCAGGTTCGCCGTGGCGACAACCTCTCGCTCATTGCCCAACGCCATAGCGTGACGGTAAACGCCATTCGCGATGTCAATAACCTGCGTGGCAACATGATACGCGCCGGGCAAACCCTGATGTTGCCCAAACCGGCAGAAACCGTGGTGGCCAGTAACCGGAGCACGAGTCGCGACCAGACCACCTACACGGTCAAGCCCGGAGATTCGCTGTACAGCATTGCCCGGCGTTTCGATATCCAGGTCGACAACATTCGCAGCTGGAATACGTTGGGGCGTCACTTGCAACCCGGCGAGCAGTTGACCCTGTACCTGCCCTGAGGCAGCAGCAGATCCCTTGTGCGGGGCTTTCACAAAACTCCGCACAGTGTTAGCTTTCTGCCTGCGGGGGGGGATTGGCTGGTTTCATCGAATAACAAGGGTTGGCATGCTGAAGCGATTGGCCACGGGCCTGTTATTACTGTTGATCGGGGGGGCGACACTGGCACAGCCGGGTAAGCACGCACTGACCCTCTATGGCGAGCCGCCAAGATACCCTGCGGACTTCAGCCACTTTGACTTCGTCAATCCGGATGCACCCAAGGGCGGTACCCTGCGTTTGTCCGGTTTCGGCAGTTTTGATTCCCTCAACAACTTCATCAGTCGCGGCACCGCTGCCGAACGTCTCGGGCTTATCTACGACTCCCTGACCTTTCACGCCCTGGACGAACCCTTTACCGAGTACGGCCTGATTGCCGAACGCATCGAACGCGCCGACGACAATACCTGGGTCCGCTTTTACTTGCGTGACAATGCCCGCTTCCATGACGGCGAATCCATCACGGCAGAGGATGTGGTGTTTACCTTCAACACCCTGGTTGAAGATGGCGCCCCTTTCTACCGGGCCTATTACGGCGACGTGAAAGAGGTGGTCGCCGATGATCGTCTGACCGTTACCTTCCATTTCCATCACGGCCGCAACCGCGAACTGCCGCTGGTGCTCGGACAATTACCCGTGCTTCCGGCCCATTACTGGGCCGAGCATGACTTCACCCGCACCACCCTGACCCCTCCGCTGGGCAGCGGCCCGTACCGCATCACCCGAGTCAATGCCGGCCGCAGCATCACCTTTGAGCGCGACCCGGACTACTGGGCAAAAGACCTGGCGGTCAACCGAGGCATGTACAACTTTGACCGTATTGTCGTCGAGTACTACCGCGATACCGGTGTTGCCCTGGAAGCCTTCAAGGCTGGCCAGTTCGACTTCAACCAGGAAGTCAGTGCGCGCAACTGGGCAACCGGCTACAACAGCCCTCCCCTGCGTGACGGCCGCATCATTCAGGAGGAAATCCTCAATAACAATACTCAGGGCATGCAAGGTTTTGTGTTCAACTTGCGGCGTCCCTACTTTCAGGATCGCCGGGTACGCAAGGCCATCAGCCTGCTGTTCGACTTCGAGTGGTCCAACGGCAGCCTCTTTCATAATGCCTATACTCGCAGTGACAGCTACTTTTCCAACTCGGAACTGGCCGCTAGCGGCGAGCCGGATGCTGATGAACTGGCTTTGCTCGAACCCTGGCGCGGGCACCTGCCCGATAGCGTTTTCGGCCCTGCCTGGATACCACCACGCAATGACGGCAGCGGCATGATCCGCCCACGCATGCGCGAGGCCTATCAGCTGCTGCTGGATGCCGGCTGGCGCATCGAAAATGATCGCATGGTCAGCCCTGAGGGCGAGCCGCTGCGCTTTGAGTTCCTGCTGGTACAGGCTGATTTCGAACGTATTCTCTTGCCCTACAAGCGCAACCTGGCCAGCCTGGGTATCGACATGAATCTGCGTCGGGTGGATGTTTCCCAGTACATCAACCGACTGCGCTCGCGGGACTTTGATATGGTCGTGACCAGTTATGGCCAATCCAATTCCCCCGGTAACGAACAGCGTGAATACTGGCACTCGTCCAGCGCCGACAACCCCGGAAGCCGTAACCTGATGGGGCTGAACGACCCGGCGATTGATGCCCTGGTCGAAGGCCTGATCGAGTCTGACTCGCGTCAGGAGTTGATTACCCATGCGCGCGCATTGGACCGGGTACTTCGCGACGGGCATTACATCGTGCCCAACTTCCATACCCGCTATTATCGGGTGGCCTACTGGAACAAGTTTGCCCATCCGCCCGAGCCGCCGCGCTACGACCTGGGACTCTATACCTGGTGGATAGACCCGGCCAAAGAGGCGGCCCTGGCAGGCCGCGAACTGCTTATCGACGTCGAGGAAGACTGAGCCATGCTGGCCTATATCATTCGCCGTCTGCTACTGATCATCCCAACTATTTTCGGCATCCTGCTGATCAACTTCCTGATTATCCAGGCGGCTCCCGGCGGCCCGGTCGAGCAGATGATCGCTCAGCTAGAAGGCTTTGAAGGGGGTACCAGCCGGATTTCTGGCAGCGCCGCTGGCGATGCCGCTACCGGCAGCAATTATCGCGGCGCCCAGGGCCTGGACCCGGATATCATCGCCGAAATCGAGCGCATGTATGGTTTTGACAAGCCCGCTCACGAGCGCTTCTGGCTAATGATCAAGGGCTACCTGACCTTTGATTTTGGTGACAGCTTTTTCCGCGATACGCCGGTCATCGACCTGATCATCGAGAAAATGCCGGTCTCCATATCCCTGGGTTTATGGACCACTCTGATTACCTACCTGATCTCGATTCCGCTGGGTATCCGCAAGGCAGTGCGCCACGGTAGCCCCTTTGATGTCTGGACCAGTTCACTGATCATTGTCGGCTATGCCATCCCCGGCTTCCTGCTCGCCATACTGCTGATCGTGCTGTTTGCCGGTGGCAGCTATTTTGACTGGTTCCCGTTGCGCGGGCTGACCTCGAATAACTGGGAGGAGCTAAGCACCTGGGGCAAGATCAAGGATTATGCCTGGCACCTGGTCCTGCCTATCACCGCCATGGTCATCGGCAGCTTTGCCACCCTGACCATGCTGACCAAGAACTGCTTTCTGGATGAAATCGGCAAGCAGTACGTGGTGACCGCGCGCGCCAAAGGGCTGTCTGAAGGCCGCGTACTTTATGGTCATGTGTTCCGCAACGCCATGCTGCTGATCATTGCTGGCTTTCCGGCAGCCCTGATCAGCGTGTTCTTTACCGGCGCCCTGTTGATCGAGGTGATTTTCTCCCTCGACGGGTTGGGCCTGCTTGGCTTTGAGGCCGCTATCAACCGCGACTATCCGGTGATGTTCGGCACCCTGTACATCTTCACCCTGCTCGGCCTGGTGGTGAAGCTGATCGGGGATATCACCTACACCCTGGTCGATCCCCGCATCGACTTTGCCAGCCGGGAGGGTTAAGCGCATGGCAAGACTCTCGCCGTTGAACCAACGCCGCTTTGCCCGCTTCAAGGCCAACCGCCGCGGCTGGTGGTCACTGCATATTTTCATGGTGCTCTTTGTGCTCAGCCTGGGTGCAGAGCTGATTGCCAATGACAAGCCACTGGTCATGAGCTACGAAAGCTCGCTGTATTTCCCGGTGTTCAAGCGCTATGCCGAAACCGAGTTTGGTGGTGAGTTCCCCATCCAGGCCAATTACCGCGACCCCTACATCCAGCAGCTGATTATCGAGCAAGGCAATGGCTGGATGCTTTGGCCGCCGATCCCCTATCGTTACGACACCATCAATTACGAACTGGAAGTCCCCGCCCCGGCACCGCCCTCCGCCGAGAACTGGCTGGGTACCGATGACCAGGCCCGCGACGTCATGGCCCGGGTGATCTACGGCTTTCGCGTCTCGGTACTCTTTGCCCTGACGCTGACCATCCTGAGTTCGATCATCGGCGTAGTCGCCGGTGCTGTGCAGGGTTTTTACGGTGGCAAGATTGACCTCTTCGGCCAGCGCTTTATCGAAATCTGGTCCGGCCTGCCGGTGCTCTATCTGCTGATCATCATGGCCAGTTTTGTCGAGCCCAGCTTCTGGTGGCTGCTTGGTATCATGCTGCTGTTTTCCTGGATGGCACTGGTTGACGTGGTGCGCGCCGAATTCCTCCGTGGCCGCAACCTGGAATATGTGCGCGCCGCTAGGGCCATGGGGGCCAGTAACACCGTGATCATGTTCCGGCATATCCTGCCCAATGCCATGGTTGCCACCCTGACCTTTTTTCCCTTCATCCTGACAGGTGGCGTGATCACCCTGACCTCATTGGATTTTCTCGGCTTTGGCTTGCCGCCCGGTGCGCCTTCGCTGGGTGAGCTGATTGCCCAGGGTAAAGCCAACCTTCAATCGCCCTGGCTGGGAATTACCGCTTTTGTCGTGCTGTCATTGATGCTGACCCTGCTGGTATTTATCGGTGAAGCCCTGCGCGATGCCTTCGATCCGAGGAAAGCATGAGCACAACGCCCCTGATCCGCATCGAGAACCTCAGCGTTATTTTTACCGGCGAGAGTGAGCCATGCTGGCCTATATCATTCGCCGTCTGCTACTGATCATCCCAACTATTTTCGGCATCCTGCTGATCAACTTCCTGATTATCCAGGCGGCTCCCGGCGGCCCGGTCGAGCAGATGATCGCTCAGCTAGAAGGCTTTGAAGGGGGTACCAGCCGGATTTCTGGCAGCGCCGCTGGCGATGCCGCTACCGGCAGCAATTATCGCGGCGCCCAGGGCCTGGACCCGGATATCATCGCCGAAATCGAGCGCATGTATGGTTTTGACAAGCCCGCTCACGAGCGCTTCTGGCTAATGATCAAGGGCTACCTGACCTTTGATTTTGGTGACAGCTTTTTCCGCGATACGCCGGTCATCGACCTGATCATCGAGAAAATGCCGGTCTCCATATCCCTGGGTTTATGGACCACTCTGATTACCTACCTGATCTCGATTCCGCTGGGTATCCGCAAGGCAGTGCGCCACGGTAGCCCCTTTGATGTCTGGACCAGTTCACTGATCATTGTCGGCTATGCCATCCCCGGCTTCCTGCTCGCCATACTGCTGATCGTGCTGTTTGCCGGTGGCAGCTATTTTGACTGGTTCCCGTTGCGCGGGCTGACCTCGAATAACTGGGAGGAGCTAAGCACCTGGGGCAAGATCAAGGATTATGCCTGGCACCTGGTCCTGCCTATCACCGCCATGGTCATCGGCAGCTTTGCCACCCTGACCATGCTGACCAAGAACTGCTTTCTGGATGAAATCGGCAAGCAGTACGTGGTGACCGCGCGCGCCAAAGGGCTGTCTGAAGGCCGCGTACTTTATGGTCATGTGTTCCGCAACGCCATGCTGCTGATCATTGCTGGCTTTCCGGCAGCCCTGATCAGCGTGTTCTTTACCGGCGCCCTGTTGATCGAGGTGATTTTCTCCCTCGACGGGTTGGGCCTGCTTGGCTTTGAGGCCGCTATCAACCGCGACTATCCGGTGATGTTCGGCACCCTGTACATCTTCACCCTGCTCGGCCTGGTGGTGAAGCTGATCGGGGATATCACCTACACCCTGGTCGATCCCCGCATCGACTTTGCCAGCCGGGAGGGTTAAGCGCATGGCAAGACTCTCGCCGTTGAACCAACGCCGCTTTGCCCGCTTCAAGGCCAACCGCCGCGGCTGGTGGTCACTGCATATTTTCATGGTGCTCTTTGTGCTCAGCCTGGGTGCAGAGCTGATTGCCAATGACAAGCCACTGGTCATGAGCTACGAAAGCTCGCTGTATTTCCCGGTGTTCAAGCGCTATGCCGAAACCGAGTTTGGTGGTGAGTTCCCCATCCAGGCCAATTACCGCGACCCCTACATCCAGCAGCTGATTATCGAGCAAGGCAATGGCTGGATGCTTTGGCCGCCGATCCCCTATCGTTACGACACCATCAATTACGAACTGGAAGTCCCCGCCCCGGCACCGCCCTCCGCCGAGAACTGGCTGGGTACCGATGACCAGGCCCGCGACGTCATGGCCCGGGTGATCTACGGCTTTCGCGTCTCGGTACTCTTTGCCCTGACGCTGACCATCCTGAGTTCGATCATCGGCGTAGTCGCCGGTGCTGTGCAGGGTTTTTACGGTGGCAAGATTGACCTCTTCGGCCAGCGCTTTATCGAAATCTGGTCCGGCCTGCCGGTGCTCTATCTGCTGATCATCATGGCCAGTTTTGTCGAGCCCAGCTTCTGGTGGCTGCTTGGTATCATGCTGCTGTTTTCCTGGATGGCACTGGTTGACGTGGTGCGCGCCGAATTCCTCCGTGGCCGCAACCTGGAATATGTGCGCGCCGCTAGGGCCATGGGGGCCAGTAACACCGTGATCATGTTCCGGCATATCCTGCCCAATGCCATGGTTGCCACCCTGACCTTTTTTCCCTTCATCCTGACAGGTGGCGTGATCACCCTGACCTCATTGGATTTTCTCGGCTTTGGCTTGCCGCCCGGTGCGCCTTCGCTGGGTGAGCTGATTGCCCAGGGTAAAGCCAACCTTCAATCGCCCTGGCTGGGAATTACCGCTTTTGTCGTGCTGTCATTGATGCTGACCCTGCTGGTATTTATCGGTGAAGCCCTGCGCGATGCCTTCGATCCGAGGAAAGCATGAGCACAACGCCCCTGATCCGCATCGAGAACCTCAGCGTTATTTTTACCGGCGAGAGTGAACCGGTTACGGCGCTGCGCAACGTTAGCCTGGATATTCGTGCCGGCGAAACCCTGGCACTGGTGGGTGAAAGCGGCTCCGGCAAGTCAGTGACGGCGCACTCGATCCTGCGCCTGTTGCCCTACCCGCAAGCCAGCCACCCTGCTGGCAGTATCCATTATCAGGGCGAAGACCTGCTGCATTGCCCGGAAAAACGCCTGCGGCAGATTCGCGGCAACCGCATCTCGATGATCTTCCAGGAGCCGATGACCTCGCTCAACCCGCTGCATTCGGTCGAGCGCCAGATCAATGAGGTCTTGCTGCTGCACAAAGGGCTGGGCAAACGCGCTGCACGTGAACGCACCCTGGAATTGCTGCACCTGGTTGGCCTGCCGGAACCGGAAAAACGCCTGGGTGCCTACCCCCATGAACTCTCTGGCGGCCAGCGGCAGCGGGTGATGATTGCCATGGCCCTGGCCAACGAGCCGGAGCTGCTGATTGCCGACGAACCCACCACGGCCCTCGATGTCACCGTGCAGCAAACCATCCTCGATCTGTTGCAGGAACTGCAGGCCAAACTGGGCATGGCACTGCTGCTGATCAGCCATGATCTCAACCTGGTGCGCAAGGTGGCGCATCGGGTATGTGTCATGCATCAGGGTTCGGTCGTCGAAACCAATGACTGCGAAACACTCTTTACCCGGCCAGAGCACCCGTACACGCAGAAACTGCTGGATGCAGAACCCGGTGGCGCACCGGTCAAGGTGACGGATAATGCCGTCACCTTGCTGCGTGCCGAGCAACTGCGGGTCTGGTTTCCGATCAAGAAAGGCGTCTTCAAGCGCACGGTCGACCATGTCAAAGCGGTCACTGATGCCAGCTTCAGCCTGCAACAGGGGCAGACCCTTGGCATTGTCGGTGAGAGTGGTTCAGGCAAGACCACGCTGGGGCTGGCGCTGTTGCGTCTGGCCGAGAGCCAGGGCCTGATCGAATTTCAGGGCCAGCGTCTGGATGGGCTGAGCCAAAGGCAGGTGCGCCCTTTCCGGCGCCAGTTCCAGGTGGTCTTCCAGGACCCCTTCGGTAGTCTGAGTCCGCGCATGTCGGTTGCACAGATTATCAGTGAGGGTCTGGAGATTCATCGCCTGGGTAGCGCCCAAGAGCGTGAACAATGGGTGATTCAGGCATTGCAGGAAGTGGGCCTGGACCCGGATAGCCGGCACCGCTATCCACATGAATTTTCCGGCGGCCAACGGCAACGCATAGCGATTGCCCGGGCGCTGGTCTTGAAGCCGTCATTGATCCTGCTGGACGAGCCGACCTCGGCTCTGGATCGGACGGTACAAGGACAAGTGGTCAACCTGCTACGTGATTTGCAAACGCGGCATAACCTGACCTATCTGTTCATCAGTCATGACCTGGCAGTAGTCAGGGCCCTCAGCCACCAGCTGATGGTCATGCGCCAGGGCGAAATCGTCGAACAGGGTTCGGCCAGTAAGGTGTTTGCTGACCCGCAACATGACTATACACGTCAATTGTTGCAGGCCGCCTTCGCCACACCGGCACAACGGCCCGGTTCAGTAACCGGTAACCCGGCCCCAGTGGCCAATGAAACACAACAGGAATGAATCATGGGATTTCTCAGCGGAAAACGTGTACTTATCGTTGGCGTTGCCAGCAAGCTGTCTATTGCCTCGGGCATTGCCGCCGCCATGCACCGGGAAGGTGCGGAGCTGGCCTTCACCTACCAGAATGACAAGCTCAAAGGCCGGGTCGAAGGCTTTGCTGAAAGCTGGGGCTCCAGCGCCAACCTCTGCTTCCCTTGCGATGTCGCCGATGACGCACAGATCGAACAGGTTTTCAGCGAGCTTGGCAAGAAATGGGATGGTCTGGACTGCATTGTGCACTCGGTCGGCTTTGCACCCGGCGACCAATTGGAAGGCGACTTTACCGAAGTCACCACCCGTGATGGTTTCCGTATTGCCCATGATATCAGCGCTTACAGCCTGGTCGCCCTGGCCAAGGCCGGTCGTCCGATGATGCAGGGGCGCAATGGCAGCATCCTTACCCTGTCCTACCTCGGCGCCGAGCGCACCATGCCCAACTACAACGTCATGGGTATGGCCAAGGCCAGCCTGGAAGCCGGTGTACGCTACCTTGCCGGCAGCCTCGGGCCAGAAGGCACTCGCGTCAATGCCGTTTCTGCTGGCCCGATCCGTACCCTGGCCGCCTCCGGCATCAAGAGCTTCCGCAAGATGCTGGCCTATAACGAAAAGCAGACGCCACTGCGCCGCAACGTCACCATCGAAGAAGTCGGCAATGCCGGTGCCTTCCTTTGCTCGGACATGGCCTCGGGTATTTCCGGTGAAATTCTCTATGTCGATGGCGGCTTCAATACCACCGCCATGGGTAATATAGAAGACTGACAGCCTCACGCCCTGATCTGGCAATACGATGCAGATCAGGGCCTTGCTACGTGCCCCGGGAAACAGCAAGGCGAGCCAGGTTGTACGCAATCCACCCCACATGGATCGCCACGCCCCATGGCCTCGTGATGACGCCGGGGCAAGGTGCACGTTGAGCCACCCTCCCTCACACCACTGTCATTGCGAGCCGCGCAGCGGCGTGGCAATCCATTGGGCGCTCAAACCGCTCAGAGGTGGAAATCACCATTGGCTTCCGGCTGGTAAAGGATGTCGATGATCTTCAACTTCAAGGCACGCCCGCTCGGACCGACCCAGTCGATACTCTGGCCCTTGCGCAGGCCCAGCAGCGCAATACCTACCGGCGCCAATACGGAAATACAGCCAGGCACGCCTCCGCGCTCCGGGTAGACAAGCGTCAGCACAAACTCTCGGCCGCTGGCTTCATCGATAAAGCGCACGGTCGAGTTCATGGTCACCACATCCGCGGCTACCTGATCGTGACTGACCACGTCAGCACGCAGAATCTCATCCTCCAGCGCTTCCAGCAGGTCAATCGGCCCATCCAGACTGGCGAGGATCTTGTCCAGGCGCTGAATATCCAGACGGGTCATCATAATGGTAGGCGACTTGTTCATGGCGAACGCACAACTCCTTGCATATCAGGAAAGTAAAAAATAAATAAGGGAAACAACAGAAAACGGCAGCCAGAAAAGGCTGCCGTTACAAAGACACTAACACAAGCGGGGTTTAATGCAAGCCGACCAAGGTCTCAGCGTTGCAACATGGCAACACGCTCGCCAGCTTCGGGGCCATCACAGTTCAGGTAGAGCGAGGTATCCAGCCACTCCTGATCTGGATAGTAAGCAAACATGTACTGGCCATCTTTCAGGCTATCAACCACTAGCTCGGCCACTTCCGGACGCACTGCAGGACAGCCCTGGCTACGCCCGATGCGGCCCTGACGGGTCACCCATTCCGGATCAACATAGTCAGCGGCGTGAATCACGATGGCGCGTTGCCGGGCAAGGTCATTGACGCCCGGCTCCAGGCCATCCATACGCAGCGAATAACCGTGGCGGCCGAAATAGCTTTCCTGGGTACGGAACAGGCCGATACTCGACTGAAAGCTGCCGTAAATATTGGAAAAGTTCTCAGCGTAGTTGTCGCCTGTGTTCTGCCCGTGCGCCACCAGCTCATGCAACAGCAAGGATTTTTCCTTGATATCGAACAGCCAGAGGCGAGGCTCTGCAGATGGCAAGGAGAAATCGATGACTGCCAGTCGGTCAGCGGCGTCGCCGCCATGGCGCACTGCACATTGCATGGCGCTGAGCGCCTTACCGAGAACCGCTTGATTAAGGTCTGGGGCTTTCGCCGCCAGGGTGTTGAATAACGGGTGTTGTTCCCGTTCTGCCTGTGCTGGCAAAGCCAGCAAACCACAAAAAGCCATCAGCAGCCCGATGGCTACGCGTTTATGCGCCATTTTTTCCCCTTCCATCCACAGGATGGAACACTCCAAGGTCTATACTGTTATCAGTGAACGTCAACTACCGGCGCAAGGAAATACCGGCATGCGTTTCACGAAATAGTGTGAAAACACTGTTGTTGTCGATTGAATTGACTCAGAAAGGATACCTTTTGTTCATTAAATGTACACAACAGTTCGTCGCCTTCTCGCTCAGCGCCTTGTTAGCCAGCAGCGTAATCGCCGATGACCTGCCTCTGCTCATTGCGGCAGAACTGGATGCCGAATTAGCCCCTTTGTGTCCGACGGACACCGACAGCAATACCGCAGCCTTACAGCAGCTCTACGCCCAGTTTGACTATCAGCCGCTGTGGCAAAACCATGATCGCCGCTCTGCCCTGGTACAAGCGCTGTACGGATTAATTGATGATGGGCTTGATCCTGTCCGCTACCTCCCGGCTAATGGCAATGCCGACAGCAATGGCGACAGTCTCTATCGCCGGCTGTGCGACGAAATGCTGGCCAGCAGCCGTTATTTGCTGGCGCTGGAACATTTACTGCACGGCAGCCTGCCTGCCGCCGTGCAGGAGTCTTACTGGCAGCATGAACCTGAAGCAGGCCCCGACTTTGCCGACTGGCTGCGAGAGCAGCGCCAGCTGCTGGCCCAGCCGTTGTCTGCAGTTGAGCAGGCCCGCCCCAAACAGCATCAGTATCATGCGCTGCGTGCAGCCTTGCGCCAATTGCGCGATCACACCAGTGACTGGGACAGCCTGGACACCGGACCATTCCTGCGCCCCGGGCAAAGCAGTGAGCGCATCCCGCCGCTGCGTCAGCGGCTGGCGCAACTGGAGCTGGTTACTGCTGCAGAAGACCCGGAGCGACCTGAGCATTATGACTCCACTCTGGAAACCGCTGTACGTAGCCTGCAGAGCCGCTATGGCTTGCAAGTCGACGGCATTGTCGGGCCGGCGACCATCGAAGCACTCAATACCTCCCGCCAACAGCGATTGCAGCAAGTGCGCATCAATCTGGAACGCCAGCGCTGGCTGGAACACTTCTACCAGCCAGACCAGCTGGTAGTGAACATTGCCGGTGGCGATATCCGTCTGTACAAGGACGCTGAGCGCACCTGGCACGCCCGCGCACAAACCGGTCGCCTGGCACGGCGTACACCCTTGCTGGTCTCGACCCTGAACCGGGTTACCCTGAACCCGAGCTGGACCATACCGCCGACTATTCTGCGCGAAGACAAGTTACCCAACATCCGCCAGGATCTGGACTTTCTGCAACGGGAAAACCTGCGTGTGCTCGATTTTCAGGGCCGTCAGCTGGACCCAGCAGAGGTAGACTGGCAACGCCCTCAGGGCATCATGCTGCGTCAGGACCCGGGACCGACCAATCCACTGGGGCGCATGGCATTTCGCTTCCCCAACCCCTTCCATGTCTATCTGCACGACACGCCCAGCCAGCATATTTTCCAGCTGGCCAATCGCAGCGTAAGCTCCGGTTGTGTTCGCGTGCAGCGAGCTGATGAGCTGGCCGAAGCGGTGTTTGCCAACCTGCCGGCTGAACGCCAGGCGCAGATTGAACGTCAGCTAGCCAGTCGACGCAGTGGGGAAATCAACCTGCCGACCGGCATTCACCTGATCCTCGCCTATTGGACGGTCGAGGTAGAAGACGGGCAACTACGCTTTCTACCCGACCCCTACAACCTGGACCAGGCCCTGCTTAATGCGCTGAACTGACAGGCTTGACGCGGAACCAGAGCGCGTACAAGCCGGGCAAAAACAGCAGTGTGATAAGGGTGCCCACCAGGGTACCGCCAATCAGCACATAGGCCATCGGCCCCCAGAAGGCATCAAAGGTCAGCGGCACAAAGGCCAATGCCGCTGCCAGTGCAGTCAAGAGCACCGGTCGGGTACGCTGTACGGTCGCCTCGACCAGCGCGACATAGCGATCCATGCCGGCTTCCAGGTTGTCATCAATCTGCTTGGTCAGAATCAGCGTATTGCGCATCAGGATACCCGCCAGTCCGGTCAGACCCAGCAAAGCGACAAAGCCAAAGGGCTGATTGCCCACCAGCAGCGCCAGGGTTGCCCCGATCACGCCCAAAGGCGCCGTGGCCAACACCATCAGAGTGCCGGAGAAGGTGCGCATCTGCAGCATGATCACCACCAGCATCAAGGCCAGCATGATGGGCTGCACCTTGGCAATGGACGCTTGGCCCTTGGCCGACTCTTCGACAGCGCCACCAATATCCACCCGGTAACCGGCTGGTAACTCAGCGCGAAAATCCGCCATCTGTTGCCACAGGCTCATGGTCACATCCGGTGGCTGCGCCCCCTGAATATCTGCCTGTACGGTGATATAGGATTCACGGTTGTAGCGCTTGAGCACCGGGTCTTCACTGGCGACTTCAATCAGCCCGGCCTGGGACAGGGTAATGCTGCGGCCATCGGCGGTTCGCAGCGGCAAGTCGGCAAAGCTGCCCAGCTCGGTGTCGGCACCGCGCACACGCAACTGCACACTGCGGATGTCCTGGCGCAGCTCGGTTACCGGAACACCGCCCCACTGCAGCTGCAGCTGATTGGACAGATCACGCGGCGTCAGGCCGATGGCACGCAAGCGCTCGGGATCCAGGCGCAACCGCACAACCGGAACACGGTCGCCCCAATCCAGGTGCGGCTCGACAATATTCGGGTGACCACTGATCAGGTTACGTAAACGGCTGGCCTGCTCGCGAAGCACGTCAGGATCATCGCCGACCACACGAAATTCCACCGGAAAGACCACCGGCGGCCCGAACAGCAAACGATGCACGCGCACGCGTGCCTCAGAGTATTCACCAGCACTGATTGCCGCCCGCAAATCCGCCATGATCCGGTTACGCCCGTGTTCGTCTTCAGCGATGGCCACTACCTTGGCAAAATTGCTACTGGGCTGCTCCGGGTTCAGCGAGATAAAGAAACGCGGCGCACCGGCGCCCACATAGCTGGACAAGGACACCACATCCGCATGCTCGCGCAACTGCGCTTCGATACGCCGGGTCAGTGCGTCCGTTGCCGCGATACTGCTGCCCTCCGGCAGGTGGATGTCGACCAAGACTTCCGGGCGATCCGAGGAAGGGAAGAACTGCTTCTGCACCAGGGTCTGCATACCGATGATCGACAGCACAAAGAGCGCCACCGTCGCCAACACCACGCTCTTGCGGAACTGCACACAGCGCTGGATCAAGCGGCGGAAGCGCTGGTAATTGGCCGTCTGATACTGGGTACCATGGCTCTGCGTACGCTGCTCCTTGGGGATGTCCTTGAGCAAGAGCACACCCAAATAGGGCGTAAACACCACCGCCACCAGCCAGGAAGCGAGCAAGGCAAAGGCCAGCACCCAGAAGATATTACCGGTATATTCACCCACCCCGGAGCGGGCAAAGCCAATCGGCACAAAACCGATGACCGTCACCAGGGTCCCGGACAGCATAGGCGCAGCCGTTACTGTCCAGGCATGGGCAGCTGCCTTGACCCGGTCCCAGCCCTCCTCCATTTTCACCAGCATCATCTCGATGGCGATAATGGCGTCATCCACCAGCAATCCCAGGGCAATAATCAGCGCACCCAGGGTGATGCGGTCAAAGTTCATTCCGCGCATCAACATCAGCAAGAAGGTCAGACACAGGGTCAGGGGTACCGCGATACCCACGATCAAGCCAGGGCGAAAACCGATACTGGCGAAACTGACCAGCATGACCACCAGGACCGCCAGCAGAAACTTGTACTGGAACAACTCAACCGCCCGGGTAATGGCTTCGCGTTGATTGGTCACCTGCCGCAGCTCCATGCCCAGCGGCAGATTGGCACTCAATTTTTCATGCAAATCAGCCAGCTCGGCACCGACATCCAGGCCATTGCGACCACGCTCCAACACCACACCAATCATGACCGCTTCATCGGCGAAAGCACGGATCAGGTAGTTCGGTGGATCTTCATAGCCACGTTGTATGTCAGCGATATCGCCCAGACGAATCAGCCGCTCACCGATGCGCAGCGGCACATTGGCGATCGCATCCAGGTCAGCCAGGTCGGCATCAACCCGCCAGTACAGCCGTGGGCCGCTGGTCTCGACCAGGCCGGCTGGCAGCAAACGGTTATAGGCATCCAGCGCATCGGCAATCTGGTCCGGGCTTATGCCCAACTGAGCAACCTGCTGCGGGTCCACATCAACAAACACCCGTTCAGGCCGCTCGCCTAGTACCTGGACCTTTTGTACTCCGTCAACCCGGCTGAAACGGTCGCGTAACTGCTCTGCTTCACGCACCAGCTCGCGTGGCGGCAGGCCCGGGGCCGTCAGCGCATAGAGTGAAAAGTACACATCAGCAAAGTCATCATTGACGAAGGGGCCCTGCACCCCCGGCGGCAGCAGGGGTTCAGCATCCTGCATGCGCTTGCGCACCTGGTAGAAGAGTTCAGGCAAATGATCCGAGGGAGTAAAATCCTCGAAGGTCACTTTCATATCTACCCGACCGGGACGGGATGTGGTTTCTATCTTGTCGAAATAACGTACTTCCTGCAGTCGCTTTTCCAGCGGATCGGCAACCTGCTGCTCCATTTGCGCAGCGGTCGCGCCCGGCCAGACGGCACTGACCATGACCACCCGCACGGAAAAGTTGGGATCTTCCGCGCGACCCAGGGCAAAAAAAGCATAAATACCGACGATCGCCGTCAACAATAGGAAAAACAGGGTCAGTGAACGTTCGCGTACCGCATGCGCAGACAGATTGAAACGCAAGGGGTCCAGACTCATGGCAGCACCTCAACCGCCTGCCCGGCCTCGAGCAAATGCACCCCGAGCGCCACAACGGGTGTTCCGGTGGTCAAGGCACTGCGCACCCAGGCCTGTTCCTTGCGCGTGCTGACCAACTCGACCGTAACAAACTCAACCTGGCCATCACGCACCTGCCATACACCGGTGCCCTGGCCCTTGTCGATCAGCGCGCTGAGCGGCAGTTGTTGCAGGCCATCACTGTCATCGCCATTGCCATGCAGTTGCAGGGTTACGCTGCTACCCAGAGGCCAATTCTGCGGATCATCATCGATGGCAAAACGCGCACGCCAGCTGCGCGTCATCGGGTCAGCCGCGCCTGCCACTTCGCGCAGGCTGGCCGGTGCCCGTTGCTGACCACCAAAAAGTACCACTTCTCCCTGTTCCGGCAGGCCTCGCCGACGTCGCTCGGGCACAAAGACTTCAATCTCGTGCTCACCCTCGGAGGCCAGTACGGCTACCGCCTGCCCCGGCGCCACCACCTGCCCCACTTCACCACTGACCTCAATCAGCACACCAGACGCGGGCGCGCGCAGTTCAACATATTCCAGTGCCGTCTGCGCCTGGGCCAGTTGTGCCTGGGCACTGCGTACACTTTCCTGCGCCGCTTCAGCTGCGGTAACCGCATCATCGTAATTCTGCACCGGTACCAGATCACGCTCACGCAGGCTCAACAAGCGCTGACGACTGGACTCTGCATTCTCCGCCTGCAAGCGGGCAGCAGCCAGAGCAGCGCGGGCCGAGGCCAACTGTTGACTGACATCGCGCGGATCAAGGGTCAACAACACCTGATCAGCCTCTACCCGCTGGCCAGCCTGCACCTGACGCGCGTTGATCTCTCCAGCCAGTCGAAAGCCCAGCTCCACCTGGTGCCGCGCCTGCACACTGCCGCTCAGCGTCCACTCCGGCGGACTGGCCGGCTGCACGGCAACAACCCGGACTTTTACCGGATTATCATCACGGGATTGCGGGGCTGAATCGTTGCCGCAGCCCACCAGCAGGGCCGCAGCGAGCAAAGAGAGAAGTACAGGACGCATTTTTTGTTAACCTTGTATTAGCAGTGCTGCAATAATTACAGAACGGTAACGTACAGTAAATACTTTTTCGGCGCATTATGCGTGCCTTGAATGGAGTGAAATAATGCACAACCCCGGCAGCTCACCACGCCCAGGACGGCCAGTCGATCCGGATAAGATCGAACGCATTCTGGACCATGCGCTGCAAAGTATTGCCGAGGGCGACCTGCAGTTCGGGATGGAGTCAGTAGCACGCCGTGCCGGCGTGGCCAAAAGCACACTTTACCGCCATTTTGACAATGCCGAGGGCTTGCTCAAAGCGGTACTCGAACGACAGCACCGAGCCTTGGTCGGCCATGGTCCTGAACCCTTTTCATCACTGGAAGGGTTGCGCGAGCAACTCTTGCGTCTGGGTCACCAGTTACTGGCATTTCTTGCCAGCGAGGAAGGGGTAAAAATTCTGCGTGCGGTCATCGCCCATGGCGCCCGCCATGGCGCGCATGGTGCATTGATCTATCAGGATGGGCCTATTGCCTTTGTGCGGCGCGCTGAAGAGTGCCTGCGTCATGCCGTGAAACAGGGGCAAATCCAGGTTGACGATCCGGCCATGGCGGCCGAGCAACTGATCGGTATGTGGAAGGGCAGCATGTTTACCGGGCTGCTGATGAACGGCCGTCCCTTGCCGGATCAGGCCGAGTGCAAACAACGTATCGAATCTGCTGTTGACCTGTTCTTGCGGGCGACCAGTAGCGCGAACTGATCGCCGCACGGTGCACGCAGAGTAAGGCCCCGCTGACCAGAGCCAACAGGGCCAAGGCTACAAGTTATCACTGAAATCACGCAATTCTTGCTGTGCCTTTTCCTTGGTCCAACCGTACTTTTCTTGCAACTTGCCGGCCAGGTGTTCTGAATGGCCATCAATGGTATCCAGATCATCATCGGTCAGGTTACCCCAACGCTCCTTGACGCGGCCACGGACCTGCTTCCACTTACCTTTGAAAATATCGCTGTTCATGGTCATCCTCCTCTGCAGTCTGAATGCAGCCGGGCCTTGCAGCCCGGCCGATCAGCAAACCACTGATTACTCGTGTGAGTTCAGACCATCAGCTGCCACTGCTTCAACGCCTTCAATATCTTCTGCAATCTTGATCGCCAGTTCACGCTGGGCATCGGTGTCAACGTCACCGCTCAGGGTCACTACACCTTCATTGGTTTCAACGCCAATATCCAGTGCAGACAACTCGCTTTCAGCCACGAAGCTGGCGCGTACCTTGCTGGTAATCCAGGTGTCGGAGGTCGCTTGACCAGCTGTTTCCATTGCGCTGCTGGCATCATCGCGGGCGTCATCGACGTCATAGGCAAATGCGGCTGACGACATACCCAGTCCCATTACGGCTGCGGTCAGTGAAGCAATAGCAAATTGTTTGGTTGAGTGTTTCATGGATCAATCTCCTTTTCTTCCAGGTAATCTGCAACCAGGTTGCTGCAGGTTCATATGTATACTTGCAGCCTGCGTGCCAACTTTTAATGGCGTACATTTTTCTTAAAAATCAACTAGTTATTATTTATCCCATCAGCACAGACCTTGCAATTCACCGCATCGAAGGAAATGTCATCATGCAATCTGCAAGGTTTCCCGGATCTTTTTCGCGTGGCATGAACTAGCACAGCCATTGACAGCAGAGTCTTAGCTGGTGAAAGTTTCATCCGCATTGCCAATCCAGGCTTTGCACAAGTGACACAGGCCCGGAGAACGCTGTCATGATCACCGAACACCCGATACAGTCTGAGCAGGTGCAACTGCTGGCTGCTGATGGCTACCCGCTGAGTGCCACGCTTTACCACAGCCCAGCAGCCAAAGCACACTTGCTCGTGGCCGCCGCAACCGGCACGCCGCGGGGTTTTTACCGCCGTTTTGCCGAACATGCGGCAGCCCAGGGCTTCAGTACCCTGACCCTGGACTACCGGGGAATTGGCGAGTCACGCCCGGACGACTTGCGCACGCTGGACATGCACTTTATGGACTGGGCCACCAAGGATCTGGCGGCGGCAACCGACTTCCTGCACACCCCGGAGCGGCCACTCTTTATGGTCGGGCACTCCTATGGTGGCCATGTGCTCGGGCTGATACCGGACAACCACCGTATCGCCGGTCTGTACACCTTCGGCACGGGTGCCGGCTGGCATGGCTGGATGCCTGGACTGGAACGCTACCGTGTGGCCTTGTTATGGAAAGTGATTGCCCCTCTGATAACCCGGCGCAAGGGCTACCTGGCCTGGAAACGTCTGGGCATGGGCGAAGATCTGCCCATGGGCGCCTATACCTACTGGAAACGCTGGTGCAGCTACCCACGTTATTTTTTCGATGATCCCGAACTGCCCCACCTGGCTGAGCAATTTGCCCAGGTACGCACCCCGATTACCGCCGCCTGCAGTCTGGATGACCTCTGGGCACCACCGAAGTCCCGGGATGTGTTCATGGCTGGCTACAGTAACGCACCTTATCAGGCACGCACCATTGACTCACAGGCTGAAGGTCTGGGTGCCATCGGACATATGGGCTACTTCCGCAGTCATGCCCAGCCACTCTGGGATGAAGCGCTCAGTTGGTTTGAGCAACTGGCAAGCCAGAACAGGTCAGGCAGCGCCTGACTGCTGCTCATCAGCCCCTAGCCGTCGATTTTGGCCAGCGAGGCAGCCAGCGCTTCGACCCGCTGATTGGTTTCACCGACCAGGGTAGCAATGCCCTGCAGCATGGGGCCCGGTTTCTTGCCCCGTGCTTCTTCCAGACCATAGCCAGCGAGCTTTTCGAAACCGGCATTGAGGTACTCAATCTTGCCATTAGCATCGGTTATGACAATACCGCTGTTGGCATGATCAGCCACCAGTGACAGCATTTCCATCTTTTCCCGCTTTTCGACTTCCTCGGTCACATCCTTGAAAAACGCCGTATAAGTGATCCGGCCGTCAAACTCGATCTTGCTGATTGCGGCTTGCCCCCAAAGGCTGGTGCCATCCTTGCGAGGTACCGGAATCTCCCGATAGCTGCCAACAATGCGGTTTTCGCCAGTCTTGCGATTTCGGTCGACAAAGCCATCGTGTTGGCTCTGAATTGACTGTGGAACCAGCATTTTCACATTTTACCCAGCACTTCAGAGCGGCTATAACCCCACATCTTTTCTGCCGCCCGATTGAAAAAAGTGACTATGTTGTTTTCATCAATGGAAACAACCACATCCATTGCCTGCTCCAGCGTCTGGTTGGCCAGCTCACGGGCAGAACGTTCTCGGGTCACGTCGCGGACAAATACGGTGTGCTGAAAACCGCGCCCACTTTTACCCGGGATATGACCAGTTCGACCCAGAACATCTTGCCATCAGCCTTGCTGACCTGAACCTCGACCGGCGCCCCCTGATTACTGTCAGCGGCGTTGAGGTGCGCTTGTGCAAAGAGCTTGCGCAATGGCTGACCAATAACACTGGCTTTGCTGTAGCCCCAGAGCTGCTCTGCAGCCTGGTTGAAGAAGGTCACGACCTGGTGCTCGTTGGCACATAAAATGGCTTGCGGTGCATTCTCCAGCGCAAGAGTGTGTGGTGACTTGAGAAACAAGCGAGAGAGAAAACCAGGCATTGAGACATTCCTGAGGGAGGGAAACTCGGGTCAGCAATCAAAAAATGGCACTTAGATTGCGAAATAGAAAGCACGCCACGATAGCTCTTTTTCGACCCGACAATCCAAACCTTTAACGCTTTTTCCCGGGTTTTCGTAACTGGCTTATTAAAGCCGCAATGCAGGCGGTAAGCCCGTAGCTCACCAGATCGCGACTAACCCGCGAACAGCACCAACCCGATACCCAATGTCGTCACCACCAAGGCAATGGCCACAGTAGTGCCCGCGTGTTTTGCCAACAGATGCAACATGCTGCCTCCGGGAATCCAGGTTAAACGAGGTTGAAGCGCTCGGAATTGATCTGGTCGATAGGTACGCGGCGGTCGCGCAGCACCGTTTCCACCGCATCCATCAGTGGCGGTGGGCCGCAGACGTAGTAATCGGTAGTATCACTGACCTTGTCCAGGTACTTGTCCAACAGATCGCCGTCAATCATGCCCTCCTCCCCGTTCCAGTCTTCGGGGGCGTTCTCCAGCACATGAACCACCTTGAGGTTGAGCTGTTCAGTCAGTGACTGCAACTCATCCCGGAACAATACCGAGTCACGATCTTTATTCGCATAGAGCAGCAAAAATTGCTTGTCGCTTTTCTCGGCGGCGCAACTGCGCAGCATGCTGATAATGGGCGTAATGCCGACACCACCCGCGACGATAACCGCGTCCCGGTGACTGGCCGGGTTCATGGTGAACACGCCGTAGGGTCCTTCTACCCAGGCACGGGTTCCGGTTTTCACCTCGCTGAGCGATTGGGTGAAATCGCCAGCATGCTTGGCGGTAAATTCCAGATGTGCAGCGTTGTGGGCATCCGAGTGAATCGAGAAAGGATGCTGCTGCAGGGAAAATGGCGAGTCGCCCAGGGTGACCCAGGCGTATTGGCCGGGAGCAAAGCGGATTCCCGCATGCTTGTCGGCTTCCAGCACCAGACGGGTGGCATCACCATCGATTGCTTCGGCTTCAGTGACCAGCCAGGGCCTGCCTTTCAGGCGCCACGGACGCAGCAAACGCGAATCGATCAGTAACAGGAGTGCTGCGGCTATCGCGATGGTCAATGCAATCCTGACTGGCCAGCCGGCCGTGTAGTGACTGACCATGAGAGCGTGACCGAGACCGGCACTGACGACAAACAGTGACAACAGGCCGTGCAGTGCTCGCCACCACTCGTGTTGCAACTTGAGCGTTACCCGCCAGAGGGATGTGACAATCAGCAAGGTGGTCGCGACCAGCACTGCGCTGAGGGTCAAGGCGCGCAGCAGCTCATCGCCCGGATGCAGATAATGCAGGAAGTCGGGCTCGGCAATCAGCAAGGTAAGCGGGTGGGCCAGTACCAGCAGCCAGGCAAAGATGCCCATTTGCCGGTGAAACTGCAGCAGATTGTCCTGCCCTACACCTCTGGCAAACCAGGGATGCCGGCCAGAGATCACCAACTGCATCGCCAGTACCCCAAGACCCAGCAAACCGAGCATAACCCCGAGTTCAATGCTGAATGACCGAGCCGAGGGTCGGTCAAATGCCAGGGCCAACCCCATGGGCAACAGGGTCAGGAAAAAATACACCGCTATCCAGCCGGCCAATGCGCGATATCGAATTCTCATAGTACTCAAGCCTAATTGTCAGCGCGATTGAGGGCAAACCCATTGGCTGAATAACCGCTTGAGCAGGCCGAGTGCTCAGTTTTAGACTGGCTGATGAGTATTATGTTGCAAGACCGTGTGACTTTGACTGGAATCGATAAAAATGTACCCATTCCATAACATCAACGCCAGAAAACTCACAGGCACAGCGAGCGTTCTAGTGTTGCTTGCCAGCTTGCTGATATCACTTACCCTGTCTGCAGATACCGACAAGACACTCGCTAACCCAGCTGCCATTGGCTGGTTGACGCTGGTTGATGACGGTGATTACCCAACAGCCTGGGAAACCTCTGGCGACCTGATGCGCGAGTCACTTTCTGCCGATGAGCTGGGTGCTGCCATCAGGCTGGCCCGTGGCCAGTTCGGGGCCGTGATCGAGCGTGACCAGGTGGCTGCCGAACCCTTTACCGACTTGCCCGATGCGCCGCCGGGCGATTATCTGGTATTCAGTTTCCTGACGTCTTTTGCGCAGCAGGCGCTGGCCAATGAAACCCTGACATTGCAACGTCAGGGATCAGACTGGTTGGTTGTTGGTTATTACATTCGCTGACCAGCACGCGGGCACTGCTCTACAGGCATAAAGCGGGTAGACTTGTCTCTTTACTGATTACTGGATCCGGTCAGGACAGCCCCATGTCAGCAGCACCCCGCCACCGTCAGAATATCATCCAGGCTGCCGCCAAACTCTTTCGCCAACAGGGTTATGCCAAGACCGGTTTGAAAGACATTCTGGCTGAAAGCAAAGCCCCCAAGGGATCGCTCTATCACTACTTTCCCCGGGGCAAAGAGCAACTGGGCGAAGAAGCCATGCGCTTTGCTGCTGGCCAAGCCCTTGCCACGCTGGAGCAATTGGCCGAAACCCATACCAGTGCAGCGGATCTTTTGGTCGCTTTTTCCGCGCGACTGGTTGGCTGGCTCGAAGCATCCGATTTTCAGGATGGTTGCCCGATGGCAACCACCATTCTGGAAACCGTGCCGCAATCTGCGCCCATGCGTGAAGCAGCGAATAGCGGCCTGAGTGCCTGGCAAGCTGTTTTTCAGCGCCTGTTGCTGGCTGAAGGCGTAGCAGCAACGTCTGCAGCACGGCTATCCAGCCTGACCATCGCCGTCCTGGAAGGCGCACTGATTCAGGCGCGTGTCGAAATGAGTTCTCGCCCCCTGACCGATGCGGTCACCGAAGTAGCCCAATGGATGCGCCTGGCATCTCACCCGGACTGATATCTGCCTGATTTATTGATCGTCATACACCTACTGCATGGCCAAGAATTATATTGACCGGTCTACATGATATTGTTGTTATAAGGGCTCACGATCAATGGAGCGAACACGCCATGTCAGACGTCAGCGCAATTCCCGAGGGATTCACCCGGCACACCCGAACCAGCGGATTGACCCAGCCCTGGGAGCCCATCTACGCGGCTCAGGAAAATGCCACTTTCAGCCTGGGCCTGTATGCAGCGAAGGCGCATGTCAACAGCCGCGGCCTGGTCCACGGCGGCATGTTGTGCGCCCTGGCAGATAACGCCATGGGGCTGAGTTGCGCCCAGCAACTGGATGGCCGTACCGGACTACTGACCATCAGTATCAACATGGATTATCTCGGCAGCGGTCAGCTGGGCGACTGGATAGAAATCCGCGCCCAGCCCAGCAAATTGGGTAAATCGATTTGCTTCGCCCAAGCCCAGGTGTTTGCCAACAACCAACTCTGCGCAACCGCCCGCGCTGTCTTCAAACCGGTAGCCATGCCCACAGAAAAGGAGCAAACAACATGAACCATTCGGACCTGCAAGAACGCATCCAGGCCGTATCCAGAATGGCCGCCTTCAATAACTGGCTGGGTCTGGTGATTGACGAAGTAAGCCCCGGTAACGTTCAACTCTCTTTGCCGTGGCGGGAAGACTTTGGTCAATATGCCGGCTTTATGCACGCCGGGATTCAAGGCGCTCTGATTGATACGGCCTGTGGTTTTGCCGCAGCGACCATGGCCGGGAAAGTATTGGCGTCACAATACACGGTGCGCTGTTTGCGCCCGGCCATTGGTGAGCATTTCCGTGTACTAGCCACGGTAGTGAAGCCCGGCCGGCAACAAGTGTTTGCCTCGGCCGAGTTGTTTGCTACCAGGGACGGAGTAGAAAAACGGGTTGCAACCGGCGACGTACTCCTGGTTCCCCAACCTGACTAGACCATTGGCAGCTAGTCATGCCACTGCTCTATACCTGCATGTTTGCCGGGTTCCTGATTCTTGTGGGCTTTACACGCTGGGGCAAAGCGGACAATTGAGGCGCCTTGAATATTTATTGCCAAGCCACTACAGCAGCCCGGTAGCCTGCTAGAATTCGCCAGTACAGTGCTGTTTGGAATATGCCAATCCTGCTTTACAGCCTGCAAACCTCTCTTCCCCCCTGATACAGGATCTGGAAACACTTATCATGCTTAACCTGTTGTTTGTGGCTATCGGTGTACTCTTGCTGACGACAGGCGGTGAGGCGTTGATCAGAGGCTCCCTGGCAGCGGCACAACGGATGGGCGTGTCGCCGCTACTCAGCGGCTTGCTCATTGTCGGCTTCGGAACGTCAGCCCCCGAACTGGTTGTGTCGGTGGATGCCGCGTTGAATAACCAGCCCGATATTGCCCTGGGTAACGTAGTCGGTAGCAACATCAGCAATATTTTGCTGATCCTCGGGCTTTGTGCTGTGATCACCCCGCTGGCCGTCAGACCACTCGTACTGCGTCGGGATGCCGTGACCGTTGTAGCCGCCAGCATCCTGTTTCTTGTTCTGGTGGGTGGTAATGCACTGGCACGGTTCGATGCAGGCATATTGATTGCCGCACTGGCCGCTTACCTGATCTGGGCATACCGGACCGAGCGCTTCGGTGCCGCGCCCTCTGCTGAGCTGCACACGGCCGAGAGCCAGGAAGTTACCGCACTGCCCCGCACCGCGCTATGGATCACCCTGGCCATTTTTCTGGGCCTGCTACTTCTGGTGACTGGCTCACAGGTTCTTTTGCGGGGCGCTGTCGGCATTGCTGAATCATTCGGGGTCTCTGAGGCCGTAATTGGTCTTACCCTGGTCGCCGTGGGCACCTCCCTTCCGGAGCTTTCCATCTCGGTTATTGCCGCCTTTCGGCGACATGCGGATGTTGCCATTGGCAATATTCTGGGTAGCAATATCTTCAACCTGCTGGGGATACTCGGCATCTCTGCCCTGTTGCAACCGCTCCCGGTGCATGCCCGTATTCTGCAATTTGATCAGTGGGTAATGCTCGGCACATCACTGGTGTTGCTGCTGTTCCTGTACACCGGCAAGCGCCTGAGCCGGCTTGAGGGTGGCGCCCTCTTGATCGGTTATGGCGCCTATGTGACTCTGAGTTTTACCGCTTTCAGCTGAGAACAGGAGCAAGGAATGACCACCTATCTCTGGCTCGCCTACGCCCATGTCGGGCCGCAGATCTTTAACCATTTCGGTTTTATTCACCTGTTCAGTGTGCTGGTGATCTACCTGGTCCCCATGGCCTATCTGTATGCCCGGCGTGGCGACATCAAGTCCCATGCCAGCTCCATGGTAGGCATGTAGGTTGGCGGTATACTCATCGCCGGCTCGTTCGCCTTTATGCCGGGGCGTATGCTGCATACCTGGCTCTTTGGTGCCTGAATCTGCGCTCAAGCACCAAGCATGCTGAAACACCAAGGCCCGCATAAGCGGGCCTTGGTGTTGGGGGCGATGATCGGCCTAGTGGCTGATCATCCAGGGCCGGGCAGATGGAAACATCTTCTCCCCATTGGCAGTCCAGAAGAGTTTGGATTTACCGATTTTCTGGTGATTGCAGCCACAGCCTTTGCCGTGCTTGTGTTCATGCCTTGCCTGCTCTTCCGCGCGATACTCCGGTGTTGACAGGATCGGACTGTAAATCGCCTTTTCATTGCGATCACGCGCCTTGCGCTCGGTGTCATCCACCCGGAACATATTGGTTGGCACCATGATGACCTTGGCCGACAGCTCACCACACTCCGGGCAAGGCTGCGGCTGGTCATGCTCATCCATGGTTGCCAGGGCATAGAACAGGCCGTGTTCGCGGCATTTGTAGTCATACACTGGCATGGCGTTTACTCCTTGTCCTTGGATAGCGGCACATCTACCCCGCCAGCAACTTTCTTCTCAGGACCACTCGCGCTGGGGTTGATGTCGAAGTCGAAGATACCCGTCGGCAACCAGAGCGTCGCGCAGGCATTGGGCACGTCGACCACCCCGCTGATATGCCCTTCCACCGGCGCACAACCGAGAATCGCGTAGGCCTGTGCACGGCTGTAGCCGAACTTGGTCATGTACTCGATGGCGTTCAGGCAGGCCTGACGGTAGGCAATATGCACATCCAGGTAATGCTGCTTGCCCTGCTCATCGACCGAGATACCTTCAAAGATCACGTAGTCATCATAGCGCGGCTTGATCGGACTCGGCTTGAAGATCGGGTTCTTGATGCCGTACTTGCTCATGCCATCCTTGATCAGGTTAACGCGCAGGTGAATCCAGCCGGCCATCTCGATCGCGCCGCAGAAGGTGATTTCGCCATCCCCCTGACTGAAGTGCAAATCACCCACCGACAGGCCACCGCCCTTGACGTACACCGGGAAGTACACCTTGGCGCCACGCGACAGATCCTTGATATCGCAGTTACCGCCATGCTCGCGCGGCGGCACTGTGCGTGCGCCCTCGGCGGCGGCCTTGGCCTTGTCATCACCGGTCATGCGGCCCATATGTGCGGTATCGGCAAAGGGCAGATTGACCAGGCCGGGCACACGCTCGGGGTCGGTTTCAAACAGTTCAGTCTCGCGCTTGTTCCACTCCTCCAGCATGTCCTTGGAAGGCAGGCAGCCAATCAGGCCAGGGTGGATCAACCCGGCAAATTCGACATTCGGGATATGCCGCGACTTGGTGAACATGCCATTGAAGTCCCAGATCGACTTCTGTGCCTCCGGGAAATGCTCGGTCAGGAATCCGCCGCCGTTCTGTTTGGAGAAAAAGCCATTGAAGCCCCACTGGCTTTCAGCAAAAGTACCAATATCGAGAATATCCACTTCCAGCAGGTCACCCGGCTCACAACCTTCCACACCGATCGGCCCCGAGAGAAAGTGAACCTGTGACAGGTCGACATCGCGCACATCGTCAGCACTGTCGTTATTCTGGATCTGGCCACCGGTCCAGTCATAGCACTCGACAATAAAGTCATCCCCCGGCTTGACGGTAGCGACCATGGGAATGTCCGGGTGCCAGCGATTGTGCACCTTGTCGTTTTCATAGGGAGACTTGTTCAGGTCAATCTTGATAATGGTGTCAGCCATAATCGCCACTCCTCAGCGGATCTGTTGGGTCGGGTGAAAATCTACGCGATCACTATTGTGGAATCCGTCTGCGGCAACCATTCGTGAAATGACACCCTTGTATACGTCAAATGACGTAGTCGGTATCAAAAATCGATACGAGTACAATTTTCTCGCCTGTCGACTGCCAGTCAATACCGTCGCCGCTGGCGATAGCCTTGAGGTCTGTTCTGGCCTTTGCCAGGTACCTGACCGTCATCCCTGTTGGTATCCATTGCCATCCTCAGGAATCGAAGCGTCTGTCATCAGACCGGCCAGATTACACATGGCGATGGCGTGCACGGTACCCAAGTACTTGGTAATGGCCTTGCTGAACGGCATTCTGGCCTCGGCAAAGCCTGGTTGCAGATCCGGAAGTTGTTGCAGATCGCCCCCAGGCTTGATCAGCGTGGCTCCGCCGCCATCCGCACTCGGCTACCCGCTTGCAGATCCTGTCCTGGATAAAGAATCACCAGATCGCCTGGCGCCAAACCACTGACCACTTCGGTAGTCAACCCGCTGCGCCGACCAATTTCAACCTGCCGATAGATAGCCCTCCCATTCTCGATGACAAAGCTGCCCCACTGCTCATCATGTCGAAACAGGGCGCTGGTAGGAACCTGCAAACGCTCATCTGCGGCCCAGAGAATGAACCGAGCCTCTACCCGAAAACCATCTCCGAGTCCTTCCCAGGCACTGGCAGGTGCGTCGAGTTCGACAATCACCCAGACGCGCTGCTCTTCAACCCCCAGTGCAGAAACCTTGGTAAAACCGGCCGGCTCAATGCGTCTGACACGCCCGGGCAAAGGGCTTTCACCACCCCAGCGTTCCAGCTCGACCGCCATACCGGGGCGCAGGCGCACGGCATCCGCAGACAGCACATCGACCTCTACTTCCAGGCTGGCCAGATCGCCCAGCACCAGAATTGGCATACCTGCGGAGACCGCCCCTTCACTCTGGCGCAAACGGGTCAATACCCGGCCGCTGACCGGAGCACTGACCACGACCGGCTCGGCGCCCTGCTCTCCGGCTGCGACGGCCAGCATGGCGTGGGCGTTATCCCGTTCAAAGCGCGCCACATCCACGGCAAAATTGGCTGAGCGCACACTGGCCGTCGCCCGCCTGCGCTCGCTGGCAATCTGGTCCAGGCGTTCCTGCGACATATACCCGCCTGCTACCATGCGTTCTATCCGCCGGTATTCGTTGGCAGCCAGTTCCAGCCGGGCCTGTTCACTCTCCACCTGGCTGCGTGCGGCACCGGCATAGAGGAAATAGTGTCGTAGCATCGTGTTACTCCGCCGCCTTGAGCGCCGAGACCATGTCCAGACGCATCAGTTTGCCCCAGATCACCAGAGCGGACAGTACCGTGGCCAACACCACCACAACGGCTGCCGTGGCAAAAGTGCTGGGCGTCAGAATCAGAGGTACCCGGTAGATATCTGTTTGCATGCCCAGCGTCAGCAGCCAGCTCAGCAATGCACCCAGCGCAAAACCCGGCAACAGTGCCAGCAAGGTAAGCAGAAACAACTCACCGAGCAACAGATACGCGGTTTCCAGCCGGGTGTAACCCAGTACGCGCAGGCTGGCCAGCTCCCGCCCTCGCTCGGCAAAGGCAACCCGGGCATTGTTGTAGGCCACGGCAAAGGCAATCAAGCCGGCCAACAGCATACTGAACAGGGTAAACACCAGAATGCTTTCATCCATCAAGTCATTGAAAGCACTGATACTGCGGCTGCGCAAGGTCACCCCCAGGACACCTGGCATGCGTTCCAACCGCTCGTACAGGTCCGTATCGACCTCCCTTTCTACCGCAAGCAAGGCCACGTTGATGAGCGGGTTTTCCTGCAACTGGCGGGCAAGGTAGTCCAGATCGAGATAGACCCCGACGCCGACGAACTCCGTGACCAGACCGACGACCGGGAGTGTCAATTGCTGTCGCCGCCCTTCCAGCAGATGGATCTGCAGGCTATCACCCGGACGTACCTGCAACAGAGTGGCCAGGTGATCGGTGAGCAGCACGCCCTGCTCGGGTAACCGTATCGGGTGCAACTGCTTGTCCAGCACCTGATTCAACTGCCCCGCCTGCGGCCGTCCCTGCAGGGCTCCGCGATAAACCCGATGTCCATTGCGCAACTCGGCCGGCACTATACGCTGGCCTTCGGCATGATAAACCCCCGGCAAAGCGTTCAAAGAGTGCAAGGCACGTTGACTGACGGCTCATTGAAGCTGACCAGTACATCCTGCTGCTGGGCCAGGCGAAATTGCACATCCACCATATGGTTGATGGCACCGCGCTGGAATCCGGTCAGCATCATCAGGGCCACGGCAAAGCCCAGTCCGAGGACCGAGAGCAGCGACTTGACCGGCTGCCGCTCCAGATTGCGCAGAATCATGCGTGTTGGCTGGCTCAACCCGTGAATCCCCAGACGCTCGATCAGGGTACGCCGGAAGCTGGCCGGCGCCTCCGGGCGCATGGCCTCCGCCGGCGGCAAACGCACGGCGCTGCGCAGGGCATTCAAGGTGCCCAATAAGGCCGCCAATGCAGCAATACCGGTGGCGCTCAGTACCACCACTGGACGCAGCTCCTGCTGCAGCCAGGGAAAACGGAAATAATCCTGATACAGATTGCTCAGGCCAGCAGCCAACCACACGCCAAGGCCAACACCGAGCACACTGCCGACCAAGACAATCGCCAGCACCCACTGCACATAATGCCAGCCGATCGTGGTATTGCTGTAGCCGAAGGCCTTGAGCACGGCAATCTGTTCACGCTGGGTGCGAATCAGGCGGGCCGTCACCACGTTCAGCAAAAAGGCTGCGACCCCAATGAACATCAGCGGCAGCAAGCTGGCCATGGTACCGAGCTGGTCCAACTCCTCTTCCAGATAACGGTTCGACGTCTGCTCCTTGCGGGCATAGGCGCCCAGCCCACCATAGGGCGCCAACAGGGGATCCAGGGCACTGATCACCGCGGCCGCGGAACTGCCGGGAGCTAACCGCAGGTTGACCTGATTGAAGCTGCCTTCCATCCCCTAGGCTGCGGCCAACGCGCTGCGATTCATCCAGATCACCGCATAGCGGGCGTAGTCGGGAAACAGGTCGCCCGGACGAATCTGGTAGATAAACTCGGGGGACAGTGCAACCCCGCTGATACGCAGCTGCCGGAAGCGACCATTGATAACGGCCGCCAACTGTTCACCGGGCTGCAGACCGTGGGCCTCGGCAAAGGCCTCGCTGACCAGTATTTGATTCGAGGCCAGGGCATCCGGCAGACTACCAGCAGTCAAATGCAACTGATTCAATGTCGATTGTCGTCCATCTGGAATGGACAAGGCCAGTCCGGTGACAGGATCATTGAAACCCGCTAACTGAATGGTCAGCGGTGCCCGCACTTGCGTTTCCAGCCCAGCCACACCGTCCAACTCAGCCAGGTGTTCAACCAACGCTTCCGGCGCTCGCTTCAAGGGGGCGAATACATCTGCAAAATGGTACTGTCGATAAACGCTATGCTGGGTAGCGCGCAGGGTATCCATGGTGCCTAAGGCCATGACATACATTGCCACCCCAATGGCAATCACCAGGGCAATTGCACTGCCTTGCCCCTTCATGCTCCACAGGTTGCGCAGTAATTTGCGCTGCAGCGTTGTCATGACTACCAACTCAGCTCGCCGGGCTGGCGCTTATTGGCGTTACACCGAATGTCGCTGACACGACCGTCAGTCAGACGAATCATTCGATCTGCCATATCGGCAATACTGGCATTGTGGGTAATCACTGCCGTCGTGGTGCCCAGTCGCTGATTGATATCCTGCAACACCTCCAATACACGGATACCGGTTTTCGAATCCAGCGCACCGGTCGGCTCATCGCACAGCAGCACCGTCGGGTTCTTGGCAATCGCCCGAGCAATAGCCACCCGCTGCTGTTCGCCGCCGGAGAGCTGGGATGGAAAATGGTGTCGGCGCGCGTGCAGACCCACCAGGGACAGGGCATCGTCTGGCGTCATGGGGTCGCGGGCAATATCGGTGACAATGGCCACATTCTCGCGGGCGGTCAGACTGGGAATCAGGTTATAGAACTGGAATACGAAACCCACATGATTGCGCCGATAAGCGGTCAGTTCGCGGTCACCGGCCCGACTGAGGTCCTGATCCTGATAGAACACGTCACCACTGCTAGCGGTGTCGAGACCGCCCAGAATATTCAGCAAGGTCGACTTGCCGCTGCCGGAAGCACCGAGCAACACCGCAAACTCACCCCGATAGAGTTCGAGATCAACACCACGCAAGGCGCGAATCTCGACGTCACCCAGCCAGAATGAACGGTGCAGATTACGGGTTCGAAATACCACGGGGGCGGTCATAAGCTGTCCTCATAGCCTGAGGACATTCTAGTCGACCTGCTGCAGACAGATATTGACCCGGATCAGACAAGCCGGCGTGGCAATGCGCCAATCAGCGTGTTGCCACCATTTTTTCTATACATTGCCGCGACTCGTCGGGCAAGTCGGTAAAGTGCAGACCGGTCCAGTACTGGCTGCCATTGATGCTTTTACGGTGCCAGAGGCTTTCGGCATCGAGCAGGAACTCGCGCACGCCGTTGAGCATCATCGGCAGATTAACCTGCAAAGCATAGTGACGATTAAGCTCGATGGGATGCTCACTCAGCAACATAAGGCCTTCGACATGCAGATCTACCACACGACCAAGGTGGTGGCCATTACTCAAATCATAGACTTCAAGGCTGTTGCTCACTGGGTGTCGCTCCAATCTACGGCGTTCGTCGTGCATAGATACTCCTGACAGGTCCCGTACAGCAGATCCGGGGGTTTTGACTGGAAGCGAGTCGGGGTCACTCACAACCAGTCAAGGTCAAGTGTGAACGATAACGGTAATGGCGAACAGCCACCAGCATGAAATATCCTGTTAAATCCATCACATTTCAGGCAATTGTTGCGCGAGGCCGCTCACCAGATTGAAGCCCAGGCCACCAAGAGTGAAACGATCACCACAATGGTCAGCGGCTTACGCAGTGAGGGATACCACACCGGCGCCAGGCCATGATTGACTGCCCAGATATCAGCAAAATACAAGGCAGCAAAGGCGAGAAAGAACAGGGGAATGCCAAGCTGTTGCGGCATGCTCAGAGCTAACCAGCCCAGCAACGGCGGAATAACCGACAAACCCAATTGCACCGGGGCCTTGTCACTGGCTTCATCGGCGCGCATCGCCAGCCCCCAATGAATAGCGCCCATAAATGCCAGGATAATCGCCGTATAGGCCAGCAACTCATCCATCACCCACTCACGCCAGGCCTCAGGTGTGACCCAGAGGCCCAGTGCACCGAAGACAAAAGGAGCCAGGCCGGCAGCGCCAAGCAAAAGGGCAAGCCTGGGAGGACGGGTGGCGCTGAATGGATGCATGCTGGCCTCTATAGATATCGACAAAGGGAGTGTCGTTTTTCTGCCTCATTATAAGTGGCAATTCTCTGGCAGCAAGCCATGATCAATCTCATTAACGACCGGGCTCCGAGAGTTCACGGCTTGGTCGCGCTGGCCGACGGCGCGGCAGTGCTTGCAGCAGTCTTTTCAGCTGCCCATCCAGGTGCTGCACTTGCTGCTTGTCCGGCATCTGTTCACTGGCATAGGTCAGGCGTTCATACTCGGCAAAGAAGGTCTCGATAGCCTCGCGCTGTGCTGGCAAAGCGGTGATTAAACGCGCCTTCCAGGCACGCGGCCCCTCGCCACGTAACGCCTGCAACCCCAGACGCTGCAGACGCCGGTCAAGCTGCTGCCAGGCACGCATACGCGGATCACGGCTACGCTTGCCGGGTCGCAAGGTCCAGAGCGCCAACGGAATCATCACCAGCGACGCCGCCAGGACCAACACCACGGCTACCCGCTGCCAGTCGGTGGTGCCCAGCCAACGGCGGAAAAAATCGCCTTGTCGCTCGCTCTGATAGCTCAATACCCGCATCTGCCATTGAAAATTGACTTCATCCCAGCCCAGACGCAGACGATTGACCCAGTCGATATTGCGGTAGCGGGCCGCAGACAAGGGAGAGTCTTCAAGAAAACTACCCTCGCCTTGCAGGGCTTGCTGCAAACCCTGCTCGATGCGTTCCGGGGCTACCTGGAAAGTCGGATCAACCGATACCCAGCCCTGTCCGGGCAGCCAGACTTCAACCCAGGCATGCGCATCAAACTGATGCACCAGCACATAGTTGCCCCTCGGGTTGATCTCGCCACCCTGATAGCCAGCCACCACGCGAGCGGGGATACCCGCAGCGCGCAAGACAAAGGTCATGGCACCAGCATAGTGGGCGCAGAAGCCACGCTGGGTATCAAACAGGAACTCGTCGTTGGTGTGGCGGCCCAGGGTTGGCGGGCGCAAGGTGTAATGAAAGGGCTCGCGATTGAAGTGCTGCAACAGGGCCGCCACCAGATCTTCGTCATCGGGATATTCTTCCCGCAACTCTTCAGCCCAGGCGCGGCTGCGCGGATCAACCCCTTGCGGCAGTGACAGATACAGCCGCTCCTGCAAGGAGTCCAGGCCATCCGGGTCCAGCCGGCTGTCTGGCCAGGAGCTGGCCCGATAGGCAGTGGTCTGGGTAAAGGGACGCCGCGCTTGCAACATAAAATCGCGGGTCAACACCATATTGCTGTCCGACGTGGTGGCCCCGCGCAGACTGAATGCCCATCGCTGCTGACTGGCGCCGGTCAGCACCTGGTAGCTGATTTCATCACCCGCCGGCTGCCAGGGCCGCGTCAGGGCCTGACTGGACAACTGGGAATGCGACCATTCGCGTCCATTAAAGGTACTCAGCGTCAGTGCCCGCCAATAGAGATCACTCTGTGCGGGAATCTCATCATCAAAACTGACCCGAAAGGCCAGATTGCTCGAACGTGCCAGGTCGGCGATATCACCCGGCGACATGCTCTCCGCCAGGCCGGTCGTGGCTCCCTGCCCTGGCGCATTGACCGACCACAGGGGGCCGATGCGCGGAAACAGCATGAACAATACCAGCATCAGCGGAATCGCCTGCAGCAGCAGAACCCCGGCAGTTCGCATGGCGCGGGCCGGATCATTGCGCCCGGCCGACTGTTGCAACCCCACCAGCGCCGACACCAGCACCAGCAGTGAAAAGCATTGATAGAGGGTAAGCGGTATACCCTGATCAAACAGAAATGCCGTGGCAATAATGAAGAAGCCCAGATAGATCACCACCAGGGCGTCACGCGGACTGCGCATTTCCAACAGTTTGAGCATGAACAACAGCAACAGCAGCATGACCGCTGCGTCCAGGCCGATCAGGGTGCCCTGTGCCTGAAAGGTGCCGGCACTGATGGCCACCAGGGCGCACACCTTGAACAAGGTTCCGGGATAGCGCCAGCGCATCCGTTGAATCTGCACACGCCAGAGAGCACAGCCCATCCAGATGATGGCCACCCAGAAAGGCAAACGCGGCAAATGGGGCAACAGCACCACCACCTGCGCAGTCAGCAACCAGGCCAGGCTGTTACGCGGGATCAGACCGGCGACACTCATGCTGGCGCTCCATACAGGGCCAGGGCCTTGAGACAGGCATCCCGATGACGCTCACCCTGGGCCGGGCCCAGGCGCATACCCGGTAGAATCAGCCCGTAGGGTTCATGTTTTTGCTCCAGCTGCAGTACCCAGCCGGTGAGGTAACCCAGTTTCTGCTCAATGTCGGTTCCTGGTGCCTGCTCCAGATTCAACCACCAGGTTGTCTGACTGGGTTCGGCAAACACCTTGCTATGCAAGCCTTGCCCGCGGGACCAGGCACGCCAGTCGAGGCGACGTTTGGAGTCTCCGGGCTGGTAATTACGCAAGCCCTGAAAGTCATCAACACCCTCATTCAACCCGGGCTCGCCCTCATCATCCTGGCCTTGTCCGGGCTGGCGCGGAAGATCTCCTTGCAGGGGCCGGGGATACACCAGCACCTGCCAGCGCAGATCAATCAGGCTCCAGGCGACAAACCAGCCCAGAGGGTAACGGGTTTCAATACGCAAGCGACCGGGGCTGAACCAGCCACGCTGACGTGCCGGATGGTACAGGGTCAACTGCACCTCATCACCCCGCGCCACATCAACCCGCTGCGGCTGGGTATGCGGCCAGGCCAGCACCAGTGATTGATGCAAGCGTCTGGGCGCGGCCAGGGTAAGACCAAGGGGCACATTTTCACCGGCAAACACCGGCTTGCCGCCAGTTGCCCGCAACTCCAGGCTCGCCAGGTTACGGTAGGTATGATGCAAGCCAACCCAGAACAGGCTACCCAGAATAAAGGTCACCCCATAGACCAGGCTGTTCTGATAATTGATGGCACCGATCAGCATGATACTGAGCAGTAACAGCAGACCCAGCCCAGCTCGACTGGGCAGGATAAAGATACGCCGGTGATTCAGCCTGATTTCATGGGCAGCAGGAATACGGCGCTTCAACCAGCGCTGAAACCAGGTACGCAACAGGGGCATCAGACCGCCTCAACCTCGTTAAGCAGCCACTGCACCAAACCGCCACCGCCATGCCCGGCCGGATCTTCACTGGCCCGCAGGCGATGACTGACCACCGCGGGCAAGACCGCCTGCACATCCTCCGGAATCACGTAATCGCGGTGCTCCAGCATGGCCCAGGCTCTGGCCGCAGCCAACAGCCCCAGGCTCGCTCGAGGTGAAAGCCCCCAGGCACAGACCTGACTTTCACGGGTGCGATTAACCAACCGCAGGATGTAATCGACGATGGCTTCACTGGCCGTAATCTTCGGCACAGCGGCTTGCAGCAGTAACAACTTGTCGCGTGGCAACACCGGCTCAACCCGCTCCAGTCGTTCCTGCCTCTCAGCACCCATGAGCAGAGACTTCTCTGCCGCGGATGAGGGATAACCGAGCGACAATCGCATCAGAAAACGGTCCAGTTGCGACTCCGGCAGGGGAAAGGTACCGCCCTGAGAAACCGGGTTTTGCGTAGCAATGACAAAGAAAGGATCGGGTAATGGCCGGGTGGCCCCGTCGATCGTTACCTGACCTTCTTCCATTGCCTCAAGCAGGGCGCTCTGACTCTTTGGTGTGGCGCGGTTGATTTCATCAGCCAGCACCAGCTCGGCAAAAACCGGGCCCGGATGAAACACGAACTGCGCCGTATTACGATCAAACACCGAGGTACCCAGAATATCCCCAGGTAGCAGATCACTGGTGAACTGGATGCGCTGGTAACCCAGCCCCATGACCCGGGCCAACGCCTGTGAAAGCGTGGTCTTACCCATACCCGGCAAGTCTTCGATCAACAGATGACCGCGTGCCAGCAAACAAGTGACGGCAAGTCGAACGGCGTGCTGCTTGCCCAGTAGTACCCGATCAATTTCAGCCAGCGCCTGGGACAACGTATCCTTCATTGATAATCCTTATCTACCCGGCATGGCGAGTAAAGTGACAGATAATATTTGATGGTAGGGCCTGTGGCGCAGAATGCAAAGTAACGGGCAATGGCTTGTAACAGCTTGCAGCTTGCCGAGGTACCGGGTTGCGCCATCATGGATACCTATTTCAACGGATGATACCTATGCCTCAACTTCCATTGCGCGCGCTTGCCCTGGCCAGTCTGGTGGTACTGACTGCCTGCTCCCCGCTCGCCCCGATCAATTTTTTCATTCCCGATGACAGTTATCACCTGCAAGCGAATCAAGCTTATGGCAGCGACGAACGTCAACGGTTGGATGTCTACCTGCCGGTCGGCGAACTGGAGCAGGCACCGGTTGTGCTGTTCTTTTACGGCGGCAGCTGGCGTGGCGGCAGCAAGGACAATTACACCTTTGTCGGCGAAGCACTGGCGGCCCGTGGCATCATTACTGTGGTTGCGGACTACCGGGTTTACCCCGACGTAACCTATCCCGAATTCCTGCATGACAGTGCCGATGCTCTCGCCTGGGTCGTTGAGCAGCGCCATGAATGGCAACAGCAAACCGGCCCTCTGGTGGTGATGGGGCACAGCGCGGGCGCCTACAACGCCGCCATGCTGGCACTCGACCCGCGCTGGCTGGCACCGCACGACCTGTCACCGGCAGACCTGGATGCCTGGATCTCTCTGGCCGGGCCGTTTGAATTCCTGCCGATTCTTAATCCGCGGGTAAAGCCGGTGTTTCATCACCCGGAGACTCCCCTCGATTCACAACCCATCGAGCACGCTGGCGCGCACAGCCCTCCGGCGCTGCTGATGGCCGCTCGCCCGGATCGGCTGGTTGACCCGGAACGTAACACCCAGGCCATGAGTGAAAAGCTCACAGCCGCTGGCGTGCCCGTCTCTACCCACTACTTTGATGCACGCAACCATTTCACCCTGGTATTGGCCCTGGCCCATCCCTTCCAGCAGCGGGATCAGGTACTGGATAAAACCGTCGACTTTATTCGTCAGCTGGCAAGGACTCCAAGCGATTGATCATATAACGCACATGCAGATGCAGGGTGTACAGCTCATGAGCATAGGACAAAGGCACATCAACCTGGGTCAGGTCATCTTCCAGTTTATGCAGGTTGGCCAGCTCTTTATCGCGCACTGCGCTGATCTGATGATGCAGGATCAACCGGTCAATTCGGCGCAACTGACCGTACCAGCGGAACACCCGGGCACGTATCCGCCAGCGATAGATCGGGCCCATGCTGCGAAACAACGGGATCATGATGACAATAAAGGGGATCAGCAGTACCACATAGCGGTCCACCAACGAGGCGATCCAGAACGGCAGATAGCGTTGCAAAAAAGGCACGCCGTTACGGTGGTAATAGTCAGCCTCATTACTCAAGGGTAAATCCAGCGGCGCTGCTGCCGGGAAGGCATCCGGAGGATCAAGCAAGGTACCGTCGCGCAGTATTTCGCGTGATTCCTGCAGAATCAGCGTTGCCAGTGCCGGATGAAAGCTTTGATTGACCACCAGGGTTGCTACCGGTGACAGCACCTGGGCGGAGCGAGTTGGAAGATTGTTGGCGATATCCAGCAGCCCCATGGGAATGCGTAACTGGCTCAGGTAGGGTAATCGCGCTGCCAGCGCCTCAGCCTGGTTGAAGTCGGCCAACTCAATCTCAGGGTCTGCTACCAGTTGCCGGATCAGCGGGTGATCAGCTGGCAGCACCATGAAGGCGGCATCGAGATCGCCTGCTTGCAGCGCCGCAGCGGCATCCTGGCTACTGAAGCCCTGCCACAAACCATCATTGAGTGCGTCAAAGCGCGACTGCTCTCCAGCCTCGGCAAACAACGCCTTGGCTACCGCCCAGGTACCGCTGCCCTCACTACCCACGGACAGGCGTAGTGCATGCAGGTCGGCCAGTGTATTCACCGGATCACCTGTGCGCTGAAACAGCCAGAGCGGTTCATGGTAGAGCGCAGCCAGTGCCTGCAAGCGGTTGCGCTCAGCGCGGCTGAGCAACTCAGACGTGCCGCCCTGGACCACACCTATATGCACTTCAGGGTTATCAGCACTGAGCCGCTGCAGATTTTCCAGGGACCCCTGGCTGGGACGCAGCTCCAACGTCACCCCATGCGTCTCAAGTCGCCCGGCCAGCAAACGGGCAAAACCATGATAAGCGCCCGTTTCGGTACCCGTGGTCATCACCAGGTGACGCGGCGGTGCCGGATCAAGGAAACGAATCAACCCCCAGGCGATCAACAAGGCCAGGGGAATAATCCACAGATTGGTACGCACAAAGAGCCACACGTGCTTGAGCACTTGCATCGTTACTGAGTCCTGTTATCCATGTTTCGACCAGCTTAGCGCATGCTGCAATGAAAGCGGCAGCCACAACGCACAATGGGCCACATAGGGCCCATTGTCTTGTTGCTGGATTTGACGCAATCAGTGGCGGGTAATGACGGCATCATCCTTCAGCATCTGGCGCAGCGCAGCAAAGTCCTGCTCACCGGTCTGGCCGGCAACAAAGGCACGGTACTCAGGGTCCTCTGCTTCGGCAGCCAGGTTCTCCGGGGTTGCAACGCCGTTGAGCATGACGATCCAGCGACTGCCATCAGTCTGCTCGAAATGCGCCACACTGGCACGCTCACTGCCAGGAGCCGGCATAGCAAAGACATGACGCATCAGCACCGAGGGCACAGCACTGGAGGTGCGGCGAATGGCTTCGTGACGCGCCCACTCAGCATCAAGCTCGGCAGCCAGAGCATCTGCATCCAGATCACCGCTGCGCAAACGGGACACCAGCTCATCCGCACGCTCGCGTGCCTGGCGGGTGGCCTTGCGATAGATCAGCAGATCTTCTACCTCGTCACGAATCTCTTCCAGCGGGCGCAAGCTCGGCCGCAAGTGATCCCGCACACGCACCACCACCGCGGTATCGGCATCCAGCTCGATCAGGCTGCTGTTAAGATCATCCTGCAACACTTCCTCGGAAAAGGCAGCCTGCATAACGCGCGGATTGGCGGTCAGACCCTCGCCACCATTGCGCCCGGCGGGCTCATGGGTAACCACCTCAAGACCCAGCGCATTGGCCGGTTCTTCAAGATCAGGGGACTCATAGGCCAGATTGGACAACTCCCGGCTGGCCTCAACAAAACGACGCTCAACCAGACCGGTCTTGATTTCCTCTTCCAGGGTTTCACGCATGGAATCCAGGCTCGGCACTTCAGGCGCCTGCAAGCGGGTCAGTTTGATCAAGTGCAGACCAAAGCTGGTGCGTACCGGCTCGGACACTTCACCTTCCTGCAAGGAAAACAGCGCCTCCTCGAAGGCCGGGTCAAAGCTGCCACGGGCCACAACACCCAGATTACCGCCGTCATTGGCGCTACCCGTGTCGTCCGAGATGTCACGCGCTACGCTGGCAAAATCCTCACCGGCAGCCAGACGCTCAAGCGCTTGAGCAATACGCGCCTGGGCATCCTCATCATCGATCGAATCGGTTTCGATCAGCAGGTGCGCGGCACGGCGCTGCTCGGCAAGGTTGCCGATCTCACGCTGATAAAGCGCTTCAATGTCCGCCTCGTCAACAGTGACCTGTTCAAAAAAATCGCTACGGCGCAGGGTCAGGCTTTGCAGCACAACCTGTTCCGGCGTCATGAAGTCCTGCTCGTTGGCCGCGTAGTACTCGGCGACTTCATCGTCGCTTACCGAGATGCCGTCACGGCTGTAGGCAAGCTCGATAACCGCAAAATCGCGGGTTTGCTGCTCAAGGCGAGCCAGATGCATACGCTCGCTGGGGGTAGCAAAGGCGGTCGCTTCCATGGCGTTACGCAACTGGCTGATTTTCAACTCTTCACGTACCAGGCTACGGAACTCAAGCCGGGATGACATACCCATGCCGCGAATCACAGCATCAAAGCGATCAGCATTGAACTGTCCACCCACCTGAAAATCAGGCGTGGTCAGAATCAGGCGATCAATCATGCTTTCGGAAATGTAGAAATTGGCTTGATCTGCACCATCGAGCAAAACAGCACGCTCGATCAGGTCATCGAGTACCGATTCACGCAACATGTTTTCATCGATCATGCTGGGATCGAACATGTCATTACCCAGCTGCTGGATCTGTTGTAGCAGCTGACGATGCTGCAGCGCCACGGCACGATCCAGTTCCATGCGGGTAATCACCCGATCATTGACCTCGGCAGCCTTGTTTTCCGTGCTGGTAAAACGACTGATGGATTCCCAACCGGTCAGGGCAAACACAAGCACAATAACGCCAACGATCACCTTGGCGATCCAGCTTTGCGAGTTGTCCCTCATTCTTTGCAGCATCGTGCCCCCACAATCTTGTTATTCATCTCACGCAGAATACGTCTGGCAGCATGATAATCGTCTGCGGCCATTACTTCTATCGCTAAACGCAAAAAGGCGCATCTGGATGATGCGCCTTTTTACAAAACTGGCTCAACTCAATGAATCGACAGGATGAATCTTGAGCTGAGCCGGTAAGGACCTTGACATCCGTGTGCAGGCATAGACCCGTGACGGAGCAAGTCATACACTGCTTAGTTGACAGCGTCCTTCAGTGCTTTACCGGCCTTGAAGCCCGGGATCTTGGCAGCGCTGATCTGGATAGGGTCACCAGTCTGCGGGTTGCGGCCGGTGCGAGCGGCGCGTTCCTTGACAGCGAAAGTACCGAAGCCGACCAGAACTACCGAGTCGCCATCTTTCAGCGCACCAGTGATTGAGTCGATTACGGCGTCCAGTGCACGACCGGCAGCAGCTTTAGGAATATCAGCGGATGCGGCGATAGCATCAATCAGTTCAGACTTGTTCACTCTAAGTCCCCTTATCAATTTCGATGTGTTAGTTAATCGTTATAAATCGTGTTGCAAAGCAAAGCCGTGGCCAGTCAGCCAACCTGGTGGGCGATGCCGCTTTATAACAAGCGGCAAAAAACCCTGTCAAGGAAGCCGGCATTTCTGCCAGTACGGATGATGGCGACGACGCTGCAAAAACTGCGTGCCCCCTGCCCCGCATCAGTGTGTACTGATACGCTCCTTGGCATCTGCATCCCGATTGTCGTCCTTTGCCACCATCTCTTCAACCCCTTCCTGCAGCGGTTCTGGCATGTATTGCAACGCAACCTGCAATACTTCGTCAATCCACTTGACCGGAATCACCTCGATATCTTCCTTGATATTGTCGGGAATTTCTTTCAAATCGCGGATATTGTCGTGTGGAATGAGCACTGTACGAATCCCCCCGCGATGCGCTGCAAGCAGCTTTTCCTTCAGGCCACCGATCGGCAAAACTTGTCCGCGCAGCGCAATTTCGCCGGTCATGGCGACATCTGCACGTACCGGAATGCCGGTCAATGCAGACACCAGCGCAGTACACATGCCAATACCTGCACTCGGACCGTCCTTCGGTGTGGCCCCTTCAGGGACATGAATATGGATATCATTCTTCTCATGGAAGTCAGCGGCAATCCCTAGGCTGGATGCCCTGCTGCGCACCACAGTAAGCGCTGCACTGATAGACTCCTGCATCACATCACCCAGCGAGCCGGTCTTGATCTGACGGCCCTTGCCAGGCACTACAGCGGCTTCCAGACTGAGCAGCTCACCGCCCACCTGGGTCCATGCCAGCCCGGTTACCTGACCGACCTGATCGCTTTCTTCAGCCAGGCCGTACTTGAACTTGCGCACGCCCAGGTGCTCTTCAAGCAACTCGCTCTCGACCACTACCGGCTCGCGTGACTTGTTGCTGACTTGCTCACGCACCACCTTACGGCAGAGCTTGGCGATCTGGCGCTCCAGCCCGCGCACACCGGCTTCACGGGTGTAATAACGGATTATTTCCAGCAAGGTCTGATCCGGCACCTCGATTTCACTGGCCTTGAGACCATTGTTCTTGATCTGCTTGGGCAGCAGGTAGCGACGGGCGATGTTGACCTTCTCGTCTTCGGTGTAACCCGGAATGCGGATGACTTCCATACGATCAAGCAGCGGCGCCGGAATATTCATGGAGTTACTGGTACAGATAAACATCACATCCGACAGGTCGTAATCGACCTCCAGATAATGATCGTTGAAACTGTTGTTCTGCTCGGGGTCGAGCACTTCCAGCAAGGCAGACGACGGATCGCCGCGCATATCAGCCCCCATCTTGTCGATCTCGTCGAGCAAGAAGAGCGGGTTACGCACACCCACCTTGGTCAATTTCTGGATCAGCTTGCCCGGCATGGAGCCAATATAGGTGCGGCGATGGCCGCGAATCTCGGCCTCGTCACGCACACCACCCAACGCCATACGGACAAACTTGCGGTTGGTCGCCCGTGCCAGGGATTCGCCCAGCGAGGTCTTGCCCACACCGGGCGGGCCAACCAGACAAAGCACCGGGCCTTTCAGCTTGCGCACGCGCTTCTGCACCGCGAGGTATTCCAGGATGCGCTCTTTTACCTCATCAAGGCCGTAGTGATCAGCCTCCAGCACGGACTCCGCACGCGCCAGGTCATGCTTGACCTTGCTCGCCTGCTTCCAGGGCACCTGGGTCAGCCAGTCAATGTAGGAGCGCACCACCGTGGCTTCCGCTGACATCGGTGACATCATCTTCAACTTGCCGAGTTCGGTACTGGCCTTTTTACGCGCCTCCTCACTCATGCCAACGGTATCGATCTTTTTCTGCAGGGTCTCGAGCTCACTCTGCTCATCTTCCGAGCCACCCATTTCCTTCTGGATCGCCTTCATCTGTTCGTTCAGATAGTACTCGCGCTGGCTGCGCTCCATCTGCTTCTTGACCCGCCCACGAATGCGTTTTTCAACTTCAAGCAGCTCGATCTCGCCATCGAGCACACCAAGCACGTGCTCGACCCGCTCACGCACCGGAATGATCTCGAGAATGTCCTGTTTTTGTTCCAGCTTGAGATTCAGATGCGCCGCCATACTGTCGACCAGGCGATCAGCATCCTCAATGTCGGCAAGCGTACTGATCACCTCGGAAGGGATTTTCTTGCCAACCTGAACAAATTGCTCGAACTGGCTCATCAGGCTGCGTACCAGCACTTCAGACTCGCGCTCGTCTATCTGTGCTGCCGGCAGCGCCTCGAGTGACGCTTGCAGGTAGCCACTGACATCTTCGATGGCGGTGATATTGGCTCGCTGCTCGCCCTCGACAAGCACCTTGACGGTGCCATCAGGCAGTTTAAGCAGCTGCAGGATAGTTGCCACCGTGGCCACTCGGTAGAGACCATCGGCGCCCGGATCATCTTCAGCCGGGTCACGCTGGGCGACCAGCAGAATCTGTTTGCCATCGGCCATGGCAGCTTCCAGCGCAGCGATAGAGCGATCACGTCCAACAAACAGCGGGATCACCATATGGGGGTAAACCACTACATCACGCAGTGGCAAAAGGGGGAGTTCGCTGAATTGGCTCATGGCTAGGACTCGCTCTTTGACGGGCAATAACGAATTGCCGCAGGTAGATTTTCGGACTGCATGATTTCAAGATGGGGGCAAAGCGGGCAAATTACAAGCGGGGATACATGCGGAAAAACAAAGTAAAGCTATCTGGAACTCAGGGCGTCACTGCGCCAGGCAGAAAGCCTGGCGCAGGTCAACCGATGGCCTGCCGATCAATCGTCTGGCACAGCCTTTTGTTGCGGCTCTTCATTGGCAGCGTACATCAACAAGGGATTGGCTGCACCGGTGATGACATTCTCGTCAATCACAACCTTGCTGACATTTTCAGCAGACGGAATGTCGTACATGGTTTCCAGCAGCACGCCTTCCAGGATTGAACGCAGGCCACGAGCACCTGTCTTGCGTTCCAGAGCACGGCGGGCGATGGCCTTGAGTGCATCCTCACGGAACTCGAGCTCGACACCTTCCATGTCAAACAAGCGGGCATATTGCTTGGTCAGTGCATTTTTCGGCGCGGTGAGAATTTCCACCAGCGCCTCTTCATCCAGCTCGTTGAGCGTCGCAATGACCGGCAGACGACCGACAAACTCCGGAATCAACCCGAAGCGCACCAGATCTTCCGGCTCGACTTCCTTCAGCGCCTCACCGACTTTCTTGCCATTGTCCTGGCTGCGCACGGTAGCATTGAAACCGATACCGCTCTTCTCGGACCGATCGCGAATCACCTTCTCCAGACCGGCAAAGGCGCCACCACAGATAAACAGGATATTACGCGTATCAACCTGCAGGAACTCCTGCTGGGGATGCTTGCGACCACCCTGCGGCGGTACCGAAGCCACAGTACCTTCAATCAGCTTCAACAGCGCCTGCTGCACACCCTCGCCCGACACATCACGGGTAATCGAGGGATTGTCAGACTTGCGTGAAATCTTGTCGATCTCATCGATATAGACAATGCCCATCTGCGCCTTGTCGACGTCGTAATCGCACTTCTGCAACAGCTTCTGGATGATGTTCTCGACATCCTCACCCACATAACCGGCTTCGGTCAGGGTGGTGGCATCGGCAATGGTAAAGGGCACATTGAGCAGGCGTGCCAACGTCTCGGCCAACAGGGTCTTGCCGGAGCCGGTCGGGCCAATCAGCAGGATATTACTCTTGCCCAGCTCGACTTCATCCTTGCCACTGCGCTGATTAAGGCGCTTGTAATGGTTATATACCGCAACCGAAAGAACCTTCTTGGCGCGCTCCTGCCCAATCACATACTGATCAAGAATGCCGCAGATTTCTTTCGGTGAAGGCAGTTTCTGCCCGGCGCTTTCAGCCTGGCTTTCCTGCACTTCTTCGCGAATGATGTCGTTGCACAGGTCAACGCACTCATCGCAGATAAATACGGAGGGGCCGGCAATCAGCTTGCGCACTTCATGCTGGCTTTTGCCGCAGAAGGAGCAATACAGCAGCTTGCCGTTGTCGTCACCCTTCCCAGTTGTATCGGTCATCTAAAACCCCTGATTCCGGTCGCTCATAGACTTAACATGAGGCCTGATACTGCACTTTGCAAGCACAGCCCTGTCGTCATTTATAACAAGATAACACCTGACGGCTGACGTTGCAGCCGCTCTGGCGCACCTTTACTGCATTACTCGGGCACGTGGCGACGTTCCATCACCTGATCAATCAGACCGTATTCCACCGCTTCACTTCCGCTCATAAAGCGGTCACGGTCAGTATCACGGGCAATAACATCCAGCGGCTGACCCGTGTGATCCGCCAGCACCTTGTTCAGGCGCTCACGAATGAACAGGATCTCACGGGCATGAATCTCGATATCCGAAGCCTGACCCTGAAAACCACCCAGCGGCTGGTGAATCATCATGCGTGCATGCGGCAAGCAGAAACGCTTACCTTCAGCGCCACCGGCCAACAACAGAGCGCCCATGCTGCATGCCTGGCCGATACACAAGGTACTGACGTTAGGCTTGATGAACTGCATGGTGTCATAGATGGCCATGCCGGCAGTGACCGAACCACCTGGCGAGTTGATGTACAGGTGGATGTCCTTGTCAGGATTTTCTGATTCCAGGAACAACAATTGGGCAACCACCAGATTGGCCATGTAATCCTCAACCTGGCCCACCAGAAAAATCACCCGCTCCTTGAGAAGACGTGAATAGATATCGTACGACCGCTCCCCACGGGCGGACTGTTCGACAACCATGGGTACCAGGCCGCCAGCGGCCTGAACGTCGGGAACAAAGGGTGAATACGTATTTTGAGTCATGGAACGAGTGCACTCCGAATGTGGCCTGGCTTAAAACGCAAGAGCCAGCCCGAGGGCTGGCTCACAGATGCAGTTACTGGTACCGGTTTTACTCGGCAGCAGCCTCTGATTCATCGGCATCGGCTGCGGCGGCAGGTTGCGCCGGCTTGACAGCCTCTTCGTAGGGAACCTGCTTATCGGTTACCTGAGCCTTCTGCAGAACAGTATCCACCACTTGCTCTTCCAGCACAACCGACTGAACCTCGCCCAGTTGCTGCTCGTTCTGGTAGTACCAGTTGATCACTTGCTCAGGCTCCTGGTAGGCAGAAGCCATCTCTTCGATCATGGCGCGAACCCGGTCTTCATCGGGCTTGAGCTCGTGCTGCTTGACGATTTCAGCAACCACCAGACCCAGTGCAACGCGGCGCTTGGCCTGCTCTTCAAACAGCTCGGCAGGCAGCTGCTCGGGCTTGATGCTGGCACCACCAAATTGTTGCACCGCTTGTACACGCAGGCGATCAACTTCATTGCTCAGCATGGCCTTGGGTACGTCAACCTGGTTGGTCTCCAGCAAGCCATCCATGACCTGACCCTTGATCTTGGTCTTGATGGCCTGACGCAGCTCGCGATCCATGTTCTTGCGCACTTCGGTACGGAAAGCCTCGAGACCACCTTCATCAACACCAAACTGGGCGAAGAACTCATCATTCAGCTCGGGCAGAACCGGCTCGGCAACTTCCTTGACGGTAGCTTCGAACTCGGCAGCCTTACCGGCCAGATCCTGGTTCTGGTACTCCTCAGGGAAGGTCACCTTGAGCGTACGGGTCTCACCCGCCTTGGCGCCAACCAGACCTTCTTCAAAGCCCGGAATCATGCGGCCAGAGCCCAGTACCAGCTGGGTATCAGTGGCAGTGCCACCCTGGAACTCTTCACCATCGATACGACCAACAAAGTCCAGAGTCAACTGGTCATCATTGGCGGCTTCGCGCTCAACGGCGTTGAAGCTGGTGTTCTGCTTACGCAGGATTTCCAGCATGTTGTCCAGATCAGCGTCGGTCACTTCAGACTCGATGCGCTCAACCTTGATAGCAGAGAAGTCAGCCAGGGTGACTTCCGGATAGACTTCAAAGGTGGCGATGTATTCGAAATCCTTGCCCTCTTCCAGCTGCTTGGGTTCAACGCTGGGCGCGCCGGCCGGGGTCAGCTTTTCCTGGGTCACGGCTTCAAAGAAGCTGGACTGGATGACCTCACCAATGACTTCCTGACGGGCAGAATCACCGAAGCGCTTGCGGATAACGCTCATCGGCACCTTGCCAGGACGGAAACCATCTACGCGGGCACGGCGAGCGGTCTGCTGCAGGCGCTTGTTGACTTCGTTATCGATGCGCTCGGCAGGAATGCCTACGGTCATGCGGCGCTCAAGGCCGGAGGTGGTTTCAACCGAAACTTGCATGGAGAGTCCTCGTTGAACAGATCAAGTAGTGTATGGAGCAGACCAGAGGCGACCAGATACAGTCCGCAACCAATCCGAAAGGCGGGTATTCTAGTCGCTTGTCACGCAGAAGTCACCCTGCCGGCCAGTCATAGCCGTCAACAAGCAACATAAAGGAAGCGAGCAATCGAGTGCAGGCAGAACAGCCCGTTAAAAGGAAAGCAAGAGAGGCTTGAACAAGACATAAAAACAAATGGTGCGGACGGAGAGACTCGAACTCTCACACCTTGCGGCACCAGAACCTAAATCTGGCGTGTCTACCAATTCCACCACGTCCGCGAACCGGGGATACAAGAACGCCAGGCCGGAGCCTGGCGTCCTGAAAAATATGGGGTGGACGATGGGGATCGAACCCACGACAACAGGAGTCACAATCCTGTGCTCTACCAACTGAGCTACGCCCACCATAACGACGAGAAGTCGTCAGTACTGCTTGCTTCTTCCTGCTGAGACTGTGGCACGCCCGGCAGGACTCGAACCTGCGACCATCCGCTTAGAAGGCGGATGCTCTATCCAGCTGAGCTACGGGCGCCTTTCACAATATCGATCTGAACAGGTCCAGACGAAAATTGCCAGTCACAAGCAGTCTAGACTGCCGCTGACCAGGAGCCTTGGTCGCCTTCCAAACGCTTGTCGCTGTGTTTGTGAAGCGGGGCGAATAATACTCAGCCACCCCCGCCACGTCAACGACCAGTGCGACTTTTTTTGAATTATTTTAGATGCTTATCGCTTTATGCCTGCCTGCGACAAGCAAGCACTTTTGCCAACCCCCTGCAGCATGCGACAATTACCTGATAACTTATTTGCGTCAGGAAAGACATGAACGCCCAACTCATTGATGGCAAGAAAATTGCCGCGCAGCTTCGCCAGGAAATCGCCGCCCAGGTCAAACAACGCCAGATTAAAGGCCAGCGCATACCCGGTCTCGCCGTTATCCTGGTTGGTCAGGACCCCGCCTCCCATGTCTACGTGTCACACAAACGTAAGGATTGTGAAGAGGTCGGCTTTATCTCCCATGACTTTGACTTGCCCGCAGACACGGACCAGGCCACGCTGGAAAACCTGATTGATCGCCTCAACGATGATCCGACCATTGACGGCATCCTGCTGCAGCTTCCATTGCCTGCTCACCTGGACGGGTCATGCCTGCTGGAGCGCATACGCCCAGACAAGGACGTGGACGGTTTTCACCCCTACAACATAGGCCGTCTGGCGCAACGTATCCCCCTGCTGCGTCCCTGCACACCTCTAGGCATCACTCGCCTGCTGAAAAGCACCGGTGTTGACTTGCACGGCCTGGACGCCCTGGTGGTCGGCGCCTCCAATATCGTTGGCCGCCCCATGGCGCTTGAATTGTTGCTGGCTGGCTGCACCACCACCGTTACCCACCGCTTCACCAAGAACCTGGAAGAGCACGTGCGCCGCGCTGACCTACTGGTGGTAGCCGTCGGCAAGCCGGGGCTGGTCAAGGGCGAATGGATCAAACCCGGCGCAATAGTCATCGATGTCGGCATCAATCGAATGGACGACGGTCGCTTGACCGGCGATATCGAGTTTGCACCGGCGGCCGAACGTGCTGCCTGGATCACGCCGGTACCCGGTGGCGTCGGCCCCATGACCCGCGCCTGCCTGCTGGAAAACACCCTGCACGCCTGCGCCCACCTGCACCCCTGAAAAACAGGCACAGCCTCATTTGACATCAAATGGGGTCTGTCCCTATTTTCTGTCAGTTACAAGCTACCCGTACTGCCGCCATCAACCGGCAGGTTGATGCCGTTGATGAAGCTCGCTGCCGGCGATGCCAGAAAGCCGACTGCATTGGCAAACTCTTCAGGCTCGGCGAAGCGCTGCAAGGGAATACTGGCCAGCATACTTTGTTTCACTTGCTCTTCCGTTTTCTCGGCCCCATCGGCCAGATGCGTAATCAAGCCGGACAAACGCTCGGTCGCCGTCAACCCGGGCAGAACATTGTTCACCGTAATACCATCAGCGCCCAACTCACCCGCGAGAGTCTTGGACCAATTGGCCATGGCCGCGCGAATACTGTTGGAAACCCCCAGGTTGGCAATCGGCTGTTTGACGGACGTAGACAGCACATTGACGATGCGGCCATAACCCGCCGAGCGCATTCCCGGCAACAAGACCTGCAGCAAGTGCTGACTACTGATCACATGCTGATTGAAAGCTGCCGCATAGGCTTCAGCCGCTGCACTATTGGCCGACCCCGGAGCCGGTCCGCCGGTATTATTGACCCATACCTGAGCGCCACCGCTGGCCGCCAGATGCTGGCTGACCCGCTGCGCCAGTTCAGTCGGCTGACTGGCATCAGCGACCAGGAAGCTATGCTTTTGGCCATGTCTTGTTGCCAGCTCTGCGGTCACCGCGGCCAACTTGTCGGCATTGCGTGCCAGGAGAATAACCTCAGCACCCTGCTCCGCCAGCTGCCTGGCGCATGCAGCGCCCAAGCCCTGACTGGCGCCGGTAACCAGAGCGCGCTTGCCTGAAAGGTCCAGATTCATTACTTGCCCTCGCTTGTCAGAATAACGCCTAGCATACACGCCAGTGCATGAACTGGCTGCAGACCAAATGATAATACATCTCATTAACACAACAGTCTGTTCACCATGAACAGCTGTCATTTTGTAACAAAAGTACGCACAATTCACATGTGTTAATGATTCTCATTACTGAATGGAGATTTGCATGTGCGCGCTTACCACTAACCTGCTACCCCGTATCGGGTTGTTTTCACTGACCTTGCTAGCAGCCCAGCTGGCCGTCGCCAACGATAGCATCCGGCTTGCCGATACCGTGGTTACGGCTGCAGGCTTTGAGCAAAAGCTTACCGAAGCACCGGCCAGTATCAGTGTTATCAGTAATGAGCAGTTACGTGCAAACAGCTATGCCAACCTGGCCCAGGCGCTCGACGGGGTTGAAGGTCTGGATATTCGCCAGGGCACGGGCAAAACCGGCGGGCTGAATATCAGCATTCGCGGCTTGCCCAGTGAATACACCCTGATCCTGATCGACGGGCGCCGCCAGAACACCGCAGGCAATGTCACCCCCAATGGTTTCAATGAAACCAGCACCAGCTTCATGCCGCCCATGTCAGCCATTGAGCGCATCGAAGTGATTCGCGGGCCGATGTCGACACTCTATGGTTCCGACGCCATGGGCGGTGTGGTCAATATCATTACCAAAAAGGTCAGTGATAACTGGGGCGCTTCGGTGACGCTGGACCAAACCTTTCAGGAAAACACCGATTACGGCAATGCCAGCCGCGCCAATATCTACGCCAGTGGTCCACTGATCGCCGATCGCCTTGGCCTGAGTGTGCGCGGCAGCCTGTATGACCGTGATGCCTCCAGCCTCAGCTTCAGTGACGGCAGCACTATCAGTCGCCGGGGTGCGGCACCAGTTGAGGGGCGTATCTACAGTATCGGTAGCACCTTGAATCTACGCGCCAACGAGCAACATATGCTCGGTCTTTCGTTGGACCGTGGCGTGCAACGTTTCAACAATGATGACTGCCAGCTCGGCAATCTCGACGGCAAGTCAGGCGGCAATGCAGCAACCGGCTGCACAACCGAAGCCCCGTTAAGAGCCAACGGGTATCAGGATGAGCTGCGCTTTGAGCGTACTCAGGTCGCCCTGACCCATGATGCCAACCTGGGAATCGGTCGCTGGTCGAACAGTGTCAGTCGCAATGTCACCGAAACCCTGGGGCGGACCATACCTGGCTCGCCGATTGGCAACAGCTATGTTGGCTTTCCGCGCATCATTATTGGCGACGACCGTGAGCTGACGTCCACCGATCTGGTCGCAGACAGCAAACTGGTCATGCCGCTGGGTAACAGCCATATCACCAGCATAGGTGCACAGTGGTGGGATGCCACAGTGACCGACGGCATTGCCAATGAAGATTTCGAGCAAACCAGCTGGTCGCTGTTTGCCGAGAACGAGTGGCGTATCCGCCCTGATCTGGCGCTGACCCTCGGCAGTCGCTATGAACGCCATGACGCCTTTGGCGGTCACATCAGCCCACGTGCCTATCTGGTCTGGAACACAACCGATAACTGGACATTGAAAGGTGGTGTCAGTCGCGGCTACAAAACACCCAGCCTGAATCAGCTGCATAACGGCATCAGCGGCGTCACCGCCCAAGGTGCAACCTTGACGATTGGCACGCCCAACCTGGACCCGGAAATCACCACCAATACCGAGTTTGGTGTGTATTACGACAACCTGGCGAATTTCAGCGCCAACGTGACCCTGTTCCACAACCAGTTCAAGGACAAGATTGATGACGGCACACCGATTGCCAACTGCTTTGCCAGCGGCAACCTGAACCAGCCGGGCTGCATCAGTTTTGGCAGCGGATTCACTCAGGACAGTTTTGCCCAGAGCACCAACATCGGCAAGGCGGTTACCCGCGGCATCGAGTTGGGCAGCCGCTGGGAGTTCGCTCCGGCCTGGAGCCTGAGCACGCATTACACCTGGTCCGACAGTGAGCAGCGCAGCGGCGACAACCGGGGTGCCCCATTGACCAACACACCGGAGCACTTGCTGTTTGCCCGCGTGAACTGGGCGGCCAGCCCTGCCCTGAACCTCTGGTTACGCGGGGAATACCGCAGCGAGCGCGAACGCTTTACTGACCGCTACGAGAACCTGACAGCCGACAACCAGGCATTACTTGATGCCGCCGGAAGTCTGAAAGCCTACGAGGTCTTTCACCTTGGGGCCAGCTACCGCGCCAGTCAGCAGTTGACGCTGAATGCGGTGGTCTACAACCTGCTGGACAAGGACTTTACCCGCGGTACCCGCTACCTCGATGCCTCCGGCAACCCGGCCTGGACTTCAGACTATATCCAGACCGGCCGCTCAACCGACGGCACCCTGGAAGAGGGGCGCCGGTTGTGGCTGTCAGCAACCTATGAGTTCTGATCAATCACTGGTTGCTCATTGAACTCGGCATAGACCACGGTGTTGCGGCCCTCGCCTTTCGCTTGATAAAGGGCCGCATCAGCCTGGTTGACCAGATCATTCATCAACTCAACCGGGTTAGCCTGCCCCTGCTGACCCGGCCACCAGACGCAACCGATACTGACGCTGACAAAACCGAAGGGTGAACCACGATGGGTAATGGCCTGATCAAAAATGGATTGGCGCAGACCTTCCGCGGCCTCTTTGGCCTGCAGAAAATTATAGCCCGGCAGCAAAATGGCAAACTCTTCACCGCCCAGACGGGCCGGTAAATCTGCTGCGCGCTTGAATCGCCATTGCATCTGCTCTGCAAGCGCCACCAGGCACTGGTCACCGCGGCTATGCCCGTACAGATCGTTGAAGTCCTTGAAGTGGTCAACATCAATCATTAGCAGGGCAATCGGTGTACCCATGCGCAAGGCGCGGCGGGCTTCGTCGATCTTGTAGGTATCAAAATGGCGACGGTTGGCCAGACCGGTCAAATGATCACTGCGTGACATATGCAGCAACTCCTGGCGCGCATGGTCCAGGTCTGACATGTGATCCCAACGCTGCAACAGGCTGAGCAGCCATTTGGCACTACTTTCCAGCATATCCTGACGGGCCAGAGCAGCGTTGCCGACACGGGTACGCGCGGCCAGCACAAAGCTCTGCTCGCGGCTGCTAAAGCGCACCAGCAAGGTGTCTGAAGAGCCGTTCAGTACAGTCAGGCTCCAGTCGTCATCAGCCTCAGTCTCACAGCCGCCGGCAAATACCCGCTCCAGCCACTGCCAGTCATCATGGACAAACCAGGCTACCCGGGTCACCCAGGGGCGCGTGTGGCGACGGTCAATCAGGGCCAGGGCATCAAGCCCGAGATACTCACCCAGCTCCTGCAGTACCCGACGCAGGTAATCCGGGTAATCCACCGATCGGGTCTGCATAAAGCCCTGAATCGCACGTGAGGTCAGCTCCTGATAGCCGTTGACGAAGGCCAGTTCCTGGGTGCGCTCGGCTACGCGTCGGTCCAGACTGTCACGTTCTACCTCCAGGGCCTGCAGCGCATTTTCGTGCTGCTCAGCGTAATGCCGGATGCCGACACGCAAGGTATCGAAACCCGCGGCGACGCGATCAATTTCATCTTCCCAGGCGCGTGGCGGGCGATCAAGCTGCAAAGCCGGTGGGTGACGCTGGGGCACCAATTCGTTGGCATAACGGTTGATGCTACGCAACGGCCTGACCAGATCACGCTGCAACAAGCGAAAGATAACCAGGCATACCAGCAGGGTGAACAACGACAACTCGAACAGACGCATGCCGACAGCAGCAATAATGGCCTGGTTCAAGCGTTCGCGCTGATAGTACACCTGTAATTCGCCCAGTACGTGGGCGCCATCATCCGGCGGAGCGATGGCTACCCGCGCATCTGCCGGCACAGTATCTGTGATTTCAGCGCCGGCGTGCAGGCGCAAGCCGGTCGGTGAACTTAGAACCACAGCAGCCACCTCTTCACGCTCGGCAATCATTGCAATCTGACGGCGCAGAGCGTCAACCTCGATATCCCACAGGGCGATCTGCAGCAAGGGTAGATGATTGTCCGTCAACTGCTCGACGAGACGACTGAACTGTTGCTGCTCGGCGCGGTAGATCAGCAGGCTGTGCACCAGTGACCCCAACAGGATAGACGCAACAGCCAGCAAGGCCAGTCGGCGCAATAGCCGCCTGCTCAAGGGAGCAAACACCTTGGTGCTCTCAGTCATGCGCTAACTCCAGCCATGTACCTATGCTGAAGTCATAGTCCGTGCGCTGCGCATTGCAGGCCTTGCTGAAGGCACAGAAATCAATCGGCGCACTATCAGCAGCTTGCAGATCCAGAAAGCGCTGCGCCAATGACGGTGTAAACAAGGTAAACATCGGCTGCACCAACTCGGTTCCATCCGTCTCGGCGAAGTCCACGCCATGGTGATAGTCGTAGAGCATCACCAACCCCCAGGCCCCTGCCATATGGTGCCCGCCAGCCAGTGCGCTCAGCTCGCCACTGATAATCTTCTGCATGCCCTGCACGGAAGCGTTGATTGTCGAGTAAAGCATATCCTTGCCCGGCTTGACGCCCTGCTCCGCCAGTGCCTGCATGGCACCGAAGGCCATCAGGTCACTGCCGGTCCATATGGCCCGAATACCCGGATAACGGCGATACAAGTGCAGCGCCTGTTCGGCCGCCTTGCTGCGCTGCCAGTCACCATGCACGACCTGATGTAGCGTAACCTGCGGCTCTGCGGCAAAAGCGTCCAGCATGCCCTGATTGCGCCTGATCGAAGTATCGGTCGACCGATCACCAGATATCGCAATGACCTCAAGCTGCTTACCGTCGTCTAACCAACCGCGCTGCCTAGCCTGCTCGATCAGTGCCTCGGCCGTCAAGGTCCCGGCATCTTCCGCACGCGGAGCCACACTTCCCAGCCAGAACGCTAACTCTTCCCGCGGGTAACCAATCATCAGGCGCTCATCTGCCTGTACTGCGTTCCAGGCTGACAGTGTCTTGATGCCAGCATTATTGGCCAGGCTCAATTGTTCCGGCAGGGTGCGCTTATCAGCGGCAACAATGAGGTAGTCGGGGCGCTGCTCAGCAGCACGCTCGACCACCTCCTGAGTCAAACTGATCTGCGCCAGGTAATCACGCTCGGCATACACCACTTCGAGCTGCATCCCGAGACTACCGGCAGCCAACTGCATTGCAGCAGTAGCATCGCGCCAATAGGGTTCATCGACCTTACCCGGATTGATAAAGACGATACTGGGGGCAGCAGACAAGGGCAACGCCAGCAGGCACCCCAGCAGCAGAAGCAAACGATGCAACAAAAGCAACCTCGCCTGGAATAGCCATGTAGATACCGTGAGTATACCGATTAGGCTGCTCCACTGTGACCCTCTGCCGCAGACTATTTCCCTGTCCGTCGGTGATCTGGTCTAATGCATCCATGAGCTACCAATGGAGACTTTGCATGCGTACCCTGCTTCGCCGCTTTACCCTGGTTCCGGTTATGGCCGCCGCCCTGAGCTACAGCACTACCCTGCTGGCAGAAGACCTGTTGATAGATGTCTACCGCGACGCCAATTGCGGTTGCTGTGTCGCCTGGATTGACCATCTGAAGGAGCATGGCTTCAGCGTTAATGACCACGTTGTGGATGACATGATAGCGGTAAAAATTGAACAAGGCGTGCCCCCCGAGCTGTCGTCCTGCCATACCGGAGTGATCAATGGTCAGTTTATTGAGGGCCATGTGCCGGCGAACGACATCCTCAGTCTGCAGAACAAGCCAGAACTGCTTGGTCTGGCCGTACCACGCATGCCGGTTGGTTCACCGGGCATGGAAATGGGTGACCGCAAGGACCCCTATGAAGTCATCGGGCTGGAAACTGACGGCAGTACACGGGTGATCAATCAGTACCACTGACCCCCTTGAGTGCTTGGCGGGCTGAGGTGTCCAGCCCGCTGACCCTATAGCCGTTTCGCCCGGCATGCTTGGCCTGATACAGGCATTCATCAGCCTCATGCAGCCAGGCCTGCCAGTTCTCTTGCTGGCCTAAAGACGCACCACCAATGGACACGGTAACGGGTCCACCCGGGCTGCGGATCTGCTCGGCGACTGCGTTACACAGGTGCTTCGCGGCGCGCTCAAGACCCAGCCTGTCCACCTGGGGGAGCAGCAAGACAAACTCTTCGCCACCCAGACGAAACAAGCGATCCGATTCCCGGCTGGCACTTTCCAGCAAACTGGCAACCTCTACCAGTACCTGATCCCCTGCCTTATGGCCATACAGATCATTGACCCGTTTAAAGTGATCCAGGTCCAGCATCAATATCCCGAATTGCTTGCCGTAACGGCGATACTCAGCCATGGCGATGCTCAGCTCACGCTCCATGGTGCGCCGGTTAGCGGTTGAGGTCAGCGGGTCAAGGGTTGCCAGCGTATTCAACTGCTCGCGCTGGCGGCGCCCTCTGAAGGCAAAGACAAAAGCAAAGAAGCTGGCGATCCCACTGGTCACCACGAAGGACATCATCTGGTAGTTGCTTTCAAACACCTGTGCGTTCGGCATCAAGCCAAGCACACAAATCGCCAGCAACGCCATGCTGGTAGCCAGCAGACTTTGCAGCGGCGGGACCACGAAAAAGTTGAACATGATCAGGGTATAGAACCAGAACAGGCCATTCACACCCAGATTGTTGGCTACAATAACCGCGCCGACGGAGAAGATGACAGCCAGAAACTGCCCTGGTCGAATAGTATCGCCGGTAACCCAGGCCCAGCGCACCGCGCCAATGGTGCAGAGCACCAGAATGGAATCGACGACGCCAACCAGATAATTGCCCTCAATCAGGCGGTAGATAGCGTAGGGTGTTATGCCAATGAAGGCACAGAGGCCAACCAGCATGATGATTGACAACTGAAAGTCGTGTTTGAGGCGGTTCCAGAACTCAGCCATGCTCAGTCTCGGTATATTATTTTTATACCTGAAGCGCACTATGCCGGCACCTCAAGTCAATACTGGAACTGTACGCCTGCTTTTGGTCACAGGCAAGCAGCAAGCAGCAAGCAACATCAAAGCGCCATTGCTTTTCTTGCTAACCATTCAGGGCCTGCCCCTGACTTCATGCCCCTGACCTCAGGCGGCCGTGGCCTGAATACGCGACACCATGGCCTTGAGGCCGTTGCCTCGCGTCGGGCTCAGGTGTTTGAGCAGGTTGAGCTGCTCGAAATACGCCTCAATCGGGAAGGCCTGGATTTCGCTGCGGGTCTTGCCGTTGTAGGCAGCCAGCACAACCGCAAGCAGCCCCTTGACGATAAAGGCATCACTATCAGCGTCGAAATACAGCTTACCGCCCTCCTCCCGGCTCACCAACCACACCTGACTCTGGCAGCCACGCACCAGATTGCTGTCCGTACGCTCCGCTACATCCAGCGCTGGCAACTCACGCCCCAGATCAATAATGTATTTGTAGCGATCTTCCCAGCTATCGAAAAAGCTCAGGGTCTCAACAATATCGTCAGCGGTGATCTCGGTGCCAAACTGGCTCATGCACAATCCTCAAGAAAATAGGCAAAGGAAGCCTCTGAAAACGTAGGCGAGGCCGTCGCAGCAAGGCAAAAATAGCCGAAAAAGCGCAGTTTACGTGCTGTAAATGAGCATTTTGAGGCTGTTTTAACGCAGATGCGCCAACGCAGGTAGTTTTCAGAGGCTTCCTAAAAGAACATACCGGTTTCAAGCTGCGCCTCTTCACTCATCATCTCGCGGCTCCAGGGCGGGTCAAAGACCAGATCCACCACCACCGTTTCGACATTCGGCACCAGACGCACGCGGTACTCTACATCACCGACCAGTACCGGGCCCATGCCGCAGGCGGGTGCGGTCAGGGTCATCTGGATATCCACACGCTTGGCCGCCTGATCAATAGCGACCGCGTAGATCAGGCCAAGATTGACCAGATCGACCGGAATTTCCGGATCGAACACGGTTTTCAGCGCCGTCCATACCTGCTCTTCGTTGATCTGGTCATCAGCCGGCGCGGGGAACTCGAGCACTTCCTTTTCCAGGCCGAGCTTATCGGCATCGGTGCCATCAACCCGCACCATCTGACCGTGATAGGTCAGGGTGTAATTACCCCCGAGGGCCTGGGTGATGGTGACAAAAGTATCTTTGGGAATGGTCAGCGGCGTGCCGTCCGGAACCCGACGCGCAGGGCAATCAGCCTGCGCTACTACCATACGTCTTTCCATTATCGGCTCAATTCACACTGAAACTTTCACCGCAACCGCACTCGTCGGTCACGTTGGGATTGATAAACTTGATCTGCTGGTTGATCCCTTCACGTACCAGGTCGATCTGCGCGCCATTGAGCACGCCCAGGCTATCCTTGGCAATCAACAGGCGGATACCCGTATCAAGTGTATATTCAAGATCATCAGGCTCGCCCTGCTCGACCATATCAATCACATACATAAAGCCGGTGCAGCCACTTTTCTTCACGCTGACGCGCACGGCACGGCCGGGCTGATTGGCCAGTTGGCGCTGAAAATGCGCCTTCGCCGCGGGTGTTACCGAGACGGCCTGAGCTTGCGGATCAAAAGATTCAACGTTCATGCTGGCCTCCTATAAAAACTGACGCACTTTTTCCAGTGCAACGAACAGTCGATCAACATCTGCCCGCGTATTATAAATGCTGAAACTGGCCCGCACGGTACCCGGAATCGCAAACTGATCCATGATCGGCTGGGCACAATGGTGGCCGGTGCGCACGGCAACGCCCTGCTGATCCAGCAAGGTGCCCACATCCGCCGGATGCGCGCCCTCGAGCAAAAAGCTCATGACCGCCACCTTGTCAGCAGAGGTACCGATCAGGCGCAAACCAGGCACCTCACGTGCTCGGCTTTCAGCGTAGTGCAGCAGGTCCAACTCGTGAGCCTCGGCAGCGGCCCGATCCAGTGCCTGCACATAATCAATGGCGGCACCAAAGCCAATTACCCCGGCAATATCGGGCGTACCCGCTTCAAATTTCCACGGTAACTGATTCCAGGTGCTACCGGCAAAGCTGACCGTCTCAATCATCTCTCCCCCACCCTGCCAGGGTGGCATGGCCTGCAGCAGGGCAGATTTACCGTACAGCACACCCACCCCGGTAGGGCCGAACAGCTTGTGCGCAGAAAATACGTAGAAATCACAATCCAGCGCCTGCACATCGACACTGAAGTGGCCGATAGCCTGAGCACCATCGAGCAGACATAAGGCGCCGGCGCCATGGGCCAGCGCAACGATCTCCTCAACCGGATTGATGCTACCCAGCGCATTGGAGACATGACCGCAGGCGACCATTTTCACCCGACCATCCTCCAGCATGAAGCGCAGCGCCTGCATATCCAGAGTACCGGTCTCATCGACCGGAATCGGCTCGACACTGGCGCCACAATCGGCTGCCACCATCTGCCAGGGCACGATGTTGGCGTGGTGCTCCATGGCTGATACCAGAACCCGGTCACCCGGCTGCAGATTGCTGCGACCCCAGCTGTTGGCAACCAGGTTGATACTTTCCGTGGTGCCTCGGGTCCAGATGATTTCATGCGCCTGTGCGGCATGAATCAGGTCGCGCACCTTGCCACGGGCTGCTTCAAACCTGGCCGTAGCACGATCCGCCAGCGTATGGGCACCGCGATGCACATTACTGTTGTCGTTGCGGTAATACTCAACAATCGCCTGAATCACTGCTTCCGGCTTTTGCGTAGTCGCCGCATTGTCCAGATAGACCAGCGGCTGGCCGTTGACCTCCTGGTGCAGGATCGGAAAATCAGCACGTACGCGCTCGGCATCAAAACCGACCGGGGTGACTGCAGCCGCTTCATTCATAGCTGATATGCCCCACTTGCTCACTGCCCTCACCAAAGAGCGCGGTCAGGCGTGGACGCAGATAGTCGCGGATCGCCTGCTCTGGCACCTGATCAATCAACTCATTGATAAACCCGAAGCTCAGCATGGTGCGGGCATCCTGCTCACTGATACCCCGGCTCATCAGATAGAACATGGACGTCTGATCCAGCTGGGCAATAGTGGCGCCGTGAGCACACTTCACATCGTCGGCATAGATCTCCAGCTCGGGCTTGGTATTGACTTCAGCCTTGGGCGAGGTCAGCAAATTCTTGTTGCTGAGTTCAGCCAGGGTTTTCTGTGCCTGCGGGTGGATATGGATACGCCCGTTGAATACCGCCTTGGCAGCATCACCGACAATGCCGCGGAACACCTCATTGCTGGTGCAGTGGGGTACGCAATGTTCGACATTGGTGTGGTAATCAATCAGCTGTTTGTTACGCGGCAGGTAAACCCCATTAAGCGCCATGTGCGAGCCTTCGCCACGCATATTGCACTGGTAGTCAATGCGCTTGAGGCGACTGCCCTGGGCCAGGGTAAAGCCAAGAAAACGCGCATCACGCAGCAGATTGACATGCACGCCACCGACGTGGAGCAAGCCTTCCTGCTCCAGATTGATGCGGTAGTGCTGCAGCTGCGCATTGGCGCCAACCACCACCTCGGTCAGGCTGTTGACGAAACCGTTCTGCTCGGCACTGTCAGAGGCATAATGCTCAATCACTTCTGCCTGGCTGTTGTCTTCCAGCACCACCAGCAAGCGCTGCTGGGCAACACTGGGGGTGGCTTCCGGCGTGGCGATATTGAGCACATATACCGGCTTCTCCAGCACCTGATTGCGCGGCACGTGCACCAGCAGGCCACCGGCCAGCCAGGCGTTGCTCAGGGCCGCAAACAGATGACGCTGGCTGTCCACCACCTTGCCCAGGTGCTGTTCAATCAGGATTTGCTGTTGCGCGTCGGCATCCGCAAAGTGCACGACACCTGCCGGCAAGGGCGAAGAATCCGCCGCGGAAAAGCGGCCGTTGATAAACACCAGACGGGTGGCATCAAGCTCGATGGCTTCAACATCCTGCTGCCAGTTGCTCAGTTCCGCCGTCGCCCATTGGCTGGGCGCATCCTGTTGCAAGGCGGTCAGCGGGGTGTATTTCCACGCCTCGGTCTTGCGCCCTGGCCACTTGGCCGAAGTCCAGGCCTGCTCACCTTGCTGGCGCAGCGCGCTCAGCCAGTCAGGCCCGTGCTGCTCGGCAGCCAGTTTCATGGCAATCTGTTGAAAGTCACTCATGGTTTCAGGCCACCTCTTCTTCCAGCCAGCCGTAGCCTTTGGCTTCCAGCTCCAGGGCCAGGCTCTTGTCACCCGATTTGACGATGCGACCGTTGGCCAGCACGTGCACGTAATCAGGCACGATATAGTCGAGCAGGCGCTGATAGTGGGTTACCACAATAAAGCTGCGGTTGGCGTCACGCATGGCGTTCACACCATCGGCAACCACCTGCAGGGCATCGATATCCAGACCGGAATCGGTCTCATCCAGAATGCACAGCTCAGGCTCAAGCAGCATCATCTGCATCAGCTCGTTGCGCTTCTTCTCGCCACCGGAAAAGCCTTCGTTAACGCCACGCTTGAGAAAAGCCGCGTCCAGATCCACTTTCTTGCTGGTTTCGCGTGCCAGCTTCATGAATTCGACTGCGGACAGCTCGGGCTGCCCCTGGTGCTTGCGCTTGGCATCCACCGAGGCCTTGAGAAACTCCATATTGCTGACACCGGGAATCTCCACCGGGTATTGAAAAGCCAGAAACAGACCTTCGCGGGCACGCTCTTCGGTATCCATCTCCAGCAAGTCCTTGCCCTTGAACTGGATAGATCCGGCAGTGGCCTCATAACCCGGGCGCGCAGCCAGCACGTTACCCAGGGTACTTTTACCGGCGCCATTGGGCCCCATGATCGCATGCACCTCACCCGGCTTGATCTCCAGATCCAAACCCTTGATGATCTCTTTCTCTTCAACGTTGGCGAACAAGCCCTTGATATTAAGCATCTTTTTACCTGAATTCTGTATTGGTCGTAGATCTGCAAAACCGGTGGATCAACCCACCGAACCTTCCAGACTGACTTCGAGCAATTTGCCGGCTTCCACCGCAAACTCCATCGGCAGCTCTTTGAACACTTCACGGCAGAAACCGTTGACGATCATTGAAATCGCCTTTTCAGCATCCAGCCCGCGTTGCTGGCAAAGGAACAGCTGATCATCGCTGACCTTGGACGTGGTCGCCTCGTGCTCAACGACGGCGCTCGGATTCTTGCTTTCGATGTAGGGGAAGGTATGTGCACCGCACTGATCACCGATCAACAGCGAATCACACTGGGTAAAGTTGCGCGCACCCTCGGCACCCGGGTTGATTCGCACCAGCCCGCGGTAGGAACTATTACTTTTACCGGCAGAGATACCCTTGGCAATGATGGTTGAGCGGGTGTTCTTGCCCAGGTGAATCATCTTGGTGCCAGTATCAGCCTGCTGGAAATTATTGGTCAGCGCGACGGAATAGAACTCACCCACACTGTTGTCACCCTTGAGGATGCAGCTGGGGTACTTCCAGGTGACCGCTGAACCGGTTTCAACCTGAGTCCAGGAAATCTTTGCGTTGGTATGGCAAACGCCACGCTTGGTCACAAAGTTGTAGATACCGCCCTTGCCTTCCGCATTACCCGGATACCAGTTCTGCACCGTGGAATACTTGATATTAGCGTTATCCAGCGCCACCAGCTCGACAACCGCAGCGTGCAGCTGGTTCTCATCGCGCATGGGTGCGGTACAACCTTCCAGGTAACTGACCTGGCTGCCCTCTTCGGCAATGATCAAGGTGCGTTCAAACTGCCCGGTGTTCATTTCATTGATGCGGAAATAGGTCGACAGCTCCATCGGGCAGCGCACGCCCTTGGGAATGTAGACGAACGAGCCATCGGAAAATACGGCTGAATTGAGCGCAGCGTAATAGTTGTCCTTTTGCGGCACCACACTACCCAGGTACTTTTGCACCAGCTCGGGATAGTCCTTGATCGCTTCGCTGATCGGACAGAAGATCACGCCGGCTTCATGCAATTTCTTGCGAAAGGTGGTGACGACCGAGACCGAGTCAAAAACCGCATCCACCGCCACCCCGGCAAGCATTTCCTGCTCATGCAGGGGAATGCCGAGCTTTTCATAGGTCGCCAGCAATTCCGGATCGACTTCATCCAGGCTTTGCGGCTTGTCTGCCATGCTTTTGGGTGCGGAATAGTAGGACACCGCCTGAAAATCAATCTCCGGATAATGCACATGGGCCCAGGTCGGCTCGGTCATTTCCTGCCAGGCACGGAAGGCTTTCAGGCGCCACTCGAGCATCCACTCGGGCTCTTCCTTCTTGGCAGAAATAAAACGCACCACGTCTTCATTCAGACCCGGTGGCAGGGTGTCCGATTCAATAGCGGAATGGAACCCGGCCGCGTAGTCCTTGCGGATAAGGCTTTCGACTTGATCAGTCACGGTATCACCTCAATTGCGTGGCACTCCCCGCAGGGCGTGCCACTACTTCATATCAGGCAGGCAGTCTTGGCTGCCGTGGTGTGGCTCTGTTGGCCACTTGGGAATGCGTGCAGGCTGCAACGTGTATCATCAGCCGCACATTATCTCAGATAATGCGTTCCAACGGCTCGATCGGTGCCGACCGATTGCAACCAAGCAAGTCCTGTCGCTCACTGACGCGACGAATATCGGCACGGGCAACCAGCTCAGCCAGGCTGATCTCATCCAGAAACTGGTGCAGGCGATCACTCAGGTCCGACCACAAATGGTGCGTCAGGCAGACATCACCATTCTGGCAGTCGCCCTTGCCGCGACAGCGGGTGGCGTCCATCGAGTCATTCACCGCCTCGACAATCTGCGCCACGCTGATATTGGCAGCACCGCCGGATAAACGGTAACCACCACCCGGCCCACGAATACTTTCGACCAGCTGGTTGCGCCGCAATTTGGCGAAAAGCTGCTCCAGGTAAGAAATGGAAACACCCTGACGCTGAGATATATCAGCCAGCGTAATCGGCCCTTCACTCTCGTGCAGGGCCAGATCCAGCATCGCCGTGACAGCGTAACGACCTTTGGTTGTCAAACGCATAGAATAATCCAAGCCATTGATTTCAGGGCTTATGGTGCAATAGCCAACCAAAACAGTCAACTATTAAGCGAATACTGACATAGTCATATACATTTTATGGGTATTCAGCGATCCCCGCAAAAAGCGTTGTCAGACCATTCCCCACCTCTATTGGGGGTGATACAAAGCCCTGCCAAGTGCTATTGTGTGAACCACTTTTATAAATAGACCAGCAAGGAGTCACCTACCGATGAGTCACGAGAAGCAGTTCTACATCAACGGTCAGTGGGTCGCACCCAAGGGCGACAAGACCCTGGATGTGATCAATCCAGCCGATGAAAGCGTTGCCGCCACTATCGCACTGGGTAACCACGAAGACGTAGACCTGGCTGTTGACGCCGCCAGAAAGGCCTTTGATAGCTACTCACAGAGCAGCCGCGAAGAGCGCATTGCACTGCTGGAGCGCATCATCGACGTCTTCAAGAAACGCATGGACGACGTAGCCGCCTCCATCCAGACCGAAATGGGTGCGCCGACCAAGCTGGCCAAACAAGCCCAGGCCGCATCGGGTCTCGGCCATCTCATGACCGCTCTGGACGTGCTGAAACACTTCGAGTTCGATGAAGAAATTGGCACTACCCTGGTCACCAAGGAACCCATTGGCGTCTGCGGTCTTATCACCCCGTGGAACTGGCCGATGAACCAGTTGACCTGCAAAGTAGCCCCCGCTTTGGCAACCGGCTGCACCATGGTGCTCAAGCCCTCTGAAGTTGCCCCGTTGTCGGCATTGATGCTGGCAGAGATTCTGGACGAGGCTGGTGTTCCGGCAGGCGTTTTCAACATGGTCAATGGCGATGGCCCCACCGTAGGTGCCGCCATGTCTGCTCACCCGGATATCGACATGATGTCCTTCACCGGCTCAACCGCTGCCGGCCGCCTGGTCATGAAAGCTGGCGCTGACACCATCAAGCGCGTCGCGCTGGAACTCGGCGGCAAGTCTGCCAACATACTGCTGGACGACGTTGATTTCGACAAATCCGTCAAGCACGCCGTGTTCAGCTGCATGAACAACACCGGGCAGTCCTGCAACGCCCCAACCCGCCTGCTGGTCCCCAATGACAAGATGGAGGCCGTTGCCGAAATGGCTGCGGCTGTTTGCGCCAAGGTCAAGGCCGGTCACCCGCAAGCGGAAGACACTATCATGGGCCCCGTTGTATCCCAGGCCCAGTGGAACAAGATTCAGGACCTGATCAAGACCGGCATTGACGAAGGCGCCAAACTGATCACCGGCGGCCCCGGCAAGCCGGACGGCCTGGAAACCGGGTACTACGTCAAACCCACCATCTTCACGCACGTCACCAACGATATGACCATCGCCCGCGAAGAAATCTTCGGGCCTGTGCTGTCCATCATTGGTTATGCCGATGAAGATGATGCCGTGCGTATTGCCAACGATACCCGCTACGGCCTGTCAGGTTATGTGTCATCCAGCGACCTGGACCGCGCCCGCAAGGTCGCCCGTCGTATGCGCACCGGCATGATCCACATCAACGGCGCGCCCGGCGACAACAAGGCACCCTTCGGCGGCTACAAGGAATCCGGCAACGGCCGCGAGTGGGGCCACCACGGCTTCGAAGACTTCCTCGAAATCAAATCCATGTTCGGCTACAACCCCAAGTAAACAAAAATCGGGGTCAGGTCTTGCGTTTTGCCTGGCCCCCTCCCTTACCCCTCAATCACACCTTCACTGCATCGCCTACAGCTGGATCAAAGCGCTCCCGCAGCCATTGATTGATATCGCCGGACTCATAGATCCACTGTTGCTGCCCGTCACCTTGAGTGACCCGCAGGCACGGCACCTTGATGTGTCCCCCGCCATGCTCCAGTTCAGCGCGCTGCTCGGCATTGTTGCGGGCGTCCCGCAATTCAATATTCAGCCCCAACCGGGCGATTTCCTTGCGGACTTTTACGCAGAACGGGCAGGCCTGAAACTGGTACAAAGCCAGATTTTCACAGGACCGATCAACCGCAGCTTGATCGTCGGCTGAACGTGACAAGGCCTTGGGTGTGGTGAGTTTCTCCATCAGCAGGATCACCGGAGTCAATACCAGGCGAACAAAACGGAAGAAATAACGGATAATGAGTCTCATCGAATCAGCCTTGAAATCGGGAAATGGTCTTTGGCGGCGGCCGATGGTAACAGCTTGGGACTGCACACGTCAGGAACTTCGCCGCCTGACGAATCTCACAACTCGGCGTTGTGATAGACGTTCTGCACATCGTCCAGATCATTGAGCATGTCGAGAAACTTCTCGAACATCGGCATATCATCGGCTTCAATCGGAGTGTTGGTCTGCGGCAGGAACTGGATCTCATCGACCTGAAAATCAATCTCGCCGAGGGCATCAACCAGTGCCTGCTTGGCCTTGAAGTGCTCGCTGTGCGGGGCAAACACAGTGATCATGCCGTCTTCATTTTCGATGTCGGTGACATCCACATCGGCCATCATCAAGGCTTCCAGTACCGCCTCTTCATCGTCAGCGGCAAAGGACAGAATCGCGCAATGGTCAAACAGGTGGCTGACGCTGCCGGCGTTGCCGATCTTGGCCTTGGTCTTGGTAAAGCACTGGCGCACATCGGCAAAGGTGCGGTTGGGATTGTCGGTCAGGCAGTCAACGATCACCATGCAGTTACCGGGGCCAAAGCCTTCATAGCGGGCAACCGCAAAATCTTCACCACCGGTGCCGCGGGCTTTTTCCAGTGCTTTGTCAATCACATGCGTGGGTACCTGGGCCTTCTTGGCACGCTCGATCAGGCCACGCAGCGCCAGGTTGGCATCAGGGTCGGGGCTACCAGATTTTGCGGTCACGTAGAGTTCACGGGCAAACTTGCTGTACACCTTGGTTTTGGCGTCGGCCGTTTTAGCCATGGATTCTTTGCGGTTCTGATAAGCGCGACCCATTGTTTTCGTCCTGTAGGTAAATAAAACCGCGATTCTACCCAGACAGCGCCAGAGACGGTAGCATTGGCAGCGATTTTCTCCGCTGACCAACAGGATACCGCTGCGTGGCCCACCCCGAGCATTACGACGTGATCATTCTTGGCGCTGGCGCCAGTGGTTTATTCTGCGCCTTTACCGCGGCCCAGCGCGGTCGCCGGGTACTGGTGCTGGAGAAAGCCAACAAGGTAGGCAAAAAGATCCTGATGTCCGGCGGTGGGCGGTGTAATTTCACCAATTACTTCGTCACAGCCGATAACTTTATTTCCGCCAATCCGCACTTCTGCAAATCCGCGCTCAAGCGCTATACCCAGTGGGACTTTATCGCCCTGGTGGAAAAACACGGCATCGCCTATGAAGAGCGCAAGCACGGGCAGCTGTTTTGTCTGGATTCAGCCAAGGATATTCTCAACCTGTTACTGGATGAATGCGCCCAGGCTGGCGCCGAGGTACGCAACCCCTGCGAAGTGAGTGAGGTGCAGGCAGCAGCGGGCGGCGGTTATCAGCTGAGCATGGCGCACAACGGCAACCAGCAGACACTGCACTGTGACTCATTGGTAGTGGCAACCGGCGCCCTGTCGATTCCAACCCTGGGTGGCAGTGGCATCGGGTATGAACTGGCCCAACAATTCGGCTTGCCGCTGCTGCCCCGTCAGGCCGGGCTAGTGCCTTTCATGTTCAGTGATGAGTTGAAAGGCCTGTGCGAGCGGCTATCCGGCCTGGCACTGGAGGTTGACGTCAGCTGCAATGGCCGCAGCTTCCGGGAAAACATGCTGTTTACCCATCGCGGCATGAGCGGCCCCTGCATGCTGCAGATTTCCAATTACTGGCAACCGGGCGACCGCCTGAGTATCAACCTGCTGCCGGATCTGGATGCCAGCGATGCCCTGCTGGCCGCCAAGCAACAGAGCAAGGCGCAACTAAAAACCTGGCTGGGCAAAACCCTGCCCAAAGCCCTGGCACAGGAACTGCTTGAGCGTTACTGGCCAGAGCAGGCTGACAAGCCGCTGGCTGACTGCCCCGACAAGCTGCTGCGCGATATCGGCGGTCTGCTCAATGCCTGGACCTTGAAACCCTCCGGAACCGAAGGGTATCGCACCGCTGAAGTGACCCTGGGTGGCGTGGATACCCAGGCAATCAGTTCCAAGACCATGGAGGCGCGCGACCAGCCCGGCCTGTACTTTATCGGTGAGGTGCTGGATGTGACCGGGCATCTGGGCGGCTTCAATTTCCAGTGGGCCTGGTCATCCGGGTACTGCGCCGGCCTGTACGTCTGAACCAATACCCATCAGTCATTACCGCAGAGCCTTATCAATCCGGCCTATGGCCCTTGTTCATCAGTGCGCCCGACGCCAGAATGCCCTGATAACAAACAGGACAACGAGGCAATCTTATGAGCGCAGTAATGCAGGCATGGCATCGGATCGTGGAACAGCAGGATGGCAGCGGGCTGGACGAACTACTGGCAGATGACGTGGTATTTCACTCGCCAGTGGTGCATACCCCGCAGCGCGGCAAAATGATCACCCGCCTCTACCTGACCGCCGCCATGCAAACCTTGAATGCCCCGGGGCATTTCAAGTACCTGCGCGAACTGGTGGATGGCAACAATGCCGTGCTGGAATTTCAGACCGAGATTGATGGCGTGACCATCAACGGCGTCGATATGATCGAGTGGAACGATGCCGGACAGATCATCGATTTCAAGGTCATGGTACGGCCTCTCAAGGCCGTGAACGCGATCCATCAGGCGATGGGGCGTATGCTGGAGCAGATGAAGCCCAAAGGTTGATGTTATCGGCCAACTGAAGACTGCGGGACTGATCAGCCCCGCAATCTCGATCTACCTCAGAGAGCTGCCGCCAGGCGCGCACCCTGATCAATCGCCCGCTTGGCATCCAGCTCGGCGGCCACATCCGCTCCACCAATCAGATGCACCGGCTTGCCCAGCGCCTCGACACCCGCCTGCAATTCACGCAGCGGCTCCTGCCCGGCACAGACAATAATGGTATCTACCGGCAACACCTGCGGCTCGCCACCAGCAACCCGGATGTGCAAGCCCTGATCGTCAACTTTTTCATAGCTGACGCTGTTGATCATTTTGACCTGCTTGTTTTTCAGGCCGGTACGGTGAATCCAGCCGGTGGTCTTGCCCAGGCCACTACCGACCTTGGTGTCCTTGCGCTGCAGCAGGAAAACGTCACGCGCCGGCGGATGTGGCTGGGCTTGCACGCCCTTGATACCGCCACGGGCTTCGATGGCCGGATCAATCCCCCACTCTTTCCAGAACACGTCATTATTCATGCTCGGGCTCTCACCGGCGTGGGTAATGAATTCGGACACATCAAAACCAATACCACCAGCGCCGATCACGGCCACCTTGTCGCCCACCGGCTTGCGCTCGAGAATCGCATCCAGGTAGCTGATGACCTTGGCATGATCGATACCCGGAATCTCCGGCGTGCGCGGCACAATACCGGTGGCCAGAATCACTTCATCAAAGTCTTTCAGGTCGTCTGCGGTTACTCGCTTGCCCAGCGCCAGCTGCACACCGTGCTTGCTGATCATCTTGCTGAAATAGCGCAGGGTTTCGTAGAACTCTTCCTTGCCCGGAATGCGCTTGGCGATATTGAACTGACCGCCAATCTCGTCGGCTGAATCGAACAGGGTCACGCTGTGCCCGCGCTCGGCGGCAATGGTTGCCGCAGCCAGACCGGCCGGACCGGCACCGACGACAGCCAGCTTCTTCACCTGGGTGGTGGGGATATAGTTCAGCTCGGTCTCGTGACAGGCGCGCGGATTGACCAGGCAACTGGTCAGCTTGCCGCCAAAGGTATGGTCCAGGCAGGCCTGGTTGCAGCCAATACAGGTATTGATCTCATCGGCGCGGCCTTCCGCCGCCTTGAGCACAAATTCGGGATCCGCCAGGAAGGGGCGCGCCATGGAGATCATGTCGGCATCGCCATCGGCCAGCACCTGGTCCGCCACTTCCGGGGTATTGATGCGGTTGGTGGTCACCAGCGGAATCGATACTTCACCCTTGAGCTTGGCGGTCACCTTGGTGAAGGCGCCACGCGGCACCTTGGTAGCAATGGTCGGAATGCGGGCTTCATGCCAGCCGATGCCGGTATTGATGATGGTAGCGCCGGCCTGTTCAATTGCTTTGGCCAGCATGACCACCTCATCCCAGGTGCTGCCGTCTTCGATCAGATCGAGCATCGACAAGCGATAGATAATGATGAAGTTGGCACCCACGCCCTCACGCACCCGGCGCACGATCTCGACCGGCAGGCGCATACGGTTTTCATAGCTGCCGCCCCAGCGGTCGGTACGCTTGTTGACGTGGCTGACCAGGAACTGGTTAATGAAATAGCCTTCCGACCCCATGATCTCGACGCCATCGTAGCCTGCTTGCTGGGCCAGCTTGGCGCAATTGACGAAATCATTGATCTGCTTCTCGATACCCGCTTCATCCAGCTCTTTGGGGGTAAAGGGGTTGATCGGCGCACGCACTGCGCTGGCAGAGACCAGATCCGGGGTATAGGCATAGCGCCCGGCGTGCAGAATCTGCATGCAGATCTTGCCACCTGCCTCATGCACGGCCTTGGTCACCACGCTGTGATGCTCGGCTTCTTCCGGCGTGGTCAGCTTGGCTGCACCCTTGCCGACACTGCCCTCTTCATTCGGGCCGATACCGCCGGTCACAATCAGGCCAACACCGCCCTTGGCGCGTTCGGCAAAGTAAGCGGCCATGCGCTCAAAACCATTGGGGCGCTCTTCCAGACCTGTGTGCATCGAGCCCATCAGGGAGCGGTTGCGCAGGGTGGTAAAGCCCAGGTCAAGCGGGGCCAACAAGTGAGGATAACGGGCTTGCACGTTCATCGGTCTCTCCGGTGTCATCAGGCATCAAGTGCCGGCCTTGTCATGGCCGATCGAGTCAGTGCTGAGACAATAGGCCGACTGCGGCGCACGAACAATCACCCTGAATAACATTTTTATAACTTTAACTGACATTGCAGTAGACTTGCGTTACCAATCTTGTCGAGGGCATGCCATGAAACTGGGAGACCTGTCGGTCGGCTATCTGATCAGCCTGCAGCGGGCGCTGGAAGCCAGCGGGCAGGACCCGTGGCCACTGTTTCAGCGCTACCGCGTCAGCCGCGAGATGCTCGCCGAGCCACAGGCCCGCATCAGCATCCCGCGCTTTATGCGCCTGGGCAACGCAGCCATACGCCTGACCGGCAACCCGGCACTGGGTTTGCGCATGGGCCAGCTGAGTCAACCCAGCCATCTGGGGCTGGCCGGCATGGCCGCGCAATGTGCGCCCACGCTGCGCCAGGCACTGGAAACACTGACCCGCTTCGAGCGCCTGTCGAGCCAGAATTACCGCGGGCACTCCACCTTTGCGGCACCTGCACACCGCTTTTATTCAATCAGCCCTTACAACGCCTTCAATTTTTTTGTCGTCGACTCGGCACTGTCTTCGCGTGCTCACCTTGGCTGGCAACTGACCAGCGGCCAGGCGCGCCTGCGGGAAGTCCACGTCGAGTTTGCTCCGCCGCCCTATGCTGACGCCTACGAGGCCCTGTTCGGCTGCCCGGTGCACTTTGAGCAGGCAGAAAATCAACTGCTGTGGGACAGTGTCAGCCTGGATCTGCCACTGGTACAAAGTGCGGCCACCACCCATGCCCACCTGATTCAGCTTTGTGAACAGCAACTGGCCGAGCAAATGCGTCATCGCCGTTTACGTGAAAGGGTTGAAGAGCTGATATCTGCTCGCCTGCACCGCACGCTACCCACGCTTGAACAGGTTGCGGCACAACTCGGCACAGCACCCTGGACATTGCGGCGCCGCCTGCTGCAGGAAGACCAGATTCGCTTTCAGGATATTATCGATCAGACCCGGCGGGATCTGGCGGTGAGTTACATCCGCGATACCGAGCTAGCGCTCGGAGAGATCGCCTTTTTGCTCGGCTTCTCATCCCCGGCCGCCTTTCAGCGCGCCTTCCGCCGCTGGACCGGTCAGCCACCGGGGCAATTTCGCCGCAATGAGCTGCGCAGTAACGCTTGAAAAAAAGATCAGGCATAAAAAACGCCGAAGGATTTACATCTCTTCGGCGTCATCAACATCCTCGTCATGGGATCGCTGCTCAAGCAGCTCTTCTACATAGTCATTCATCGGTCATCTCCTGTCTGACTGGTACACTGAACCCTCATGGTTCACAGCCTGTTTTACCTGGTGCTGATGACAATGAGATGACCGAATCGCGCTAAAGTTCCCCTGCCCGGCGCCTCAGGCAGCGGTCTTCTCGGGCTTGCGCTGTTTTTCATAGAGGAAACGCAATACCGCCTGACGGTAACGGTTGTAATCCGGGTCATCGGCCAGAGCCAGGCGATCACGCGGCCGTGGCAAATCGATATCCAGCACTTCACCGATGGTGGCAGCCGGGCCATTGGTCATCATCACGATGCGGTCAGACAGCAGCACGGCTTCATCCACATCATGGGTAATCATCATCACGGTATTTTTCAGTTCGGTCTGGATGCGCATGACCTCGTCCTGCAAGTGAGCACGGGTGAGCGCATCCAGCGCGCCAAAGGGCTCATCCAGCAGAAGCACCTTGGGCTGCATGGACAAGGCGCGGGCAATGCCGACACGCTGCTTCATACCACCGGAAATCTCGTCCGGGCGCTGATGCAATGCATGGGTCATATTGACCAGGTTAAGGTTGTAGCGCACCCACTCATCCCGCGCGACCTTGCTCATGCTACGTCCAAACACCTTGTTGACAGCGATGGCAACATTCTCGTACACCGTCAGCCAGGGCAGCAGTGAATGATTCTGGAACACCATACTGCGCTCCGGACCGGGGCCTTTGACTTCCTTGCCATCCAGAATCACCGCGCCGTCACTGGCATCCAGCAGCCCGGCAACGATGTTCAGTACCGTCGATTTACCGCAACCGGAGTGGCCGATAATCGAGATATATTCACCCCGCTCGATCTTCAGGTTGATATCACGCAGCACCTCATTGCTGGTTTTTCCGGTATTAAAACGCTTGTTGACCTGTTCGATAGTCAGATAGCTGTTGCTCATGATAATTCTCCTCAGGCGCCAGAGGTGCCACGGGTAACCAGTCGGCCAATCAGGGCGACCAGGCGGTCAAGGGCGAAGCCGACAATGCCGACATAAATAAGGGCCAGAACAATGTCACTGATCAGTGATGCGTTCCAGGCATCCCAGATAAAGAAGCCGATACCAACGCCGCCCACCAGCATTTCGGCAGCGACAATAGCCAGCCAGGACAGGCCGATACCAATGCGCAGGCCGGAGAAAATATAGGGCGCAGCCGCTGGCAACATGATCTTGGTGAAGTACTCGGCACCGTTGAGGCGCAGTACTCGGGCCACATTGCGATAGTCCTCAGGGATATTGCGCACGCCCACCGAGGTATTGATGATGACCGGCCAGATGGCGGTGATGAAAATCACGAAAATGGCTGACGGGTTGCTGTCCTGAAAGCCGGCCAGCGACAATGGCAACCAGGCCAGCGGCGGCACAGTGCGCAGCACCTGAAACAGCGGGTCCAGACCGCGCATGGCCCAGGTCGACTGCCCGACCAGCACCCCGAGGGCCACCCCGACAATTGCTGCCAGGGTGTAACCGTAGGCAACCCGCTCCAGACTGGCGAGAATCTGCCAGGCCATGCCCACATCGTTACCGCCATGATCGTAGAAAGGATTGACGATCAGCTCCCAGGTATCCGAAACCACCTGGCTGGGCGCTGGCAGCGCACTGTCTGGTGCGGCGCAGAGCATCTCCCAGAGCAAGATACACGCGGCAATCACCAACACCGGTGGCAGCGCCCGGTGCAACAAAAACTGGCCGGCATTGACCAGCCAGACCGGCATACTGGGCTGCTCGGCAGCGCCGACAACAGGTGCGGCAGGTTGGGTACTTTCAATATGTGCTTTGGCGTTCATCAGGCTGTCCTCCTGCCAGGGCCTCAGGCCGTGGCTTTGATCTCAAGGCTATCGAGGTAGGCTTTGGGGTTTTCCGGATCAAACACCTTGCCGTCGAAGAAGGTCTCTTTGCCGCGTGAGGTGCTGTCCGGGATCAGCTCGCTGTTCAGACCCAGGTCAGCGGCAGCGGCACGCCAGATATCCTCGCGATTGACCTGCTCGACCAGGCCCTGGGTATCAAAGTCCATCGGCAGATAGCCCCAACGCTGGTTTTCGGTCAGGAACCAGAGATCATGGCTCTTGAACGGGTAAGAGGCATGATCCTGCCAGTAGCGCATCCGGTGCGGGCTGTTCTCGACCACCTTGCCGGTGCCGTAATCAAAGGTGCCGCGCATGCGCGCGATGATGTCGTCGAAGGGGGCGTTGATCCAGCGCCGACGAGAGCAGATGGTAGCCACCTCCTCCACATTGGCCGGATCTTCGCAGAACATCTGCGCCTCCATGACGGCCTTGAGCAAGGCACGGGCTGCATTCGGGTTCTGCTCCACCCAGTCAGCACGCATGCCCAGGGCTTTTTCCGGGTGTTTATCCCATAGCTCGCCAGTGGTGTTGGCGGTATAACCGATGCCCTGACGGATCAATTGCTCGTTCCAGGGTTCGCAGACGCAGAAGGTGTCCATGCTGCCGACGCGCATATTGGCGACCATCTGCGCCGGCGGGACGACGATAGTGGCGATATCCCGGTTCGGGTCGATACCACCGGCCGCCATCCAGTAGCGAATCCACAGGTCATGGGTACCGCCGGGAAAGGTCATGGCAGCGCGCACTTCATCACCACCTGCGCGCTTGGCTGCCAGTGCAGCCTTGAACGGGGTGCTGTCGACGCCCAGCTTGAGATCGGCATATTCACGACCGACCGAAATGCACTGCCCTGCCAGGTTGAGCCGGGCCAGAATGACCATGGGTACCTTGACGTTGTTGGCGGTCATGGCGCCGGAAGAGATCAGATAAGGCATGGGCGTGAGGATATGCGCGCCATCGATACCATTTCGTTGCGAGCCCAGGACCAGGTTATCCCGCGTAGTACCCCAGGAAGACTGCTTGAGCACCTCCACGTCCGGCATGCCGTATTTGGCAAACATCCCCTTTTCCAGCGCCACAAACAGCGGCGCCGCATCGGTCAGGGCAATGAAGCCCAACTTGGCTTTGGTGGTTTCCGGCGCATCCGAGCCTGCCGCCCAGGCTGCAGTACGCAGACCAGGCACCCCACCGCCCAAGAGCGCAACGCCGCCAGCAGCGGCAACCGAGTATTTGATAAAATCGCGTCGTTTGATGCTGTTTTCGCTGATTATGGCCGAATAATCTTTGCTCTTATCCATCACTGCACCCCTTGCAAATGCGCAAAAAAAACGGCGTACACTCCAATCCCGAATCAATCGAGGAAGAGTGGACGCCGTTGTCCGAATTCAAAGTGTGGCCATACTGCGGGCCTGCCAAGAGCATTGCAGACTCTGTGCCAACATCGGCTGAGCACCTTGCCGTAACTCTGCCTTGGCAACCGGAAATAACCCGGCTTAACCCAGCCAATGCAGCCCCTGCTCACTGGCTAAAGCCTTTGCAATACAGACGCTTGGCCTGCGCCGGTGGCAAACACAGTGCACGCCGGAAACAGTGCCGAAGAAAATCCTGATAAAACCCGGTCCAGGCCGCTGCGGAGCTGCAACCGGGTTAACACTGAAAGCGGAAAAACGCACAGAATCAGCGCAGAAATGGTTAGCCTTGCGCAGTGCAGGTGCACATTGTCACGCGCGCTTACGATTTTTTTCCGTATTAACCAGGGTGCGGGCAATATCCAGCAGTCGCTCACCCTTGGACATCGCCGCCTGTTGCAGCAAGCGGTAGGCTTCTGGTTCATTCACGCCGTGACGCTGCATCAACAACCCTTTGGCCCGCTCCACCCACTTCCGCTCATCCAGCGATGTGCGCACCACGGCCAGCTCGTCGTGCAGAGCCAGCAGGCGCTGGTTTTGTTCATGGACCAGATCCAGAATCGAACGGTTGACCTGCTGCCCCATAACCTCCGCAGGCGCAGCATCCAGCTCAGTTGCCTGAATGTTGAACAGTCGGGTTCCTGTTCCGGCAGCATGGTTTTCCAGATCGACCAGGCGCTGATGCAACGCCTTATGGTTATCCAGCTCCGCAGTGGCCTCGGCAATACTGTACTGACATTGACTGCGCAAGGCCGACGTCAAGGCATCTTCAATGGATTTGTAGGCATCAATACGTGTGGTCGTCAGCTCGAACCAGGGCTCATGCAAACTGCTCGGAATGCGCTGCTGCTCACTGCTTCGCAGGGCAACCTGGCGTAATTGTTCGATCTCGCCCTGCCAGGGCTCGGCCTGCAGCGCCCTCCAGGCCAGCACAGCATCTGTTGGGGCAAAATCCAGGAAGGTGTCAAAGCAACGCTGCTGGCTCTCAGCAAGAAAGCGCAACTTCTCCTGCATGGCCGGGCTGAACCAGCCCTGGATAAAGCCAGCCACGCCCGCCGCCCTCTCCTGTCCGGACAGCTCCTTGCCCTGCATCATATTGAACAAGGCCACCAGGCAGCGGGTTACCTGCGGGTCACTGGCAGTATCGGCCGCCTCGAAAACCACCGCCAACAAGGCTGCAATCGGCCGGCTGAAGGCCAGAGTAGAGGCTTCAGCGCTCACCGCACGGCGCCGAACAGCAGAACGCAGCCCGGCCAGACCCTCCAGCCCATGGATAACGGCAGCAATATGATTGAACAAGCGCACTTTTTCCGCGGCGCAGGTCTGCTCCAGGTCAGGCTGCTGCAGGCTCTCCATCAACGCCATTTCTGCCTGCTTGCTCTGGGCGGTAAGCGCATCCAGAGCCTGCTGGCACTGGTCATCGGCACTGCCCAGGTGCACGTTGGAATAGCCACGCTCACGCTGCAAGGTATGCACCAACTGGCTCACCCTGGTAACCAGTTCACAGGTTGACTCCAGCTGCTGCAAGCCCTGAATCTCGCTACGCCGCGCCGCCAGAATAAAATTCAATGCCCGGGACATGTCCCTTCCCCCGTTGAAAACCTGATCTGTCCTGAAGCAATACTCGTACCAGCACAAAGGGGGGGGCTTGACCGCAGCCAAGGCAAGCGCGTTAATAGGAGCTGGATAACAATCACCCAGGATGGGTACGCAATGCCGTTTTTAATCTGCAGGACGCAGCCCGTATGACGGCCCACACTCCGACCATCTTTGCCTCGGTAGCCTGGGTGGCGCTGATCATGGCCTTTTGTTTGCTGGTCGTCGGCCGTTTAGATCAGCGCGACGGCTTGCTGACCGCGGGCGCCGGCCTCATGGCTCACGCCCTGGCCTATGTGTGCTTTACTTTTTATGGCCATGCACCGCTATGGCTGACCTACAGCCTGCCCAATACGCTACTGGCGGTTGCGCTGGCGTTTTACTCCGCCAGTATTTTCCGCATCAATCAACAGCCCGTACCCTGGCTCTCAGTGTTCAGCGCACCCATCATCCTCGGGCTATTGATGATACTGCTGCTGGACACCAATGAACCGCGCATGCTGGCAGCATCAGGCGTGCTCATGGTGCAATGCCTGTTGATCATTCTCTGGGCACAGAACCACCAACAACCCGGCGGCCGCGCCCATTTACTGCTGATAGTCGGCGCCGCTGTCAGCCTGATCGGCATTCTGATCCGTATTATCGCCATTATCACCGGCCTGACCGAAGACATGCGTTACAACGCCAGTAATTTGCGTCAGTCAATTTCCATCAGCATCGGGACAGTCACGGTAATGATGCTGTCACTGGGCCTGGTACTGCTATCAAAGGAACGCATTGAAGGGGTGCTCAAACACATGGCACTGCGTGATTCGCTGACCGACCTGCCCAACCGGCGGGCAATCATGGAGCAGATGGATAGCGAGATAGAACGAGCGCGCCGCCACGGCACGCCGCTGGCAGTCGCCGTGATTGATATCGACCACTTCAAGAATATCAATGATATCTATGGCCACCTGGCCGGCGATGCCGTGCTCAAGCATTGTGCCAACCTGATGCGACAACGCTTGCGCCAATCGGACGGGCTGGGCCGCCACGGCGGTGAGGAGTTTCTTTTGCTTTTGCCAGAAACCTCCCGCGAGGGTGCGGCCACCGCCGTCGATGACTTGCGAAACTACATCGCCAACTCACCGACCCGGTTTGGCGAACTGAGCATTTCCCAGCACTTCAGTGTAGGCCTCTGGTGCGGCATTCCCACCAATCAGGATACCGGCACGACCTTGCTTGCCAAAGCTGACACAGCGCTCTACAGCGCGAAAAAGGCAGGGCGCAACACGCTGAAACTGGCCGAAGACATCAACATTTCAGCCCTGGTGTGAGTCGTAAGCAATCAGCTGTCTTTGCCTAATACCAGTGTCAAAACGGTGCTCATACCGGACAACAGGCATTGGGCGTCATCCAGCGCATTGGCTGTTTCCACGCAAAGCATCTGCGTCCAGGCAGATGGCGAGAAATCGCCTAAACGCCGCGCCTTATCAGGCCCCGGGTTCCAGACCACGGTGGAATGACTGCCACTGGCCTGTAGCACCATCGCCGGCTTATCAGCCGGCATAATGTGCAACGGCTGCTGCGGATCGCTGTAGTAGATACGATCGGTTTCACCCTCAAAAAGCACATCGCCCTGCTGCTCGAACGATTGCCAGTCACGCAGGGTATCCACATAACGACAACCCGCCAGGCCGTGCATCCGGGTGCTGTGAATATCCGGCGTGGGTAAATAGGTGTGCAGCGCCTGGGTAATATGTAGCGGCGCCGCACCCAGATTCTCGGTGGTGAGTTCCAGCCGGCAATTATTGGCAGAAAAATGCAGCCGTAACTCAGCTCTGGCCGCACCGGACCAGCCCGGCATATCCAGCTCGGTAGTAGACAGGCTCAAGCGCAAGCTGACTGACTGCGCAGACTCCTCAACTTCAACCAGAGTCCACAGCGCAGTACGGGCAAAACCATGAGCCGCATCAGTCTGCAACTGCTCGCGCACCGCCGGCGGGTTTTTCTCCGGCACGCCAAACCACGGCCAGCAAATCGGCACCCCGCCACGAATCGAACGCCCCGGCAGAAACTGCGCCTGCTCGCTCAACCACAACCAATTGCCCTGCCCCGTCGGCGCAAAATGCACCAGATGCGCGCCCTGCAAGAAAACGCGCGCAGTGAAGTCAGGATGTGTAACGTCCAGTGCATCCAGTTCGCCGATGCGGGTGGTGTGGGTGTAGTGGTAGTTGGTCATGGGGAGTTCCTGATGCTGCTTAATCGTCTGCGAGTTTGCTGTAGTGTACAGTTCAGCTAGTTAGTCACGTCATTCGTTGGGTTAGTCTCACATTCAGCTTGGCTGTAAGAAGCCAGAGTAGAGCTGTGATCAAATCACCACACGCAACCCTGCAGCATCACTGAAGACCTCAAGCATCTTCTCTTGAAAGCGGGTTTTTGGCCCCTGCTGCAACGCCAGGTCATCCATCTGCAGCAATAACTCCGGCAGCACCGATTGCTCCAGCTGGCGGGCGGCCTGTTGGCCCAACAAGCTCAGAACCGCCAGCATAAATACGGGCTCATTATCCTCTGGGGCCAGTTGCTGCCAGCTGTTCAGCTCAGCAATGATTGCCGCCGCGCCCTTGTCACTGGCGATATCAGTTACCGGGGCTGCTTGCTGCACTGCCGGCAAAGCTTTGTCGGCAGCTATTCCTCGCCCCCAACCCAGGACAACCAGCTGTATGGCGGTGACCAGCTGCCCAGCCTTCCAGCTACCAATCGCTGACGGGATAACAGCTGGCAGGTTGTTTTGCATGCGCTGAATCTTCAGGTTTCGCCAGTAGCGCAGAGCTTGCTGCAGCGCAAAGGGCGTCATCGATAACAGCCGCCAGAGCACGCCCAGCAGGCGCCACAATCCGTTCAGGAGCAGCAACAACAGCAGCAACGCTACCCTGGCCACTTCAATGAGGACAGTAAACAGCATAAAAAACAGGTGAGCCGTTGCGGCGTTTTTACCGCGGACCTGAACGCCAAAGACCTTGGCTGAGGAGCGGTTGGGTTTGACCCAGTTGAAACTGCCCAATTGGTTGCGAGTGGAAAAGGTAATGCCGGATTTGGACAGGTTGGCTTTGGTAGCCCCTGAGCCGTAACGGCCGCGCAGGATGAAGCGGCCATTTTGCAGGGCCATCTGGGTATTTTTACCCACAGAGCGTGAGACTCTTACCCCGTGGCGACTATTGGCTGTGAGATTCAGGCCGGCAGCCTTGGTTTGCGCCCGCAAAGACACCCCGCCGGTGCGGCTGGCACGCAGATGCTTACCGCGATGCTCAATACGCGTTTGCTTGCCGAACTCGTCTTTTTTGCCGAGATTTAAAAAACTCACCGAATACTCCGTTTCACCGCGGCTCATCCTGAGCAAGCCTATGATTTGATCATAACAGAGGGGAAGTGGCGCATGCTGGTACGTCGCCCAAATGGCAGGCTTAGAGTGACGGTATAAGTAGGGATATTTTTTACTGAAGTGTTTTAACGCAGAAAACCAAAAAGGCCGATCATTGCTGATCGGCCTTTCGATATTTGGTCGGGACGGAGTGATTCGAACACTCGACCCCTTGCACCCCATGCAGTTATTTTAAACTTTCAACAAGACTGTATCGGACAGCATCGGACACAATATATCTATAATATTCAATATCTTATATAATTTTCTTGTCCATATCCGAACATATCTCTATGATGGAATCCACCCTATCAGTGGGGGTAAAAGTGGGGGTATTTTTAACCTGCCTGTTTCAGATGCGGAGTACACATGGCTAAGCTAACGGTAAAAAAACTAGAGTCGATAACCGCTGATCAACACGGCATAATACTTCGCGATGATGGAAACCTGCTTGGGAAAGTCGGAAAAAGAAAGTCGGGGGTCACAATCAGTTTTTACTATCGCTACAAATGGAATAGAAAAACCAGGGACCTTAGTTGTGGGACGTGGCCCAAAAATACACTTAGCGAAATAAGGGGCATCCGAGACAGAGCCAAACTGTTGCTCTCCGAGGGGCTTGATCCCGGAGAGGCAAAAAAAGCTGCCAGAATCGAGGTGCAAAACGCAGTCGCTACAACGATCGCTGAGGCAGCTCAATCATCAGCTGAAATGCTCACCATCTCAGATCTGTTTGATAAATGGATAACAGACGGTGTTAACAGAGAAGACAATAATAGGGAGTTACAACGCCGATTCGGCAAAGACGTCATCCCCTTTATAGGAAAAACCCCAATCAAGAGCCTGACTGAGGATGATCTACTGTAAGCGCCTCTAAATCGACCCACTTGCCCTTAATCGAACTGGGCCACTTTTTTCACAACAGGCTCCAGTGCCGTATTCCATGGCAGCAACTGCTCCAGCTTCTCCAGCGTGTCAGCCTCAGCAATG